>JBQTHX010000001.1:0-14729 GCA_052389415.1 Nitrosopumilaceae archaeon
ATTATGGCAATTTTTTTCTTCATTTATTCAAAGCCCTTTCAATTATTTGCATTCCGTTATCTAGTAATTTTTCTGGTTGACAAGCAGAGATTCTTACAAAGTTTTGATAATTTCCAAACGCTTCTCCAGGAGCAATTGCTACTCCTTGGTCTAAAAGTTGGTTGGCAAAATCAGCAGAGTTAAAATTCTCTTTTCGAACTTTACAAAACAAGTACATTGCTCCATCAGGTGCTACAAAATCTAATTGCATTTTTTTAGCCATATTTACCAATAGTTCTAGTCTGTTTTTCATGGTTTTAGTATTATCGCTTGTATCCGATTCCAGTGCCTTCAAGGCAACATATTGGATTGGCTCAGCCACATTTGTGATACATAGAGCCTGAAGCTTGGCCATCCTTTCTATTATCTCAGGTCGTGATATTGCATATCCAATCCTAAAGCCAGTCATCGCATGAGACTTGGAAAATGACTGTGTAATTATGCTCCTTTCATACTCGTATGAAAGGACACTCTTCCAATTAGTATATGCATAGTCAGAGTAAATCTCGTCACTTAGTATGTAGAGATTGTTTTTGATAGCCATCTGAACAATCTCGTCTTGTAGTTTTGTTGGCAGTATCTTTCCAGTAGGATTGTTTGGATAGTTTAGAACAATCATCTTTGTATTTGGATTTATCATGTCTTCCATTTGATTTATCGACGGCTCCCACCTGTTCTCAAGTGATGTCTGAATGGTTCGTATCTTGATTCCAGAGTTTAGTGCATTTTCTGCATATGCAGGCCATGCAGGTTCGATAATTATCATTTCGTCTCCAGGATTCAAAAGTGCAGATATCGTCAAAAATACTGAAAATCTTGCTCCAGGGGAGATCATCACGTTGTCTGACTTGATGTTTGTATGGTATCTGTCCATATTTTTTTTTGC
The DNA here is from genome assembly GCA_052389415.1 of Nitrosopumilaceae archaeon. Classification (GTDB taxonomy): domain Archaea; phylum Thermoproteota; class Nitrososphaeria; order Nitrososphaerales; family Nitrosopumilaceae; genus UBA8516. Next base: position 926 of record JBQTHX010000001.1, read on the forward strand.
AAGAGCATCTCGAAACTCTGACATTCCTTTTGAGTCGCCATATTTTGTAAATCCCATGTCATAGACTTTGGCAAGCGATTCTCTTACTATCTTTGGTGGCAAAAAGTCTGGCTCACCAACTTCCATATGTATTATTTTTTTTCCTTGTCTTTCCAAAGATTTTGCTTTCAAAAAGACAGACAGATGTGTTTGCTTGTTGATTGACTGGATTTTTATGGACTGGTTTAAAAGAAAATTTAAAAACATCGTGGCAATCTTTTCATCTAATCCTATCTCCTTGCAAAGCAAGATGACTTTGGTTCTAAGTTGACTCTCTCTTTCTTCGCTTGCAATACTCAAGTGTAGATTGTTTTTTACATTTCCAATCTTTTTTGAGATCTCGGCTCTTTCTTTTAAGAGGCGAACCATGTCAAGTGTAATTTTATCCATCTGGTCACGCAGTTTGTCTATCTCTGACATTTCTATCTCAGTACGGGTGGAATGAGACCTGATTTTATGGCATGATCTGCCAAAACTACAGAAACTAGAGAATCAACAACAGGCGGTGCTCTTGGTACAACACATGGGTCATGTCGTCCCGTAACAATAAGAGACGCAGCTTTTTTTGTCTTGAGATCAATTGTGTTCTGTTTTTTTGCAATGGATGAAGCTGGTTTAAATGCAACACGCAAAACAATTGGCATTCCATTTGACAGTCCACCTAATATTCCACCGGAATTGTTAGTCTTTGTAACAATCCTTCCGTTTTTAATCATGTAGGGATCGTTATTTGCATATCCGCTGGTAGTAGAACCATAGAATCCAGAGCCAAATTCAACTCCTTTTACAGCAGGAATGGAATACAAGGCCTTTGATAGGTCAGACTCTAATGATCCAAATATTGGCTCACCTAGTCCTACGGGAATATTGGTAGTTATGGACTCGATTACTCCTCCAAGCGAATCTCCATTCTTTCTTGCAGCAAGAATTGCTGTTCGCATCTTTTGTGCTGCAGCTTTGTCAGGACATCTTACTTCGTTTGAATAAATCTCTTTTTTCATTTTTTGGTCCGCATTTGATTTCATCTTTATGTTGCCAATCTGTTTTGTATAAGAATAGGTATCAACTCCAATAGTTTTTGAAAGCAATTTTTTTGCAATTGCTCCTGCCATTACAAATGTGGCAGTTAGTCTGCCAGAAAACCTTCCACCTCCACGAAAATCATTAAACCCTTTGTACTTTGCCCATGCTGGATAGTCAGAGTGTCCTGGTCTTGGTTTTCGCATCAACTCTTCATAATCTTTGGAATGCTGATCTTGATTCCAAATTATCATTGCAATTGGAGCTCCGGTAGTATATCCCCTAAATACGCCTGAGAGTATCTCTACAACATCTCCTTCTTTTCGTTGTGTTGAAACTAACGACTGTCCTGGTTTTCTAAGATCAAGCATCTTTTGTATGTCTTTTTCTTCTAGTTCTAGTCCCGCAGGACACCCGTCAACAACAGCTCCTACACAACGTCCATGACTTTCACCAAAACTAGTAAAACCAAATCTTTCTCCAATCGAACTTCCAAGCATTACATAAAATTCTTTGTTCGATGCTTATAATTCTTCTATGATAAAAATCACAATTTTCTTGTCTATGATGCTTCATCACTAATGCATCTTAACTCTTGATTTTGAAACTAAAAAGCAATATTCAAAACCTATTGTGAAAGAATCTTTGCACCTACATTGTTCATGTCCTTTATGAAACTAGGAAAAGAAACATCGACTGATTCTGAATCAGATACAGTACAGTTGCCAACATACATCCCAGCTATGCAAAAAGCCATAAACAGTCTATGGTCATCCGAAGAGTCAAGATCAGCACTTTTTAGATTTGATGCAGATTCGAGAATTATGCCATCTTCCTTTTCTTGCACCTTAATCCCAAGTTTTGCTAGTTCTCGTGCTAGTATGGCAATTCTGTCTGTCTCTTTGTATCTTGCGTGTTTTACATTGTAAATATCGATTTGTTTTCCAGACTTGAGTGAAAGAATTGCCATTGCCGGCAATAGATCAGGCGTATTTGACAAATCAAACCTTCCACCCTCTAGTACTGGTGGACTGGTTACTGTAATGATGTCATCCTTAATGTTTACTCTAACACCCATCTTTTGAAGATGCGATATTATCTCTCTGTCTCCCTGTGGCAAGTCGTCAATAGAAGCATGTACCTCAAAGTTCTCTCCAAGGAGTACTCCTGCAGACAAGAGCAACGCCATGCTAGAAAAATCAGAGGGTATTACAAAATTTGTAGGTACATAATCTTGTCGGGGAATTTTGTATTTTTTATATGGAGAAAGAATTTCTACAGAAACTCCAAATTTTTTCATTGAAGAGATGGTTGCATCAAGATACGGTTTTGATACTAGATAACCCTCGATGTTTAATGTTATTCCATTTTCTGTTTTTGGTCCTGCAATCATTAAAGCAGAAACGAATTGGCTAGATACCGAACCAGGTATCCTGATCTCACCCCCACGAATTTTTCCTTGTATGATTATTGGTGGTTTTCCTCCAGTAGAGGAACATCTTGCTCCAATTGATTGCAATGCATCCAGCAATAACTGCATTGGTCTTTTTCTAAGACTAGAATCTCCGTCTAAGGTAACTTTATCTTCAGAAAGCGAGGAAATTGCAGCAGCTATTCTAATTGTTGTTCCAGAGTTTGAGGCATCGATGATGAGGTTCTGTAATTTTATCTCCCCTGAACTTTCTATAGTTAAGTTGGACCCATCCATAATGATTTTTGCACCAAAGTTTTTGCACGCATTTATTGTGGCAATAGTGTCTCTTGAGAGCAAGACATTACTTAGCTTGCTTTGACCTTTTGCAAGAGACGATAAAAATATGGCCCTATGCGTGTAACTTTTGTTGGGAGGACAGTATATCCTTCCAGAAAGCCTTGATTTTTCTATCTTACATCTCATAAACTTCAGCCTTTTTGTTGTTGATATCAGAAATCTTAACCTCGCCATCACGCGACATGAAAGCTTTTTTCACACTAGCGACGTTTCCTTTTTTTGCAATTGCTGCAATCGATGGCCCATTACCTGAAACTGATGCTGCAAGTGCTCCTGCTTCTATAAGATCTGTAAGAATTCTAGGATCAGAATTTAGTATGGTTGAAGTTGCAAGGCCATTTAGTATCATAGCGTTCCAATAATCTGAATTGCTAGCAAGTGACCATGCCTGTGCAAAGACCTTATCAAGAATCTTTAGCTTGGCAACATTTCCCCTCTTTCTTGATTTTGGAATGAATATGATAGCTGTTAGATCTTCTGGGGCTTTTTCAGATTTTACAATTTTCAATCCAAGATTATCCGTAACAACAAAGCCTCCGAAATAGCAAGCGCAAGCATCATCAAATGCTCCAGTAATGCTTACTTTGGATTCAATGGAAGCTTCCACACCATGTCTTAAAACTTCAAGATCATCTATCTGTGGTCTGAATAGTTTGGCACAAGCTAAAGATATTACTGAAGAAATTGCACTAGAACTTTTCAATCCATATCCTGATGGTATTTCAGATTTAAGCGAGATTCTTAGTTTGGATTTTTCCAGTTCCTGTTTTGGCACAGCTTTTTCTATGACGCTTTTTATCAAGCGTGAGCTTAGGCTAGATTCTTTGTTTTCAAAGACAATACCAGTTCCCTGAGTCGCTTCTATGATTGATTCTACATTTAGCGAAATTCCAAGCGTTGCACCTTTTCCTGTGGCAATAGCATTTACAATTGAGACTGCACCATGCATAACTGCCTTTGCTGTTGGCATTCTAAAATCTCCCCAAAAGTGTTAGCTTCATTGCTTCATAAGGCGCTTTTCTTTTTGTCCAGATCTCAAAGGAACGCATTGCTTGAGCAAGAAGCATCTCCCAACCATATATGATGGTCGCACCTTGTTTTTTTGACTGTTCAAGTAATTCTGTATCCACTGGCATGTAAACTATGTCGTAAACTATACAATTCTTGTTTATCTTTCTTGTAGATATGGGGCTGATATTATTTTTCATACCAACCGAGGTTGCATTTACGATGAAATTGAAATTTCCAGCAATCTCGCCTGCGTTGGTTAGATCAGTATATTCAGATCCCAACCCTAGATTGTTGGCAAATTTAACAAGTTCCTCTGCTTTTTCTCTAGTTCTATTTGCTATTGTGATTTTGTGAGCCTTTTCTTTTGCAAATGCTGCCACAATGGCCCTGGCGGCTCCACCTGCACCAATGAGCAATACGTTGGCACCATTGCAGCTTTGGTTTCTTTGTTTTATCGGTTCCAAAAAACCATCTATGTCCGTATTGTATCCTTTTAATTTTCCATTTTCATTGTTAACCGTATTTGTAGCTCCGATAGTTCTGCAATCTTCGTCTGTATCATCAAGAAACTTCATCACTTCAATCTTGTGTGGTATTGTCACATTAAATCCTGCAATGTTGATACGCTTTAACGCATCAATTCCTTCAGCCAACTCTCCTCTTGGAATTCGATATGCAATGTATGTACAATCCATGCCAAGAAAGGCAAAGGCAGCATTGTGTATGGCAGGTGAGAGCGAATGATCAATTGGATCGCCTATTACAGCGTATGTCTTTGTCATGCTATTATTTTTTCAATTTGAAGATTGATTTAACTTCATCTAGGCTAAACTGTCCTGGCGCAATAGGTTTACCAAGTGAGACATATGTGTAGGGACTGCCAAACTGAGTACAAAGGATCCTTGACATGCGCCCAGCTTCCCCCATGGCAAAGGCGATAAGTCGCTGGTCTTTTGGCAGATTCTTGTACAAAGATAATACCTTCATGGAATCACCTATCGCATTTGCTGTCGTAACAATCTTGATATTTTTTGAAAACTTGGTCATCTGCCTTAACTTTTTTTTCAATAAATTCTCATTGGGAGTCTTTTTAAATTCATGCCACGAGATAAGCAAATCAGTTCTTGTTCTTTTTAGAAATTGGTTCAGGTTCTTGTTTTTTCTTATGGTGTTATATTCAACATCTAGAAGACAAGGATTGTATTCTGCAATTAACTTTAGTATGGAAATCCTGTCTTTTTCATCAGAAGAAAACTTGCCTCCTTCAGATCTTGGTCTTAGAGTACAAACGCATCTTTTCAAATCTTTTTTTACAAGCTCCAATGCAATTGGAATCTTGGCTGGCTTCATAAAATCAAATCGTAGCTCTGCATAATCTGATCTCTTTAATGCTTTTGTTAAAACTCTGTGTAATTTCTCTGGATTTGATTCTGCTAGAGCAACACAGGTCTTATTTACCATATTTTGGGTATGAAATTACAAAATAAAGGCGTTTGTTCAACGCATTTGGGGAAAAACCCAGTAAGAAATACTAAAAAGAATTCTAGTTTTATCTGTTTTATTAAATCATTTTGTGTCAAAATTTCAAATATTAAATAGATAGCCAAATTATGATTTTCATGTGGAAATCAAACTCTATTGTAAAGGCAGACTCTCGTAATCTATCAAAAATAGGCAGGGACAAAGTTACACTTACTGTAACTTCACCACCATATCATAATGCAATAAACTACCAAGAACATCAAACTTCGAACAAATGGTACCGAGGAACTGTAGGTGTGTCACTTGATAGCTGGGTTGATGAAATGAAAGAAGTATTTTCTCAGGTATACATGGTCACAAAACCAGGTGGCTATTGTTGTATAGTTATTGGGAACGAACTTGTAGAGGGAAAAATAAAACATCCATTGCCTGCTATCTTGCTTGTCGAACTAACAAGAAAAGAGATTGGATGGAAATTTTTTGAAGAAATTATTTGGAATAAAGTTACAGGTGGAAAAAAAAGATTCAGAGTGACAGTACAACACCCATATCCAACATATTACTATCCAAATATAATGCACGAACAAATTATTATTCTTCGAAAACCGCCATTTTCTAACATCAAGGACAAAAAAAGCAAATTAAAAATTAATGACTTGATGAAAAAAGAAACCGCAAAATCTGTTTGGCATATCGCCCCTGTTCCACCAAGTTATAGAAAGTTTCATCCAGCTGCCTTCCCAGAAGAAATCCCTTACAGATTGATTCAGTTGTATAGTAACGTAGGAGATCTGGTTTTAGATCCATTTGTTGGAAGCGGTCAAACAACTAAGATGGCCAGGTTTCTCAAGCGAAAGTATATCGGATTAGACAAGTCTGCCAAGTATGTAAAAATAGCCCAGAAGCGAACAGCCCAACTGCCATCCCTTAGAAGCATGCAACTAGTTCCATATTGGAAGAGACCAGAACCCCTTGACATCTGATCCGGAGATCGTAAAGGTTATCTACGAAACTCTCTGAATCAAATCGTGGTTACATCAAATACCAAAAGCTATTTCCGAAGCGTTGAAAATAGCCACAGAAAATATACTTCTGCAATAAAAAAGGCAAAAACAAGACAAGGAATGATGAACATATACTGGAGACATAAGCGGGAACACGAAGCAATTCTTAGAAAACATCTAAGAGAAGAGATGGCAGAAGTAAATCAACTAAAAAAGAAAATAAAAAGAAGATAATTCTTTTTTAATAATTTTTTATTTCATCCAAAATTCAATACCGTTGCGTATGAAACGGCGTGACAATTTTTCTTATTATTGATAAAAATTAAGCCGGTCTAATACTTCCACTTTTTTGGCCAAATGCTGCATAACAACTAGAATGATATGCCTTGTTATTTACAAAAACCAATGCACCTCTAGTTATTCCTTGTCTGCAAATTACACATAGATCGACAAACTGTGTCTCTCTATCATTTTCTGGCACCATGTGTGGGTAACTTGAATTAATCATTTAAAGAATTCTGTATTATGAAAATATTCACTTTTCGATAATGTATTCATCATCTACTTCCATCCCAAAATGTCTTCCAGTAGCGGGTTTACAATGTGCTAACACAAGATCACCTTTTTTGAGATGCGTAACAGACACCAAATGACCATTTGGTCTTACAAACCGTATAGTTTCAGCATTTTGTGCAATTATGCCACCAACTTCGTTTCCAACTTGAGCTTTTATCATAAGCATGGGTCTGCTTTCTATTTTTGAACGACCTACAGTTGCCCTTCTTGCCTTGCCATTTGAATCTAAAACTAGAACTTCTGAACCTGTTTCTAGTTCTGAAAGGTATTTTGTTGTTCCATCAGGAGAAATGGTATAACAATGAACAGCTCCTGCATTTACTCTAAACGGTCTTGGTGAAGTAAAAGACGATCCAACTGATTCGTTATGCACTAGAAACATAAAGTTAGATCTACTCCCAATTAGCATCCCCTCTCCCCGATGAAGCATGGATGCAGTGTCAACACATACACGTTCACCGTTTCCTACTTCTTTTATTTCGAAAATTTTTGCGGGTTTTAACTCGAAAGATTTTGATCCAAGATAGACTAGGGCTTCACTTACCTCATTAATGGATCCGGTAGAAAATATCACTCCATCTACTCCTATTTCTAAGATGGAAAACATTTTCCTAACCTCATCTGAATTATTGGCCAAAGCAAATATTTTGGTATGTAGTTTGTGAAGTTTTGCTATGATATTTTCAAGTGGAATTATTTTCCAATCTTTTACATCAACAATTACAAAATCAATCCCTGTCTTTGCAAACTGTAGAATATTCTCAATATCTTTATTTGATAAAACTCTTAATCTTATGCCGACCTTTTTATTCTTGGGTTTTGGTGATGAGATTTTGTCTAGTATTACATAATTTGCTCTCTCAGAGCTGTGTATCGTTGCAAGCCTTGTCTTTAACCCCTTTAGACTCTGAGGATCTACGTTAACAACCTTAATTCCTTCTTTTTCAAGTCCTACAAGAAATTTACCAATCTGTCCCCTTGGAACCTTTGGGGATATTATAAGCTCCCTATTTTTTGTCAAGTCGTTTTGCCGCTTCCTTTGCAGTCTCTTTTTTGAATATTATACCTGCCAAAGCTTCGGTCATTCTGTCGGGTCGCTTGTGTTCAAAAATGTTTCTCCCATATGTTACTCCTTTGGCACCTGCTTTCATTGCTTCTTCAGTCATTTCCAAAACGTCGTTGTCAGTTTTTGCTTTAGGACCACCAGCTATCACTATCGGAACTGGAGTACTTTTTACAATTTTTGTAAATGAATCATAATCGCCAGTATACACAGTTTTTACAATATCTGCTCCCATCTCTGCTCCAATTCTTGCTACATGTGCAACAATTTCTGGATCATGTGGATCTTTGATGTTCTCTCCTCTTGGGTACATCATAGCTAAAAGTGGCATTTCCCATTTGTGGCAATCATCTGCCATTTTGCCAAGTTGTTCTAACATTTCAGGTTCTTCTTTTCCTCCAATATTGATGTGAAGTGAAACTCCATCAGCTCCTAGTCTAAGTGCATCTTCAACAGATCCTGTAAGCATTTTTCTGTTTGGAGATTTTGATAGTGATGTGCTACTAGAGTAATGCACCAAGACTCCGATTGCAAGTGGTTTTGGAATTGTTTTAAGAATTCCCCTGTTGACAATAACTGAAGTCAATCCGTAATGTTGACATGTGTAAATTACATTATGAGGGTCTTCTAGTCCCTTGATTGGTCCACTTGATATTCCATGATCCATCGGGATGCAAAGCATCTTTCCTGATCTTAAGATTCGATTTAACCTGATTTGTAATCCAGATACCATTAAGAGATATTCCTTTCTGTACCCTACTTAAAAATAGCGGGTGTTCAGATTGTGACAGTCTCATAAGTATTGAAATGATTTAGGATTTTCTTGGTATTGCGATATCAATATATGAAAACCCATCAGGTTAGGATCCGTAAAATGATTATGGTGATAAATATTTATTATTTTTAAGAAATCTGATTCTTACAACAATATATCTTCTTGCCGTCTCTATCTGTACGCTTTCTATAGTTGAAACATATTCTCTGAATATTCGTCTGCCTCTTTTTGATCGATCTTTTGGAATTAACAGATGATTTTCTATCATTGAATTGATAATTCTATAACCTGTAGTCTTTGGAATCTTACAAATATCTAATATCTCCGTAATTGTTCTGGGATTATCTAAAGTGCAATTCATGATGTTTCTTTTATCCGGATCTGCAAAAGTAACAAGAACCAACTTTGCAAGATTTTCATCTTCTAACACTGTCCATCCGTGATCAACAAATCTTACATTTTTTCTATACTCTCTTACAATTCTGTCTCTGAGGGTCTGCAGATCTATTCGATAATCAACAGATTTGTCTACTTTAAGACTAGAGTCAGGACTTGAGTTGGAAGTTACTTTTTCATAATTACTATCTTTGATTAGTGTCATTGAATAATTTTTACAGTGAAAGTTAAAAAATACCGTCTGCCAAATGTGGAAATCAAACGATTAATAACATATTTCTTCCTGTTTTTCTTTACTGCATAATTATTTATTTCAAAACTCTACGAGATGTTATTTTTCTTATTGTTCAAACCTCTAAATCTTTTTTGTTAAATGGTACGTTAAAACAAAAATTGAATTCAACTTGTCCTAATCAAAAATAGAGAAATCATGATGGAAAGGTTATCAAGGATTAAATAGCATGAAACAAAAACAAAAACAAATTGAGTCAGATTACGAAGGATCTTTATGCCTCTGAAATAGGGGATATTCTTGAGAACTCACTCGATGGACACAGACCAAGCTTTGAAGATTGCATAAGACTCCTTGAATCTAACGATGTTCATTTGATGGGAATGGTGGCTGGTCATCTAACTCAGAAAAAATATGGAAAAAATGTTTCGTTTGTGAATAACATGATATTAAATTATACTAACATCTGTATTACTGATTGCAAATTCTGTGCCTTTTACAGACCACCAGAACATGTAGAATCATACACTGTATCGCTAGAAGAAATTGAATCCCGAGTTAAAACAGCGTGGGAAGTTTTTAAAATTACTCAAGTCTTGATTCAAGGAGGTCATAACCCAAATCTTGGAATTGAGTACTATGAAGATGCTTTCAGGCTAATAAGAAAGAATTTCCCAGAAGTTGGGGTGCATGGATTATCTGCTTCTGAAATTGATATGATAGCAAGAATTGAAAAATCTAGCACAAGAGAGGTCCTTTCAAGATTAAAAGAAGCAGGATTGCAGTCAGTCCCTGGAGCTGGTGCAGAAATCCTAGTAGATTCTGTAAAAAACCTGATTAGTCCAAAAAAGATCACAAGTGATCAGTGGTTAAGGATAATGGAAGAAGCTCACAGCATAGGATTGCCTGCCTCTGCAACAATGATGTATGGGCATGTGGAAACCAATGATGACGTTGCAAAACACTTTATCAAAATTGCAAAACTGCAAGAAAAAACAGGAGGTTTTATGGCATTTATACCCTGGAGCTTTGAGCCTAATAATACTTTGATGCAACAAGAAAAAACTGTGACCTATCCTTCCGGAGGCTTTCAGCTTCTCAAGATGATTGCAATATCAAGAATGATGTATGATGGATTGATACCTCATATCCAGTCTTCCTGGCTTACAAATGGAATTGGGATGGCACAAATGGCACTACAATATGGAGCTGATGATTTTGGTGGCACTCTTATTGGAGAAGAGGTAGTCTCTTGCACTGGGGCTCGTTCTACTGAACTCACAGGAAAAAAAATCATTGATGCAGTAAAACAAATGGGCTATGGAGTACATGAAAGAAACAATTTCTATAATATAGTGCAGATGCACTAGAGCCCATAGCTAGACCACTTGGCATCAACAACGTTTTTTGTATCCTCATCAACTCTTACCACTTCTTGAATCTCCCTCTGATAGCCTTCCTCTTTATTTTTCTGAGTTGCGTCTATGCCAAGTTTGGATCCCAGATTGACCAAAGGGGAAGCTGGGTCTAAAGTATCAGTTGGCGTACTGTTAACTATCATTATATCACGTGCGGCGTCGGCTCTGGTTGTTACCGCCCAAATAACATCGTGGATGTCGTGAACGTTAACATCCTCATCTACTACAATGAAAATTTTTGTCAATGCAAGCTGTCCCAATCCCCATAATCCCATCATTACTTTTCTGGCTTGGCCTGGGTATCTCTTTTTGATTGAAATGATAGCCATACCTTGGAACCATCCTGAAGCTGGCATGGAAAAATCAACTACTTCGGGTTGGAACATCTTTATCAAAGGTAGAAAAGACCTCTCTATTACTTTACCAATAAAAGCATCTTCTAAGATTGGCTTACCTACAATTGTGGTAAGATAAATCGGTTTTTCTCGGCGAATAATGCCTGTCAGTGTAAAAGTAGGATATGGTTCTTGTGGAGTGTAATATCCCGTGTGGTCTCCAAACGGACCTTCCATTCTGATATCTGATGGATCAACATATCCTTCTAACACAAGCTCTGCATTTGCAGGAACTTCAAGATCAACTGTTTTACATTTCACGGTTTTGATGCCTGTCTTTCTTACAATTCCTGCAAAAAGATACTTGTCTAGTCCTTCAGGAACTGGAGCAACTGCTGAAAATACAGTTGCAGGATCTGCGCCAATTACTACGGCCACCTCTATCTTGTTCCCAGTGTCTTTTTTAATCTCATAATGATTGGCGCCACGTTTGTGTTTTTGCCAGTGCATAAGTGCGTGAGTTTTGTCAAGGACTTGCATTCTATAGACTCCAAGATTTCTAATATCAGTTTCAGGATGTCTAGTCGCAACGAGACCAAAAGTAATGAATCTTCCAGCGTCTTTGGGCCATGATTTTAAAATTGGAATATTTTCAAATGATGGCGCATCTTCAAACACCTCAGTAACAGGTCCACTTTTTTGTAATTTCGGTACAATATCTGTCATCTTTGAAAGTTCTGGTAGTTTTCGTATCTTGTCAAAAATGCTTGATGGTATATCCATCCTTGTCATATCTACAATTCGTTGGCCAATCTGGGTGAAATCATCTGTCTCTAGACCAATCTCCAATCTTTTCATTGAACCAAAAGCATTTCCTAGAACAGGCATGGTGTGGTTTTTAACATCTTCAAAAAGAACGGCAGGTCCGTTTGCATACATTATTCTTCGCAGAATTTCTGCAATCTCTAAATCTGAATTCACTTGTGTTTTTATTCTTCGCAATTCTCCGGCATTTTCTAGCTTTTCTATAAATTCACCAAGATCTTCAATTGGCACTAGTGTACTGAATTTACATCCAGTATAAGCTTAACTGGATTTGTACAAACAGATTAGAAAAAGCTTTCACAAAAGAACTTTAATTAGACTTGAGAAGAAATAATTATAGTGACTCAACAAAAATGTTCTGTATGCCATGGGCAAGGAAAGATTGTTCTTTTAGAAACACAATGCCCATTTTGTAACGGCACTGGCGAATTCACCAAATCAGCAGAAAGTTATCTCAAGTCACACATATGCCAATGTGTTTTTTTAGACAGAGTGACATGTCCCCTATGTGGGAAAAAATGTCATCACGACACCCCAAATAAGCCAAAAATTTTACTTGGACCAGTTTAACTTATCGGAGGAAGCTCACTTTTCTTATCATGACCACCGGATCCAAACTTGCAATAAAAGCACTGGTCTGACTGCATGTATTTTAGTTGCTCAATCTGTATTGCGCCAATTTTTAGTGCTATCTTTGTAAGCATTCTGTATTTGAAAGGCATCCCAGGAACCACTTCGTCTAGATAAACCCTATAATGATCAGGACAGAATTTCAAAGTAAGGCGACTTGGTTCCTTGCTTGATTGATTTATGGACTTTGCAATATTTATCTGCTCTCTGATATATTCATGCTTGGGGCAAGGGCAATTTCTTCCGCCAGGATGCTTGTAGGCTGGAGTATTTTTCCAGTCAAACCCTGGATACTCTCTTTCAAAATCATCCAACGGGTTTACTTGATTTGTCGTTCTTATAAAACTTCTATATGTTACGCTTGCTTGTTCTGATAATGATCAAAATCTAAATAAAGTCCAACTACCTGACAAAATAGCACATGTCTACCGATAAACCGACTAAAAAAACTCGTTCTACCAAAACTAAAGCTGATTTAGAAGCAAAGATTGCTGAGCTTGAAGCAAAGCTTAACTCACTAGCTGCTCAAGCCAAACCTGCAGAAACAAAACCTACTCCGCCCCCAGCTCCAAAACCTCAAGTTCAGCAAAAGCCTGAACCTAAACCAGAAATTCAACAAAAATCAACGGTGCCAAAACCGGAGGGTCAAAAACCAAAAGCCGAAGTTGCACAAAGTTCGAGTTCCTCGACACAAGAAGTTGCATCAGCATATGCTAATACAAGTTCATCTGGATATACTGGTAATCGATATTATGCTACGCGTCAAAGGCTGGCGTATCATCCTCCTGATAAACAATTCACAGGTCAGGTTACTGTTCAAGTTTCACGACCAGCACCACCTGCTCCAGAACCTGAACCGGTAATAGTTGAACCTGAGCCGCAAAAGCAAAAAGAAGAGCCAAGAAGAATAGAGCCACCTACACCTATTGTAAAATATACTGGTGAAAATTATTATAGGACAAGACAACGATTAGCATATCATCCTCCAGACAAACAATTTATCGAAACTGTGGCAGTAAAATTCGAGGAACCGCCAAAAGTGTCGCAAGTTGAATCGACAACCTCACAATCAACATCTTCCTCACAAAAAAAATCAAGAAATGAAGAATTAGAAGAATATGAAAGAGACTATCTTGAAAGATTGAAACAACAAAGAGTGGAAGTAGAAGAACCAGAACCTGTTGTTTCTGAAAAAAGCCCACATGGCACCATGCCAGCAGGCTGGAA
>JBQTHX010000002.1:0-4531 GCA_052389415.1 Nitrosopumilaceae archaeon
TGGGTCCACAGGGATTCGAACCCTGGATCTTCGCCGTGTAAGGGCGACGTCATAACCGGCTGGACTATGAACCCAACAAGGCTCCAATTAAAAATGCATTTAAACTTTGAGAATTTTTCCTAAAAAGAATAATGTACAAATTGTCAACTGTTAATTTTTATCTATGACTGAGATTACTTTCTTTTCAAGTCCCATTGGGCTAGGTCATGCAACACGCGATATTGCAATTGCTGAGAATCTTGAAAGCAAGATAAAATTTGTAAGTGGAGAAGGAGGTCCAAAATTGCTTTCTGACTATGGATTTGAGGTGGAAAACTTATACAAGCCACCAGTTTTTGAGATTCAAAATGGCACTCTAAAAAGACCCTTGAGATGGCTTTTTGATTATTATTCATACTATAAAAAATGTAAAGAGATCTCATCAGATATCATAAACATAGAGAAGCCAAAACTTGTTGTGAGTGATGAAGATTTTGCATCTCTTACTATAGCTCAAGAAGAAAATCTGAAAACAGTGCTGATAACAGATATTCTTGAGACAAATTTTGTTAGAGGCATTGGATCATTGATAGAAAAAAAGATGAACAAGTCAGTGAAGAAAATAATGAAAAAATGCAATGTCATTATCGTGCCAGAAGATGGGTCTGATCAAGACAATATTATCAGAGTGGGTCCAATTGTTAGAAATACCTCGTATAATAGAGAAGAGCTCAGAAAGAGATTTTGTTTTGACAGAAAAACAATCGTGATAAGTGTTGGTGGTACTAGCGCAGGAAAATTTTTAATTGATAAATCGATCCAAGTTTTCAAAAAACTAAACCTTGATGCAGATCTACTAATTGTTTCAGGTCCAGCACTTAAAATTTCAAACGAAGGTATACGAAATCTTGGTTTTGTAAATAATTTGCATGAGATCATCTTTGCTGCAGATCTTGCCATCTCTCTTGCAGGAAAATCCACCATAGATGAAACAAGATCTTATGGAACTCCTGGAATCTTTATTCCTATTAAGGGACATTTTGAACAGGAAAAGAACGCCAAGAAAGAAGGATTCTCCTTTGAAGATATTTACCGTCTAGACACTTTAATCTCTTTGAAGATAAATGAAAAAAGGGATCCAAAAATGTATGATGGAGCACAAAAGGCTGCTGCCATAATAAAGAAATTGTTGTGATCTAGTTGTTTTGCTGAAAGTTTATGCATCCTGTTATTTCTTTGCAAAAGTATTCGTTATGTACCAATCCTTCACCTGGAATAAACTGTAGAATGTGGTTGGTGTTATTGTCCCTGAAAAGTTCTCCACCCTGAATCTCCTGAGGTTGTTCCTCTTCAAAAAAGCCTTGATTTGGAATCATGCGATTATTTTCATAAAACATAGTATTAAGGGATCCGCACAAGTTATCCGAGATGATGAGAGAGCTATTGTAATTTTTGTAAGAAGTATATTTTTACGCAATGCTTTATACTAGGATTTTGAGAGTTGTATCAAAGTTTTGAAAAATCTAGTTATTGCAAAGTTTGGAGGTAGCGCAATAGGTACAGATGGTAGTTTAATTCCGCTCATTATAAAAAGAATAAATGAACTAAAAAAAGACGCAAAGGTAGTAGCTGTCTTTTCGGCTCCGCTTACATTACATGAAGGAAAACAACGATCGTTAACTGATATTGCAATAAAGATAGGTCAAAAGGCAGAATCAGGAGAATACTCAGGTACAGGGGATCTTAGAAAGTCATATCAGAAGATACTTGAATTTGTTGAAAAAAAATATCAGGATGATTGTAAGAAAACAATTGATTCATTTTTAGAAAAGGCAGACATGGCCATAAAGCAATCTGTAGAGAAAAAAGAATTTGCAAATGTAACAAGATCTAGTACACTGGCTTTTTCCGGAGAACTTTTGATGTCATATGTAATGAACTATGTTCTGAAAAGTAATAATATAAAATCTGATGTGATAGGATTTGATGCATGGCCAATTATAACTGATGATAACATAGAATCTGCAAACTTTCTTCCAGCAGAATCTGCTCAAAAAATAGACCTAGTTGAATCGATATTGGAAAAAAATGATGTCCTATCGATTGGAGGATTTATTGGAAAAACTGTTGACGGAATGATAACTACGTATGAAAGAGGTGGTTCTGATAGAACGGCGGCAGATCTTGGAATATTGTTCCACAATAAATACAACACCAGAATTGATTTTGAGAAAGATAGTGCTGTGCTTTCTGCTGATCCAAGAGTAGTAAAAGAAGAATTGGAAGATATTTCTTATCTATCATATAACGAAGCAAGAACTGCTGGAATGTTTGGAATGAAGATACTAGATCCCATAGCTATCAAAGAGATAGTGGAAAATGGTGTGGATATTCCAATAATTATTACAGATATGAATACTTCAAAGATTACTACAATTGAAAGAAGACCTACTAGTAAGGATGGGCATCCACTCAAGATTGTCACGGGAAAGAAAAACTGTGCAATTCTACGAATAGAGAGCGTATCTGCGCAGAGCCTCTTTGATTCCCTTGAAAAGGTGAAAAGATATAGCGAGTTTGTTGTCCTGTCACCGTATACTAAAGACGACATTGAATTTACAAGAATACTATTCCTTGATGCAGACTATGTTAAACGAAACGAGAGATACATCCTAGCATTTGATTCACTGGCCACCATCACCTACAACAGAGGCGTGATCACACTTATTGGAGACGAGATGTGGCGAGTCCAACAAATCGCATCAAAAGCAAGTGCAAGGGTAGGCGAGGCAGGATTAAACATACTAAACATGGATGCACAGGAGGAAACTTCAAGAATCATTATTGTCGTAGAAGATGCATCTGATAATATTGAGAAAGCTATTCGTGCTGTACATGCAGAAAGATCAAAGATTATTTTTGTATAGAAAATCATCATACATTTGACCCCTACAGGTCTTTACCTATAGAAGTCAAAGTGGGTTTGTTCTTGGACCTCTTATCTAGAATCAGTCCGGCGTTACCCAAAACACGCGCTATATTATATTGGTACAGGCAATATTTAGACCTGATCTATATAGATCACCTAGAACTACCTTGCCGCATACCATAGAACTAGACCAGCACCGATTAATGCATACCATTTCAAATTTCGCTTGTCTGTAAACATGTTTTTTGACGACAGATCCTCATCTTTTGTTATTGACATTCTAATCTTTCTAAGCTCAAAGCCTTGTCCAATCAAACCACCCACAAGTAAGGCAACAGCTATAAAGGACAATATTGGTTCCATGTTTACAGTTGTACCTATTGCAATATTAGTATGTTTGATAGTTTGAAATCATTTTTTTATTAATTCTTTAAATTACCTTTCTTCCAGAGTTTTCTTATGAAAGAACAAGGCAAGATTTGGATGAATGGAAAGCTAGTGCCATTCCCGGATGCCAAAGTCCATGTACTAACTCATGCGTTGCATTATTCCACTGCAGTCTTTGAAGGAATAAGATGTTACAACACACAAAGAGGTTCTATGATATTCCGTTTGCCTGAACATGTTGACAGGTTGTTTAGCTCAGCTAAAATGTATTCAATGAAAATGCCATATTCTAAAAAGCAAATTTCTGATGCCATAATCCAGACCGTAAGAAATAGCACCATGAAAGAGTGTTACATCAGACCAATAGCGTTCTATAGTTATGGTATGCTGGGACTAACACCAACAGCAAACAAGATCGATGTTGCAGTAGCATGTGTTGAAGCGTTGCAAGAATATACAAAGGCAGGAAAAATTAAGGGAACACGCTGCAGAATCTCAAAGTGGTTAAGGATTGATTCCAGATCACAACCAATGCAAGCCAAGGCAGCTTCAAACTATGCAAATGCAGCACTTGCTAGAGTAGAAGCACTAAAGGCTGGTTATGACGAATCAATAATGCTCAATTATGATAATAAGGTAGCTGAAGGAAGTGCAGAGAACATTTTTTTGGTAAATGACAATAAGATAACTACTCCTCCGTTGAGTGCAGGCATCTTGCCTGGCATCACAAGAGATAGTGTCATAAAGATAGCAAAAACTGAAAAGATATCTGTAGTTGAAAAGAATTGCAGTCTAAAGGATCTTTTTGCAGCAGACGAGGTGTTTATGACTGGAACAGCCTCTGAGATAAAACCAGTAACAGAGATTGATGACAAATCTATCGGAGATGGTGAACCTGGCAAAGTGACACTTCAATTACACAAGATCTTCATGGACGTAGTATCTGGAAGAGACAAACGATTCTCAAAGTGGCTCACCCCTGTTTGAAATTTGAAAGATTCAATTACGTCAAATTGTCACAAAATTACATGGTTCTATCTTTGAAAGATCAGCACAAACCCAAATGCTATCTTTGCGAGAACATTTTTGAAAATATTGAAGAATTGAGAAAACATCAGGAAACTACTCATAAGGACTTTATGGAGTACCATCAAAACAAGCATGATCACTCCCCAGCTCCTGGCGATGTGACTGTATTTTAGAGAGGTATGGAATCAGAATCTCATAGTACCAGAG
>JBQTHX010000003.1:0-2330 GCA_052389415.1 Nitrosopumilaceae archaeon
GATCCAAATTGATGCAGCCGAGAAGATGGGTGCGGATTGCATACTCTTGATCCAGTCAATCTTTGACAAAAAGATGGTCAAAGGCATAGATGAACTCATTTCTTATGCTCATAAAAAAAATTTATCAATACTTTTAGAATCACACACAAAAAAAGAGTTTCTCAACTCTTTGGATACCAGCGCTGATCTTCTTGGAATCAATAATCGCAATCTTGACTCTTTAAAAATTGATCTAAACACTACACAAAAAATTCTCAAAGAGATAAAACAGTCACGAATCGTGCTATCAGAGAGTGGAATAGAATCACCAAATGATATAAGATTCCTTCATAAATGCGGTGCTGATGCATTCTTGGTAGGAAGCAGTATAATGAAGAGTAAAGATATCAAGGGACATGTCAAGAAACTGGTGTTGGCAATATGAAGACAGGATATCCAAAGAACGGCAAGTTTGGAGAGTTTGGTGGAAAGTACATCCCAGAGACTCTGGTTCCAGCAGTAGAGGAATTAGAAAATGCCTATCTCAAGTTCAAAAATGATACAACCTTCAAAAAAGAACTAGACTATTACCTTCGTGAATACGCAGGAAGGCCGACTCCTCTTTACTATGCAAAAAATCTGACAGAGGCAGTAGGAGGTGCCAAGATCTATCTAAAACGCGAGGATTTGCTCCACGGAGGCGCGCACAAGATAAACAATACCCTGGGACAAGCACTTCTTGCAAAAAAGATGAAGAAAAAGAGAATAATAGCAGAAACAGGTGCTGGCCAGCACGGAGTGGCAACAGCGATGGCATGTGCCTGTCTTGGACTAAAATCCGAAGTCTACATGGGATACAAGGATACGCAAAGACAAAAGCTGAACGTCTTTAGAATGAAACTTTTAGGTTCTATAGTTCATCCAGTGATGGAAGGAACTCAAACACTAAAAGACGCAATAAATGAAGCAATCCGTGACTGGATTACAAATGTGCAAAATACATACTATCTACTTGGCTCTGCAGTTGGTCCACATCCATATCCTGTGATGGTTAGAGATTTTCAATCGGTGATTGGTAAAGAAATTATTTTACAAATGAAAGAGGTGGAAAAAAAATCACCAGACTCTGTTGTTGCATGTGTCGGTGGAGGATCAAATGCAATTGGAACATTCTATCCTTTACTTGATTCTGACACAGAGATGTTTGGAGTAGAAGCAGGTGGGGAAGGTCTTGACACTGATCATCACTCTGCAACATTAAATGCTGGAAAAAAAGGAGTGTTACATGGAATGATGACATATCTTTTACAAAATGAAGAAGGGCAGATTCTTGATACGCATAGCATTGCAGCTGGACTGGATTATCCTGGAGTTGGACCAGAGCACTCTTTTCTGAAAGACTCCAAACGAGTAAAATATGATAATGTAAATGACAAGAGCGCAGTTGATGCATTTTTAATGTTATCAAAACATGAGGGAATAATCCCTGCACTGGAATCATCTCATGCAGTTGCATACGCAATAAAGTTAGCAAAGACTAGACCAAGATCTGATTCGATTGTTGTAACCTTGTCCGGACGTGGAGACAAGGATGTTGAAGTAGTAGAAAATTATTTGAGAAATGTCAAGAATAAAAAATAAATTTTTGGAGCTAAAATCCAAAAATCAAAAAGCACTCATTGCTTATACTGTAGTTGGATATCCAAACGGAAAGGGAACCTTGTCTGCAGTACGAGGACTGGTAAGGGGGGGTGCAGACATCATTGAGCTTGGTTTGCCTTTCTCGGATCCTCTAGCTGATGGACCTGTAATTCAAAACGCAGCTCACTTGGCGCTAACTAGGGGTATAAACACAAGAAAATATCTAGAATTGGTAAAAAAGATTCGAAAAGAAACTGATCTTCCACTTGTTCTTATGACTTATACCAATCTCCTTTACAGGCAAGGATTCTAC
The DNA here is from genome assembly GCA_052389415.1 of Nitrosopumilaceae archaeon. GTDB lineage: Archaea > Thermoproteota > Nitrososphaeria > Nitrososphaerales > Nitrosopumilaceae > UBA8516. The sequence continues at coordinate 1,934 of JBQTHX010000003.1, forward strand.
AAGTTCATCTCTAGTGCAAAAAAAGCTGGGATAGATGGTTTCATCTTACCAGACATGCCACTAGAGGAAGCCAAAGAGTATCTTAATGCCATACACAAATGCAGAGCGGATGCAATCTTTTTGGTATCGCCAAATACATCTAAAGAAAGAATAAGAAAGATTGTTCAAAAATCCTCTGGGTTTTTGTATCTAGTTTCAGTCTATGGCACGACTGGAGCAAAACAGGAAATCAAACAATACACCATTGATGCAATAAAAAATGCCAAGAAGATTGCTGGAAAAAAAATTCCTGTTGCAGTAGGTTTTGGAATTTCAAATTCTGTCCAAGCAAAAAAGTTTGCAACGATTGGCGCTGATGCAATTATAGTCGGTAGCGCAATCCTGCGGTTAATTGAAA
>JBQTHX010000004.1:0-3136 GCA_052389415.1 Nitrosopumilaceae archaeon
AAATCTTTTCCGCAAGCATCAATCGAATTGAAAAAATCTGGAGCTGTTCCCATCACTATAACATCCCTTAACAGTTCCGTAGTCTCTCCGTTCTCAATTTTTTGTGCAAATTGACATGAAATACTCCAGTTGTAACGCATCATGTCAATCGATGGGACTTTCATGTTTGAGATGAGATAGCCGTTTTTTACATCACGTATCATTTCTTGAGGATCCCAATCGCCTTCCTTGATACATGTGCATGCCATTCTAATTAGTGGCATAAACTCGTATCCTGAAGCTCGCATACCAGAATTTGGGACTGTGTTAAAAATGAAGGCAGTCTCCCTACTCTGCATGTGGTTTTTTAAAATACCATTTTCTATCAGAGTTTTTCTTTTTGCCAAAACTCCTTCATCATCATATTTGTAACAACCAAGATTACCTGAAATCGTAGGATCATCTATTACGGTTAATTTGTCAGACCCAATCTTTTGCCCAATTTTACCAGCCCACCAAGAACCTCCAGCCCATGCCATCTCCTTTCCTAGAACTCTATCTGCTTCAGAGGGATGACCTAGGATCTCATGCGCTAAAAGAGCGACAAAATCTGGATTCATGACAACAGTAGCCTTATCTTCTTTGAGAATTCTGGCATCCAATAGTTCCGAGGCTTTTTGAGAGACAAACTCGGCAGTTTTTCCAATGTCGTTTTCTCCAAGGATCATTTCCATTCCTCCCCTACCTCCCTCTGTCGAATTGACCGATTCTGTAAGGCCTGACTCGTGTGCCGTAGCAGTAATGTTTGCTAGTGTATCTACAAAAGTATGAGTGATTTTTGATCCTTCATTATTTACAAAATATTTTGAAAAACTTTCATAACCAATGGAAATTGATGACTCGTTTATTCTTTTTTTACTTCTAATGATTTTGTCACACTCAAAACCAAGCTTTGTTAGCTCTTCAATGTCAGGCTGCCTTGATACTCCAAAAATGATCTTATCAGTAAAAGCTCGAGTATCTGCAAGTTTTACTTTGTGTTTTTTCTTTTCAGAATAATGTAATGCGCTTCTTACTGCATCAAGTGTCGCAGATTTTATCTTATCCATAGAGTTTGGATTTGAAATAGAATAAAATCCCCAAGCTCCACCTGCCAAAACTCTTATACCAAGGCCAAGTTCGCTTGTAGTAGCAAAGTGTTCAATCTCTCCGTTTTCTAAAAGAAATCCATTTCGTTCTACTTTTTCAGCTCTAACGTCACAGTATTGCGCCCCACTATCCATTGCAAACTGTACTGCTTTATCGGAATAATCTTCTAAATACAATAAATGGTTCGGCAAGTTTCAACTATTTCTTGTTTGTGTTATGCCTCAGATACTGATTATTTATTCTTTGGAATGCTGAATGTAAAAGTTGTCCCTTGACCCAGTTCACTTTGTACTGATATTTTTCCCCTATGAGACTCGACTATTCCTTTACATATTGCCAATCCAAGGCCACTTCCTCCTTTTTCTCTTGTAGACGATGTGTCTACTTGATAGAATTTTCTGAATATTTTATCGAGCGAATCTTTCGAAATTCCCCTGCCGTTATCTTTTACAGATACATTTACTTCAGATATAGAATCCGTTACGAAAACCTCCACTATCCCTTTCGTTGGTTCGGTGGCTTTTATGCTGTTTTTTATCAAGTTTGTAAGAACTTGAACAATCCTATCTTCATCGAATCTTGCAAAAATATCATCTTTGATAGTATGCAAGAGTTGGATCTTGTCTGTCATTGCTTGTGATGCCATTATGGAAATGGCTCTTTCCACTGCTGATTTTATATTGTAATTATCGGCTTTCATCTTTAGTTGGCCAACTTCCAATTTTTGCGCATCCAAAAGATCTGATATTAATTCAAGAAGCGACTCTGAGCTAGCTTTGATTATTTCTGCTCTCTGTCTTTGGTTCTCATTTAGCTGACCAAAATATCCCTTAAGCAAAATATCGGCATATCCACGTATTGGAACAAGTGGAGTCTTAAGTTCATGAGTAATCATTGCCAAAAACTCATTTTTTTCCTTCTCCACATTTTTTGCATTTAATTGATTTTCTTTTATTTTAGATGATAAAGAGTTGATTTGTTCCATTAATGGTTTAATCTCATCTTTGGTTTTAGTACTTAGTTGACCATAAAGACCATTTTTGATTTGATGTACCATATCAGTTATTGTTTCAATCTGTTTCAATGAGTTTCTCATAGAATAAAGAAGATACAAGAATAAAGCCAGATCAATAAAAAGTAAGATTTGTAAGACAATTTCCTGTCCAGGAAATTGCAAAAAGAGGCATGCCACTATTGCAACTACAAGCAAAACCAGCATCAGGCAGGCGTTGTAAATGATCTTCATGAATTATTGTAACATTTTAACTCATGTGGTTATAAAAGTGGGTATCAGTAAAATCAAATTACAGTGTCGGATGATTTTCTTAACGTTGCTACAAAAGAGATCCAAGAAGGCTTGGATGCAATAAAAAAAATATTGAAAAATTGTAAAAATGATACAGACATATTCAGTAATGCAAAAGAAATTCAAAGACACCTTCATAAAATTAAAGGTCTTGCTCCAATGATGGGTCAAAAAGAGGTCGGCGAAATCGCTAAAATTACTGATTCTTTGGCAAAACATGCTATAGCAAATGGTCCGTTAGAAAAGAGCTTGTGGGCGCTTCTTGAATCTAATAGCATTATGGAACGAATCCTTTGTGGGCAGTATAAAGAAGACGTTTTGGAGTATAAGAAAAAAATTAGAAAAATCTTCTCTAGTGTGTTAAAATAAAAACCAAACCAGATTTAAACATATGAATTCTGACTTAGTCATGTGTCACGTATAATGATTTCAGATGATTCTGATGCAATAAGAATGGTGCTAAAAGATATGCTAATTCTTGGGGGACATGAAGTTGTTGCTGAAGCTACAAATGGCATTGAAACTATAGAGGTTTTTGAAAAAACGAAGCCTGATCTACTCTTGTTAGATATAGCAATGCCCAAAAAAGATGGCAAAACTGCACTTATAGAAGTGATCTCTGATCATCCAGATGCCAAAGTAATCATGATTACTGCTAGTGACAACATGAAGGCAATTAAGGAATGTGTTGTTCATGGTGCT
>JBQTHX010000005.1:0-9033 GCA_052389415.1 Nitrosopumilaceae archaeon
GGGTGCACACCTTCTATGCTGCAAGTTGGCATCGAGTCTTCATCAAGTGCAGGAAAAAGACAGTGATAACATGCGCTTTGTTTTGGCAGGACAGTAAAGGCCTGACCTGATACCCCGACAGCAGCACCAGTAACAAACGGAATCTTTTTTGCAATGCATGCCTTGTTAAGAGAATATCTAGCGTTAACACTGTCAAGTGCATCAATTACAACGTCACATCCTTCAACTAGATCTAAAGCAGTATAGTCATTTACAGAAACAGGAAGTGCCTCTATCTCCACATCGGGATTCATTTTGTGTAGTTTTTTTGCAGCAGATTCTACTTTGACCTGTCCAATGTCTGATTCATCAAACATCGTTTGCCTGTGTAGATTAGACAGTTCTATTACGTCCCTGTCAACTATGCGAATCTTTCCTATTCCCATGGCAACTAGTCGTGTAGCTATTGGATTTCCAAGACCACCAATCCCAACTACACAGACTTTGGCGTTTCGCAGCTTTAGCTGTCCCTCGTATCCAATCTCTTCAAGCATTACTTGTCTTGAATATCTTTCAAGTTCTTTTTTAGAAAGCTCTGAGCCCCCAGCAACAGCTGGAAGAAGATAGACTTCATCACCGTCTTTTAAGCTAGTCTGCATTCCACCAGAAAATCGCATATTTTTTCCATTGATGTAAATGTTTATCAAAGAACGCGGAGTTCCATCAGAGTTTAAAACTCGTCTTTGAAACTCTTCACCCATTTCTTGCGAGATCTTGTCAAATGCCTCTGATAATGAAGTAGCAACAATGTCAATTTTTTTTTCTCCTCCACCTTTGTTTAGGACAGACGGAATTATGAATTTGATATTTGCCAACTAGCTCACCATTGCAGAAATTTTTGCAACGTCTGCTTGAATTACTTTTGGTTTTTGTAAGACTTCCATCAAGACTTCGGTTGTCTTTAGACCGTTTCCAGTCACATAACAGATGGTAGTATCATTTTTGTCAATCTTTCCCTGTTCTATCATCTTTTTTAGTACAGCAACAGAGACCCCACCAGCAGGTTCTGTAAATATCCCTTCAGTCTTTGCCAGTAAGAGAATTGCATCCAAAATTTCTTTATCGGTGGAATCTTCTGCCCAACCGTTGTATTGTTTTAATCGCTTGAGAACGTAGCGACCATCTCCAGGATCTCCTATAGCCAAGCTTTTTGCTATGGTATCTGGTCGTTCTACAGGGATTACCTCAGTATCTTTTCTCTTAAAGGCATCAACTATTGGTGCACATCCATACGGTTGTGCTGCGATCATGTGCATGTTTGAGACATTATTTACAAGTGAGAGACTTTCTAATTCCTCAAATCCTTTACAAATGGCATTTAGCATTGCACCACTTCCCACTGGTACAACCAGATGATCTGGCACTTTCCAATCAAGTTGTTCTGCTACTTCAAATGCCAGAGTTTTTGATCCCTCGACATAATAGGAACGCATGTTGATATTTACAATTCCAATTCCTTTGCTGTCACCAATCTGAGCTGCGATTCTATTTGCATCGTCATACGTTCCATCTACTGCAATAAAATTTGCACCATATGCAAGTGCTTGGGCAATTTTTGCATGTTCAATATCGCTTGGAGCAAAAACATAACATGGGAATCCACCTTTTGCAGCATGAGCTGCAGTAGCTGATGCCAGATTTCCTGTGGATGCACATCCAACTGCATTGAATCCAAATTCTTTTGCTTTTGATATTGCAACTCCTGCAGGTCTGTCCTTAAAGGAAAAAGTTGGATTTACAGAATCATTTTTAATATACAGATTATTCAGACCTAGTACTTTGCCAAGTTTTTCTGCTTTTAGCAGAGGAGTCATCCCAGCTCCAATGCTTATGATATTTGATTTTTCTGCAATTGGGAGAAGCTCAAAGTATCTCCAGTAAGTATGTTCACGATTTGCAAACGTGTTTTTGTTTACCGAGGGAAAAGCATAGTTTACGTCCAGGGGACCAAAACATTCATCGCAGATATATTTGAAGATAGCAGGATACTCTTTTTTGCATTCTCTACATAGTAGCGATTTTATCTGCGTCAAGATGAATCTGACTTTGTAAAATCATAGATAAGACGTCCTAATATGAAGTTAAGTATTACTTAACTTTTAACATACATTTATTCAGTAAGATTTAATAGATTTTGAGCCCAAAATAAAAACTATTAGGAAAATAACCGCAGAAAACTAAAAAAAAGTAAAGGCCAAACAGAATATAAAAAAATATTACAAAATAAAATATTAATTAAGAATACAGGTCCTAGTCAGCCAGTTGAAAAAGAAGTATATTCCAATAATAGCTGGCATAATTATTGCTGTTATAATAGCTGTCGTGGTAGGTCGTTCCATTATGCAAAAATCAGATGAGCCAAATCCAAGCTGGATAGTTTCAGGCCCCTTTGCAATAAGTAAACCACAGTACAAGTTAGGTGAGAACGTTTTCATGACTGTAAATAACTTGAAACCAAACGAGATTGGTAACATATGGATTGTCACACCACAAAACAAGACGTTTGTGATGATTCCATTTAATGGCACTGCAAAAGATCACTTCAACTATTATTTTAAACCTGATGTCAGCAAACCATTGGGAATATCTACAACTGATGAGCTAGTTGGAAAATGGCAAGTGATTTTTGATCTAGTAAAATACAATCCACTTAGCTTTGAGATCACTAATCAAACTATTCCTGGTTTTGTACCTGGAGAAGAAACTCAAATTGAAAGATTGATGAATCCTGCAATTAACAAAACAGGATAGAATTATTTTTTTTCTAATGCATTGTGAAAGCAGACTCGCTCTCCAGTATGACAGGCAGGTCCTGCTGGTTCCACAAGGTATATTATTGCATCCGAATCGCAATCAACTAGAATCTCTTTTACTTGTTGAGTATTGCCAGATTCTTCCCCCTTCATCCAGAGCTTGTTTCTTGATCTACTCCAAAACCAAGAATTGCCAGTCTTTTGAGTGAGAGACAACGATTCTTTATTGGCGTACGCAAGTGTAAGAACCTCTTTTGAATTAATATCTTGTACTATGACTGGAATTAGTCCATCACCTTTTGAAAAATCAATTTCATCTATGGTTTTTTTCATGAAAAATTTTTACCTTATTCCTTTCTTAATCTTTTAGATCCTAACAGGAACACCGTTTTCTTTAAGATATTCCTTGACTCTGTCTACAGAATGTGTCTTGTAGTGAAATATCGATGCAGCCAGTGCCGCATCAACGTTTGATTGCAAGAATACATCAAGCATGTGTTTTGGAATTCCACATCCTCCTGATGCAATGACTGGAATATTTACAGCATTAACTATCTCCTTTGTTAGTTGTACATCATATCCTTCCTTTGTGCCATCCATATCTATACTGGTAAGAAGAATCTCTCCAGCTCCAAGTTTTTCAACTTGTCTGGCCCACTCTATTGCATCAAGTCCTGTTGCGGTTTTTCCCCCATAGATATAAACTTCAAACCAGAATTTTTTAGAATCTGAGGAAAAAACATGTCTTCCTTTTTGATAATCATAATTTCTTTTTACATCCATGGCAACAACAACACATTGTTTCCCAAAAATTTCCATCAGTTTTGTTAGAATTTCTGGGTTTTTTACGGCTCCTGTGTTTATCGCAACCTTGTCTGCACCACTTAACAGAATATCCCTTGCATGCTGCAGAGTTTTCACTCCTCCACCTACAGTAAATGGAATATCGATAACTTGGGCTACTTTGGAAACTAGGGTCTTGATTGTTTCTCTTTCTTGTTGTGATGCAGTGATGTCAAGAAAGATAATCTCGTCTGCCCCCTCCTTGCTATATTTTTCTGCTAATGAGACGGGATCTCCTGCGTCTTTTATGGATGCAAAATGCATTCCCTTTACTACTCTACCATTATCTACATCCAAACAGGGAATCACTCTTTTAGTTAAAGTCATTTTATTGCTCTAACCTCTTCAATAGAAATTCTTCCATCATATAGTGCTTTTCCAAGAATCACTCCTTCAGCACCGCATTTTTTTACAGCTACAGCATCTTTAACATCTGCAATTCCACCACTAGCAATTATTTTTGCATTTTTTATCTTGCAAGCTTTTGAAAGAGAATCAATATCTGGTCCCAACAAAGTTCCATCTCTGTCAACACTAGTTAAGAGAAATTCAGGCAAGCCAATTTTTAGAAAATCTTCTATTCCTGTATTCACTTCTATCCCTGTATTTTGTCTCCATCCATTTATGACAATTTTTCCTTTTAGTTGATCCACAGAGATGATGAATTTATTTTTTCCAAAATTTGTTAAAATTTCTGATAGGTTGTCTTTGTTTTCGAATGCAAAAGTACCGATAACTAACTTATCAGCAAATGATAATGCGTCAGAGATAGCTTCTTTGTTACGTAATCCGCCAGCAGCCTGAATGGCAATGGACACTTCTTGTTTAATTTTTTTTATGATTGGTAGGTTAGATCCACTTCCAAGTGTTGCATCAAGATCCACTACATGTATTCTGTCTGCACCTGCTCTTTCCCATTTTTTTGCAATCTCAACAGGATTATTGCTATAGATTGTTTTATTTTTTGGATTCCCTTTGATTAGACGTACTACCTTACCATCCATCAGGTCAATTGCAGGAATAATTTTCACTTTTTACACTCTCGCAAAAAGTTCTTTATCATAATAGATCCTACTTGACTAGATTTTTCCGGGTGAAATTGAGTACCATAAAGCATGCCACTTTCTACCACTGCAGGAACGTTTATTCCATAGTCAGAGTCGGCTTTTACAATCTCAGGTTTTTTTGGTTCGACTCGATAAGAATGGACAAAATATACCCATGAACCATCCTTTACACCTTCTAAGAGCTTACTTGACTTTTTTATTTGTAAATCATTCCATCCCATGTGCGGTATCTTGAATTTGTTTGGCAGTAAGATTACCTCTCCTTCCAAAACTCCCAATCCCCTTTCACTACCTTCCTCACTTTTTTCAAAGAACATTTCCATCCCAAGGCAGATTCCAAGAACCGGGACCTGATTTTTTACTACTTCAGCAAATGCCTTTTTTGACGAATTTAGACTACGTATTGCAGGATCAAAATTACCTACTCCAGGCAATAATAGTCCTGAATAGTTGTTGGAATGATTAAGATCTGTGATTACATCAACTTCAGCATCATTTTTTTCAAGAGATGATTTTAGACTGAATATGTTTCCTGCACCATAATCAAATATTGCAACTTTGACCATCACATGGCACCTTTTGTGCTTGGGATTCCTTTCTGTTTTTTGTCATAGCTGGCTGCGGTTCTCCATGCTACTGCAAAGGCCTTTATCGCAGCTTCAATTTTGTGGTGATCATTTTTTCCATACTTTACTGTGATGTGTATACAGCTATTAAGATTCTGAGCAAGTGAGTGGAAAAAATGCTCCAAGTCTTCTTTTGAGATCTCTTCTAACTGATTTCTCTGAATTCCTAATTCGATTTTTTGATATTGACGTTTCACTAGATCAAGTGATACCTCTGCAAGCGATTCATCCATAGGAACCGAGGCGTAACCAAATCTTGTTATGCCATATCTATTTCCTAGAGCAAGATCAATTGCATTTGCAAGAGCTATACCTGTATCTTCTATCAAGTGATGAGATATGTTGTCTTTTGAGACTGCCTTGAGACTAAGATCAAGCATCGCATGTTTTCCAAATGATGTAATCAGGTGATCAAGAAAACTAATTCCTGTCTTTACAGAGATCTTGCCCTTACCATCAAGATTTACATTTACAGAAACTTCGGTCTCTTTTGTTTTCCTATTGATGCGGCCTATTCTAGATTTCATACAAATTCCTGCAGAGAGTCGGTTTTAGGCTTTTACCAGATTTAATGCCTTCGGAATAAGATCTATTGATTCCAGAATGATATCAGCATTTTTTTGTTCAAAGAGATTACGTTTTGATTGGGGATCTTTGCTTGTGCCATAAATAGCACAAAAAATTGTTTTAGAGCCAAGCTCCTCAGCCTTTTTTGCCATCAAGACATCCTCAGTGGAATCACCAACAAACATGCAGCATGAAGATTCTAATCCTTTGATACATGATACTAGCGGCTGCGGGTTTGGTTTTGCAAATTCACGCGGTTCATCTTCTAGAAACCGCGAGTTTTCAATATCAAATTCATCAAGTAATTCCTTTAGCGAATATTTTGTAGAAACAAGACCGCGGCCTGATACTATAGAGATTTTTTTTCCAAATTTTTCTTTTAGTTTCTCAATTAGATCTTTTGTGACAAGTATGATATCGTTATCGATTAGCCCTTTCTCGTTAAAAAATTCCGGTTTTCTTCCATACAATTTATAGTATAAATCTGGACCATAGAATATCTCATCAAAGATGGAATACAGTGGGTTTGTGTCATGTTCTCCCGGATAGTCTAATTTTTTTCTAATACCAGAAATATCTACATTGAGAGAGTCAAGATACTTTTCCACAGACAAAATGCCAGTCTGATCTGAGTGTTTGATTACCTCAAAAACAAATTCTTGTGGTTTTTGTCCTAATTTTTTTGCTGCCACAGCGGAGACAACAAGTGAGTAAGTTACATCAACTTCATCGTTAAAACCTCCCGTGGCCTTGAAACCATCAATCATCTTGGCATTTACAAAATTTGGTTGGTCTATGTCCGTCATTTTTTTTAGTATGAATTCTACGGTTTTTCTTATTGCAAGATCGTACGAGTTTGAAATATCTACTAGTACACCATCGCAATCAAATATCACACCGTCAACGTTTTTTATTTTAGGAATCTTTGCAGTGTCCACAAAGATACCGTCACCTAATTTTTCAAGTGTCATCTCAATAAATCACGAATTGCCAGCAGAAATTTTGAATTCATCTCTTCAGAACCTACCGTAACCCTCAAGCAACCGTCATAGCTTCCCATTTTTCCCAAATTTTTCACAACTATTCCCTGCTCTATGAGAGCCTTGTATATTCTTGATCCAGAACCAGGTGCATTAAAAAGGACAAAATTTGCCTTTGAATCAAACACTTGGAAAACACCCATTTCACGAAGCTTTTCTGTTATTCTGGACCTTTCTTTTTTGATAAGATTTGCAATTTCTAAGATCTTTTTTGATTTTTGCAGGGCAAGAATTGCAGTCTCTATAGCAATTGTGTTCAGTGGATATGGATACTGAATGGTTTTTGAAAATAAGTTGACAATCTTTTTGTTTGCAACAAAATATCCAACACGTAGTCCAGCAAGCCCAAATGATTTTGATAATGTCCTTAATACAATTAGATTGTCTTTTTTCTTTACCACATCCACAATGGAATAGTCAGCAAACTCTACGTATGCTTCATCTATAATTACAAGACCTTTGAATTCCCTTATTAGTTGTTCTAGCTTGTTTTTTGAAAACTGAAATCCAGTCGGATTGTTTGGAGAATCAAGATAAAGAATGTCAGCTTTTTTTATTTTTGAGCGGAAATTTTCTAATTCCAGTGTCATGTTTTTTGTGAAAGGAATCTTGATTGTTGGGATAGAATATAGCTTGCATCTTTCCTCAAAGAATCCAAATGTAGGTTCAGAGGTCAGAATTTTTGTTTCCTTTGAAGCAAAGTTTGCTAAAATCAGATCAATGATTTGATCAGAGCCATTTCCTACACCAATCATTTCTTGAGGCATTCTGATATACCTAGCCAAGGATTCTACTAGTCGTTCGGTATCACTAAGAGGATATTCTCTGACATCAAGACTTTCTTGTGTTTGTTTTATCAAATCCAATGAGAATTCTCTGTCTATTGCATAGTTTTCGTTAGAATCAAGTTTTATTACATTTGAATATTTGTCCGGCTTTTGATATCCTTTGAGCTTTGAGAGCTGTTCCAATTTTTTTTTAAACCAATCCGATTTCATTTTATTCTAGTCCTTATCGCTTCGTAGTGATTCGGAAGATCTTCTGCAGTTGTCAAAGCCTTTAGGTATTTAGAAATTTTTTGTAATTCAGATTTTGAACTCTCTACCTGATTTTGTATTTTCATAAAGTCCAGTATTCCAAGGGATCCCCTGCTTCTTGCAATCCCGTTTGTAGGCAGAATGTGGTTAGAACCCAGTAGATAATCACTTGCAGAGGACGGTGTATTCTTTCCTATTAGGATTAGACCTGCAGAAGTTATTTTTTTTGCTACCTGTAATGGATTTTTTGTGATGATTTCCAAGTGCTCTGGAGCAAATTTGTTAACAAATTCAATCACGTTTGATTCGCTTTTGCAAATTGCTACAAACCCATTTTTTTTCAAGCTAGCGTTAACAAATTCTCGTCTTTTAATTTTGCCAATCTGTTTTCGTAACGAATCTAGTACACTGTTTTTTAGTTTTGTAGATGTAGTTATCAAACAACAAGTAGATGCAGGTCCATGTTCTGCTTGAGATATCAAGTCAGACGCAACGACATCCGGATCTGCAAAAGAATCTGCTATAATTGCAAGCTCTGTGGGGCCTGCTATCATATCAATTGAGACGTCTTCGCTTACAAGGTTTTTTGCAATAGTAATAAACAATCCTCCAGGTCCAACTATCTTATCTACTTTGGGTATTGATTTAGTTCCATATGCTAGTGCTGCAATACCAGCCACACCTGCTTTGTACATTTCATCTACTCCACAAATGTCTGAAGCAACAAGTGTGAGTGGATCAATGTTTCCATTTTGATCAGGTGGTGAGATTGCCACAATTTTTTTTACACCTGCTACCTTGGCTGGAACAACTGACATGATTAATGTACTAGGGTATCTTGCTTCACCGCCAGGTATGTAGCAACCCACACTCTCGATTGGAACAAATGTTTTTACAATTTTTATCCCATCCGATCGAATTATGATTCTCTCTAGCTTATTTTTTATTGAAAGTTCCGTTCTTTCTAGCCTTTTTTTTGCTAGTCGTATTGCATCTATCTGATCCTTTGTTACTTTAGAATATGCATTCTTGATTTCAGATTTTGTTACTGTGATTGATTT
>JBQTHX010000006.1:0-2041 GCA_052389415.1 Nitrosopumilaceae archaeon
GCAAGCCCAGGACAATTTCTTGTAATAATAGGAGCTGGTGGACTGGGGTTGATGAGCATTCAAATTGCTAAAGCAATTACCAAGGCCACAATAATTTGTGCAGATCATGATGACAACAAGCTTGCTGCCGCAAAAAAACTTGGTGCTGATCACACAATAAACTCTAAAGATCCAGAAGCTGCGCAAAAAATAATCTCTATATGCAACAACAAGGGCGCTGAATCTGTAATTGATTTTGTCAATGCTCCTGCAACCGCAAAGATGGGACTTTCGCTTTTACGCAAACGCGGCAATCTTATTCTGGTTGGACTCTTTGGTGGTTCTGCAGAATTTGTCCTTCCAACAATTCCACTAAAGGCAATTACAATCCAAGGAGCATACACTGGAAATTATTCCAGTCTGGTAGAACTAGTAGAGCTGGCAAAAAAGGGCGTGATAAATCCAATAGTTTCAAAAAGATATTCACTTGGTGACGTGAATGCGGCACTTGGAGATCTAAAACAAGGAAAAATAATTGGACGCGCTGTGATAAACCCATAATTTAAAATAATAAAATTCCTTTCTCGAAAATTTAAATAAAAGATTTGCATCTAGTTTACGTGAGCAAAATAATTTCGTCTGCCTCTGACGTGGGAGCCCTTTTGGCTATGCCCATTGACAAAATTATGGAGACAGACGCAGTAATAATGGAAGGAGAAAAGACTGTTTTAGATGCAATAAACCAGATGCAAGAAAAGAACGCCAAGGTAGTCTTGATCTCGCATCAAGGTGAAGCAATAGGCATTGTCAGCAAATCAGACATTCTCTTTAAGGTAGCTGCAAAAAATCTTCCTCTAAACAAAGTAAAACTTAGAGAAATAATGAGCAGTCCAGTATACAGTCTTCCACCACATTCAACTCTACAAGACGCGCTAAACTACATGGACAAGTACAACATCAAGCAGATAATTGTCAGTACTGGCTCTTCTATCTTGGGAGTGATGAAACGCGCAAGCATTTATGAAAATGTTCAAAAGGCATCCATGTCAACAGTGGACACTCTGACGGAAGGTGCACCAATGTGTATTATCAATCCAAACGCAGTGAAGTATGTAAAAGACTTGAGTACCGCAAAAGCTGTCTGCCCTTACTGTGAATCTCCATTTGATGACAAGAATACACTTTCAAAACATATTGATAGGTTGCACGGTGGTGCAGGTCTCTTAGAGGGAGACAGTAGACAATATTAAAATAATTTTTCTCTAATCAATTTGTTTTTAAATTCTTGATCTTTTGAAACACGTACACAACTGGAAATGATATTTAAGATTTGATATCTCATTATGACATAATTCTGAATTCAAATTGAATTAGAGACAAAATTATGATATGGTCCCACGCGCAGGACTTGAACCTGCGACAACCCGGTTTCTGTAAGCCTGATAGGCTGACATCAGTTAGCCAAGAGCCAACCACTACAGCCGGAAGCTCTACCAGGCTGAGCTAGCGTGGGAATAGATTTGACGGAGTATTTTCGTATTAAATAACTATCGTCATCCTATCTTGCCCTTGAATTTATGCCTAGAATTGGACTGATTGGTGGGTTAACTTGGTAAATAATCAGAGAATTACTTTCTCCACTTGTTGTCTTTGAGTCTAAGCGGAATAAGACCTGAAGCAAATGGGAATATTGTAATTCCCAAAACAAAAGGAAGTATCCAATCGATGAAATTCAGATCATAATAGTCTAATACAGAAAAGACTGTCCATCCTATGATAAACATCATAAGAAAATGTTTTAGAACATTTGGATTAAATGGAATATGGATAAATCCGTTGGATTCCTTTACCATTTTCTGCTGTTTTTTTATTATAGATGAGATCCAAAAGTAGATGTATGTGAAAAATGCAACTCCAACTAGACGTGATATGAGAAGCAATTCTTTATTGTGAGTAAAATAATTTATCAGCGAGCTTGCAAGTCCAAGAGCTGCTGAAATTGCTAGTAAAATTATGATTTGTTTTTTATTTTTGTTCAGGACTTGACTCTATAATTACATGA
>JBQTHX010000007.1:0-31017 GCA_052389415.1 Nitrosopumilaceae archaeon
TATTAGAAATACTTTTTACATCCACATTTTGCCTAGCTTGTGTGAATCTCAAAGAAAAAATTGCAGAATATCCTGATTTTCCAACAAAAGGAATTTTGTTTAGAGATATCAGTCCACTTTTAAAAGATCCTGATGCAATTTCTTTTATTGCAGACGAATTTGCTAGACGATACAAATCAAGCGACGTAGATATGCTCGCAGGAATAGAATCCAGAGGATTTCCACTTGCTTGTGCTTTGGCGTTGAAATACAAAAAGGGCATGATAATGATACGTAAGCAGGGAAAACTTCCTGGAAAGACAGAAAAATTGTCATATAGCATAGAGTATGGTAATGCCACAATGGAGATTCAAAGTAATGCCATACAAAAAGATCAGAAAGTACTCATTTGTGATGATTTGTTGGCAACTGGTGGAACGGCAAAAGCTGCCGCAGATCTTGTTGAGAAAATTGGCGGCAAGGTTACTGGTTTTGCATTCATTGTAGAATTGTCTGATCTAAAAGGTTCTGAATTAATTAAGAACCATAGATACGAATCTTTGGTGCGATATTAATGGAACAAGCTGAAATAGGTATCTTTGGTGGAACAGGAATATACGATTCCGGTTTACTCAAGGAAGCCAAAGAGATTACTATAGATACACCATTTGGAAAAACATCCGATTCCATAACGGTTGGAGTTTTTAAAGGAAGAAATGTTGCATTTATGCCAAGACATGGCAAAAAACACTCGATACCTCCTCATATGATCAATTTTAGAGCAAACATTTGGGCTTTCAAAGAAATGGGTATTAAAAGAATAATCGCACCATCCGCAGTTGGAAGTTTACAAGAAAAATTCGAACCGGGAGACATTGCTTTGCCATCACAGTTTGTTGATTTTACTAAATCAAGAAAAACATCTTTTTTCGAAGGAGAAAAAGTGATTCATATCTCAGTGGCAGATCCTTTTTGCCCAGAACTTCAAGATGCTGTGATGAAGGTTACTGATAATTTACATTTAAAAATACACAAGGATTGTACCTATGTTTGCATAGAAGGTCCGAGATTTTCAACTAGGGCAGAATCAAAATTCTACAAAAATGTATTAGGTGCTGACATAATAGGCATGACCCTAATTCCAGAGTGCCAGCTTGCAAGGGAAGCACAGATTTGTTACGTCTCTATTTCAACTGTTACAGATTATGACGTTTGGGCTGAAAAACCAGTAACTGCAAAAGAGGTCATTGAAACCTTGACAAAAAATGTAGAAACTACAAAAAAGATCCTCGCATCACTGTTGGATTTTATTCCTACAGGACGAAAATGCTCGTGTGAAAAAGCGTTAACAGAAGCCCAGTTCTAGCTGTCAGCAAAGGATTCTTTTGATATTCCTTCGGGAATTGTAATTTCGCCGTGCACCAGTTTTTTCTGTAAGGTGTTGATCACTTCGTCAGCATCATACCCGAGTTTAACAAGCTCTTTTTGTACAGATTTTGAGATCTTTGCTCCAATATTATGACCTCCTATTCTACCAAATGCGATAGCATTGAATCTAAAATTATGTCCGTCAATTACAAAAACTCCTGTAATCTTTGCGGCTATTTGGCTTCCATGTACATTTTTGACATGAACTTGCAGATCCATAAGAAACTAGATTTCCACTACTTTATTTACAAAATTTTCTATAAGAAAGTTCCAGTGTTTTTCGTCCTGCACCTTAAAATCATTTATTTTTAGTTTGATAACTTTTTCATCTACACATTCATGTTGTATTTCATCATCTTTTTTAATTTTGTAAAGTTTCCACATCTCTTTGTGTTTTTTCAAATTACATACAATGACAGACCATTTTTGATCCTGGCTAATTTTTGGCATACCGACTTCATCAACAAGTGTGTCGATTCCAAGTTGTTTTTCTTCACAGAAATGCACCTTGCATTTTACGCACCGCCATATATCTACGGAGCCAATAGTTCTTTTTTCATAATTAATGTTAGTGACTCCAAAGTACACTATTTGATGTTCGCATGAATTTGGCTCTACCATAATAATTTACACCAAATCTAGTTCTATTTAGTTCTTGCATCATCATACGGTTTCTCCAAAATAATAGAGATGTTGTCTACAAGAAGATTTCTTTTAAAAACTATGTTTTTTCTTTGACACATTCTTCTGTACATATTTACAACAGCAAATCTTGGATGAGTTGACTCAAATTCTGTTTTTGTGATGTCTATAAATCCTCCAAGATCGATTAAATCTTTTGCAGTATCTAGTGCCTCCTTTGCAGTTATGGAAAGATTTTTTGAGATTTCTTCTGCAGTCATTTTTCCTTTTTTTATGATCAACACAAAGACTTTGGCCTGAAGAGGAGTGAGTCTAACTTCAGAAATGAGTTTTTCTTCTACATTTTCTAGATTTACGCTCATAACGCAAGAGAAATTCTTGTCATAATTAAAGGTGAAGTATAGAAATCACTAGTATTTTTTGCCCAAAAATTTTTTTGCTATTTTTATAGCAAATCCCATAGCAATGAAATGTACGACTAGCCCCACAATAGCAGCTTCTATAAGATTTCCTAGAATGGTCCAAGTTAAGAAAAATCCCGCAAGAGAGGGTATGCTAATAATAAGAGCAATTATGCTTCCCTTTGCAAACAATTCCGTTTTTGAGGTCTTGTTTGGTAGATCATTAGTATCCAATTGTTGACTTGATACAAACAAGATTATAAAAATATGACATCATAAAAAATCAAAGATCCTTTATATTTGGTTCATTGGTTTTGATATCTGTTCAGGTTGGCAAGTTACAAAAAACGATACTCCAATGATAAATCCCTTGATTTTATTATACCACTAATTGTGTTATTATTTCTTGGCGTGGTTTACATTACATCTTCAAGAGCTAACGAAGGTTATGTTAGTTTCATTCTGATAGGGATCGCAGCATTTGTAATGATCTACTGGACCAGAGTCCTGAAAAATATGACCAAAAATTCACAGCCGCAATTTACTCCAAAAGAAAGCGAGTCCAAAAACTGGGTTTACGATCTCATCAAGGGAGAAAATGAGATAGTCTTTGTTTCTGAAGTACCTGGACCAGAAGACATGGTAAGTGTAAGACTAATTGATGGAATTTTGTATATAAGAGGATCTGGTAGATTCTCAAAAGAGGTTCCAATCGAGGTTACTCCGGACATGGGAATTCATGATTTCAAATACAGAAACGGAGTACTTACTCTAAGAATAAAAAAATTATAGGCTCTTTGCTAGTTCTAGCTTTTCTGGCAAATATTTATCAGTGATATTTGTAAGGCCATATTTTGAGAAGGCTTCAAGCTCGGCCTTTCTTTTTAGTTTAAGGAAAACTTCTAGCTGAGTTTTCCAGTTTCCTTCTTGATAACGAGGATCTTTTTGCAGTTCATAGATTCTTTTGATGTCTGATTCGGTCATAGGTATGGTTGGAAGTTTGTATTTTTCAATATCTGTTGCCCATACACCAAGCCACTTTGCATCAGGTACTGTAAGCTCACGCAGATGAGCCGCATTGGCTGAACCAGATTTTATGACCATTGCTATGTGTTCCCCATAAACGTCACCATCAGCAAGAATGACTACTGGCAACCCCAACTCGGAGCTGAGCCTTTTGAGTAGATATCGCGTAGAACGTGGGGCTTGGCCTGCAGTATCAACTATGATTGCCTTGAATTTTTTGTGAACTTTTTCTTCAACGAATCTTGTGAAAAGTCCACCCTTCTCAATCGCAATTACAAGCTCGGCATCAGTGTCTACAAGTTCTGCACTGCTAAGACTAGGACCTATTAAATATCCATCAGGATGATCTGACAAATTCATCCTTTTCCCTTCATACCCTGGTACAGTGTATTCAATTGTCAGATTACCAAAAACGCTGCTTCTTTCTTCTGGAAATACGTGAAAGTCTTCTCTTGCACGTGTAAGTATTGCTTCAAGATCAACTATTATGTTATCAGATTCTGGTTGATCCTCGAAATCTATTGCAAATGCCTGCGATGAATAATAAATGTCTCTAAGTGTAGAAGTCTTTCCTTCATTTACTAGTCTATTTACAAAGAATGCTAACCATGCAAGTTGTGTAAAAGAACGAAGCTGTGACATGTTCCTGGCGCTCCTCACTGCAGCTGCTTTTCCTAGGATGTACTGTCGCAGTTTCTTGTCATAAACAATATTACTAACAGACCTACTTGGAATGGAGAATTGTGGAAACCTTCCGTTATTTAGATCATTGTATACAATGATACCTTGATTCTTAAGAAGAGAAAGTAGTTCCTGTTTTTTTGCTTCCACAGTTTTTGCTTGTTTAGATTTGTTCTTCAATTTCACTTCCCTTAGAAATTAGCTGTTTATAATTTGGTTCTTTCTTATTTCCTGAAAGTTCTGTAGTAAATTGAGCAATAAGTGGAACATACTTTGAGTAAAGGTTTGCTCGTTTTTTTGCCATGTCAGCCATTCCCTGTCTAGACATGTGAACTGCTAGTTTTCTTGCCAAGAATTGTAATGCATTTTTTAGCTCACGTTCTATTTCTTGTCTATCTGCTACATTCTCTTTGCCGACAGTTTTGTAGGGAATTCTAGTAGAACAGATATGAGACACTATTACAAGTGGTGGTTCACCTTTGATCTTGTATCTACTCCAATCCATTTCGTTTACCACTTTTAAGACTACGTCACTTCCTTCGTCGTAAAGCAGGGGAATTCTATTGGCAAAGCGATAAACTTGTAGTCCTTTGGGAGGAATATCCCCTCCATATGCAATCCCCATCTCTACAATAAAGGGAAATCCAGAGTATGCTGATGCGCTTCTTTGTATAACAGAAGCAAATTCTGGGTTGAAAAATTTCATAATACCTTTTGATAGCGGTTCTTCTCCCAGGGGAGCAAGGCAACTAGGATCCGGAGAGAGAAATTCTTCAAACTTCTGCAAAGAGTCAGATAATTTAACAAGGTCTTCGTTTGTCATACTTCCGATCCTTTTTTCTGGTTTAAATTTGGCAAATTCTGCAAACTTGTCCGCGGTTGTAGGACCAACTCTTTGGAATCTTTTCGTTAGAAAAGTATGCAGAGTATCCCCTGCCACCGTGTTAGCTAGTTGCTTGTAATATTGAGATTCTGGATCGAGTTCTATGGAATATGATTGAGAGTCTCCAAAATTCCAGTATGTAAGTTTTTTATTTGGAATATCTAGATCATCGATTCTTATCTTGCTTAGTCTTTCAAAATCCATATCAAGAAAAGACATCATTGCTACAACAATTCGTACAGGCCTTGACAGTCCAGACCATTTCTTTTGTGCTTTTTCTAAAATCATTTTTGAATTAGGATTCTTTTTTTGTAATCCCAGTTCACTTCTGACTTTGGCTATCATCTTGTTGTCAACTACTGGAATTTGGTAATGTGTATCAACCATCATTCTCCTAATTGTCTCAACATCAATTCCATGAGGATGCGGTTTTATGATGGTAGGCGGTGGTGGCATCTCTTTTACAATTCTTGGATAATGGAATTTCTCTCCGTTTGGATCTTCAAAGGTAATTGATGCATAAGGAGTGATTAGAGATGTCTGGGCCACATAGTCACGAATTTTTGTTCCTGCTTTTGAATAATCTCCTTCCAAAATAATACTAACCGAAAGACCTGTCTTGGCTGCTTCTTTTGTTGTGTGTTTCTGTATTATGGGTTTATTTTTCTGGATGTCAAGTAACATAACAAATTCGTCTTGCGTCTTCCCATCCGCGCAACTTTTTACCGTAACAGGTTTGTTAGTTGTAATTTGACCATAAAGTATTGCCATTGTTGCTCCTAGTCCAAACATTCCCCTTGCTTGTTTGAGTCCAAACTTTGAACCATACAGAACAGTTCCAAATGCCAGTGGCACATGTTTTGGTTCAATTCCAGGTCCATTGTCTTTTACTGAAAGAATGTATGATTTTGGGTCTGGTTGTTCTAAATCCACCGCTTTTATTGAAAGATGGACATCTGGGAGGATGCCTTTTTGATCGCACGCATCAAGAGCGTTTTCAACGAATTCACGAACAGAGGTATATAGCGATCTTGTAGGATTACTAAATCCCGCTAGATCACGGTTTCGATAGAAGAACTCACTTGGTGATATCTGACTAAAAGTTTCTTTAATCGAAGACATTTCCATTTTCCCATAGTTGCAATTTATCCTGTTTTTCCCTTCTTCTTGCTTCCTGCAAATCGTTATAGACAGCTCCGTGCATGCTACCTCTAGAAAGTGCAGATATTGCATCGACTGCATGTTTTAATTGACTACCCTCTCCAATTATTGATACAGTACGTCCATAAACCGAGATATTAGCACCGCTAAGCTCTTCTATGTTTTGTCTCACTCTACCACCTTCTCCAATTATTCTTCCTTTTATCCTTTCAATATTAGATGATGATTTTCCAGCGAATTCTCGCAAATCTATTACATGTAAGGCATTTTCACCTTGCAATAATCGCATTGCCTTTTCAGGAGAAAAGCCTCTTCCAATTGCCATCACAACTTCAACAGCTTTAAATGGCAACATATCTTCGATCTGTCCATTACCGCTTACCAGTATTTCCCCTGATTCGCTGTCAACTGTTATTTTTACAGAACATATTTTTTCTATCCTAGATTTTACTTTGCCTGTTTTACCAATAAGAACTCCAATCCGATCCAATGGAATGAGAACCGACTTGTCAAAACTCAATTTATTATCCTCGTTAATATATCAAATGGATTTTCCACTGTCAAACCTCTTTTAACAAAGAATCGTGATATATTCTTAATATCTCTTTCAAGAAACTCTTTTGCATTTTTATGTTTTATATCTACTGCTGATCCTAGATCGAAAACAATTAGACCGTTTTCTGTTTTGAAAATATTGTATTCTGAAAGATCGGCATGTACAAGTTTCGCTTTTTTATAAAGCTGACTGATGAGAAAAATTGCGTCGTTGTAGTCTTTTTCGTTAATTTCTGTTTCTATGAGAGTCTTGGCTGGTACTCCGTTCTTTCCTACAAATTCTAGTACCAAGATATTTTTAAGAATGTGTATTGGTTTGACAGAGGAAATACCATTCGCTACACACTGCGTCAGATTTCTGAATTCCTTTTGGGCCCAAAGTTCTACCATATTTCTTGTACCTTTTTTTATTCGAGAGAATCTTGGGTCGTCCACAAGGTATGGCCTTCGTTTTTTGAAGGTTGAGGCAGTAACTAGGTATATCTTAAGCGCAACGTCGTGTCCAGTGGGATCCACTGCCCAGTAAACCTTGGATTCTTTACCTGAACCAACAACTCCATTAACGTATGATATAACATTTGATTCTATTAGATTGGACAGAGCCATAATCGCAGTTTTATCTAAAACGTCATCGATAACCTTATTTTTATCAAATATACTTTTTTCCGATCTTTCCTTTCTTTCTTTAGAAAGCAGATCACCATCAATACGCCTTGCTAATTTTTTTCCTAGTTCGTCTGACAACATTTAAGATTTAAAATACTAGGTAAAATCGCTTGCGGGAAAATCAAAAGTTCTTTGGGAGATGCCCATTCTCTTTTAACCAATCAACTTGCGATAATGTGTATCTCCAAGTAATATCTCCTCTATCATCTGATTTGAAATCCCAGGGAGCAAGAGTAACCACATCATTATCACGGATCCAAATTTTTCGTTTTAATTTTCCACGAATTCTGCCCATACGAGTTTTATCATCAGTGCATTTTACTAAAATGTGATCACTCCCCAAAAGTTTGATCACTCTACCAAGCAGCTCTCCCTCTCCTGGCAATTTCATTTCTTTTAGTTCACTTTCGTTTAGTACCTTTCGCTTTCCCATGTTGCTCAAAAATTATTCCCGACTGAACACATATAATTGTGCTGTTTTAGAATTTGAAAACTAGAAGAAATGGAATTCCTTCTATTTCTTTAACTCCCTTTGTTGATCCGATTCCAAGATTTAATGATAATGAAATTGTTTCTTTTCCAACCAGATTAATGATAGCATATTTTTTTAAAAGTTCTTCAGCCTCAGACTGTTCGACAAAACGATCTGCAAAATAACTTTTACTTATGGTCATAGAAAAATCATCTTTTTTAATAGTTCTACCTACAAGTTTCGCATCACAAATATTTAACATAAGATTTTGTTGATAGTTTATTGTTTTAACAGCAAATGACATCTACGCATACGTACCCTTGAGTGACGATTTTGCTCCACATGCCTCACAAACAAGAAAAGTAAATCTGTTGGATTTTTCTGCTCTCGTATCTGGACTCTTGCAAGCAGGGCATTCCAAGTATTCTTTTACATACCTATTTAGCAATGATGTGAAATCTTGTGGATCTCTCTTTCCTACAAAGACGGCTTTGTCACCTGCTAATTGAGCGGGTGCGGCAAATTCTTTTGAAAGGTATTGTAAAACCTTGTCGGGATCTCTTCTTAGGATCTTTGGAAATTCAGCAAAGTTACGAAAGAAGGTTCTGTTTCCTTGCCACATAATATCAACGGCAGGAAGTTCAAATCTAGAGCCTGAACCCTTATTTTCCGAAATCTTATCTTGAATTTTCTTTAAGAGTTTCTCATATTCTGAATTTACCAATATAAGGGAATTTCCTAATTGGCCCCTATATGGATTTTTAATTAAAAAAGAAGAAAGTGGTCCTCTAAGGCTTTCCTATTCGGAAGACGTTAGTGCCACACTTCGGGCAAGTGCCCTTTACTGCAGGTCGGCCGTTCTTTAGCTTAACTTCTTTTGGATTTGAAATATCGACTTTCTTCCTGCATTTTACACAGTATGCTTGTGTCATTTCATATTTTTACGAATGAAGTTGTATTTAGGAAGGAGATGTAAAAATTAATTCACTACACGCTGGAGCGATGTTAAATTTTATATTTTTTGATATGTTCAATTCATACATAAATTTTATAAAATATTATAGATTTTTGATATTTCTAATGAGTAAATGATCCAACTGATAGAAAATAGATGAATTGTGACCAGTATATACAAAATTGATTAGATTTCAGTATACTTTTAACCATCACAGGCGGATGGAGCTGAGTTGGCAAAAAAGCGAGGCATTGTCCTTACAATAGCAATACTTGCAGCTATTACAGCAGCAAGTTTCACCATATGGTTCATTCCTCAAACCGAGGATTCTAGTTTTGTCATTTTGGATTTCGAATCCCATCTTAAGAGCATACAAGCACGACAAAAAATCATTGCTGAGGAAATTGAGACTGATTTTCAGGGAATGCAAGCTGGGACAGTTACTCCGGATGATTTTATGATAAGAGCAAAAGCTTCAACCTCACAAATTAATGCATTGATAATAGAATTAGTAGAAAGCAAGGCTCCCACTGAGTGGCATGAGAGCTATCTAAACTTTGGAGAATCTCTAAAAAGTTACAACAACTACCTGTTGGAAACAATAGTAGTAGCAGATAAAATTAAGGAAGGCAAGACAGATGAGATTAAGGAAAACCTTGAGAGAATAGGTGCTTTAGAAAAGGAATCAGAATCCTTTGCTCTCAAATCAGATGAGACAAAACCATAAGATTACGACTGTTATTTGTAAGTCAAAATTATTGATGACAGTATTTCCAGTCTAGAACTTGGTAAATTAATTAAGGGATTATGCATATTTAATATCATTAAATAATGTCAATCAAGGAAGAAAAATTAGAGAGAAGTAATACTGAAACTAAGACAAGTAGGCTTTTAGTAATTTGTGTAGATAGAGATGACGATATCGGGAAAAAGGCAGGAGTTGCAACACCAGTTATTGGTAGAAACGCATGCATTGAAGCAGCTCAAAGACTTGCCTTAGAGGATCCTGAAGATGCAGATTCCAATTCCATATTTGCAGCAGTCAAGACATTTGAAGATCTCGTAAGTAAAGGATACCAGGCAGAAGTAGTAGTAGTCGCTGGGACAGAAAATAAAGGAGTTCAGGCTGATGAAAAAATAGTTTTACAGGTAAGATCCATAATGGAAAAATTTACTGCAAGTGGCGCTGTAATCGTTTCTGATGGAGAAGATGATGAAAGCGTCATACCAATAATTCAAAATGTTTTGCCTATTGTTTCAGTTAAAAGAGTTGTAATGCGAGTAAGCAGAAGCGTAGAATATTCTTATGCAGTGCTTGGGAGATATTTACGTGCAATCGTATTTGATTCAAGATATTCTAAATTTTTTCTTGGTGTGCCAGGAATTTTACTTGTCATTGGTGGTATCGCATCACTATTTGGAGTCACAAAGGAAATTTCTGCAGTATTATTGAGCATACTTGGCGGAGCATTTCTTATCAGAGCATTTGATGTAGACAGAACGTGGTCCCACTGGACAAAACCAACACCAGCCGGATTCATAAGAATATTCACGTTGGTTGCTGGTATTCTTTTGATGTTAGTTTCAATACCAAACGGAATCAGCGCAATAGATCCCAACTTAATCCAAGATCAGCTTGACATATTGGGTGCAGTTACAAACAAAGTAATTCTTGGTCACTTTTTCGCAGGGGCTTTGCCTTTCCTTTGGATGGGAATCGGATGTATATTTGGAGGAACATTGCTTACCAGTTGGTTCAAGGGAAGCTTGAGATCGGTAACGGATGTTCTCCGTATGATTGTGCTTGCTTCACTTTATCCAATTGTATCTCAATTTACAAATATTATGACAACTAATGAAAGTCCGTTTAGTCTCCTTCCTCCATTATTAATCGGATTAGCAGTAATACTCATATCCGCCACTGTTCTTTTCCGTAAATATAGGAAGAAAAAGGGCGGTGAAGTACTATCGGAATAAAAGAAAGAGTATTGAATCTTTCTGGTCTCTACAGTATTTATTCAAACAAACTTGAAAAAGAGATTAAAAATGAAAACCTACCAAATCACATAGCCATAATATTGGATGGGAATCGCAGGTGGGCAAAACGAAATCTTGTTGTAAAGGAAAATGGCCATTTTCATGGAGCAGATACTGTTGAGAAATTACTTGATTGGTGTGAAGAACTAGGAATAAAAATAATAACTCTCTATGTATTATCAGCCGAGAATTTAGCTCGTGATGACGAGGAACTACACTATCTTTATGCGTTAATCAAAGAGAGATTGGAAAAGCTCTACAATGATCCCAGGATTCATAGAAACAAAATGAGAATAAAAGCAATTGGCCGTGTTGAGCTTCTTCCACACTCTTTAAAAGAGATCCTGAAAAAATTGGAGGATGTAACCAAAGATTATGATGGGCATTATCTAAATGTTGCAATTGCTTATGGGGGTCAAAATGAGTTAGTTGATGCAGTTAAGAAAATTGCTACAAAGATTAAGGATGGTTCGCTCACTATAGATTCGATAGACAAGGAAGTAATAGAATCATCTTTGTATACTTCACATCTACCACAATCTTCCCCTGACATGATACTGAGAACATCTGGTGAGAAGAGATTAAGTGGTTTTTTAATTTGGCAAAGCGCGTATAGCGAATTGGTATTTATGGATATTTTCTGGCCAGAATTTAGAAAAATAGATCTTATGCGTGCCATTAGGACATTCCAAAAAAGAGCACGAAGGCTTGGCAAGTAAGAGAAACGAATACTTAGAAGAACTGTTTTTTTCTTAATAAATGATTGAAGAGAGATCTGCCGGCACTGTATTATTTTATGAAACAGAAAAGGAGAAATTTTTTCTTCTTTTAAATTATCCTTCGGGTCATTGGGACTTTGTTAAAGGAAACATCGAAGAGTCAGAAAAGCTCAAGCAGACAGTTGTTAGAGAGGTAAAAGAAGAAACAGGAATTTCAGATATAGAATTCATCAATGGGTTTGAAGATAAAATAGAATATCATTATCAGCGTGATGGAAATTTAGTTCACAAGGAAGTTGTTTTCTTCCTAGCAAGAACAAAAACTATTGATGTTAAAATTTCTCATGAACATTTGGGATTTGTATGGGTAACATTTGATGATGCTATTAAAAAGATCACCTATAAGAACTCGAAACAGATAATGGATAAGATAAAAAAATTAGTTTTCAATACTTAGTTGTTGTAGTTTTCTTGCTTCTGTTTTTGGATCCTTGGCATTAAAAATTGTTCTTCCAACAATAAGATAGTTTGCTCCAGATGCCAAAGTTTTTTTTGCATCTCCTCCCTGCGTGCCAATTCCTGGAGAATAAATCGCACTTTTGTTTTTTATTTTCTTGTGGCATTCTGCGATAATTTCTGGAACTGTAGCACCGACAACGATTCCATCAGTTTTTAATGAAAGAGACCATTCAAGAAATAATTGATAAAGTTTTGATTGTTTGTTGCTTTCAGGATGTTTTACAGTCAATCCATAACCTAATTTTGCTCCAGGATGGCTCATGTGAACTAGCGTGATGATCCCATTACCATTTTTGTGAGCAAAGGAAACTAAAGCTTTCAGATTTTCAAGACCCATTATTGGATTAACGATTACTGCATCAAAACCTGATTCCCAGAGTCTTTCTGCTGCAATAGTGTTTGTATTTCCAATATCATTAAGTTTTATGTCTGCAATAGTCTGCAGACCAAAATCGTGTGCAATTTTATTAATTTTTTTTAAACTCTTAAAACCAAGTGGCAATATTAAATGAAAGTTGAATTTTATTGCACAAAGGAATTCATTCAGATCCTTGATATTTTTAATCGTGATTCTTTCAAGTTTTTCCCCCAATTTGCAGTCCAGATCATTTGCAAGAATTATCTTACCTCTATCAGAAGCTGATCTTTTTATTCTGCTGCTAAAATTCATGGCTTGATTAGTGAATGTTTGTTTTTTAGTTTTATTACCTTAAGATAAGAATATCCATGCTCACTTACAGATGGCGTAAATGACGGTTCTACTCCATTTTGGCTAGAGTATTTTAAAAATGGATTTTGCGGTTCTTTTTCAAGAACTACATGACAGAAATATGATACTTCGTCTGATTCATTGAAATTCATGAAGACCCCAAGCATCCACTTGTTCCCATTTGGAAAAGCAAAAAGTGGAAATGGAGATTCCTCAAATCCGTAACTTAGTTTTACTAGACTTTCGAGATCTTCAAGTTCAAGAGGTTCATAATAATTAAGATCTTCCGTTTTTGTTTCCTGTTTTAATGACGGAGGTAGTGATTTTACTCGAACTATAGGTGAATAAAGGTACGTGGGATTTGTTATCGTGTTTATAATGTCCGAATCTTCTTTGCCTGCCTTAAATCCATATGAGACATAGTGACCATTTTTTCCTTCACGTGTGAAATAGATTACAGGTCTTTCTTTGAGAAGATCCGCCTGCACGGCCAGTACTGGACTGCCATCGTGTTCAAACGAAAAGGTTGTGCGAGGAACTCTTTCCAATGCGCACACTAATCTTGAGAATTCTACTCTGTCTAATACTTCTACATAGTGAGGAAGTTTTACCACAATATTCTTTTAAAAAATACCCCATTAAAAGGTAGCAACGCTTTGATCTTATCGTCTATCAATTATGTCATCAACGCCAGGACCAGTGCCTATAATAGTTACAGGAACTTTGAGTTGATCCTCTATTGTTTTGATAAAGAGTTTTGCTGGCGAACTAAGATCATCAAATGAACTCATGTTAGAACATTCCGGATAAAGAACATCAAGTTTTGTGATTGCTACCTGTGTTGCACTGTTTAACATAATTGCACGTTTCGCAAGGTCAAAATCAAACTCAGCCGCTCTTCTTGCACGTCCTGTAACGGTTCCTACTTCTTGCCAGCCCTTTACTTTAGTCTGTTCCACCGATAGTTCGTTTTTCAGAGGACCTGTTCCCACTCTAGTTACGTAAGATTTGAAAACTACCATTACATCTGTTACTTTTGTTGGTCCAAGTCCAATGTCAGAACATATTCCAGAAGCAGTAACGTCTTTTGAGGTTACATACGGATATGTCCCATGCCATAAAGAAAGAAAAGTTCCCTGAGTTCCTTCAACTAGGACGTTTTCGTTTCTTTCTAATGCAAAATTGATAGAGTTTGGAACATCTTCAAGATAAAGGGCTAGTGAATCAATGTCTTTTGCAAGCTTTAACGTTCTCATTGCTCTGTCTGCATTAGCAGGACCTGTACCTGAACCTGTACTACCTATTGAATCCTTTAGTCTTCCTTGAGAATCTGCGTTTCTATGTGACTCCTCAATTATACCACATTGGGAATCTACAAAAGTCCTGTCAGAAACGCCAAATTCCTCAATTTCCTTCAAAAGTACTTCTGGACTTACTACAACCCCCGGTCCAATTAATAGCCGAACATTTTTGTTCAAAAATGCACTTGGGAGCATTCTAACTTTGTATTTTTTATTTTCGTATTCTATGGTATGTCCAGCGTTAGGGCCTGCACCACCACGAACTGCGATTGTTGGATTATCCTTCATCGCAAGATATGAAATTATTTTTCCTTTTCCTTCATCTCCAAAAAATCCACCAACTACTACCAATGAAGGCATACTAGACCTCAAAGCTGGCACATATTTAAGCCAAATTGCAGCAATACAATTTTAACATAGTAACCAAGTGCCAACTCTATGTCAGAACCAAACTATGCTGGAAACATAATAGTCTCACTAGCAAGCCTTCCAGACTTTCTAAGAAAACCTATATTGAAAAAAAGACTGATGGAATTTTTTTCAATGACTCTAGCAGACAAGGACGAAGTGATTAACAATGCATTAGCCGCTGGACCAACTATTCCATTTGATAATTTTGCAAGGCTATTCAAGACATGGCTTGAAATATTGAGTAGTCTTTCAGAAGAAAATAGAACAGCCATGTTTTCAGGATACATGACAGCTATTCTAAAAAATCCACAAAAACTTGTTTCATTTAATCTAGATGGGATTTTAGAAATTTATTTATCCTTAACTCAAGAACAAAAATTTACGATTTCTAACTCCGTCAAGAAATTATTAACTTCATTAGATGAAAAAAGTAAGAGGACATTATATCTCATAATACCAGATAGGGCTAAAAGAGAGTTTGTAGCCTAGGTAGGTTTATCAGGTTTTCGCTGATTTTCATCGGCATAATTTATTACATTTCCATCAGGAGTCATTACACCAACAAAGACTTTTTCATACTTTTTGAGGACTTTTCTATGATCTGCAAGTGACATGTCAAGTTTCATCTCATTCATTACCATAATTCTATAGTTTTTCCATTCATTCCAGCACATATTGCAACACGGATAATTTGCTGCAATTGGATCAAGCTCGTCTGTATCTGGAATTTCCTTTCTACATTTAGTACATATTCTTTCCATAGTAAACCCAATTAGGCGTAGTCATTTAATCTTTTTTTAAGAAAGGATATTACAATGCAGAACGAAATAGAGACATGAAGATAAAGTGTCCCAAGTGCAACGGAATTGCAGAACTTGCTGATGATTTTTCGTTTGTCAGATGCGATCCTTGTTCCTTGGATATGACATATGGAGAATATGTGAAGATCATAGCATACAAAGACAGCACATATTCTGACATTTTAGGTGATTATGCCAGTAGCACAGAAGGAACAAAAGCCGGAACTCTTGACGATTGGTAGAAAAAAATTACCTGTAAGATTTAATTAATTTCTAAAGAGATTGTGGTTATTGCAATTCGTATTTGAGATAATTTTGAATCTGATTGGTTTTATTGTAGGTGTAGTCATTGGAATTTTATCATATATCGGTTTTAAGAACACTGGTAGCCCTACTCTTTTTAGGTTAACAATTGCTTTTCTGTCGATAAGCATAGGTTTTGGAGTGGTTGGGCTTGGATTTTTGACTGAATCTTTAGTAATAAAATCTGGAGACATTGAGCCATGGGTTCAAACTCTTGGCGTCGGCATACAAACAATAGGATATTTTTTCATTGCCTTTTCACACAGCATAAAGTCATTTTTCCCCAAGTCAAGATACTTTAGAACCATAGCATTTCCTCTTTTTGTCATTCCGGGAAATTCAATTGAGCATATTATAAGGTCAATTTCTTTTATCCTATTGATATATGGGACAATAGAGACAATTCTATCGTATATGGCAAATAAGAAGAGCAACACGATATTTGTAGCCTCTGGTTTAGGTCTTCTTGCTTTAGGCGAATTTCTA
Source organism: Nitrosopumilaceae archaeon (assembly GCA_052389415.1). GTDB lineage: Archaea > Thermoproteota > Nitrososphaeria > Nitrososphaerales > Nitrosopumilaceae > UBA8516. Next base: position 16,135 of record JBQTHX010000007.1, read on the forward strand.
GGATGGTATTCCGTTGTGTTTCCTCAATCAATACTGTACAACGTCTCAATATCAACCAAGATAGCTGGACTTGGTGCACTCTTTATTCCTGTATCCAAGGTGCCACTGACGGGGATGAAATTTGGCAGCAGTTTATAGAACTCATATGAGCATTATTGGAGACATTCTTACAACTACTAGAGATGAAGCTCCAGATGAGTCAGGAGCAAGTGTTACCTACTTGATCCGCAAAGCAAACGTTTCTCATGTCAGGCTTTCAAAGATATTAGAGATGCTTGTACAGCAGGGCCTATTAGAACAAAGAAATTCTGAAAGAGCGTGTAAGTATAAGATCAGTGACAGAGGAAGAGAGTTTTTGCAGGCTTATCGTGGATTTAGAGAATTCGCTGACAATTTTGGTTTAAGAATTTAGTCTTCTTCATCTTCTGTTTCTTCATCATCTTCTGTTTCTTCATCATCTTCTATATCGTCATCAAAATCATCTTCAAAATCGTTTTCAAATTCGTCAGACATCGGTTGTAACAAAAGCCAAATTATTATTAAAGATTTAGTTATTATCCAGAATTTTCCATGTCTTGTTTGTAAAGAATAATCGGAAATTGATATGTGGACAAGTAATCTTAGCAGTGCTATTGTGGTACACCGAGAATTCTTTTCATCTAAACCTAGGCCGGTGCGACCCAACCGCCACATGAAATGCAAATGTCCATGCCATCTTCATTTACATAGGTCTCAGAACCTGGAGGGCATTGACACTGTGGAATTTCTATATCCATGACAGATATTACAATAATCAATCTTATATCATTTTCAATAACAAAACATAATTTACTAATGACTATCTGAAAAATTGTGATAGTTTCTTGCGATCAAAGTGGAGTTAATCTTGCTGCGACCACGATAAAAAATGGAGGTTTGGTGGTATTTCCAACTGATACTGTCTATGGTCTTGGTTGTGATCCACGAAATGCAAAGGCTGTGGAGAAGATTTTTAAAATAAAAAAGAGAAAAGAATCAAAACACTTACCTGTACTTGCATATTCTAAAGAGGTTGTCTCAGAAATTGCCTTTTTTGATGAGATTTCCAACAAGATATCCAACAGGTTCTGGCCAGGTCAAGTAACGTTAGTTTTGAATCTGAAAGACCAGGAGATAAAAAAAGCAATGGGGCTAAATGAGAAGGTAGCTGTTCGCGTACCAAATGATCCGTGCATCAAAGCGCTTTTAAAAGAATGTAAGCTGGTTGTTGGTACTAGCGCAAACTTTTCTGGCCAACCAGCATTTACTGATTCCAAAGAAGTTTTAGAAAATTTTTCTGGATTTGACATCTTATTGGATGGAGGTCTGATTTCAAATTCTACTTCTTCAACTATTGTTGAAGTGGAGGATGGCAGTATTGAGATACTCAGACAAGGAAAAATAACAAAGGAGGAAATCATAAACTCGATTTGAACTTGATTGTAACATCCAGCAGGCATTTAGAGTCTGAAGCAGCCGAGGAGATCTCTGAAATTCTTAATGAATTTGGTGATTCTAATCCAGCAGTAAAAATATCAGAGTTGTCTGGAATTCTTACTGCTACAACATCCCTTGATCCATTTCTTGTTGTGAAAAAGCTTCGGGAAAGAATACTTGAGGAACCATGGCTGATAAGATATTGTCATAGAGTCATACCATTGCATGATGCTGTTAAAACAAAAAAAGATGACATTGTAAAGTCTGTTCTTAGTCACGTGAGTAAATTTTTACAGCAAGAAACCTATAGAATCACAGTAGAAAAAAGACATTCTGAAATCTCTACAAGTGAAATCATAAGTGAGATCGCAGACAAGATTCAAAATAAAGTTTCACTTGAAAAGTTTGACTGGTTAATTTTAATAGAAATACTGGGAAAAATGACTGGCATTGCAGTGCTAAAAGAAGATGATGTGTTAAGCACTCAGAAATTAAAGCGTAGTTTATCGGAATAGAACAGCTGCTTTTTCAGCAAGTAAATCTTCTAGCGGAGATTCTGAAATTATAGATTCTAATTGTTTTTTTGAAATTTTAAATGTTGATTTTAAAAAAAACGAGTTTTTTAAAGAGAAGAATTTTGTTTTTAAATGATCTCTTACCTCAAAGAACAGTCTATCTATTGATCGTCTGTTGCCAATAACAATAATAACAAAATCTTGTTTTGGTTCTAGTCCTATCTTTTTTATTGCTTCACTAATCTGTTTTGTGCACGCAAATCGCATTAGGATATCTGTTTCAATTTCTTTTGAGAGCATCATGCGATCTTTTTGTGCAGTAATAGATACTGTGATAATTTTTTTTGCGTGATTCAAGCTTAGGATATAGTCTGATTTTATTCCTTGAATCACTAGATCTGGATATTTTTTGCGCAAATTTTCAAGAAAAACCATAGGATTATCAATTGTGGTCATTCCAAGCAGCTCTACGTTTTTATTAAAAATCTTAAACTCCATCCTTTGAGCTCCACCATGTATTATGGGAATAATGCTTACAATATCTCCGTCTTTGAGTTTTGTTTGAAAACCATCAAGGGTTGAAGAATCCATTCCATTAATGGCAACTAGTATATTTTTGGTATCTAAACCGCTTGTGTTTTGCGGTAATTTTTTTTGAATAAAGTCTAAAAGTTCAGATAGGGTGGAGTCATATTTTTCAAATTCTAATTTATCTGTGCCAAGAGCTTTTTTTGCTCCACCAAGTAGCTTAATCGTAATCATATTTTCGTAGATAAATTATTGCCTATATTGAATTTTATTTAGGTTAAGAACAGCCTTAGGAAAGTATTCCTTCTTCTAATTTCTCGGCTTCATTGTCGGATCTGGTCTCTTGCATTGCCTGAGCCTCTTTTTCTTTTTGTTCCTCTATTTCGCGTTTGATAAAGGTAGTTATGTAACCTGCAATTTCATTTTTGAGACCTTTGGATCTAACTATTGCAACGTCATCGAGGGCTTTTTTGTTTTCCACAAAATCAGTGCCAAATCTATCTTTGTGCAAATCCATAACTTCTATCGAGATTCGTTTAATTCGGTTCACGTCTTCGATTAGATTAAGGGTTTTTTATACCTATACACCTAGATAGCGATTTGAATTTTGTTCAATCTCATATGAAATATCATTATATGTTTTTTTCAAGATTTTAGCAGCACAAAATACAACACTAGGTAGAAAAGTGATTTGTGCAGTTTTCATACCAAAACACCGTGAAAATCGGACAGGACCATCTGTTTCTACAAGTATTTTGTCTCTATTTGTTTCTAAAAGCAAAACTTGTTTATCTTTTGCATATATCATTGCAGGACCATAAGAAGCATAACATCCAAGGTCCATTGCATCTTTTAGTTGTTTTTTGCTACCAGCAAACCAATGTAAAAGCACACCCGGAATTGAATATGAAGGCAGTATAGAAAGAATTTCTTGCAGTGTAGAACGTGAGTGGATGGAAACGGGTTTATGCAATTTTTCAGCCAATGAAAGCATTTTGTGAAATACGATTTCCTGTCTTTTGAAATCTTCATGGTTTGAAATATATGTTTTGTCAAGACCAATTTCGCCTATTCCAGAGATCTGACTAGAATTTTTTTCTATTAATTCGACAACTGGTTCTAAATCATCATTGGCTTTTTCTGGATGAATGCCAACAAACGGGAATACAAGTTTGGTTCTTTTACCAAGATCAAGAGTTTTTTCTGAAGAATGAAGATCCATCGATACGCAACATGCACGGATCTTGATCTTTTCCATGCTGGTAATAATGAACGGAATGTCTTGCGAATATTCCTCATCAGAAAGATGTATGTGTGCATCCATAAGCCAGCTCATGGGATCTCTTTTATGATCTCCTTAAAATAGTCTGTAGAAATCGATTTGAGCGTGGGTTTTTTTCCACTCGAAGTCTTTTATCAAGGGCAAGAAATGTTACTTTATGGCATCCTCTGAGTTTGGTCTTTCTGCAATGTATCGTATTTTAAAAAAATCTGGTGCGGAAAGAGTAAGCGATGAGTCTGCTGACGAATTAAGAAGAATTTTAGAAGAGATAGGTACAGCCATCGCAAAGAGTGCAGTAGATATGTCAACACACGCAGGAAGAAAGACCGTCAAGGCAGATGACGTCAGATTGGCAGCAAAACCATTTGCAAAATTCTAACCTAAAAGATTTAATTGTTCATCAAGAGCTTTTTTGGCTACGGTGAGGTGGCAGAGTGGCTATGCGTTCGCCTGCAGAGCGAATCTATAGGGGTTCGAATCCCTTCCTCACCTTTAATTATAATATAATAACCAGCCTTTCTAAATGGACGATTTTCCTATCACCATAGTTGACAGAGAGAAGCAATGGTTTACTGGAATACATACCTGGCGCGCGCCCAATTTTATTAAGTCAAAACGGGCAACCATTAGAAGGATTTGTACAAAACATTCGTAATAGCATTAGAGAATATGCTGAGGATGCTTCAAGCGAAGTAGAGAAAGGGAATAATTTTTTGCAATGGGTCCTTACCAGAGTTTTTGAAGCAACAGAAGACGATGCTACAGATGCAATAGTAGATGGTGCTAATGATTTAGGAATAGATGCCTACCTTCCAGTTGATTTTTCTGAAGGTACTGTACGATTGTTTCAATCAAAATATGGTTCGTCGCATTCCATTGAAGCGATTGTTAAATTCAAGGAAGATGTAAAAAACCTTCAAATTCGAGACATTACTAAAATGCGCCCTGAACTTGCACATCTTGTTACCCAGATACGTGAGAAGAACCTAAAGATAGAATGTGTTTATGTGACAGATCAAGAGGTCGAATATCAAAACAGCGAATCACTTGAAATTTGTGATATTGATTCAATTGTTCAAAAACTCTGGGATAGAATAAAAAAACCAGCTGCAGGAAAAAAGGCATCTATCAAGTTAGAAAGTAAGCTAAAATATCATAACACAATACTAGGTATTTTGAAGTTAAGAGAACTAACAACTTTTGTTACCAAAAATAGAGATTATGTCTTTGAATCAAACATTAGACAATGGATGCAGTTTAAGACCACAGTGAACAAGGGAATTCGAGAAACGCTTCAAGAATCTCCTGACAAATTCTTCTATTATAACAACGGGATAACCATTGTTGTAAGTGACTTTGAAGAACTTGAGGATAATTCGTTGATTTTGCATGCACCGCAGATCGTTAATGGAGCACAGACGTCAAACTCTATCTTAGATCATGCAAAGAGAACACACAATCTAGATGGCAGTATTACTGTCACAATCATCAAAGCAGCAGATGAACGTGATCAAAACAATATAACAAAATATAGAAATTCACAAAACGCAGTACGGGGTAAAGATCTTGTCTCTTTGATGGATTTTCACAAATCTATAAAATCTCAGATGGAAAACTTTGGCTATTTTTATGAAATTCAGGCTGGCTCCTTTGACAGCAAGACAAAATCCCAACAAAGTGAGTTTATTGGAGATGCAATATACAACAAATATCTTCCAGAAAATCACAAAAAAGTGATTGTTGCCAAAGACGCAATTCAAGCACTTGTAGCTGGGATTGAACAAAGACCCACTGAATCATATAGCTCCCCAGCACAGTTTCTTCCACGAGGGAGTAAATATGATGAGGTCTTCAATGAAACACTCAAGGACGATTGTAGGCTTCTCTTGTACCCATATCTTGTAAAGGAATACGCAAAAAAAATTCTAAATTATGGCAAGAAGGGCGGTCATAAAACAAAAAGATATGGTACATTATTTTTTGTTGCCACATACTTTAAAATCTTACATGAGAAGATCTTATCAACAAAGTCTGATTTTAAAGAAGACATCTCAAAGCTAGAACCCATCTTTAAGAGTGTTAAGCTAAACCATAGAATTTTGAAATTAACTGACACAATTGTTACAAAATTCTTGGAAGACACTGTAGTAGATGATGAAATGGATGCGGCAAATACTTATCACAATTTCTTTTCACACAATGTTTGGCAAGATTCCATGATACGAGTTATCGAAAAGAAAATAAAACAAGAAGAAGACGAAATTAATTCTATTAAAAAAATAGTTCAAGATCTTTTCTAAATTTGTTTATACAAAAAGCGGCAGATGGGTGACCGATAGGTCTCTTGCAGGAGGTCCGCATCTAGCCATCCAGTCTACCGCAAGATTATTCGTATATGAAGTACTATTTAACATGATTTTTATAACGAAAATATTGGAACTGAATCAAATTGGAAACTGATAATGAAAAATGTTCCATCTGCAATAAAACAATTGTAGAACACAAGTATTATCCAATGGATTCTTGGAATATTAATGGAGTTTTGTGTGGGACATGCTATTCCAAAAAGATTTCAGAATTTTATCCAGGCACACATGAAAGAACAGGACCTTAGTGTTCTAGAATCCATCCAGTTTCAATTTTATCTGTATCCAATTTTTCGCCAATACCAGTAGCATATCTCCAGATAAAGGGGGCTTTTGTTTGCATTTTGACCTTTATTTTAGAAAGCGATTCTAATTCTTGATTTACGTTTGTAACAGAAGTTGCACAATTTTCACAAAACTTGCATTTGTTATCAAGTGTCACTGGTGAGGAATCAATCACTGGATAAGCCCTACACGCTAGAGGTCTATTTTTGTAAATTTTACAATTATAACCACCATGAGGTGACCTTTCCGTACTTTCAGTATCTAAAAATGGGCATGTGTTACCATTTGATTCTTTACCCATTAATTGATATGCAAGTATCTCAGTTGGTACATCAGATTTTTCATATGAAATGCCAATACGCGGTAGTATTACTATATCAAGGCGAAGATTTTTTGCATGATCTTCGATGATTTCTTTTTCTTCTGGAAGAATTAGAACTCCTACTTTACCAAACTTTTTTGTTGGATAATATTCTCGTTCTATGCAGCATTTTGAACAATCCTGTACGCAATTAAAATCCATTGTTTAATTTTCCAGTTGTAAAATAAAACCCATTCTATGTTGTCCCAAATTTATTTTGATGTAGACAGCTCCAAGCTAACGAGTCATCTTTTGCTTCATTTTCTTGTAAAAATTTTATGTCAGTTACTATTTTTTTCTTTTTAAAAAGTGCTACAGGCGATTCATCATTTTCTTTGTAGATTCCCATCCTTAGGTAGGCTTGTCCTTCGTGTCCTTTTTTAAATCGTTCATAGTGTTCGGATTTTTTTAAAACTTTGAAAAATGATTTATTTGATTCTGGAAAGGGAGAATCTGCACCCATTACAAACCAGTAACTGTCATTTACTTCTACAAATCTCATCTTTATGGATGGATCAGGCCACCATTTTATCACATCCTCCCAAATTCGGATGGCTTGTTTTTTGTCTGAAAATATAGGAAACACATTCATTCTTAAATCGAAAAACCGATATCCTACTCCAAGAAAGTTATCAGTCCATTGGAATACATCTTGGTTAGGCACTGCAAACAAAGGCAAAGAAGATCGATATTTATCTGATATGAGTAATACCCATATATTACCTCTGGATAGTGTTCCTAGATATGGTAGCCTATAGAACAAGTATGCAAATAGTAAGTGACCTACTTACGGTTACCGAACAAAGTGGGATAAATGGCATCAATGTAACCTCACTTTTGACAAAGGCAAATCTATCACATTCAAGACTAGGCAAGTTTCTAAATAATCTGACTGGGGCTGGTCTTATTAACAGAATAGAATTTGATGGAAAGAATGTTTTTGTCATTACTTCAAAGGGTAGACAATATCTGGAATCATATAAAAACTTCCAGAATCTTGCAGATACCTTCGGTCTAGACCTCTAGTCACTTGGATCTTCTTTCTTTTCGTTTCTGCCTGGCGTCATAAAATATTAGAATTATCGCTCCACCAAGCAAAATGTAAAAGATCGTGATCCGGTCTCCTACTAGTGCAATTCCCATTCCTGCTATCAAAAAGATCAAGATAATCTTCATGTATTTCTCCATGCAAGAATAGAATTTCAAAACAATATATCCTTTTGATATAAAAGGTGCTAGTAGGACGATAATGAATACAAAATTACTTGAAATTATTGGCCTTGCACTCATAGGCCTAATGATCTATGCTCTGTTTGGAGGTGGAAAAGATGGTCCGTTATGGTCACTGTTTTGGCCATGTGCAGCTGGAGTTGTTGCAATCAATGTATATCGTGCAAAAAAGAAAAAAAGTGCAAATAAATAATTTTTTGAATAAATTTTTGTAATTTATGATTCTGTCCTAATCAAAATGATCTTTTTATTTAAAAAAGCAATTAGAATAAAGGTGATCGACAGATCTATAAAGGCGTACTTCATCGTTAGTGAGAGAGAAAGATGAGTAAGGATTTCAGATGGTGGAGTGGTTTAGGAAAAGAATTAGAAATAGATCTTGAAAGTCAAGACGGTTTTAACGATGATGTTTCATCATAGATTCTTTGTGTTTTAATTATAGACATCAGATATCTTTAAATTGAATCATGAGATGGGTTTTAGAAAGAGAAGGATAAGATGACAAAAAAAATAGATGTTGTTGGGATAAATGTATTAAAACAAAATGGTGCAAAAGTGGATGAAATCACTAAATTACTAATCTATAATGCATCAGTTGAGTTTACAGCGTATTATTACTTTACACTGCTCAGAGCTCATTGCACAGGCATGGAAGGTGAAGGAATAAAGGGTGTAATTGAAGACGCGAGGCTGGAAGATCTTAGCCATTTTGAATCATGTATAGAAAGAATCTATCAACTTGGTGGAACTCTTCCCATAAACGCAACTGATTTTATCAAAATGTCAGGTTGCGAATTCTTGCAATTACCGCGAAGTCGAACTGATTTGAAGGCAATTCTAGAAAAGTGTCTAAAAGCGGAACAAGGAGCAATTGTCAACTGGAATAAAATGTGCAATCTAACTCTAGGAAAAGATCCAACAACTTATGATATTGCAAAGGATATTCTTGCAGAAGAGATTGAGCATGAAGCCTGGTTCCTTGAGTTGTTATATGGCAGACCATCAGGACATATGAGAAGGAAGTATTCTGGTGAAAGACCTCATACTCGAAAGCATTCTAGATCATTAGATCATCTGTAAGCACTAGAAAATATTTAATTTTAGAAATTAAGCCTCGAGCGGGATTCGATCCCGCGGCCTAACGCTTACGAGGCGTTCGCTCTACCAGGCTGAGCTATCGAGGCAATGGTTCGCTTTCCATCAGAGTTTATAAAAAGCCTTTGTGCTTGTGATTCGTTGAAAGTATCCATCTCTGGTGTGAGAGGAATTTTTGGTGATGATTTAAACCTTAATGATATTATGAAATTTTGTAGAAATTTTTCTGTTTTCATAAAATCGAAAAGATGTGTCGTTGCACAGGATACTAGACCTTCAAGTAAAATTCTAAGTGAGACTGCAATTGCTACATTGATGGAAAGAGGAATAAATGTTTACAATTTAGGAATTGCTCCAACGCCAGTAATTTTTAGAGAATCAAGAAAATATGGTGCAGGCATTATGATCACATCATCTCATAATCCCTTAGAATGGAACGGATTAAAATTCATCTTGGAAGGCCGTGGAATAAATGAATCAGAACTTGTAGAGATAACAAAGAATCACAAATTTTCAAAAGAAAAAATTGGTTCAGAGTTACAAGCGACTTCAAATTATATTTCAGAAGCAATAAGACTAATTGGTAAAGTAAAAGACTCACCAAAAATTGCTGTAGACGTAAGTGGAGGAGCTGCATTTGATGTTGCACCCAGATTGCTTCAAAGCCTAGGATGTAAGGTCATTTCAATAAATGAAAAACCAGGAATTTCTTCACACGGTCCTGATCCTACATCAGTTAAGCTTAACGACTTGGTTACAGCTACAAGAAAATGCGAAATTGGCTTTGCTTTTGATCTTGATGGGGATAGAGTGGTAGTTGTAAAAGATGGAAAAAAACAGGTCCCAGATGTTACTTTGGGGTTAGGGATTTCAAAAGCACTTGAATTAGGATACAGACGGTTTGTCCTTAGCATAGATACCAGTGTATCTGTTGAAAAATTTATCAACGATAACGGAGGTCAAGTTCACAGATCAAAGGTAGGGGAAGCAAACGTTGTGGATTTGATGTTAAAAACAGATTCACAAGCAGGCGGAGAAGGAAGCAGTGCTGGTTTCATTCTCCCAGAGTTTAACATGTGTCGTGATGGCATTTTGACTAGTGGCTTGGTTGCCTCAATGCTAACAACAAAAACATTTTCTGAAGTACTAGAATTCATGGAAGATTATGTTCAGTTACGAACCAAAATGGTTGTGGAGGATTTGTTTCACAAAAAAACTTTGGAGATATTGTCTAAGAAGATGAAGAGTCAATATAGCCAGTTGATTAGTATTGATGGACTAAAAGCAATTGTCGACGAGGACAGCTGGGTGCTTGTGAGACAATCAAACACTGAACATATTATCAGAATATCTGCAGAATCAAAAAGTTTAGGAAAAGCTCGATCTATTCAAAAGCAGGTTTCAGAGATGATAAAACAAAGCTATGATCAAGCAAGACGAGACAGAAATCATTAAAATTTTTCAACGAGCATTTGGGAAAAAATCAAAGTTCATAGCTGAAGATGTAGAGACATTTAGGATACAAAAGATGTATTTTGTTGCTAAATCTGACATGTTAGTTGAGAGCACTGATGTTCCCAAGGGCATGAAAACACAGGAGATTGCAAGAAAGAGCATAGTCGCCTGTGTAAGTGATTTTTCAGCAAAGGGAGTAAAACCGCTTTGTGCCACTGTAACCCTTGCCATTCCAAGAGGATTCTCCAGATCCAAGATAAAGAAATTGGCATGTGGGTTCAAAAATGCATCAAAAGAATTTGGTTTCAAAATAATCGGAGGGGACACAAATGAAGGAAAAGAGATAGTAATTGAAGTATCCATGTTTGGTATTGCTCAGAAAATAGTTAAAAGAAGAAGCTCAAAGATTAATGATGTTATCATTACCTCAGGCCCCTTTGGATATGTTTCTTCAGGATTAATGATCATTTTGAATCATTTCAAAGCAGATTCCAAATTTAATCAAAGATGCAAAAAACAAGTTTTTAGACCAATTCCTAGATTAAAGTTTGGTTTGTCAATTGCAAAATATCTTTCGTCTTCAATGGATTCAAGTGATGGGTTGTCTGCTACACTAAACGAGATGAGTAGACAAAGCTCAAAGAAATTTGTCATAACAAAACTTCCAAGTCATGAAGATGTTGCGCAATTTGCAAAGAAAAATAAAATAAAATTTACTGATCTTGTTTTTAATGGCGGTGAAGAATATGAGATCGTTGCAACAGTTTCATCAAAGAACTTGTTAAAGATCAGACAAATTGCAAGAATTCAAAACATTCCATTATTTGAAATTGGTCATGTTACAAGAGGGAAAGGAGTGATTTATCAAGATCGAAGTGAGATTAAAGCTGTGCAAGACAAGGGTTGGCTTCATTTCAAATCCTAATGTTTTTTAAACCCATGAGAAGCTTGGAAAATGTTGTCTGAACAAGAAGCCAAGGAAAAATGGGGTATTGCTCACATTTACAGTAGTTATAACAACACAATTGTTCACATAACAGATATCTCTGGTGCTGAGACTGTAGCAATTAGTTCTGGAGGCAGGCATGTAAATGCCGATAGGTACGAGTCATCACCATATGCTGCCATGAAATCAACCGGAGCGGTTGTAGAAGCTGCTCATGATAAAGGCTTCACAGGCATGCACATTAGAGTAAGAGCAGTAGGAGGAGTTGGAGCTAGAGTACCAGGTCCAGGTGCACAAGCAGCAATTAGAGCACTAGCAAGGGGAGGATTTAAGATTGGACGAATCGACGATGTTACGCCAATTCCACACGATACTACTCGTAAGAAAGGCGGCAAACGAGGAAGAAGAGTCTAGTCTTCTACAAGTTTCATTCTTATTTTGCAGTTTTTAGATTCAAAGAATTTAGTTACAAAATCCGTAAATTTTTCTTGGAATGCTTTACCTTTTGTATTCATTATCTGATTGCCAAATTTTTCCTGCATGCCTGCGAGTAGTTCATTTTTAAATAATATTTTGAAAAATGTCCAACCAAATTTTTCCACTGGGTTACTAAGCAAGAAACCATCAGTAACTCCACACGATGATTGTAGTTCTTTCATGACCAAAGTAACAAGTTGTTTATCAGATTCGTATTTTGTAGTAGAAATTTCAAAAACTATAGCTCTGTTGCTCATGTTGGTTTTATTCTCTAGCTGGTAAATTTGGATTTCGAAAATTTATTTCTGTAGATAAATGCGACTATGCTTGAGCCTACAAAAGTAGCAGACCAGTATAACCATAAATCATCCACCATACCAGAAAATATTGCAGGAGTCAATGAACGAACTGGATTCATAGAAGCCCCTGAGATAAAAGATAGAAAGAAAATGTCTAATCCTACCATGCCTCCAATGGCAATACCGCTAAAGTTTCTTAATCCCTTTGTATATACTACTACCAAAACCACTCCCATTAGAAGAGATGTAGCCAAGACTTCAACGCTAAAGATAAGAGGTAATGAAAAAGAGAGGTTTGGAGCATTTGCACCAAGATTGGCTTCTGTCCCTATAACATATTTCACAAAAAGACTTCCAAGTAAAGCTCCTACCACCTGTGCAATCAAATAGACGGGCAGTAGGTTTCTTGGAATGTGTTTTGTAATTAGAAATCCGATTGTTACCGCAGGATTGAAATGTGCCATAGAAATTTTACCAAAAGCATAAACCATTAAAGATACTCCAACAAATGGAGCAAATGCAATAAACGGTAGCCCAAGCGATCCTTGAAATTTTGCATCCAGGACTACTGAACCTGTTGCAAGTACAACTATTACAAACGTCCCTACAACTTCAGCAATAAACTTTTTTTGGTTAGAATATAGCTTATTTATTAGCTTCAAGATCTGTGACGAGCTCGCTTATCTTTTTTTCAATTTCATCTCTAATTTTTCTAACGATATCGATTGGTTTGCCTTTAGGATCGTGTATTGCCCAATCAATTACATTATTGAGAAACAATGCCGGACATGATTTTTTATCCATGCACCCCATGTTTATTATTTTAATAGAATGTTTTATCATCCCTTCAGATAGTGTCTTAGGAATTTGTCTAGTGATGTCAATGCCAATTTCATTCATTACTTCAATTACCAATGGGTTTATTTCGCTAACAGGTTGTGTACCTGCACTGATTGGTTGATAATTTGACTTTGCATATTTTCTAAAAAATCCTTCAGCAATCTGACTCCTACCTGCATTTTCTACGCACACAAAGAGTATCTTTTTTGTTTCAGACATGGAAGATTTATATAAATATTGGTTTATATAAATATCTGTTGATATGAATAGCTTAACACTACTCAAGTGTATCTGTGACGAGACGCGCTTTAATATTCTTGAATTACTTCAAAAAAACAATGAATTGTGTGTAAATGACTTTGTTTCCCACTTAAAGAAAGATCAGCCTTTGATATCACATCATCTAAAAGCATTAAAACAATGTGGAATAATACGTTCAAGCGAAAATGGAAAAATGACAATGTACCGAATTTCTAATGTGGAAACATCTCGGCTCATTAGCAATATTATAAAGACAAGTAAAAAAATTGTAACAATTTGCACTGATCCTGCTTGTTGTGCTTAAAATTATTTTTCAGATTATTTACTCAGTTTGATTTTCTGAACTTTCTTTGATGGAGGCACTTTCCTTTAGTTTTTCAGACCAAGAAACAAGCTTTCCATCTTGTTCTACGTTTATCGTAGTAGCTACACGGATCAGAATTCCAAGAGACCTGAAAAGTGCAAGTAATTTACCACCGTCGATTGTTTCTGTGACCTCACCTGACTGGATCAAGTCTGCAAGCTTTGCCACTACCAATTTGGTTTCTTCTGGAAATTGAGTTTCTGCATTTTGTAGAATTTCTAAACCGCGATAACCAAGTTGTTTTATTAGGATCTCCCTTGGATTTGGAGCCGTAGTTTGACTCTTTGCTGTTTTCAGTTCTTCTTGTTTTTGTTGTAGAGAGATATTTTTTTGCATCTCAAGCAATCGTTTTGCCTTGAGAAGCTCCAGCTCTTTGTCTTCTTCACTCATCCTTTGATTACACCCATAGGAACAAGTTTTACAACCTTGGTGGCTATGCCAAGTTCATGAGAAACATTTGCTACTGCATCCACATCTTTGTATGCTTCAGGCGTTTCTTCCACAACTCCTTCTCGTGTAAGAGCTTTTATGAAAATTCCCTTATCACCGAGCGTTTTTTGTACCTGAACGTCAGTATAGTTTCGACGAGCGGCAGATCGTGACATAGTTCTTCCTGCACCATGCGCTGTAGATCCAAAACTAAGATCAAGCGAATTTGGTTTTCCTAAAAGAATCCAGCTAGCCGTTCCCATTGAACCTGGGATGAAGACTGGCTGTCCAATGTCTCTATATTTTTGCGGTATTTCATCTCTGCCTCCTGGAAATGCTCTGGTTGCACCCTTTCTATGAACCACAACCGATTTTAGCTGTCCATCAATTTTGTGTTTTTCTACCTTTGCGATATTATGAGCCACATCATAAACAAGCTTCATGTCTAAAGCAGATTCAGATTGTTTGAAAACACGTTCAAATGCCTTTCTTGTCCAATGTGTGATCATCTGTCTGTTACTCCATGCAAAGTTTAGTGCAGCAAACATGGCTTTTCTATAAGACTCTCCTTCATCAGATGAATTTGGAACACAAGCAAGTTCTCTGTCAGCCAAAGATATTCTATATTTTCCAAGCGACTGTTCAGAAACTCTGAGGTAGTCACTGCATATTTGGTGACCAAAACCTCTTGAACC
>JBQTHX010000008.1:0-1714 GCA_052389415.1 Nitrosopumilaceae archaeon
TACCTCTGATGAAAGATTTTCGCATCAATTATCAGTTGGCGACTCCCTTGATGGCTCGAAGATACAAAGTGTTGAATTTGAAACATATGATGGAACTCATACATATGACATTTTGCCATCAGGACCAACTGGATTTTACTGGGCAAACGGAATTTTAATGAAAAGCTCTCTAAAGTAATTTATTTTCAAATTATTATTTTCAAGATTAGATAAAAACGATTTTGTGTGAAATCATTTTATTTTCTATGAAATTTGGAAATAATGGTTATGTTTTTTTAGAATAAATCTTGTTTTCCTATTTCGTATAAAAAAAAGGAATTCAGTAGAAAATCAAAATTATTTGACTGCTACTGGTACTGGTGTTACATAAGGTTCGACGTAAACCTTGCCAACTTGCATCAAAGGTATTCTAAGACCACTATCCATGTATTTTACAGATGCATGAGTAAAGGCTAAAGCAAAGTCACCTCTGTCATCACCATCAGTATCATTTGGCTGTGCAATCGGCGCAAAGAAACCTTTTAGAGATACTCTGAACTGTTCTCCGTTCTCAAGAGTTCCTATCCCATGGAGGGCAATTTTGTCGTGGTGTGCTTTTCCTTGTAGCTCTAATTTTGCAATTCTGTCTGCAACAATTATCTCCCCTTCGGCTTTGATTTCCCAATGTTCTCTGTTTGGTATGTGATTTCCAACACCGCTTAGATTGATTTCAGAATTAAAGGCTTGTCCTCCAATTATTGCCCATCCAGTGGTTTTTCCTCTGAATTGGATCTCTGGAGTTGCATGTCTTTGCATGTCGTCTCTGTTTCTTGAAATATCAGCTCTGGGTGCGTCTTTGTCTCTGGAGGTATCTGCTCTTTGGTCAACTGTGGCATTTTGTGCAAATGCAAAAGAATACACAAGTGGCGCCATGCTAACCATTCCCAGTACGAGAATAGTTGCGAGAAGTTTTTGTTCATTGTTGTGATTCATTTGGATTGTTTGCCAAATTTTTCTATTTAATGATAAGGCATAACTCATCAGTAAAATTTTGTAGTAATCTTCAAATAGTTTTGGAGGTCGTATTTCCAAAATCGGGTGTATCACGATGTTACATTCGTTTTTTGTGTAAATTTTTCAATTTGGTCTGAAACAATTTTTTTGAGTTAAATTAGGCCCCTCTTGATACTACAAAAAGAAACCACACAGAAATCAACACAACGACAGTAATTACTATCGCTCTCTTTCCTATGTTTTTTAAAAATCCAGCAGCAGAAAGGGGAAGACCAGCAAGAATTAATGGAACGCCTACCAACCACTTGAAAATGGGAGCAATGTCTAGACTAGTTACTTCATCATCTTTGTGTGGAAGTGAGTTTGATGTGAAAAATAGAACCAGTCCTGCTGCAATCATAAAAATACCAAATATTGCAAGTTTAATTTTGTTGTGCATTTTACTCATAGTCTGATTTCCACAATAAATGTGATCTCAAAACAATCATTGATCTTGAGATTAAGAAAAATTGGACAAAACCTATCTTGAATAAAAGTCAGCTCCTATTCTCTTAAATATCTGGAAGACGTATAATTATTGTATCAAAAGATACAACAAGGTTTGTGGAAAGTAGAAACCACATGACCCTGACAGAAGCCAACGAGTGAGTGAGACGCAGAAGCGTCGATTCATTGGGTTACTCCCATGATCTGACAGGGTCACAACAATTTTAAAAGAAAA
>JBQTHX010000009.1:0-9349 GCA_052389415.1 Nitrosopumilaceae archaeon
AAGATCTTTGTTTTCTTATTCATTGTATAGCAAAGATCCAAAAAAAGTAGATAATAATTGTGAGACAGAATACTAATCCAAACGATTATTCTCTAGTGACAGATAGCAAGCTTCATTCAGACATTTGCACCATAACATTTTAGATCTTGCATTAGACTGAAAAATTCAAGACACAGAAAAAATCACAAACAAATGATTGAACCAATAGAAGAAAAAATACATGTATTAAACAAAATCAACAATACTATTACGGAAATTACTAGATATACTCAGAGGCAGAGAAGTCTCAGTTGGTACCATGTAACCATAATTGTCTATATCAAAATTTATGATTTGTCAGTAATCTTTAAATCAATTTTTTTGGATGAAACTAGAAATTTTCCTTAAACCGTAGGGCTTGAGTATTTTATGCCGAGATCACTGGTCGTATATAATCATCCTGAGATATCAGCATCATGGATTCGATGCAGACATACATGATCGTCACAGGTGTTTTCATCGCCTTTGGTGTGCTGTTATTTTCCATGCGCGCAAAAAGACCACATGGGCCGTTAGAGACGACAACGTAATTTCAATATCCCAAGTATGGGATATTTTCTTACCTTAGGTTATGTACATTAGAAATAACTAAAATTCCTGAGGGGACAAGACGCTATATCTTAAAATTAGTAATGAATGATTGTTTTAACAGCCTCTAAATCCTTCATAAAATACCACGGACATCAATTAGCTAATCCAAATGCTTTTCCACAAATCTCACATTGCCAGTGGTCTAGAACAACATGCCATACATGTTCGTGTTTTTCTTTGCTCTTGTTTGGCTTTTTGTCAGTTACGACATACATTACGCAATCAATAACAATAGGTTTTTATTTTATTAAACAATTACGCAGCTTTCCTACTTTATTAAACATTCTCTTTAATTGAAAACAATCTATCAACAATTATTGAATCTATGACACTTTATTAGTTCCTATTATTTGCCAGTTTGCTCCGTCATCTAAACTTCGATAAACTTCCTGGTATCCATCTACATCAAGTAACTTTGCAAATGATAAAGCGGTTACTACTGATCCGACAGGAACATCCACAACTGGCTCTAAATTCTTAACTCGAATAATAGATAATGTTAGGCAATATGCATCGATTGGTGAAGCCAAATACTGTGTTGATAGAACCAATAATGTGAATGGTGTAATCATGTGGGAAGATACTACGACAAACTGTGAATCGATTAATACCACATTCTGGAATTAATCTCCCATTTTTTTAATTGAAATTATTCTACAATATTAGGCATTGTTTTCTTGGCATAAATCCATTCTATGTTCTATAGTAATTGATAAAATTTGTACAGCATGAAAATCATTCCAAATATGTATCTGAAATGTAAATTTGGAAAATACGTTCCAGAACAAATTAGTAGGAGAATTTAAGAATTACTTGCCGATATAAAACATAATTTATAATGAAAAAATTGTTCAATTTTGTAATATATTTAGGAATATTTCTCACATCTATAATTATTGGATTATTTTTAATAGCAAATTATGATTTAGAAAAATGTGATACTGTATGCCAAAATGAGTTAGAGAAAAAAAATTCAAAAAAATCGGAGAGTGAAAAGGAGACATTTGTAAAAATCTCCTTAGAAAAATTTCCACCTGGCCAAAAAGTGAATCATCAACTTGCTAATTTTACAATCATACTTGAAGGATATTATCCCACAATTAATGCCCCTGATGTCAAATTAGAAAATGATGAAGGTAATATAATTTGGTCAAACTATGATGATATTGACCATGTTTATTTTGATCGAACATCTCCTACAGAATTTTGTAAAGTGTATTATTTTAATGACATAGGCGGACCATTAATCATCAACAAAACTGGAACATATAACATGATTTTTTCATTTGAAAAATTTTATATCGAAAAGCAACTCGTTGTGTTACAAAGCACGTCTAGTGTAAGTCTTGATAAGCCTGATTTTCACTGTCCTTGACAATTTATGATAATTTTTGTTAGTTATGAGATCTGATCCAAAGGTACCAAAGAAAATTTTGGAAACTAATTATTTGTCTGAAATTTTTGAAACTGTTACAAACTGATATCCTGCAAAGTGAAGCCTTTCAAGAAATGGATAAAAAGAGACTATGATGATGGCAATAATTATCCCTACTATAACATACTCAAGTGATGCCCGATTCATGAATTACAATAAATTTTCATACGACCTTAAAAATATGCTGGAAAATAATGCAGTATACTCTATTGATAAATCATGATAATTCAGCATTAAGAATAATGTTGTTCCATATCTATCTTGAATTTATTTCCTGGTCATTTCAGACCTCGAAATGGCTTACTTTTTTTGATACTTTTAAAAAGACATTTATCAGAACAGTGCGTTGCATCTAGATCTTGTGTCTCCTTTCCGCAAATCTGGCACCTAGTCAACCTCAGGTTCCTCCTTGAACCTCCATTTCTTGTTTCTCTCATTGTAATGTTTTTCCCATTCGATAACTTCAGAATCATCTTTTAGCCCCCATTCATCTTCGTCATGTCCAAGATCATCTTGCAGGTTCTTATCGGCTTTTGAATTCAAAATTGTGTGAATTGTTAAATTATCTGCATTTAACTTCGATTATGAATATCAATATTGATAATCATGATGTTTCTTAAATAAAATTCTATTAGTATAACTTGGTGAAGGGGAACCTGGTTCCTATCAAAGTTCTGTGATTGGCACGCAATGCAAAATTTCTAGGTTCCATTTCACCTTTCAAAAGTATCTATTATCAGGGATGAGAATCAGATATCCTATTTAAATGAGATTTTAGAGTCGGCAGATTCATGTCATAAGCCGAGGCATTGTACGATGGTTTTATCTCAGAACTAGGTAGACGTCTTAACAAGATAGATCTAAAACTAGCCATGAACATAATGTACTTTGAACGAAAGTTTCCTGATATTTCACCGTCTGTAATCTTGGGGATTCATTGTAAGGACAAGGCAGACCTTGAAAGAAAACGATTTGAGCTTGGCTCCAAACGAGGCCTTTAATGTTCTATGGTAGGACAAGGGATTGTAGTAAGAGGAAACCTGAGTCTAAAAGAGATCCAAGAGATATCCTCTGATCCTGATATTGAAAAAATAACAGGATCAGCCACATGTGCGTCATATTGAAATGTATACTTTTTCATCATATCGAAAAACAAGTACATGGTCGAAAAAAATAATACCGATACAGGAACATAAAATAGAGAGTTGATCACCAGCCGCATCTTTAATGCACCAAGAAAGATAGTATGGAAAACGTGGACTGATCCGAAAGAAGTAATAAAGTGGTGGGGACCAGAAAACTTCACAGCACCGCATATCAGTATTGATTTTCGCGTGGGTGGCAAATACGTATACTGCATGCGCGGAACGGGAACAGACGGAGTAGTAAAAGATTTTTGGAATACTGGTAAACATCTGGAAATCAAGCCGATGGAGAAGATAGTTACATCAATGAGTTTCGCTGACGAGCACGGCAATCCAGTTCCAGCCTCGTACTATGGCATGCCGGGAAGATGGCCGGCTGAAATCATGTTGACGGTCACCTTTGAGGAGATCAAGGGTGGTAAAACAAAGATAACAGTGCAAGAGGTCGGCATACCTGATGAGATGGCAAAATTTGCAGGTCTAGGCTGGAATCAGTCACTTGACAAGTTCGCTGAATCATTAGGTAGTTAAATTGGTGATACTTGTGAAAAAATTTTTTAGCCAAAAATCATAGCATTAACTACAACTTATCAGCAATCTCTAAAAGATAACATTACATCTTCAAGAATATTGAAAAAATTTTATTTAATAATTGGCATGATTCTTGTTTCTGGGGGATTAACGATGTTCTTTACTGGACTAAAGCTTGTAGAAATCTATCAAAGTAATCCTGATGAAATTCATGGGCTCACACCACCTGAGCCTATAGGCTTTATGGAATGGACTGGGATCCCTATAGCACTTGTTAGGAGTCTCATTTGTAATTTATGGGGTTGTAGCTAAATTTGGATATATCTTGATACCAACCATCTCCGCATTCTTGATTGTGATGTGGATCATGTTCCTTTCTTCAGTAGGGTAATTGATTAAAAAATGAAAACTCTACAACTTTCGATAATTACAATTGCGTTTACCCATGCAAGCATGCAATACATGGATAATGGAGTCAGGTTCCGCTTATCCAGGTAGGTTCAGTTACAGTAACTCCTACACTTGTTCCAATTCCAAGACTTGTAACTCCAGCTCAATAGCCTGAGAGTTATTTTTCTCTTAAAATAAAAAAAGAAAAAAGGGAGATTTCCTTTTTGTAGGATTTATCGTATCTCGGGCGTTGTTGAATCAAACGTCTTTACATCACTGAATAGCAGGAATGTAAAGAAGATTGGCTGTGTTGGATTGTCCACTGGCCATACTGTTGATTGTGGCATAGAATGTCCTGCCATTACTCCTTGTGAATCAAGCTGATCATACCTTACTGGCGGAGTGTTTACTAGCGATGGATCATCAGCTAGTGGAGTAAAGCTTTGTGCTTGTTCAGAGGTTAATGGTCCAATATCTCCTGGTAATTTAACACCACTTGGAACATTGACCACAAATAGTGCTATTACAGTTGGAGTTGCAGGATTTAGCTGCATGTCGGAAAAGTATGATTTTTCATCAACTACTTTTCCTACCATTAGGTGTGCAAACAAATTCTCTGCTACAAGCTTGTTAGCATCTGTCATGTCATAGACATTGACATGCCCATAGAGTGCAACCTTATTTGCAAACATCGGAACATCAGATCTATCAATCATGGAGTGACCATGCTGAATTTGATCAAATGATACCCCTTTTCCTGCAACAAGAAAGTCTGGGATTCTTGTTGGCAATGGAGTTTTTTCAGAGGAATCATTGTTCCAGTTTGTATCTTGCAGTACAATTCTGTATTTGTGCCCCTTTATCTGATGGTCACCATATGTTATTGGTGCGGTGTATTCTGCCCAAAACTTGTTCTCTTTTTCTCCTGCTTCCTTAAAGACACCCTTGAATGTGGAGCCTTTTACTGGAACACCACATGTGATTGCATCACCACAGCTAAAGGTATCATTAAAGAAAGGAAATATTCCACCTGGGCCAAACACGTTTGTTTTTCCTGCATTTGGCTCATAGAGTGCGTTGTTTGCAAAGACCTTGACATATGGTTTTTCTGTCATCTTTGCTTCAGCAGTTATCTCGCTTCCAATAGATGCCATCGGAATTATTGCAGCTAACATCGCAGCAAAGGCAATGCCGACAAAGACATTTTTCGTTTTTTCGTTTTTTGATATAGTCATTGCAGATGCTCTTGCAAAGTCTATAAAGGATTTTTTCCCAACTAAGACCCAAATCTTTCCCAGATCTGGTCAACTTTAATATCTTACATTAGATTCATTTTCTTGTGCTAATTACAACATATTCTCCCGTCCTTCTGTTTGGATTTTTTAAAAGGTTCACTTTAGCTGCTGCACACGGAACTGCAAAAGATGGCGGATACATTGATCCACGCTTTAAGCGTACACTGTGGTATCTTATAGGCAGTACAAAGGGCGGTGCAAATAGGGCCAAGATAATTGATCTAGTAAGTTCCAACCCATCAAATGCAAACCAGATTGCATCTAAATTAGATCTTGATTACAAAACTGTACTTCATCATCTCAAAGCTTTGTCGGACAACGGTTTGATAATTACAGACAACAAAGATACCTATGGGGCAACATATTTTCTGACTCCGTTGATGGAAAACAACTTTGAATCGTTTAAGGAGATATTGGTCAAAATTGGGAAAAAGTAAATTAGGCAAATTAGACGGCAGAGGTCTGTAAAATGGATTTTATGCTAGCTGCTGCAGGGGCTGCACTGACTAACATAGGATTGCTTGTTGCGCTCATGGTCACATATATTCAGAATATGCGCCTGATAAAATCATACTTTACTGGTGGACTGGTAGGTGTTGCAGCATTATTTATTGTACAAAATATTGTAATTGTGATCTTTTGGTTTAATCTGTACCTAGCAGGACCTGCCATCAAAGACATTGTTGATGCTGCATCACCGTATCTATTTGCAATCAATACTGTGCAATCCATAGGACTTGCAATATTGCTTTGGATTACAAGGCGATGAAACTACAAGAATATGCGATAAAGTGGTATCATATATAATGTCAAAAGGCGATTCTCAAAAAACAAAAAGATTTGGAACAAATCTTATTCTGAGTTGCACTATGCTCTTAGTTGCATACATGGGAATACATTATTCGCATTCCCAGTTTGTTGTGCTCTTGGTAGAATCCGTTCTCATTACACTTTCTCTCTTGGTTATCATGAACATCAAAAAAGATGGATTGGGACCTCTAGCAATTACTGCCCTTGGTTGCGCCACTTTAATCATGGTTGGTCTTATCCCAAACGATGTATCTTCAACACAGATTTCTGATGTTTTATCTTTTAAGACAAAAACAATTCTTGAAACATTAAGCTCTGTTCAAGACAACATCATACTGTTTAAGGAATACGTGGTACTTTTGTCGGTCTTTGATTTTGGGATAGGAATTGCACTTGCGTACAGACCAAATGTTCTTTATGTCAAAAATAGACTTCCAGATGAGATACCATATCCGGTATGGGAAAGCAAGAATCAGTCAATGACCCGCTTTAGTCCAAAGCTGGTATCGGTAAAATCTCTTACCACTGAAAAAGAAAAATGGATTATTTTTAGATACAAATTTGTCTATGTTTCAATTGATGAAAAAATTTACCTTGTTAGACCTGATGATAATGTGCCAGAGACTGCTGTTCTTTTGAGATCAAAATCTGGTCAATCTCTTCTTGGAATATAGCAATCTTTCTATAAAAATGGGTCCAAAAAAGACCATGATGGTACCCTAGTCCCATCGGATCCGCAGAAATTTTTTTTATGCATAACTTGTAATCAAAATTAGAATAATTTTGTTTAGCTTCTATATCGAAATATTTTTTATTGTATCCCAGCAACAGCATTCGTCCCACGTACAATTGGGACATTGATTTGGAGAATTACTCATCCTGCATTCTTGTGGTAAACAATTACAATCGGAACATCTTATTTTCATATATCTAGAGACCTTTGTTAGTTCCTATTATTTCCCAAGTCTTACCATTATCTTTACTTCTATAAACTTCCTGATAACCGTCAGGGGAATATCCTGCCACATAGATTATTTTGTTTTGAGAATCTGCAGCTATGCTAGTTATAACAAGATTAGGATGACTGATCTTCTCCCATGTTTTTCCAAGATCAGATGATCTTGAAAGACCAAAGTTTGAAGTTGATGCATAAAGCATTCCTTCTTCATCAAATGATAAGGCAAAAACAGTAATGCCTTTGTATTCGTCAAGAAGAGTCCAGCTTTTTGCACCATCAGTAGATTGGAATATTCCCTTTCCAGTGCCAGAAAATACTGTCTGAGAATCAAGTGGAGATATTGCAAGTGCTGAGATGTACTCTGGATATTGTAATGTTTCCCACGTCTTGCCAGCATCTGTGGTCTTGAAAAGACCGCGTCCTGCACTGTCAAATCCGATGATGACATAGGGATCACCATTGCTTATTGCCATTGCATGAAAATCCACAGGCGGTTCCAATACTTTGGCAACACTCTCCCAGCTTTGTCCACCGTTTGTACTTTTTATCAGACCGGTGTTTCCTCCTGTTGAGGGATGACCGCTTGCATAGAGTGGAATGCCTGCACTTGGTGGTGCATTAAATGCCATATAGTCTGCTCGGACAACATCTACTTTGAAAGGAGGAGCACCGTCATGACTGCGATAAAAATCTCCATGTGTAGCAATATACAATATGGTACGGTCTGCTGGATCAATTCCTAGACCATGCACATGTCTCCACTCTACTGTTCTTGAAAATCCTGAAGAAACCGGTTCCTGCGAATTTATAGATAATACTCCAACAGCAATTATAATCACCATGATTCCAATACTGATTACAGCAAGTTTTTTGTTGCTTGGTATCGAAAATTTATTTTTGCTCATTAAAATCACTCTAGGTTTGCCTGATCACTTAAAGATATTTTTCCAGATTGGTTCCAAAATTAAATTTCATATTATAGAAAATATTTTGGCATATTAAACACTAGTACTTTACAATTGTAAAATGCGCGATTGATATAATATAGGAGGTTACTTCCGATTAAAAATAATAACAGAATCTGAAAAGATTATGCAATTCCTGCAAATAGCTTTATCTGGCTATTCAGTAGCTATCTTTATCAATTCAAAGATCTGTTTTCCCTGCACTTGGGAAATTGCTGATATACCTCCAGTAAGACTCTGAGTTACAATGCCTTTGCTTGCAAGTACTTTGGCAGCCATCAATGAAGTGTTTCCTGCCATGCAAACAAGCAAAGTTTTGCCATGTGAACCTTCCAGTGATTTGTTTAGGGCTTCAGGAATCTGCTGGGTCGTTATTAGTCGCTCAACATCTCTTGCTGTTGGTACGGCGATCTTTTCCTTATCCACTCCCAGAGTTTTTGCCATCAATTCTATTCCTTCTTCACGCGGAGTATACTGGGTATGGACCCAGATCACTCTGTCATATTCTTTTATATTCGATACCGCATCTTGTAGTGGAACCTCAATACGGATTTGATTCTTGCCAATCGTTTCAAGATTCTTTTTGTATTTTTGTATCCCGTCAGCAACGATGACTACAAACTTTCCTCCAAAACCAAAGTTTGCCATCTGTAATACTGCGTATAATGCAAGGGCACTGCTTTCTCCCATGTCGTAACCTTTGTTTACAAAAAATTTTAGCAACAGTTTTGCCTGTTCATAATCCGCCTCATGTTGTCCGGCATATCTGTCTGGTTCGTAAAACTTCAAACCAGAGGCTTTGCTTTTAGTTCTAATTCCGGCAACGTCCTGATTGCCAAGTGGAAACACTACATGGAGCGATTTTTTTCCATATTTTTCAGTAAAGTATCTGCTCAAACCACCAGACGTTCCGCCAGTGCCAAAGGTGCATACAATTCTGTAGTCTGATAAAGACTGTCCATTTTCACGCAGCTGCTGATCTATCTCAGGTGCGGTAACGGTCTTGTGTATATCAACATTTAACTCGTTGTCGTATTGCTCTGGACAAAAACATCCGGCATATATTTTTGCAAGAAGCTTTGCCAAGTTTATGATGTCTTGTGCAGCTAAAAGTGATAATGCTTCAGTACTTGCATTATCAAACATTGTAGGATCAAATCCAAGCTCTGCTAACTGTGAGCGAATATTGG
>JBQTHX010000010.1:0-3478 GCA_052389415.1 Nitrosopumilaceae archaeon
CTTCTCTTAATATACAAGCTTATTGCTGCTGCAATCATTCCTCCAAACAAAAAGATTCCAGTTACAAGCCACTCTACATTCATAACGACTTGAACTTCTTGATTGCTTCTTTAGCAAATTTTTCCAAATCATCAGTGGTAATTTTGGTTGGATCGTCAGATGCCAAGGCCTCGTTGTAGTCGTCTTGAGTAGTGTTTATTTTCTTCTTGTCTTCCATGTATGATATTTTATGCCGCCATGATAAAAGAACGTTTGTTCTTTTATAGTGAGATCATAAGCTCAGACAGTTTGCGCCTCTATTCCACATATTGAACATTGCTTTAGAAAAATGTTAATCGGTTTCCAAACATGCTTTCCATTTTTTGATTCTGTACACTTTGTTTTTACTTTTTTCATTTTGAAAACTATACAGCCACGAGATATAGCATAAAGTAAGTAATTGAATAAAATTACATAATTTCAGAAGTTTAGATGAAAGGTTTTTGGTCTATTTTTTAATATAACGCATTAATTCCTGCAATATCGCCAGTGTTTAGATCTCTCTTCTTTGTTTCTCCGAGACTAGCATATCTATACATGGTTTCATTTGAGCAGCTGTCAGCTGGATGGCCCATCCCGATTCCATGGCCCAACTCGTGAACTGCGATGTTTTCAAAGTCCATCTCTCCTGGTTCACCACTTTCACTCCAAACATAATCGGCGTTATCATAAACTTGGTCCATCTCAACTATCTGTTTTGTAAAAGAGTTATACCAAGTGGTTGTAACTGCTATTGTTCCAGAGCTGCTAATGTTTGCAAAGTATATTTCATTGACATTGTCAAGGGGAGATGATGTATCGGCAACCAATATTGCATTAGTAATACTGCCACCTGCCATAATATCAGCTCCCAAACTATTTCCTATTACTCCATCTGATGCATCCTCCCACTTTGCAATGTTAAGAGCAAGATTACTGAGAACAAAGTCAGGATTTAATCCGCTATTTGAGGGGTTGACGACCCAAGTTTCTGGTGCAGTCCACTTTACTCCACCTTTTGTCAAGAATGCATAACATGAAGAGCCTGACGGTTTGCCAGCTCCTGATGGTTTTGCAAACTCTTTCTTACTATGAATAAACATTATTCCCTCTACCTCATTTCCGTTAACATCCTTTGATTTTCCCAAGCTAAAGACTCCTGGAGAGATCTCGGATAGTCCAGGAGGGATCTTAAACTCTCGTTCTTCCTTTTTATCATTTGAACCAAATACGGCTGGTTGCATCACATAGCCAAAAACTAGTATCACCATTACAAGGAGAGATATTGTTTTGTTCATATTATCTGAAATTTTTAATTTACTGATAAAGATAAGTCTTACTACACATAAGAAAGTTACAAATTATTTTTTCATTTCCATTTTTGGAAAAGTGTTTTTATGAATTTTCTCTTTTATTTAACACTAGTCAAAAAAGATCACAAGTATCACATATGAAGCAAAAATTGGATTAAAAAATCAGATAATTTTTTGGCATTTTCCAATTTTACAGTCTTTTGAAAATTTACTCTTTCCTGTTTTTTCTATAATGAAATGAAATAAGATCAAAGGTAGAAAAACAAGACCGGCAATGACTGCAACAGTCGTTTTATTTAATAATAAAAGATAGCCTGTCACTCCAATTGCAGTCATGATTTCAATATATGTGCAAGTGCAGAGAAGGAGTAGTTTTTCTTTCATAGATAGATTCCTAGCTTAATTCTCGGTGGAAGATTCTTTTTCTAAATTCAACGCGCATGAATTGATACAATATCTCATTCCTGTAGGTCCAGGTCCATCATCAAAAACATGACCAAGATGAGCTCCACACTTGTCACAGGTGACTTCAACCCTATGCATAAAATGGCTATTGTCGGTCTGCTCTGCAACGTTAGAGTCTACCGCAGGTCTTGTGAAACTTGGCCAACCAGTACCAGAATCGAACTTGTCGTCGGATTTGAAAAGTGTATTTCCACAACAAACACACTTGAAGATTCCTTTTTCTTTTGAATCAACATATTGCCCGGTAAAAGGCATCTCTGTATCTTTATTTCTGGTGACTCGATACTGCTCTGGTGTCAGCTGGTTTTTCCACTCTTCATCTGTCTTGTTTATCTTTGTCATGGTCTCTCCACAGAAGGGGTGTAGCAACTGCCACCGCCTATCTTCATATAGTATTTTTGATGGTATTCTTCAGCTTTGTAAAAATCAGTTGCAGGAACAATCTCTGTCACTAGCTTATTTTTGAATTTTCCAGATTTTTCAATTGCCTCTTTTGATCTTTTAGCTACTATCTCTTGCTCTGGGTCATGAAAAGCAATCATGGAACGGTATTGCGAGCCAAGATCTGGTCCTTGTCTGTTAAGTGTCGTAGGATCATGGATTTGCCAGAACAAGTCTAACAACTTTTCATAAGAGATCTGATTTGGATCAAATTCTATTTGTATAGCCTCTGCATATCCAGTCGTGTCGCTACAAACTTGATAATAATTTGGGTTTTCAAAATTTCCACCCGTATATCCGACCATCGTTGATTTTACACCGTCTAGTTTTCTAAAAGCCTCTTCAACTCCCCAAAAACACCCAGCGGCAAAGGTGGCTTTTTGAATTTTTTCTTCCATAACAGTAATTCTCTTACTTGGTATATGACCGTTATTCCATATTTATTCCAAAATGAAACCAAATCATCCCCTTGGAACTTTGTGATTTTTAATTTCAGATTTCATTGGAAGATAATTGGCGCTCTAGATCATATAGTTTTTCAATTCTTTTAAACGTCAGAGGATGAGTTCTAAAAATTTCGCCAAACTTGCTGTAGCTACTCTTTCTTTCCCAATCCATTGCTTTTTCCACTTCATCTTTTGAGATATTCTGATCCGCATAAAATGACGTAAACTTTGAAACTTCGTAGCTTGATGCTACAGGATCGACCGCGTAAAATGAACGAAGCGTCGAACTTTGCGCTTCCTGTTTTTGCAAGCTCAATCCGTAGGTTATCTTTGCCAATCCGTTAGCAAGTAATGATGGTCTTATCTGATGACCAGCAAAATTATCCGCATAATACTCTCTAAGCCTTGAAAAATACAAGATGAGCAAGTTTGTTACAAAGTAAACTACAAACGCTCCAATACCAATCAAGACAGCACCTCCTCCCTGGTTTCTTGATCTATTAAACATGGTAGACATTGCAATAAAATATGCAATTGTTGGAATCACGGAGACAAGAGTCATTATAACCATATCGTTGTGCTTGATATGTCCAATCTCGTGTGCAATGACTCCCTTTACTTCTTCTGGATTTAGTGTATTTAACAGGCCTTGGGTAACTGTTAAAGTAGCAGATTTGTTGGTTCTGCCAAAAACAAACGCGTTTGGCATGCCAGTATTTGCAATTGTTATAGTTGGTACAGCAACCTTATTTTTAAAACAGATTTCTTGCACAGTTTGTTCTATCCAAGGATACT
>JBQTHX010000011.1:0-9571 GCA_052389415.1 Nitrosopumilaceae archaeon
TGCAATTACGGTAGCAAACGCAATTGGAGGCTCAACCAATGCAATATTACACCTTTTAGCTTTATCCCGAGAATTAGGAATAAAACTTACTTTGGAAGATTTTGAGAGAATCAGAAGAAAGACTCCATATATTGCTGACATGAGACCGGGAGGATTTTATGTAATGCTTGATCTTGACAAGATAGGAGGAATTCCTTTGTTGATGAAAAGTTTGATGAAGAAAAATCTGTTGAATCTTGATGTGATGACAGTAACAGGAAAGACTCTGAAACAGAATCTTGATTCCATTGATGTATCATTTGATGCCAATCAAAAAGTTCTCAAACCAATCGAGTCACCCATACATGATGTTGGAACTCTGACAATTCTTCGTGGTTCGCTTGCTCCCGATGGTGCGGTAGTAAAGATAGCTGGCGTCAAGACATCAGAGTTTAAGGGAAGAGCCAAAGTATTCGATAGGGAAGAGGATGCATTTGATGCTGTTTCAAAAAGGGAGATAAAAGAGGGAGATGTCGTGGTTATACGATACGAGGGACCAAAGGGAGGACCTGGAATGCGGGAGATGTTAGGGGTGACTGCAGCATTAGCTGGTCAAAAACTAGGAGAAAAAGTAGCCCTTGTCACAGACGGGAGATTTTCTGGCGCAACGCGAGGATTGATGATTGGCCATGCCTCCCCAGAAGCCTTTGTTGGTGGAAACATCGCTCTAGTAAGAAATGGAGATGAAATAAGTATCAATGTGGAAAAAAATTCGCTTGATTTGATGATTCCTGAATCAGAACTAGAAAAAAGGCGAAAAGAATGGAAACCAAGAAAACCAAACTATGAAACTGGCGCACTTGCAAAATATGCATCGCTAGTTGGTTCTGCATCAGAAGGCGCGATTACTACACCAAAAAACTAGCTTGGAAAATGATTTTCGCAGTATAATCTTGTTTTCTTGTCCATAGGAATTGCAGTAACTGATAGGTTGTCATCTAACCCTTTTTTACAAATTTCACATACTGCCTGAGTTACACTGCTTTGTATTGGGACTGGTTTTTGTACAAAATACAGGTCTTGAAAGAGTAGAGATTCGTTTCGTTTTTTCTTTGAGACCAACATCTGGGACATGCATATATTATGGTCCCGATCGCTTATAAAGGTACCGTACAATACCGTAAAGGAGTCGATTTCCTAGAAATAAACACGCTTGTTTATTATTCAAATTTTAGAAAAGTTGTTCTTATGTTTTAAATATTTGAATAGCCAATTGTCTTTTGGATAGAAATGAAAGTAAGTAATTTTGGTAAAGGAAGATACACGATAATAGTTCATAAAGAATCAGAGGGCGGCTATAGCGGTCAATGTTTAGAGTTACCTGGTGCAATAAGTCAAGGAGAAACCATGGTAGAATTAAAGAAAAACATGACTGATGCAATTCAGTTAGTTTTACAGTCAATACATTCAAGGGCAAACAAATCCAAGAAAATTACCATAAACATTTCAGCTTGATCTGGTCTGATTGAGTTTACGCAATCACAAATATAGAGATGTTTTAAAAGTGCTAACCAAACACGGTTTTTATATCGATAGACAGAGTGGGAGCCACATACAATTAACTCATCCTGATGGAAGATATGTAACTGTACCAAGACATGATCCAATCAAGGAAGGAACCTTGAAGGCAATTCTTTTTCAAGCCAATATCACTAGACAAGAGTTTATAGATGAAGTTTAGAGATCCAGAAAAAGCAATTATATTTTTTCATCTCCTAATCCTTTGCCATCTGTTTCAGGGAAAACTATGATGTCAGCCTTTTCTTAGTATGAATTGCATCAAGACTTCTTTAGAGTACTCGATTCCATGCTCTTCAGTTGAATGATTGCTGTAATCTAAAGTAACTTTGGCAACATCATCTCCTTCTGCGACAAAATCGCACTCAAATCCATAGTCTCTACAGGTCAGCCTAAGCAATTGAAAACTCCCTTGAAAATCTAGAATCATAAAGCCCTAGGTTTTGCATGTACTGCAATCAAGAAGAGTCTGTAATAAGCCTCGATTAACAAAGTTAATCATGGCCTAAATAATAGATGTCGCAGTATCTTCTATTGCCAAAGAAGCAAAAGACAGGTCTTAAAGGAATAAAATTTAATACAAATACTGTAATAGGAATAGTCCTAGCTGTTATTGTAATATCTATTGCTGCCTATCTTGCAACAAATTCTCCAAACAATGGTGTTCCAATTTTTACTCCGGCTAGAAATAATTTCCTTATTGCAAAATATTACAAAGATTCAGGATATGCATTTGCAAGTAAATCAACTACCAGTGGAAAGAAAAGCGTTGGTCCTAGTGCAGTCAATCCGACCATTTCACTATCGAAAGGTTCTGTAGAGGCAATCCATCTTATCAATGAGGATACCACACACAATTCTAAACACAACATAAACATTGATGAGTTCAATGTCCACTCTCGTGATTTGGGATACTTTGAATCACAGGCAGTCACGTTTGTTGCAAACAAGACTGGCACTTTCAACTATTATTGCAGTATCCATCCAGAAATGAAAGGAGAGATAATTATCGAATGAAAAACATAACGGAAAAGATCTTAAACGAGATAAACTTGAATGAATCCATGAGATGTGTTTTATTTGAGTAGAGAGACCACACGTCAAAACATTTTAGATCTGATAGACAGCTTTGTAGAGCAGGTAAATAAGATTAGAAGGATTCTGCTTGGAGTATCCATCTCTGCGGTTATTTTGGCACCACTTGCAATTGGCCTATCCATATATCTCATAACGCACCCTTCATTTTTTGAGATGCTTGAAAGTGAAAATGAGTTTGGGACAGCACTGTGCGTATTGCTTGGTGCAGTGATAATTATCTCATCAGTCTGGCTTGTAACAGGAATAAGACAATATCGTCCTGTAAAATTCCTTAGTGAAAAATACAAACAGTACATGGAAGAAAAAGATGAGATTGATAAAAAAATTGCCTCACAATATGGTTTAGATCAAGATTAGAAAACTAGGATTTGATTTATCTTCGGCAATGCTTTTTCTTCTAGGAAAGAGGTTTTCATATGGCTCTAAAATATTTTTACAAAATTCAATTCCTTTCTGAGTAGGGCTGTATTTTGTTATCATCCTCTTGCCAAGCATCTCTTCAGTCTTTTTTATCAAACCGTTTGATTCCAAGTCGTCAAGAATTGGTTTGTGTTTTTTTAAATTTAATCCACAAAAACTAAGCAACGCGGTTTGATTTAGCTCCCCCCTTTCTACTAACTTTAGTATGATATCCTTAACAATATAGATTCTATCTCGATAAGATACGTTGGAACCAGACACAAATAACTGGAAATACTACAAGATAATATATCCTCTGACTGATTGTTAGAAAATTAATCATACTACAAGGATGGCAGAAATTAAAGAGACACAAGTTAGGCGTTGTTCTAGCATCATATTACATAAAACTATAATGATACCAAAATTCAAATAAGATTTTCTAATTTTCCTTTCATAATGAAAACAAATTTTCAGAGAATTGTTGCAATGGGAATCATTGCCACAATTTTAATTTCTGCGGCTCAAGTAACAAATAGCTTTGCTCAAGAAGAGACAGAAACAGATAGCGTAAACGATGTTACCCTCAAAACAATATTTCATTTCAGAGAAGCAAAAGAGACAGTGTACACCTTCAAACTCTTTGATACACAATCAAGTGGATTTGATCGTACAAAACCACTTACATTCAGGCTGGAAGGAGTGATAGGTTGGGACAAACCAATGCTTTACAAAGCAATAGACACTTCATTTATTGTAGGAAAGACAGTACAACATGACTATTCCGAGTTTGATGTGGATGTAATCTTTCAACACAGGGACCAGCAACTAAGAAAATTTAGTTACGGTGACTGTCAGATAAAAAACTATAACGTATACACAGAATACGACAGGGAAGAGACATACAATGCAAAAACAAAATTTGTTTATCTTGATAGAATAGATTTTGAATGCCGAGGATTTGAATTGCGTAATCCTACCTATGACGAGTTGATAAAACAACAAAAGGCAGAAAAAAGTACTGACGCGCTAAAAAGTGTAGAAAAGAAAAAAGCGGGTAAAAAATAAACCCATTTCCTTTTTTATTTTTAGATGATTTGGCGTCATGTTGGTTGGTAGACATTTCTTTCGTGGAACAAAGCCAATACTAGTACAAAATTTCAAGAAATTATCAGTATTCATTCTTGTTTGAATCATTAACTGGTCCTGAGGAACTAACAGAGACATCACTCAAGTCTTAAACCTTGATGATTCCATTTTCCACAAGGTACTGAATACCTTTGATAAAGTCGCTATCAGATATAGCATCATCTGACCACCACTTTGCGTTGTTTTTTATCCAATCTGGTATATGTTGTTGAACGTTACCACTAGCTTTTTCTGTAGGTGGAACTTTTAGAATTCCTTCTTTTATCAGATATCCAATTCCTTGTACAAACTCGTCGTCACCTATAGCATTTTCAGACCACCATTTTGCATTATTTTTTATCCAGGATGGAATTTGTGATACAGTCTCCTGTGATGGCACTGGCATACCTGAAATTAAAGTGAAAGAATTTGTTGAAGCCTCGACTTCTCCTATGAAATCAGGATATTCTAACCCAAAGATGTTGGCTTCAATTCGCCACACTTCATTTTCCTTTGGAATCTCAGTAACAATAGTTCCCACAGAGAATTCTTCATCCTGAACCCAAGAGTATTTTAGCTGATAAGCTTTTTCATTTTTGATTTGAATCACATCTGAATCCATGACTTTGAATTCTTCACATGAATATTTTTCTACCCCGACTGATGCTTCTTCACATCTTTTTTCTTCTTTACTAGTTAACACTGTAAGATATTTTTCACTTGCAACAGTTTCCTCCTTGTCAAAGAAGTAAATTGACGCATTTGCTGAATTTCCAGTATCATCATCTTGGAAAAAAACAATAGGATCCACCGGAACAACTCGTTCTAAATCCAGAGTGCTCCACCCCTTTGGTACACCCATAGAGAACTGATATTTTTCATTTTCATATGGTTCAAGAATAATAGTAGATATCGTTGGTTTCATTTTATTTGATTCTCCAACTTCTGATGATGTTTTTTGCCCAAAGCTATTGTAGCCATATATTGAGATAATTTTTTCTACATCAATTGGTGTAATACCAATTCTTCCAGTAAATTCTGGAGAGAATTGAATCATAACCGATGGTGGTGCTACCACAGCTCCTTCCCACATTTCATAAAGTTCTGCGTCATATACCACATAATGACCCAGTCCAAGCGCATGACCTATCTCATGACGTATTACTGAGGCCAATTGGTCATCGTTTCTAGGAATATCAAGATACCTTGGTTCTCCCTCGTACCAATAGTATATGATATTATTTTCGATTATTGTTCGATATTGTAAATTAGGATCTATCTGAAGATAATAAATCGTAATTGTTGGTTTTGAAGTAGTTTCCTCCAATGAAGTGACACCAAGAATACGGAATTTTTCACTCTCCTCTTGTGGCGCTCTTTCAAAATAAATTTCTATATCACATTGTGTATAATTGAAATTCTTCTTTTGATCCAAAGAAACAGGAATAAAACTTATGGTCCACTTGTCCTTACTATGGGTGATTTCTCTTAGTTTTGTCTGCCAGTCCAAGACAGAATATCTAGATTCATCAACTAGTGCTTTTCCAATATCCGGGATTTCATGGTCATCAGGTTCAATTGCACAGATTGTTGGATCATACGCTAATTTGAAATCCATTTCTCTGTATGTTTGAGCTGATGCATACGATACGTTTGTTACTAGCCCTATTAGCAGAATAATAAGAAATTTCTTTTTTGTAGACTCGAATTCAATTACCATTTTCAGTATCCATCAAAAGCTCTTTGATACCATCTAGTAATTTCATAGTCAGATTGTTCTTCTGATCCATAGAATTTGAATCCAGGTCTTTATTCATAAAAGATACTCTCAATAAATGCAAATATTTGCCAGTCCAAATGGAAACCGCCTCTTTGTTTCCTATGATATAATCCCTAGTCTAGATATAAATAGAGTAAAAATCATGTGCACTATATGGGTGGCCACATTTGGACATTCAGAGCTTAGGATAATACCCCTAGAGTATACTGGCTCACAATTTGAACTGTATAACAAAATTTCAAGAAACTATCAGTATTCATTTTTGTTTGAATCATTAACTGGTCCTGAGGAACTAGCAGAGACATCAATTATGGGCTTTGACCCATCAATCATTGTAAGAGGATATGCAGACAGGATAACACTGAATGATAAGAAAGGAAACACCAAAACAATAATGACTGCTGACCCTCTAGCAGAAATTAGAAAACTTTTAAAAAATATTCCAGACCAAAAATATCGATATCTCGGTGGAGCAGTCGGTATCATTAATTATGATGCAATAAGATTGTGGGAAAAGATTCCTGATACACATGATGGATCACCGTTGCTGATGGAGTTTGGAATCTATACAGATGGCATACTGTATGATAACAAAGAAAAAAAATCGTTCTACTTTTACCATAATATCAACAGATTGAGTACACTGTCCATGCAAGAAAGAGAATTTGAAGGGTTTGAAATGTCAGATGTTTCTGAAAACCTGGACAGTCAGAAATTTTCTGAGATGGTAACAAAGGCAAAAAAATACATCCATGATGGAGATATCTTTCAGGTAGTACTTTCTAGAAGATTCAATTTTGATGCCAAGGGGGACTTGCTCAAGGTGTACAGTGCATTACGCAGAATCAATCCTTCTCCGTACATGTATCACATGAAGATGGGAGAAAAAACAATCACCGGTTCCAGCCCAGAGATGCTCTTAAGAGTAACTGGAAGTAAGGTGGAGACCTTTCCAATAGCCGGTACAAGAGCAATAACTGATGACGAGTCAAATAATGAAAGACTAAAAGAAGAGATGCTAAACGATGAGAAAGAACTTGCTGAACATACAATGTTAGTAGATCTTGGAAGAAATGATATCGGTCGTGTATGCAAGTATGGCTCGGTACATGTCAAGGAACTCATGGCAGTAAAAAGATTCAGTCACGTACAACACATGGTGACCCATGTTGTGGGAACACTGGACAAAAAGTTTGATGTCTTTGATGCAATCAAGGCTGTCTTTCCAGCGGGAACTGTCTCGGGAGCACCAAAGATTCGCGCAATGGAAATAATTGATGAACTAGAACCAGAATCACGTGGGCCGTATGCTGGCGCAGTTGGATATTTTTCTGTAAACGGTTGCTGTGACTTTGCAATTGCAATTAGAACGATATTTTTTGATGGAACCAAAGGGTTTGTGCAGACTGGAGCTGGCATAGTATCAGACTCTAAAGCTGAAAACGAATGGATGGAGACGCAACACAAAGCAAATGGAATGCTCTCAGCTCTAAAGGAGGCTACAAAATGAGATTTCTGATAATTGACAACTATGATTCATTTGTGTATAACTTGGCTCAGATACTTGGTGAGCTTGGCGTGTCATCCGATGTTGTAAGAAATGACAAGATAACAATAGAGGAAATAAAAAAACAGGACTATGATGCGATTGTGATATCACCAGGTCCTGGAACCCCAGAAGATGAAAAATATTTTGGAGTCTGCACCAAAGTGATAAAAGAGATAGGACCAACCAAGCCAATCTTGGGTGTCTGCCTTGGACATCAAGGAATAATCCATGCATTTGGCGGCAAAGTAGTAAACGCTGGAAACGTAAGACATGGCAAGACAAGCCCTGTAAAATACTCCCAGTCGCCTCTCTTTGAGGGAGTTCAAAATCCGTTTAGGGCAACAAGATATCATTCACTTGTAGGGGACAAGACAGTCATTCCAGATGAGCTTGAGGTAACAGCCATAGCTCAAGACGACAATGAGGTAATGGCAGTAAGCCACAAGAAATTCTTTATCGAGGGAGTACAGTTTCATCCCGAGTCCATAATGACAAGTGAGGGAAAAAAAATTCTAGACAATTTTGTAAGGAGGGTAAGAGATGCTACCTGACCTGACAAGCAAACTCTCACTATACGAGGATCTCTCCTATGATGAGATGACTGGTGCAATGGATGAGATACTGCGAGGACAGATACCTGTGCAAGATACTGTGAACTTTTTACGAAACCTAACTGACAAGGGAGAGTCTGATCAAGAGCTACTTGCAATGCTTGACAAGATGCAACAATATGCCCTGCACATTTCTCCAAAAAGAGATGGAAAGATAGTTGATGTCTGCGGAACAGGTGGAGACAAGATGAAGACGTTTAATGTTTCAACTGCAGCTGCGTTTGTTATTGCCGGAGCTGGAGGAATTGTTGCAAAGCATGGCAACAGATCAGTTTCTGGAATTTGTGGTAGTGCAGATATCTTTGAGCACTTTGGTTATGACTTGAACATGGCTCCAGAAAAAGTAAGTGAAGCGATTGAAAAGTTTGGAATTGGATTCATGTTTGCACAAAAATTTCATCCTGCGATGAAAAATGTTGCAGAGGCAAGAAAAATATTGGGAACAAGAACTGCATTTAATTTACTGGGACCACTATCCAATCCAGCTGGAGTGAAAAATCAAATAGTGGGAGTCTACTCCGCAGATTTTCTTGAAAGAGTTGTCTTGCTTCTAAAATCAAGAGGAGCACAAGGAGTAATGTCAGTCTTGTCACATGACGGATTGGATGAGCTTTCTACTAGCTCAAAAAATCAGATATGTCATCTCAAGGACGGCAAGATAAGCCTAAAGATTCTAAATCCCCAAGACTTGGGATTGGCCAAATCCAGTCTTGGCGACATACAGGTTTCTACAAGAGAGGAAGCAATCAAGGCGTTTTATTCTGTACTTAGAGGGACTGCAAACAACTCTATGATTGAAGTGACTGCTCTAAATGCGGCCGCTGGTTTGATAATATCAGACTTGGCTGTGGATTTCAAGGATGCAACTCAACTAGCACTTGATTCCATTAAGAGCGGAAAGGCCTACCGTGTTTTTAAAAATCTAATTAGCTTTTGTGGCAATATGCAAAAAATAGAAGAGTTTGAAAGATCATGAAAGGAGTATTACAACAACTAGTTAAAAATTCGCAACGTGCTATAAACGATGGAACCTATAACATAATACAAAGTTTTCCCAAATCCAAGATTAATCTATCTGAAAAAATTTTAAACAACAAACATGCGTCGTTAATAACTGAAGTAAAATTTTCTTCTCCCTCACTAGGAAAGATACGTAAGGTATCAGATCCTGTAAAGATTGCAAAGGAGATGGTGCAAGGTGGCGCGGTAGGACTCTCTGTTCTGACACAACCATATCTGTTTAATGGTTCACCAGAATTTTTTCAAAAAATTAGAAGAGCTGTAAACATACCAATATTGATGAAAGACATCATTGTTGACAAGATCCAAATTGATGCAGCCGAGAAGATGGGTGCGGATTGCATACTCTTGATCCAGTCAATCTTTGACAAAAAGATGGTCAAAGGCATAGATGAACTCATTTCTTATGCTCATAAAAAAAATTTATCA
>JBQTHX010000012.1:0-13311 GCA_052389415.1 Nitrosopumilaceae archaeon
GGATTTATCTTTCTTGAACCATTTCTTATTTGGGAAATCCAGAGAGGGGACATCACAGGGTTCTCACTTATTATCATAGTTTCTGCCCTTTCTGGAATTGTAGGAAGCATGAGTATGTTTAGAATAAGGATGTTGAATGCAAAAAAGCTAAATGTAGGCATTGCAGGCCCGATAATTGGTGTAAGTGCGGGGGCATGTAGTTGTGGACCAATCGGTTTTGCAATAGTTTCTACCTTTGGCTCAGCCGGAGGAATTACTACAGCATTTCTAACAAATTATGAAATTCCATTAAGGTTGGTAAGTATAGGGATTTTGGTAATAACATATTATTTTACATCAAGGGTTATAACTTCACAGTGCAAAATCCAATAAATGATTTTGTAATTAGAATTTTATTTTGATCAAAAGGAATTTCACTGAGAAATTCTGCCTAATAGTTATATGTAATGAATGCTAAAAAAATCGAAATGAAGGAAATCGAGATTTATGAGGAAGCATTATCAGAATATCAAAAGGCACACAGATTGAAAAAACTAAATGAGCAGCTTAGCATTCATCTACATGATTCTATCTATTACCTGTTGAAATATTCAGAAAAACATGATCTACCATTGCCAAATAAATCAGCACTTTTACAAATGATTGAAAATACCGATTATATCATAGACCAATTTGTTGCCGAGTCAAAAGTCAATCCTGGGGTTTGACAAAAAATCAGCAAAAAATCCAAGAGAGCAAATTCACTAAAACCATAGACTCCTCAATTCTGATTCGTTTTACTAACAATTTTCACTCGAATTATCCTGATGCACTGGGTTTAAACGAGGTTTATCTCAATAGTTGATTTTCCATAAAAATTGAATTTATGCCGAACCCTTGTACAAGATTAAATACTCGTCAGGATTATTCTTGCTCTTCTTTGATCTCAAGGCTTCCTGGTACATCTCAAAATGTTCTATGAAATACAACTTTTTACCAGGTACCTCAAAAGGATCTATGCCAACTAGATTAAATCCTGACTCTGGAGTCAGAGCAATTCTTTCTTCCTCCGATATTTCTGAATCCATTGCAAAGATTTTGGAATTGTCATAATTATTTGCTGTTGTTCCAGATCTGTCATTTTACATCAATACTAACAGTTTTTATGTGACAAAAAATGCTAAAAGTTATGTCATCAGATAGACAAATGCATCCTGCTACATGTGCAGATTGCAAAAAAGAAACTCAGGTTCCTTTCAAGCCAACAGAAGGAAGACCGGTATACTGTCGTGAGTGCTTACCAAAACACCGCGGCGAAAGAAGATTTTAAGCTGAAACACGTTTAAAATTATTTTTTATTTAATCAGAAATTTTTTCAAAACAATAAAATCAAAGATAAACATATTTACCAAACAAATAACTGGTTTTGTAGACAAATGAAAGACATTAATGAAATTATGCCAAAGGTTCAAAACATGAGGTGGGGGGCATTATTAAATAAATATCCTACAAGTGATAAAGTAAAATTGATGAATAAAATTTTTCCCCACAATGGCAAGTGGCACACAGTTTTTGAAGAAAAAGAACAAGTCTATGTTGACGGCGTCAGGATCTGGAAAAAAGACGTAAATGCGTGGACATAATTTGACATAGAATTCGGCTTCAAAATAGCGGGAAAGATTTTAGATTTATGCATGTACCTCAGCTGCAATTTTTGGATTTTTCTGATTTATCATTTTGGACAAGCCCCGCATGTAATTCTGGGCAAATGTGCTGACAGGTTGAGATGAGTACCAAACACAGCCAAGAACCTCACAGTCGTGGCATGTTTTTGCTATCTCCCATTGTGGAGCGCTCCATATTTCATCCACACTTTTTTCAAGTAAACTGTATGAACTCTCAGGGCTTGTATACTTCCAACAGGGTACCATTACAGTACCATTTCCATTCACAAAGATGCTCTTCCACACGCCACACTCATCAAACATTCCCCTTCCGTGTTCTATTATCTGCTCAAAATATTGTGGGGGAATCATTACTTGAGGATCTTTGTGGCTTTTGATATGTTCCAGAACACTATTGCATACCTTGACTATCGTTTCCCTGTCAGGAAGTAAGGAATAATCTACATCTGATCTATCTTCTACAAATGTTAATGATACTGATCTTACTCCTAATTCTGTAGCTCGCTGAAAATATTTCTGATTGATAAATTCCTCTGTGTTGTATTTTGTAATTACGCTGTTAAAGTAATGTGGAACATTGTGTTGGTTTAATAATTCAAGATTTTCCATAACTTTGTAATACATCTGAGGAGCCACTCCTCTAATCTTGCAGTATGGTTCTTCAAATACAGAATCTATGCTACAAGTGATAAACTGGATATATTTTTTTAATTCATCAAGATCAATCAAATGCAAGAGAGAACAATTTGTTATCAGGGTGATCGGAAAGTTCAGTTTGTAAAGATATCTAACTAATTCCATAAAATCTGGTCTGCTTGTTGGTTCACCACCTTCAATTATTGACCACACGCAATACTTTGAAACCTTGTCAAAAATTGTCTTCCATTGTTCTGTGGTAAGATCGTTTTTTTTCGCCAATCTTATTTGGCCATCCTTGTCAGAATCTCCAAAAGGACACATTGGGCAAAAAAAATTGCAGTAATGAGTCAGACTAAAAACTGCGATAAGTGGACGTTTTCTTCCAATTGCTCTGTTAGCAGACCACTTGCCAATCTTACTAATTGTCTGAATTACATCCACAGGCATTATCTGTAATAAAATCAAAAATCTAATAAGAATTGTTTTCTAGTTTTCATCCTTAGGGCTTCTTTTAGTTGAACCGCAAGCAAAAAATACGAATTTTCGTTAAAAAAATTATAAATAATATATTACGAATTGATTTATCCAAGTTAATATTAAAAATACATAAAAAAATCTCTTTTATATAAAAATTTTATATTGTGATACTGTGTATCTATTGTGTGTTAGTGTTACACGATAATTTTATTATTAAATTGCAAAAGCATTTGGCATCAGTTGGAATGGATGCTGAATTGTTAGAGCCTGGAAGCATGGATTTTGAATATGATTATCCGAGAATTCCACTTACTGGGCCCACTGAAGGAATTGCAAGCATGGGAGCAATGCGAGTAAGAGATGGTCATTTCACATATCTTGACGTATTAAAAAAGAAGGTTCTTGAAGAAAGTGGATTCTCTCCAGGTAGCACATATGGCTTGGGATTACACGAATACACTACATGGAAGATTAGATTCTTTTTGTCATTTCCATCTACGATCAAGATAGGCCCCTTAAACATTGGAACCATAAGC
This sequence comes from Nitrosopumilaceae archaeon, assembly GCA_052389415.1. Classification (GTDB taxonomy): domain Archaea; phylum Thermoproteota; class Nitrososphaeria; order Nitrososphaerales; family Nitrosopumilaceae; genus UBA8516. The sequence continues at coordinate 3,317 of JBQTHX010000012.1, forward strand.
AAAGTTCTAAAAGGCAAATTCCATTCAAAAATCGAAGATTTTGTTTGGAATGGATTTGGTAAACTAACAACGCTTCCACCCGGACTTGTGTATGATGATGTGATATCTGCACTTGATTCTGATTCCAAACTTAAAGAATTAATGATGAAATCTCTCTTAAAAGAAAAAATAATCACTGTCGCTCATTATTTTCCAAAAAAATCAAAAGAGCAAACGGGTGGACATCAGTCATTTGCTAAGGTGTTGATAACATCTGATTGGAAACCTCAGCATGATCTTTTAATCGATAACAATACTGTGTTGACATATCAACAAATAGCAACTGATATCAAAAATGCAATTATCAGACTGCGATACGTACTCGAAAATAATTAACCGGCATTTTGTTGCCAGTAATGTAACGTAAGTTCATTCTATGGTGGACAGATTACACATTGAAAAGAAAATATCTGGAGTTTTTCCTCCAACAATTTTTGCTAGTATTCTATTGCCATCAAGGTAAGAGTGGTTCTTACTCCTTCTAATTTTCTTATCCTCATAGTAATTGTTTCCCGAAGCTTGTCAATAGTAGGAGTCTGCACATCAACAATAATATCATAAGCTCCAAAAACACCACTCACATTTCTGACTCCCGGTATTGATTTTAAATCATTGATTATGGAGCCTTCTGAACCCATATCACAATTAACCAGAACATACGCTGTGGGCATGACTATATCACGTATACAAAATATTTAAGATTCTATTTAACAGAAGTTACTAGGCGTACATGAATCATCAACGCTGCTAGGTTTGCCAAAAATTATCGAATAGCAGACAACATCTTCATCGCCTTTTCTCTCGTGAGGGCAACCATTGTTTCTGTTTTTGCAATATCAATGCGTCCGGCTTTTAGGAACCATTCAAAGAGCTTTTCCTCGTTTGGCGCCTCTACTATCCATACAGCATCGTATCTTCCCATCGTCCAATAAGACGCTTTAATTTTGATGTATTTGGGGATATTTTTGAGAACTTTGCTTCCATATTCAGCAACCTCTTTAGCACTTTTTTTGAATTTCACCAATATCACAGCAATCATTATTTTAGATAAGAAGAATTTCAATAAAAACTGTTCTAAAACCAACTGAAAACTACTGATTCAATAATAAGTTTGATTAGGAACACTTGTGGGTTAATCTTAACTAGTTATCAGACTAAATTCAACGATTAAGCTCTTTTAATAAGAAAAAATCTCAAAAATTGAAACAAAAATTCTTTTTGATAAATTAATCACGAACTATTCAAGCTAGATAATCTATAGACATAATAATTTCTCTGCGACCAACAAATAACATATATTCGTAGCATATCAGTATCAAAATCATGAAAGAATTTTTCAAAGAACTATGCGAAAAGATAGTGGTGTTGGATCCTGCGATTCGATTTGTAGGTATTGCCGATGAAGAAGGCATTCTTGAGGCAGAAGCAGAAAGAAAGGGATTAAAAGCAATATTTTCACCGGATCAAAGAACAGAATATGCAATTACTGCTGCAAACAGGCAAGCAACACGCCTTCGATGGGAATATCTCTTAGGAAAGATCAGCTTTGCCACATCGCATTACGAAAAGTTAATCCGCGCTACAATACCAATTGCAGATGAAAACAGACGCCTTTCCCACGTGGTTCTGGTCTCATTTGATTCCCAAACAGATGCTGATGAAATAATTAGAAGGAAGATAATTCCTCTGATTATCGAAAACATGAAAAGTCTACTGGCATAAAAATTCGAAAAATATTCTAATTATATGATATTATTTTTATTACATTTACCGATGTTCTGTAAAAAATTGGCATGAAATAACTAATTAATGAAAAATCTCTAGCTAGCTCTTAAATATCTGAAAGAGCATAATACATACAATGACATTTGTTGTCAGAGCAATGGATTGAACTAGCGTGGCCCCGCAGAAATCAATAACGTGAATGGCGCAATGGCGCTGATTTTTGGGTGGTAATCTCCCTTTGTTCTGCAAGAGGGTCACGCCATTATTTTAAAACGGAATAGTGTAAACAATTTCCTATGGGAAGATATGAAATTCCGCCACTAAATTACACGTATGATTCACTAGAACCATATATTGATGCAAAAACGATGGAGATTCACCATTCAAAAATTCATCCTGCGTACGCTAACGGCATAAACAAGACACTTGAACGGATAAACGCACTCCAACACAAAAATTACATCACTTCAATTCTCTCTGATCTTACCTTGATCCCAGAAAATGTGAGAAAAGAAATAAATTTTTTTGGTGGAGGATTTGATAATCACAGGCTATTCTGGGAAAGCATTAAACCTCACGGAGGAGGTGAACCAGGTGGAAATCTTGCTGATGAAATAAAAATATATTTTAACAGTTTCAAAGAATTCAAAGAAAAGTTTTCCTATGCAAGTATGTCTATTCAGGGAAGTGGCTGGTCCTGGCTAGTTTACAATCAAACATATTCCAGACTAGAGATAAAGGCAATGCCTGATCAGACTAGCCCGTGGACTCTCCGATTAATCCCTCTCTTGGGTTTGGATCTATGGGAACATGCATATTATTTGAAATACCAAAACAACCGCGAAGAATATGTTAAAGCATGGTGGAATATAATAAACTGGACAGAGATCGAAGAGAGATTTTTACGGGTCTCATCATGAAATGGCCATTTTCATTAAAAATTGTCCTAAAAATAATAATTTGGATCGTGCTACGGAGAAATATCCTTATTACCCAAAATCACTATCTTATGTTATAATGAAATTATATCTTGACTTTGAACCTTGCGAGGAATGCAAAACTCTGATTAAAGAGATTAGCGAAAGTGAAATTATTTCAAACGAACAAACAAAAGAAGAAGAATCAACCAAATTTCTCAGACATTTGACATATAATCACAGCGAAGTAGTCAAGGCAATAATCAAGGATATGCCAGTTCAGAAAAGGAAGCAGGAATTTGACTGGTTCAGATAGCATCATTTTGACTCATTAACCCACGTATGGGAAATTCTAATTCTATGCAAATTCAGCTTTGTGTCTTTTGTGCACAATATTTTTTAATCTGATTTTTACAAAAGACATCAAATGAACTTAAAAGTCATTTCAGGTGCCTTTATTGTTATACTAATACTAGGTATTTCAGGTTCAAGTTTTTACAATGCTAATGCCTTGGGTAGGAATGAATCTATTATTCTCAAGAAGGATTTGAAATCGATTATGAATGATTATCAGCTGGCTATAGAAAAAGCGAGGGAAGATTTTGTGGCTTCAATAAAAAAGGCAAACCATGATGCGAAACTGGCTGTAAAAAAGGGGATTCCTATGGATGAGATAAATTCAGCCACAAAGTCAACCATCTCCAAAGCTAGAGCTGATCTCAAACTTGATATTCAACAGGCAAAGATAGAGGCAAAGACTATGTTATTACAGCTTAAAGCAGCGGTGGATAGAAATAAACTGTCATAATTTTTTATTGAAAAAGCTATTAATTTTTTAAAGAATGGGCATCTGAGACAAATTGAAAATTTCTATGAAGAAGCTATCTGAATAGGCTGTGCACTGTGTTTTGAAAGATCTTTATGTATTACCGCATGTGATTCTTGTTTGAATGTCAAGTTACATGCATAACATTTCCAAGCTGTCATACTCATACTATTGTAATATTATTTTTTATATATAAAATCCGCGTAGAAATTATTCTTTCTACTTTCTTAATTCGTTGTCTACCGCATCTGCCATTGAGTCAAGATCATCAAAACTTCCAAATTTTTGGTATGTTAATCTTTCCAAAGTTTGCAGGACACTTTTTACTGCACGATATTGTGGTATTTGTGGATCGTTTATCTCTCCATACAATCCTATGCCCTGAATGCCATTTGATTTTGCAAGGCCCAAAATCAGACCATTAAATCCTGTTATCAATGACTGTTGAGGAGTTATGTCTACACCAAGATTGCTTAGTTGACGAGTTAGCTCAGGTGAGGTAGTTGTCACAAAACTGCGCGGACTCTTTCCCAAAATTTTGTTTGTGTGAAAGGCACCAAGCGTATAGATTAACTTGACCTCATATTTTTTGGCAACATCGATTACATCTTGGCAAAGTTTGTAGAGATCCTCGTGATTTTCTGGTTGACCTCTTCCACCTCCAAACACCAAAACATCCTTTCCGTATCGATACTCCCACTTTTCTTGAAAATACTCGATATGACCTCCCTTGTCAACCACGTAAGGAGGAAAAGAAGATGTTACATAACGAAACAGGCGTGTGTGTAGATATTCATTGATGACATCTATTGCTGTGTTGCCAACATTTCCCATGTCTTGCATGGCAGCTATCGCTATGGGTTTTTTCAAATTTGGTTCTTCTACCTGGACAAATTCCATATCTGCATTTTGCATTAGACGTAAATAATTCTTGGGTAGGGAAAAATCATTTTCGTATTACTTGATACACTGAACCATACTCTTGTGTGTCTGCCCCTGTTACCAATCTGTAATTGTACAAATCAAAGGATTTTACCATTTCATACAATGCTTCATCTATGACCAAACCATTTGGTGGTGAGAATCGGTTTATCTTGGCGCACCTGTTTACAGTAGAACCAAAAATGTCATCTATTGCTGAAGTGGCAATTTTTGCGACTCGTACCGTACCATATGTTGCACTGATTCTATAATCAAATGGCGGTAATCCTTCCTGTTGCATCTTTTTGCTTATGTGTGAATTAAGCTCACCAATTTTCAAACAGCCTTCTAATGCATTCTTTATGACATTGATATCTTTTGTGTTAGTCCTTGGAAAATAAAACAGTAATGCATCTCCAATATTTTTTACTACAATGCCACCATTATCACCAATCCATATCGCCATGGAATTAAGGAAGATACTATAGAATTTGCTAGACTGTAAATCAGTCATATTGGCGGTAAGCTTGGTAGATCCTATGACATCCAAAAAACAAACAAAATAATTTTCACTCTGCTCCGAAAATTGTAACAACACGTCCTGTTGCTGTTTTATAATGTCTTCTCTTTGTCTAATTGCAATCAATGATTCCTGTATCTTTTTTGCCATGGCATCAAAAGAGATAGAAAGCTGGCCGATTTCGTCACTCCTAATTATGTTAGTCCTTGTCTCAAAGTTGCCTTTAGCAATCTCATTTGCAGCATCACGTAATTTTATTAACGGTCCAGAGAGCCGCTTTGATAAGAAAAAGGCAAGTATTACCATTACGACTATTATTATAACCCCGGCAAAGAAAATCTTATTTTGAAGATTTTGTAGCGGTTCAAATGTTTCTGACTCGTCTTTTTCTGCAAGTAATACAAATCCCAGATCCTTTGCACAATAAGAATAGCTGTAGATTGGTACTCCTCTATAATCAATATACAAACCACCGATACTATCGCCTGATTCAAAACATGTTGATACGGGCAAAGTGTTTACTATTTGATTAAACACTGCATCTTTTACAAACCTTGATTCTGAGATCATCAGATGATCCTTATTTACGAGGTAAACTTCACCTGTATTACCTAATCCACTTCTGGTCAACAAAATATTGTCAAGTTCTACTGTGCTTGTTGTTGCAATTAAGACCCCTATCGGCTTTTTCCCTTCTGTTCCAAAAATCGGAGTAATAATAACCATGATTCGTTCTCCGTAAGATGTTGGTTCGAGTTCAACAAATGGCTGAGCCAGTCCGCGAACAAACCTAGGGTCTCCTGTAAAGTCTGTTTTTTCCATTCTTCCCAGAGAAAAATAAACTATACCTTTATCACCAATAATTTTTACATCAGCTAGACCAATTGAATACCCAACCAGTTCACGGAAAGATCTTATCTCGTTAAAAAAATCTTCCCGCTTTTCATTAACTCTTAAATCAAAATCAGGATCATCTGAGATGTTGTTTAACTCATCAACTATGTTATGTACATTGGGGGCGGTAGCAAGAATTTGAGCATCTTTGATTCTAGTATAAAATAATGTTCGAACAGATTCGCCTCTTATCTTTGATTCACTTAGGAGTTGGTTTTCAACCCCCTCTTTGAGCGTAATTTGGGCAAAATTAAAAATTAAAACTGTGACAGTGACAAGAGTAATCGCTGAAACTATCATAACTAGTAAAATTAGCTTTTTATCTAAACTAAATGATAGCCGTTTTGGCAATTAACTCGCTGGGTCCTCATTCTTAATTTAATGTTATTCTGCTTATCACTATTGATACACTCAAAATTGTTCTCAATATGGTCTTCTAATTTTGAGCCAGATTATATTAGATATCTTCATACCTTGGTTATGTGAAGTCTGATTGGCAATAGAATCTCACTTTATTCAAACAATAATTGGTGTTGGGATTTTGCTTTTTGCTGCCAAGCTTATGGCAGAACTCTTTCATAGATTAAAGCTACCGATTGTTTTGGGGGAACTTCTAGCTGGCATGATTGTGGGTCCATTTGCTTTTGGCTCGTTGTTTATGTTTGAGGGTCAACCTTTGCTTAAGATAGACGGCGAACTAAGAATCCTTGGAGAAATAGGGGCAATTGTAATCCTTTTCATAGCAGGACTTGAGGTTACACCAAAAGAATTCTTGCGCGGAGGTAAGGCCTCGTTTGTGGTAGCAACATTTGGAGTTATTTTGCCGTTCTTTGTTGGATTTTTTGTTTTTGAGATGTTTGGATTTGGAGCATATCAATCAATGCTTATTGCTACAGCTCTTACTGCAACAAGTATTGCAGTTTCAGTGCAAGTTTTACGTGAATTTGGAAAACTCCAGACTCCCGAAGCTCGCCTGATTATTGGAGCTGCAATCATAGATGACATTCTTGCTATCGCAGTTTTATCAGTAGTTAGTTCACTTGGCACTGCAACTGGTGATATTTCTCAGATAGATCCTATTCAGATAATTATTGTAATAGTCCAAGTCCTTGGTTTCTTCGCAATGCTATTGATTGGTTCTTTAGTAATAATCCCAAGGATTGTTGCAAGAAAAATATGGAAGGCAGAGGGAAGTGTTGAAGCGATAGCGACAGCGCTTTTTTTTGGAGCAGCAGCGCTGGCAGGGATTATAGGACTATCCCCGATTGTTGGTGCCTTTGCTGTAGGAATGGCGTTGTCTTCAAGCAAGGTTTTTGAAAAAATTGAACAATACATAAGCAAACTAGGTATAATTTTTGCACCCTTATTTTTTGCGTTTATTGGTGCTCAGGTTGACTTTCGAGGAGTTAATCTTGAGGTCTTGATGCTAAGTGGCTTGATTATCGTTATTGCAGTATCCACGAAATTCTTTGGATGTGGGTTGCCTGCCATGCTATTTCTCAAGGATAAAAGAAAATCAATGCAAGTGGGAATAGGAATGATTTCAAGAGGGGAAGTGGGATTAATTATTGCAGGAGTTGGTGCAGCTTCAGGAGTTCTCACATCTAATGTATATTCAACTATTGTGATAATGGTTGCAGCAACTACAATAATAACTCCTCTTTGGTTAAAATCAAGTTATAAAAAAGAAGGTGCACATAAACCTCAAACGATCTAATCTGTATAACATACACGAGATTTATTCTACAAAATTCTATTTCAATAAAGGACATCGAACACAAATAAATTCAATAAAAACCGAAAATAAAATTACAAATGCATATTTGAAGTAACATTCAATTAAAGTAAAAAAAACAACAACACATCATGGATCTTGACGAAACTATTTTATCAGAATTAGTACGTAATTCTACAAAGCATGAATATCGGATTCATTATCGAAATCAAATCTATCCTTTAGAAGATGTCGTGATCACTAATTCTGCAATGCCAGTAAACAGACCTACTACTAGAGGAGGTGTGTATTCTGTAGGTGATACAGAATACAAAATTAAGGGTACAACACACGACATGTCTCTTTTACCGCTAATTTCAAAGATGATGCTTGGTCCTAACGAAGAATTTCAGAAAATTCCAGTTCAAACAAATATTGAGATTGAAAGGAATGACAAATCTTGCACGCTTTTTACCTATCTAACTGATGCGATGAATAATTCATCAAAAATCGTACTTAATCTGTTAATCATAGGTACAAAAATCGAATAAAACCTTGTTTTAGTAAATGAGAGAGATGTTAGTCCCGAATGTTACAAACATGTTGATTTAATCATCAAATTTCCATAAATGGTAATGCTAGAGGCAACAGACCTCCAAATCAAAAAAGCGTTAGTAACAATTTCTGTGGAGCAAGCATTGCTTGAGATAGGAACACCTGTACTGGAGGAAGTCACACGTTCTTTGTATTCTAATTACCATTGTTATATTCCTGACTGTCTGGATCATCCAGAGTATCTTATTACAGTAATCAAAGACCTGTATGGAAAAGGTTATCTGAATATCGTAAAATCTATTCACAAACATCTTGACGAATTCATTGATCAGAAACCAATTGAAAAATTTCTAATAGCTTTATAATCCGAAACCAAGTGATAGATGTTGATCTAATCTATCGCTTTGTTGATTTCTAGTAATTTGATTATATTTTCAACAATTATTATTGCTGATATGATCATCATGATGTGATAAAAATTAGATCAAATCCTAGAATTCTTAACATTATAATCATATGAAATAAAATGTATTATGTAAGGCTTTTTAGTTGAGAAATTCTATGTATGTTGTTTAATCTTGATTTTCATAACTCTATTATTTTCTAATTCATTAAATCTAATGATTGCAAAGCACTAAGAAATCAAATCTGTTAAAACCCTTGCTCCTTACCTTGGCAGCTATTGCAATAGCATTTTTAGCTGCAAATTTGATTGGGCAAGAATTGGCAACATCAGTGTCATTATCAATTTATATTCCTGTAACTGTTTCTCTTGTTGTTTTATCAGTCATTATTTCAAAACGATTTGGAATTAAAGGTGCACATGGAAAAGCTTGGATATTATTTTTAACTTTTGCAGTACTTTGGTTTATTGCAGAAAGAATTTCATTATACCACAATGTGATATTAGGTGAGGAACTATTTCCATCTGAAGCCGACGCCTTTTGGCTTGCTGGGTATCCATTCTTGTTTTGCTTCATGTTATGGTATATTAAACCATTAAAATCTACTATCAGAAAAAAAATAATTTTATTTTCCCTAGCAATCTCTGCTTCATTACTAATTCTGTCACTTTACATAGTGAGTTTTGAAGCCGCGGATTTACCTCCTTTTGAATTAGCTGTCGGTATAGCATACCCGATAGGTGATGCAATTCTCCTGACACCGGCTATAATCGGTATTTCATCATTTTTTGGAGGCAAAGTCAACTTACTATGGTCATTGATGTGTATTGCCATCGTAATTGAGGCAATAGCAGATACTGGATTTCTACTTGCTACGATCGATGACAACTATTACGAGGGACATCCTGTAGACATACTATTTAATTGGTATTACGTAATATTCTCATTTGGAGTATATCATCACATTACTCTGTTTAAGGATCATCGAAAAGATCCTTACAAAAACCTAGAAGAATTAAGATAAAGTCATAATCCTGAATTGAGAAAAATCCTTTGCTCAAATGCTTGATATCTACATCTCCGATAGACTTACTTAGCCCACTAAAATAAACAGAGTTTCATGAGACTAGTTCGACCAAAAAATTATGATATTTTGTTTGAGCCAAATTTTAGAAATTTTACTTTTACTGGAAAGGAAAGAATTTCACTTGAGGTAGATAAATCAACAAACAAATTAGTTTTGAATTGCAGTGAAATAAAAATAAAAAATTGTTTTATTGTTATGAAGGGAAAAACTTTACAAGCCAAATCAAACCTAGATGAAAAAAATGAAGAATTAACTATCGTGATTCGAGAAAAAATCAAGGGCAAGGTAGATCTCTTCATTGACTTTGTTGGAATTTTAAATGACAAGCTTGTAGGACTGTATCGAAGTCAGTATAAAGACAAGCAAGGTAGAACAAAATTTATGGCAACAACT
>JBQTHX010000013.1:0-3978 GCA_052389415.1 Nitrosopumilaceae archaeon
GCAAAAATAGTCAAGTTAAGACCATCGGCTCTAGAAGTAATGGATGAAAATATTACAAAACATTTCAAAACGAGGTTTACAAAAAATTTAAACTGTTTACTATTTGTTGAATTTGATTGCAATATTAAAAAGTCTAGAAAAAACTTGAATAAAATAATTTCAAAAGAACAAATTGTGAAAATATTGACAGATGAATCTCAGATAAGAGAATTGTGGAATTTTAGAAATTCTGCACTGTCCTATAGTCTTCGAAGTATTTCGACAAAAGAGAGCATGCCATCGATAATAGAAGATGCAACAGTTCCTGTTGATAAATTATCTACACTTGTAGGTGCAATAAAAAAAATCTCGAAAAAACACAGACTCAAAGTTGTACTTTATGGTCACGTTGGAAATGGCAATCTGCACGTAAGACCAATCTTGAAAGACAGGAATAAGAAGAAAATGAGAAGCATTGCCAAAGAATTCTTCTCTCAGGTTATCGCCTGTGGAGGCACTATAACAGGAGAACATGGTGATGGTTTAGCTAGATCAGAGTTTGTTAAATCACAATACGGAAAAGAGGTATATCTAGCATTTAGAAAAATAAAAACTATTTTCGATCCAAAAAACATTCTTAATCCTGATAAAATAATCACTTCAAAACGTAATATGACAGAACATTTGAAAATTTAACAACAGAAATACGGATTATTTTATTTTTGTTCCCAGAGGAACATCTTCTTTTACTGTAAGCCAGAAAGGCTTGTCATTAACGTCTGCTGCAAGCAGCATTGCTTTTGACTCAAATCCTGCAATTTTTCTTGGTTCCAAGTTTGCAATGACAACAACAGTCGTTCCAACAAGTTCTTCTGGTTGATAATATTCTGCACCGCCTATTACGACTTCACGTTTTTCATCACCTAAGTCGATAATACCTTTTATGATTCTGGATTTTCCAGGAATTTTTTCAGTGGTTATAATCTTGGCTATTCTAAGATCAAGTTTAGCAAAATCATCATACGTTACATTTGTCATAAGACGACTCCCTTTACCACATTAAAATTGATTTCGTCAAGACTAATATGTAGACTTTAAAGAATGCCCAACATGACGGAAATACAAGCCTCTGTGGAGATAAATGCTCCACTGGAGAAAGTTTGGAACATAGTGTCAGATCTAGATAACGAACCAAAATTTTGGAAGGGCACAAAGGAGGTTAGAAACATAACCAAAGAGGGAAATGTCATCACTCGCGAAGTTACAATAGCATTTAAAGATTCAAAATGCATGCAGACAGTAACACTATATCCCAAAGAAAAGATTCAAGCCGAATTCATCAAGGGAATAATCAATGGTACAAAAATACTTACACTTCTTCCTGATGGCAGTAAAACTCACCTTGAAGCATTGTGGAACATCAAGATTTCAGGAATGATGGGAATGTTCACTGGGATGGTAAAAAAACATGTACAGAGCGGTACGGAGCAAGCTCTTCAAAGCATAAAACAAGAAGCTGAGAGCTAAGCAAAATGGAACTTGCCGTTGATATTTTCAACTATATTTTATTTGCAATTCTAGTTGGTGTTTCTATCACTTGGACTCTTTTGATTAGATCAATGTGGATTTCTTTTCGAGATTCTCCTTATTTGGACAAGTTCATAGTAAGATCAAATCAAAAACCAAAAGTATCAATAATTTTACCAGCCAGAAATGAGGAGGAGTTTATTGAAAAATGTCTTAGTTCCCTTTTAGAACAAGATTATGAAAATTATGAGATTATTGCAATCGACGATAGATCAGAAGACACAACAGGACAAATAATTCACAATTTCGCAAAAAAAGATTCCAAAGTTGTTCATGTAACTGCACAGCCAAAACCGGAAGATTGGATGGGCAAAAATTGGGCTTGTTTTGAAGGTTTTAAAAAATCTAATGGTGATCTTTTATTATTTACGGATGCAGACACAAAGCATTCTAAAAGTATGGTTTCACTTTCTGTTTCACATCTTCTTAGTGAAGACCTAGATGCACTCACAGCAATGCCAAAGATGCTCTGTCTTGACTTTTGGACTAAAGTTACACTTCCAATGCTTTCAACATTTTTACACACCAGGTTTTCTGCATTAAGAGTAAACGATCCATCAAAAAAAACAGGTTACTTTTTTGGTAGTTTTTTTATAATAAAGAGAGGAACCTATGAATCAGTTGGGACCCACGAGGGAGTGAAGGGCGAGCTTGTTGAAGACGGGGTACTTGGAAAAAAAGTGAAGGAGTCTGGTTTTAAGATGAAGATGGTACGTGCGGAGCATCTTGTCGAGGCAGTGTGGGCTCGAGATTTGCCTACCCTGTGGCACGCTCTTAAACGACTTATAATTCCACTTTATTTGCAAAGTAAAAAAATCGCAGTTGGAATATTTTTTGCTGTACTTTTTTTACTTTTCATGCCATTTCCGATTTTGGCTTATTCCGCTACATTAGCAATTTCTGGCATCTCTTCTTCATTACTTTTTTCCATCTCAACAATTACAGTAGGATTGCTTTTTTTTGCGGCAATCTTAGAATCAAAAAAAGGCCTCGGGTCATCCATAGGTCATGCAATGCTCGGGCCATTAGGAAGTTTGATGATTGTACTAGGTTTTGCCAGTGGCATATTACAAGTAAAAACCAATAGATCACTCGTATGGCGTGGAAGATCCTATACCATGTCAAACCAGATTCAAAACGCAATAAATGTGTAGTAAGAATTATAGATAAACTCCAATACATTTGCTTTCGTGGATAAGACTAGTACTGTTTTTGGTGGAGTAATAGGCGGAGTCGTAGTAATAATCGCCTTTGCGATATTTTTTGCCCCAGATAGATTGGACATGCCTCAACAAGAAATCATTAGTACAAATGAAGAGAATATAGAAACTGTCAAAGATTTACCTGGCAAGAATCTGGCAGATATCTCCCTTGTAGACCTTTTTGAAAAATCGGATGACGGAGTCGTCAAAGTATCTGTACGAAGATCAATTGAACTTCCAACATCACGATCTTTGGGATCTGGATTTGTTTATGATGTAAGAGGTCACATTGTGACAAATAATCATGTCGTTGAAGACTCTGAAAAGACCACGGTAACATTTCTTGATGGAACATCATACAATGCCAAAGTAATTGGAACAGATCCCTACACTGATCTTGCTGTGCTAGAAGTGGAAGCTGATCCTTCACTATTACATCCCTTGCCTTTGGGAGATTCTTCAACTCTTCGAGTGGGCGATCAGGTTGCGGCAATAGGAAATCCCTTTGGTTTGTCGGGCTCCATGACATCAGGAATCGTTAGTCAACTAGGCAGATTGTTATCGACTCCTGGTACTGCATCATTTTCAATACCCGGTGTAATCCAGACTGATGCAGCTGTCAATCCCGGAAATTCAGGAGGACCGTTACTTAACATGAGAGGACAGGTGGTTGGCATCAATACTGCTATTCAATCTGAGACTGGAGAGTTTGCAGGTATTGGGTTTGCGGTTCCATCTAATACTGTTTCTAAAGTTATTCCCGTTTTGATAAAAGAAGGAAAATACAAACATCCTTGGCTTGGCGTGTCAGGAGTAGATATCGCTCCGGATCTAGCAGAGATACTTGGGTTACAAGACACAAAAGGGCTATTGATTGTGTCCATTGTAAAAGGAAGTCCTGCAGAAAAAGCAGGTCTGCATGGTTCGACAGAGACCAAAGAAATTGATGGAATCAACTATCAAATTGGTGGAGATGTCATACTAGCTGTCGATGGCAAAGATGTGAGAAAGATTGATGATATTTTGATTCACCTACAAAATGAAAAGAGGGTAGGCGACACGATTGATTTGGAAATACTTAGGGAAGGGCGTGTTACAAACTTTAAACTAACACTTGAGGAACGTCCCAACAACAACCAGCCATAGTACAAGCATAAATACTTCCCATTTAGGTATGTGAGGTATTGAGCAATCTTGTTTCAAATTATGA
>JBQTHX010000014.1:0-95861 GCA_052389415.1 Nitrosopumilaceae archaeon
GAATTTGCAAAGGCAAAAAAGATTTCAAAATTGCGAGTAATCGGCGCAGGAGCAACATCAAACATAATTTTTTCTTTTATAATAGCTGGACTTCTTATCTTTAATCCATCCTTTGCATTACTAACACCAGAACCTATCAGGGGAATATTGTATGATGAACCGTTAGGAGTCCCCATTATTTCTGTGACAGAGGGAACTGGCGCTGCTGCAGCAGGTTTGCTTAAAGATGATATCATCACCGCAATAAATGATTTCCCTGTTGTTCAACCACAGGATTTTTCGAAGATAACGCTGGTACCTGGGGAAACAGCTATGGTTACAATAAAAAGGGATGACCAGACTTTGCAAATTCCTGTTGTGACTCAAGCATCACCGGATGATCCAAAAAGAGGTTTGCTTGGAATTACAAGAGCTGCGTTTCCATCATATCAACCTGTAGTTCCTTATTACATCCCATGGAGTCCAGAAGTTTTTACGTTTCTACTTTGGCTTTGGATGCTTTCCTTTTTCATAGGCATATTCAATATGCTTCCTCTTCCCATCCTAGATGGTGGCAAATTCATTCACAGTATAATCGAAAAAACAGTATCAGATAAAATAATAAAAAGTGTCATGTGGTCACTTTACGGTTTTACATTTGTTTTATTTGCTCTTAACATCGGATTTTCGGTAGCAAAGTCTGGGTTCATTACTATCTAATCATTTTAGTTTCCTAAAAACTCCATATGGTTAAATTTGGGCACAAAAAACTTCTTTTATGAACTGTAATAGATGTAAAAATGGGGCAGTATTTTTTAGGAAATATTCTGGAGAAGGTCTTTGTTCATCTTGTTTTTCTGATTCTATTGTAAGAAAGACAGAAAAAACAATATTAAAACACAATATGGTTCAAGAAAACGACATAGTTGGAGTAGCTGTTTCAGGTGGCAAGGATTCATTATCACTTTTACATGTATTAAAAAAATTATCTGAATCTCGTAATTTTAGGATAATAGCGATAACAGTGGACGAGGGAATCCCTAACTATCGCGATGAAGCATTAGAAATTGTAAGAAATTTCTGTAATAATCTTGGAGTAGAATATAGATCATATGCCTACAAAGAACTCTTTGATTTAACATTAGACGAATCACTCAATTTAAGAGAAAATGAAAAAATCACATCATGCTCAATCTGTGGCATATTACGCAGACGCGCTATAGATTTTGGTGCTAGTGATTTAGATGTTGATGTCATTGCTACAGGTCACAATTTAGACGACGTCCTTCAGACTTTTGTTATAAATGTACTATCTGGAGATACAAATAGGATAGGGTGGATGGAACCAATCAAACCAAATGAAATTAGAAAAATTAAACCATTTTGTGAGATTTACGAAAATGAAATTGCGTTTTATGCTTTTACAAACGAACTTCCCTTCCAATCAGAGCAATGCCCTCACATGAATGAGGGAATACGAACAGAAATACGAGAGTTTCTTAATTCTTTAGAGAACCGCCACAATGGAATAAAAAACAATATGTATAGTTCCATAATGAGACTCGCTCAAACTGTAAAGAATTCAAACTATAAACAATGGAGAACTTGTCAAAAATGCGGCAATCAGTGTACAGGTGATGTATGCTCTGTTTGTACCATACTTGTAAAATTAAAACAAGAACAATCCTAATGCAAATATAAGATTGTGTTGCACGTCATATTGGTAGTAGGTAGGATCGGGGCGCTAGCCGTGCCCTATATCTGAAACCGGCTATATGCAGAGATCAGTAACTGCTGGGTAAATCTCTAGATGGATAGTACCTGCTTGACTTGCGGAAATGAAATCACGCCGAAGCGGGTGGATGCAGGACTGAAGCTGTCCGAAGGGATAGTCTTCAAGACCTAACTGCTGAAATGGATGAGGTCCGGGAGGGAGCAATCCTAAGGTGGAGCATTCACGCTGCGTCGTCTACGTGGCGGATCTTGCTTGACTTGAGATGGGGCTATTTGTTTAGCTTGGAACTAGTAGAGCTACTACTAAATATTTGCAATTAAATGTTAACAATATGGCAGATCTGATTTTTTCTGGAAAGGGAAGAACTTATGATGATTTCAAAAAACAAATTACGCCATCTTTAACACCACTTTGTGATTTACTAAGAGATTATTGTCTATCATTAGGAAAAAATGTAATTGAAGACATACGCATGCATAGAATAGTATTTTGCAAATCTATTATTTTTAGAGTATTTGCTGATATTGAACCAATGAAAGAGATGATTTTAATAAAAATTAGGAGTGATAGAAACGAACCTCAAAAAGAGGCAGTAATAAAGCCGATTCAGGATCTTAGTGAAATAAAAAATCTTCTCTTAGAAGCCTATAATAATATACGTTAATACAAAATTTCGAATTTTGAAAATTCCCCTTTGTATTTTTCATTTATTATTTTTAAATCTTCTACAACTGCATTAGTGGGTCCTCTATGACTCCATTCTACTACCTCATTTACATCAACATCTCTTCCTTCCAGCATGGCCTCAACTCTTCCATCTTTGAGATTTCGTACCCAACCTGTAACATTTTTTTTTTCTGCCATAGTCTTTGTAGATTGTCTAAAAAAAACTCCTTGAACTTTACCTTTCACAAAAATATGCACCCGTTGATTTACCATGCGGAGATTCTATTTTCAGGACTAATTATCCTTGAGTGTAAAAATATTAAGATGAACTGCTGTCTTGTCTTTCTTTGATTCTTGCACGTCCAGTCTTTCTTGCAGCTATACTACCCACTTTTCTTCCTGGTGGTGCATTTCTTGATACTGTCGAACTTCTTCCTACATGTTGGTGTCTACCACCTCCATGTGGATGCACATACACTGCTTGTGCGACACCTCTGACTATAGGATATTTTTGTCCTTTAGAACGTTTTCTACGCCAAGCGTTACCTGCTCGCATAAATGGTCTATCTCCTGAACCGCCGCCTGCAAGGATCCCAATCATTGCCCTATTCTGTGGATTTAATGTGGTAAATTTTCCTGATGGTAGCTTTATTGTAACGCCATCAGAACTGTGTGAAAAAACTGTAGCGGATGTACCGGCGGATTTTACAATTGTTCCGCCATCGCCAAAGTGTTTTTCAATATTACTAACAATAGTTCCATCAGGAATATTTTGAATACTGATCACATTACCTGGAGAAATTCCAGATTTCAATCCAAACTGGATTTTTGAACCTATTTTTGTGCCAAGAATTGCAGGAACATATGAAGATGAGCCATCATCAAATCGGATTTTGGCAAGAGGAGCATCACGGCCTCGTTCATGAACCAGATCTATGACTTGTCCCTCCCGTTGTTCTGAAAGTCCAAATCTTGGGTATTTTGCTGGTAATAACTTACCAGTAGTTGCTGCACGAAATTGCATTCCACCCCGACCACGTCTTCTAACGAGAGTTCTTTTACCCAATTTCGAAAGTTTTGCTCTCACTTGCAGATTTTAAGCTTTGGATCTTGTATGTAATGAACAAAAGACGACAAAGGTATAAAAATTAGTTTAGGGCTGTTTAATTTGTGAGTCAGAATGCACTTTCCCTTAAAGTACTCGAGGCATATACTCGTGACGTTGGTAGGGGAGTAGCTAGAATCGATTATGATTCAATGGATTCACTAAGTGCTTCAACTGGTGATGTTATTGAGATCAAAGGTAAGCGAAGAACTGTTGCAAAGTGTTTACCACTTTATCCTTCAGATGAGGGTAAGGGGATAATCAGAGTAGATGGACTTGTAAGAAATAATGCCGGAATAGCAATAGGTGATACTGTAGCAGTTAGAAAAATAAAGGCAGTAGCTGCTGAAAAAGTAGTTGTTGCTCCTTTAGAAGCTATTCCTCCAATTGACGAAAGATATCTTGCTGATGCGTTAGAAAGTGTTCCATTGATTAAAGGAGATAATGTGATGGTACCATATTTTGGTGGAAGATTAACTTTTCAGGTAATAGGAGTAACACCAGCGGCAGATGCCGTGCTTGTAACTCAAAAAACGGTATTTCACATTGCAGAAAAAGGTGAAACTCTGCGTGGTGTTCCGCAAGTCACTTATGAAGACATTGGTGGGTTGACGGATGAAATAAAAAAAGTCAGAGAGATGATTGAACTTCCTTTAAGACACCCAGAAATTTTTGAAAAATTGGGAATCGAAGCTCCAAAAGGAGTATTGCTTTATGGTCCCCCTGGAACTGGCAAAACTTTACTAGCAAAAGCAGTTGCAAATGAAAGCAATGCTCATTTTATCAGTATTTCTGGTCCTGAGATAATGAGCAAGTTCTATGGAGAAAGTGAAGCAAGATTGCGTGAGATTTTTAAAGAAGCAAAAGAGAAATCGCCTTCCATAATTTTCATTGATGAAATTGATTCCATCGCTCCAAAAAGAGAAGAAGTGACAGGAGAAGTTGAGAGAAGAGTTGTTTCTCAATTACTTTCTTTGATGGATGGTTTGGAAGCTAGAGGCAAAGTGATTGTGATATCTGCAACAAATAGACCAAATGCTATTGATCCTGCTCTCAGACGACCAGGAAGATTTGATAGAGAAATTGAGATAAAAGTGCCTGATAAGAAAGGAAGAAAAGACATTCTTATGATACATACAAGAAACATGCCTTTAAGCGATGATGTAAATTTGGAGAAAATCGCAGGAATTAGTCATGGTTATGTTGGCGCAGACTTGGAGTATCTTTGCAAAGAGGCTGCAATGAAATGTTTGAGGAGACTCTTACCTGAACTTAATCTTGAAGACGAGAAGCTTCCTCCAGAAACTCTTGACAAACTAATTGTGAATGGAGATGACTATCAGAATGCGTTAAGAGAAGTAACACCATCTGGAATGCGAGAAGTTTTCATAGAAAATCCAGATGTAAAGTGGGATGAAGTGGGCGGATTAGAAAATGTCAAGCGAGAGCTTCAAGAAGCAGTGGAATGGCCAATGAAATATCCTACGTTGTATTCGAAGTTAGGTCATAGGATGCCGAGAGGAATTCTGCTCCATGGACCAAGTGGTACTGGAAAGACTCTGTTAGCAAAAGCTGTAGCTACTGAAAGTGAAGCTAACTTTATTTCTGTAAGAGGTCCTGAATTGCTTTCAAAATGGGTAGGAGAATCAGAACGGGGTATTAGGGAAATATTCAGAAGAGCAAGACAAGCTTCTCCATGTGTGATTTTCTTTGATGAGATCGATTCGATAGCTCCTATAAGAGGAGTTGGCGGAGAAACGGCAGTAACTGAAAGAGTCGTAAGTCAACTGTTGACTGAACTTGACGGTATTGAGAGTTTACATGGTGTAGTAGTACTTGCAGCAACCAATAGAGCAGATATGATTGATACAGCACTTCTCAGACCTGGTCGATTTGATAAGATAATACTCGTACCAATGCCAGATAAAGAAGGTAGGAAGAAGATTCTCGAGATTAGCACAAAAGAGATTCCTATAGACAAAGAACCCAAAAATGAGGCTGGTAAAAACCCTGATTATGTAGATATAGAAAAAATAGCAGAAACAACTGATGGTCTAAGCGGAGCAGATGTTGCATCAATTGCAAATACTGCAGTTTCCCTTGTAATACACGAATTTCTTGACAAATATCCAGACCAGAAAGAATCTGAAAAACAAGCAGCTACTGCAAAGGTAACCATGAGGCATTTTGAGGAAGCCGTAAGAAAAGTCAGAACTCAGAAAGAACTCAAGATAGGCGAGAAGGTAGCAGTTCCTTACTACAGGTAATTTTAATTAAATAACCGTTCTATTTCAATCAAATGTCTAGTGATGGATATAAAGGAAAATCACTTTCCTTTTTGCAAAAAAATAATCTGCATGTTGGAGACAATGTCAGAATTCTTACTGATACAGAATATTCAGGTATGATTATGCCCCGCTATGAATATAGTGATGACAGCCACATAGTCCTGAAGCTTAAAAGTGGATACAATGTAGGTCTTGAGCTAAACAAAATAAAAAAAATAGAAATGGAACATAGTAAAGAGTTAAAAAAAGATATAGTGCAGCAACCACCAATAAATCCAAATTTACCAAAATTATTACTTATTTCTACAGGAGGCACTATTGCAAGTAAAGTGGACTATAGAACTGGCGGAGTCACACCTGCTCTTACTGCATCTGAACTAAATGCATCTGTACCAGAACTTGCAGATATAGCTAACATTGATACCGAGGTCCTATTTTCAGAATATTCAGAAAATCTCCTTCCTGAACACTGGAAAAAAATTGCTGAAAAAATTAACAGCTGTTTAAATTCAGAATATAAAGGAATCATCGTAGCCCATGGAACGGACACAATGCAATATACTTCATCAGCACTTTCTTTTGCCTTAGCAAATATTCCAATTCCTGTAGCACTAGTAGGTTCACAAAGATCTTCCGATAGACCGTCCTCAGATGCAGCACTAAATCTCATTTCAGCTACAAAATTTCTTATTCATTGCAACACCACAGGAATTTACGTAGTAATGCATAACACTACTAGTGATGATGAAGTAGCGTGTCATTGGGGGACTCGTGTACGAAAAAATCACACAAGTAAACGCAATGCTTTTCAAACAATTGGAGATTCACCTGCATTTCTAATAAAAAATGATGAAATAACTAAAAATCAAAACTTTGATTATTTAAGAAAAAGAGAATACGTACCAAGGATAAATTTTGATACACGTGTAGCCTTGGTGAAATATTATCCAGGATTAGAAGCAAGTATGATTAACTACATTATAGATTCCGGATACAAAGCTATCATATTTGAAGGAACTGGTCTTGGTCACATCGGAAAATCAATGTATGAAAGTGTGGATAAAGCAAAAAAAAGAGGACTTTTCCTTGGCATGACATCTCAATGCATTGATGGAAGAGTAAGTATGACAGTTTATGAAAGTGGAAGAGATCTTCTCAATCTTGGAATAATTCCGCTTAATAACATGATACCAGAAACAGCACTTGTGAAAGCAATGTGGGCGCTTGGAAATTCAAAGAATATTCAGGAAATGGAAGTACTAATGAAAGAAAAAATCGCTTTAGAATTTTCAGACTAAGCTTAAAAGTATGGCAATCGATAAATGAGGAATGTCGGAGTTTCAAATAGACAAAATTGGATTAAAAGTAGGATTAGAGATACACCAACAACTGGCCGCTAAAAAGAAATTATTTTGTGATTGCGATGCAATAGAATCGGAAGATTATCCAATACAGTTTTCTCGCAAATTGAGAGTATCAAAAAGTGAGTTAGGAGAATATGATCCTACCTCAATATTTGAGAGAAGTAAATCAAAAATATTTGTTTACCATGCTAATCCTCAAAGCAGTTGTCTTGTAGAACAAGATGAAGAGCCTCCACATGCAGTAAATGAGATTGCAAAAAAAATTGTTCTTATAATTGCATCTGCTTTGAACTCAACTGTTTTTAATGAGATCCACGTAATGAGAAAAATTGTAATAGATGGTTCCAATACATCAGGATTTCAAAGAACAATGCTTGTCTCTCAAGGGGGATTTCTCGAAGTGGATGGCAAAAGAATTGGGGTTCAAAGTATAAGTCTGGAAGAAGATGCGGCCAAGATTCTCAGTGAAACCGAGAATATAAAAAATTACGCGTTAGATAGACTTGGGGCCCCACTAGTTGAGATTGCCTTGGAACCTGTTTCTGTAAAACCGGAAGAAGTTAAGAAAATAGCACTCACTCTCGGGAGACTTTTACGTGCTACCAAAAAAGTAAAACGTGGTTTAGGGACGATCAGACAAGATGTCAATGTTTCTGTTCAGGGAGGTAACGTAATTGAGGTAAAGGGAGTTCAAAAACTTGATCAGCTTGAAAAGGTCATAGAATATGAAGCGAAAAGACAGCATGGATTACTCCTAATAACTTCAAAATTAAAGAATTTGGCCCTAGAAAGAATTGCTAAAGAAAGGGATGTGAAAAATGTTACAGAAATTTTCACGAATTGTAAATCAAAAGTGATTCAGAAAGCATTGAAAGACGGAAATATTGTTAAAGCAATCAAAATAAAAAATTTTTCAGGTATTCTAGGTTTTGAACCATACAAAGGCATACGGTTAGGAAAACAAATAGGAGAGATGGTTAGATTTTTCGGATTAGGAGGCGTATTTCATTCTGACGAACTTCCAAATTATGGTATAGAAGGAGCTCAAATTAATGAAATCAGAAAAAAAATGGAAGTTGAACAAAATGATGCTTTTATAATCTTAGCTGGGGAAATAAAAAAGGTAGAATCTGCAGTTGAATCTATCATTAAGAGAATAGAAGATGCTAAGATCGGTGTACCTGCAGAAACAAGAATGGCCACCACAGAAGGTGAAACAATATTTCTTAGGCCCAGACCAGGAGCATCACGAATGTATCCAGAGACGGATATTCCATCAATTACCATAACTGATGCAGAATTAATCGAAGCGCAAAAGATGATACCGAAATCTTGGGATGAAACAATATCAGAAGTAACAAAGAGATATGAGCTAAATTCACAACTTGCTTTGCAGATATTTGATTCTAATTTTTATGATTTGTTTGAAATAATTTGTCAGGATAAAAGAATCTCTCCTAACTTTGTTGCGTCCGTTCTGTGTAGTACTATAACAAATCTTGAAAGACAGGGATTAGATGTTAAATTATTAAAATCAGATGAGATTTTGAGAATATTTAACTACCTCGCAAATGGTGAAATTGCCAAAGAATCGATAGAGATGATTTTCTCGAACATAATGTCTGGAACAAATCTCACTGTTGAAGAGATTATCAATTTATCCATGAAAAAGATGGACTTTACCGAACTAGAAAGAATTCTAGAGGATATCATAAATGCAAATGTAAAAATGGTTCTTGAACAGCGAGAACGATCTATTGGTCCCTTGATGGGAATCGCAATGAAAACTATGCGTGGGAAAGCAGACGGTCAACAAATAAACAAAATTTTAGAAAAAAAGATAAAAGAAAAATTAAATTAAAATTTAATATTTCTCAAAAAAATAATGTCAGCTTGTAAAGCCCAGACACATAGATTTGGTCTCTATTTTTGACTTATCAAGCAGCCAATTATTCGATTTTGCGTTTTCCTGTACCTCTGCCAGTAGTGACAGTAAATCCTTTAGTGGAAGTTTTTTCTGGTGCTTTTGGATATTCCCCAGCTTTAACACTTCCTGTTCCACGTCCCATGGTAATCTTCGTGTCCTTACCTAATCCTTCCATTCTTTTTTTCTGATATTCACGATAAGAATCACCTGACCAGTTCTGTGGTTTGTCTTCTTCTTCACGGATTGATGTACCTCTACCACTAGTTTTTTTGATTTTCACAGGCATTCTACTCTCTACTATGGTTTAAGGTTTACCTAGATTATTTTCCAAAAAAATTACAAAGATGCGGGAGGTGGGATTTGAACCCACGAACTCCTAAGAGATAAGGTTCTGAGCCTTACACCGTTGACCAGGCTAGGCAACCCCCGCAACGAAAAAATTAGATTTCCTGAATAAGTGTCTTTATTATAGGAATTGCATCTTTTAATTGAGAGACTCTTTTTACTCTAGGATCATCAAATTTTTGATTCCATGGTTGAGTGTAAAGTATTACAGATTTTCCTTCATCAAGCATATTTTTTGCATTTATTGGAGAGTCATCAATAAAGATGTCATAGTCTAGTTTTGTTTTTTCTAAACCTTCTGATACTCCAATATAATTTTTGTATGCAATCTTTTGACTTGAAAGCCAGCTTTTAACATAAGTGTGAGTAGATTTTTCTCTTGCTGTAACAATATCTACTTTACCTATTTTCGAGAGTTTAGATGTAACAGTAGAAAGATTTACTTCTGTAGATGGGATATTATGCCATGTTTGCCAACATAAAGAAAGTTCTTTGTAAAAATCATACTTGTCTATATTATAGAATTTCCAAAAATCCCATTCAGATATTTCTTCTTTTGTTATGGTTTTTCTTATTTTATTATTATAATCAAGCCAAGTATGAATAACATCTGCTAGTACACCGTCAACATCAAGACCTATTTTTAATTCATTGATCAATTTTTATCAAAAGAATCGCGTAGTTCTTCTAAAATCTTTTTCTGGTTTTTATCAAGTTTGGTAGGAATATTTACTACAATTCTTAAATATAGATCTCCGCGTACTCTTCCGCCTACGTTTGGAACTCCTTTTCCCTTCAGTTTCATGATTGAATTTGGCTGTGTGCCTTGTTCTATTGTGATTTTTTCTGTTCCGTCCAAAGTAGGAATAGTTATTGTCTTGCCTAATGCGGAATCAATCATTGAAATATTTGCGTCATAAAATAGATCTTGACCATCTCTTTTGAATTTATCATGTGGTTTTACCTGAATTCTTACTATGAGATCTCCACTAGATCCATCGTCTATTGATTCGCCCTCCCCTCTTATTACATATTCACCATTATCTACACCAGGGGGAATATCAAATGAAAGATGTTTCTTACCTTTTACTTTACCTCTACCTTTACATTGATTACATGGTCTTTCAATTATTTTTCCTTGTCCTCTACAAGTATTACATGGATGAACTGTTACAAAGGTTGAAAATCCCATATTTCGTGTAGTTCTCACTTGACCCTGACCGTGACAAACTGAACATGTTCGTTTTGATGTTCCTGGAGCAGCACCTAAACCTTTACAGTTTTCACATGTCACATCCTTTTGGATATCAATTTCTTCATGTTTACCCTTTAAAACATCTTCAAGTGTTATCATAGTATCATACACAAGATCTGCTCCACGTTCCCTTCCAAATCCACCGTATCCTCCTTTACCAAAGATAGATTCAAAAATTGACTCAAATCCTCCACCACCAAAACCTCCAAAAATATCGTCAAAATTAACCCGTGCCCCACGGAATATATCTTCAGGACTATATTTTCCGTCTACGCCAGCGTGGCCATATTGATCATATATCTTTCGCTTTTCATCATCGGATAAAACAGCATACGCTTCCGAAATTTCTTTAAAATGTTCTGTTGCATCAGATGATTTGTTTCTGTCTGGATGAAATTTCAGAGCTAATTTTCTGTATTGAGATTTTATTTCTGCATGGGAAGCATTCTTTTGAATTCCAAGAACTTCATAATAGTCTCGTTTGGTACTCATAGTTGTGCTATTCTCTTTGTAACAATGTAGTATAAACTGTCAATTTGTTAAGCGGGATTATTTTGATTACTACTTTGTTCATTAGATCCTGATTGCTCCGCACTAGTCTGTTGACCATCTCCTTGTGGTGAGGCAACATTTTTGTAAAGTTCGGTGCTGATTTCATTTACTATAGATTTTAATGCATCAAGCTTTGGTTTTATTTCTATAGAACCTTTTTCAAGAACGTCTTTGAGGTCTTTTACGGCATCATTTACCTTTGTGACTTGTTCTGGCTTGATCTTGTCCTTTAGATCTTGATTAACTAATTTCTCAGTTGTATAGATATAACCTTCTGCCTCATTTTTTATGTCAATTTCTTCTTTTTTCTTTTTGTCCTGGTCAGAATAAAGTTCAGCATCTTTTTTGAGTTTTTCTATTTCTTCTTTTGAAAGTTTTGTACTTGCAGTTATTGTAATTTTTGCTTCTTTTTGGGTACCAAGATCTTTTGCTGTAACATTAAGTATTCCGTTTGCATCAATATCAAACTTTACTTCAATTTGTGGAATTCCTCTTGGTGCAGGCGGAATACCTGAAAGATTAAAACTTCCAAGAGAAACATTGTCTGCAGCCATCGGTCTTTCACCTTGTACTATGTGAATCGTAACAGCAGTTTGATTGTCTGCGGCGGTAGTGAATACCTTACTTTTTGAAGTAGGAATCGTAGTGTTTCTTTCGATTAATGGTTCACGTAATCCACCAAGTACTTCTACACCAAGCGTGAGTGGAGTAACATCAAGTAGCACAATATCACTTGTCACCTCACCGGCTATGATTCCAGCCTGAATTCCAGCTCCAAGAGCAACTGCTTCCATCGGATCAACACCAGACTCTGGTTCTTTACCTGTTACAGTAGCAACAAATTTTCTAACTAAAGGAATTCTTGTAGGTCCACCCACAAGTACGATTTTTGATATATCTGCAGAAGAAAGTTTTGCATCTTCCAAAGCTTTTGTAATTGATGGTCTACATCTTTCCACTATGGGATTAATGAGCTCTTCAAGTTTGGCTCTTGTTAATTTTAACTCTAGATTTTTTGGACCAGCTGCTTGATCATATGAAATGAAAGGAAGATTTATCTCAGTTTCAGCTACTGATGATAGTTCTATCTTTGCTCTTTCAGCAGCCTCCCTTACTCTAACCATTGCAGTATTATCTTTGGAAAGATCAATGCCAGTATTTTTTCTAAATGTATCAACAATATAATCAATTACCACCTTATCCATGTCAGTACCCCCAAGTTGTGTATCACCTGATGTACTCATGACTTCAAAAACTCCACCTCCCATTTCCATTATGGTAACATCAAGGGTTCCACCACCAAAATCAAATACCATTATTTTCATATCTTGTTTTGCTTTATCTAAGCCAAATGCAAGCGATGCAGCAGTTGGTTCATTGATTATCCTTACAACTTCCAGGCCTGCAATCTGGCCAGCATCTTTTGTTGCTTGTCTTTGATTATCGTTAAAATATGCAGGTACAGTGATTACTGCTTTTTCGATTTTTTCTCCAACAAATGCTTCAGCATCTCTCTTAATTTTCTGTAAGATATATGCAGAAATTTGTTGAGGTTTGTATTCCCTGCCGTTTACTTTGAAGATGAAATCAGAACCCATTTTGCGCTTTGCAGCTATAATAGTCCCTGTAGGATTGGTTACAGCTTGTCTTCTAGCTGGTTCCCCTATGAGAATCTCATTGTCCTTTGTGAATGCTACAACGGAAGGAAATGCTTTTCCTCCGACTGTAGTGCCTTCCGCAGCAGGAATGATTGTGGGTTTACCACCCATCATTACCGCAGCAGCCGAATTGCTTGTTCCTAAATCTATTCCTATAATTTTAGCCATTATTTTCACCTTCTAATTTATCAATTGAAGTTTTTGATATTTCTACTAGACTTGGTCTAATTACTTTGTTTTGCAAAATATATCCTTTACGAATCTCTTTGATAATTGTATCGTTATCTACAGATGAATCTTTCTTTATAGATATAGCTTCATGAAATTTTGGATCAAAAATTTCGCCTATGGCTTCAATTGGAATAACTCCATATTCTGATAGAAAAGAATTCATATTTTTTAAAATTCCATCAAGTCCTTCAGTATTGACATGTTGTTTTCCAAGAGCATCTTTTGCACGCACAAAATCATCGTAAATTGACAAAAACTTGAGAATTAATTCTATCAACATAGAATTTACACGAGTTTGAACATCAGATTCCGTTCTTTTCTTTAGATTCTCAAAATCCGCAAGTAGATATTGTAGTTTTTTTTCATAGGAACTAGCTGCCTCCCTTTCTTTTTCAAGCATTGATTTTAATTCATCAATACTTAGTTCTTTCACATCCTCATTTGTACCAGTTTCCACTTGTATTGTTGTTTCAGTATTTTGTTCTTCAGACAAGCACAATGTATAGAAAATTGTCTAATTTTATTCTTATTGTAGGATTTCACAAAGAGGATTTGTTTTTATGGTTATCAAATCAGTTCCTTTACTACTCTTATTAATTTTTTCATAGTCAGGTTTTGAACATGCTACAACAATGGTAGTTTTATCACTATGGAAGAGATCAAAGTCAGGAGTTTGATGTATTTCAACATCTCCAATGTAATCTCGTAATTTTACTACAAGAGAATTTAGCATTTCAACTTTATCACCACGCATTTCATAAGCATCAAGTGTCCAGACAAGTGCAACTCTAATTCTGCTTGCTTTAAGTTCATTTTTTTTCAGAGTAGAACGAATTTCATCTATTAATCGTTTTACGTATCCTTCAATTCCCTTAATGCTTCCATTAACAAGATACATCATGGCACCTCCTCCCTCTAGTGACGTTCCAAGTGATCGCAAATCATACAAACCATTCGTCATATCATCTAAGAAGAAGTTTTTGAACTCAGCTAACATGAGATCATTTCTTGTGTTATCATCTTGTGCAAATTTACACACCTCAAGTATACTAGAAAAACCAGAAAATTGTGACAGTATTTTTATTGCATGAAAAAGCTCAGCTGAAGATATAGTTACAAATTTTTTTTCTTTTTTATCAATTTCAAGGAGTTTAGCAAGTTTATCATCGGCTTTGCCATTAAAAGATCCTATAATTTCTGGGGTCTGATTTTTTGTTCCAAGCGGGAAATAGAAATAAGAAATACCCTTTCCTACTTCAAGGCCGGTTACATGCTCTAATAAAGAGATGGACTCGTTGTTACCACCAATTCCAGTTGGAAGATTGAAAATAACTGATCCCCCTTTCTTTAAAGCACTAGTAGCATCCTTAAATTTTGAATGAATTTCCATTTTTGTTTCCTGTCCTGTTTTTCGTATCCTTGGAGCAAAAAAGAGATATTCTGAATGTGAAATTGCTATGTCTATCGGTTCTACGGCAAGCAATGGTTCGTCTTCTTTTAGGGAAGCAACGTTTGGATAAGTTTTGGCAATTTCGGATTTAAGCGATATTGCCATATGAGCCGATTCGTCTATAATAAAGACATCTGCACCTTTAATTGCCATTTGACAGGCAATTGAGTAACCTTCAGTGCTAAGGCCATATACAACAACTTTTGTTCCTCCCAATTCAAAGCAGCTAGGCAGAAAGGCTAAGAAAAACTTTTTCCACCTAAGAATTATATCGAAAATGTTTGAAAATTTGGTTTGATTTACTGACTCCAAAACAACTTTTGTTTTTTGAACCTATGATCAAAAGATTACAAAAGAACAACAAATTACTCTGTACTTCAAGAAATTATCGAGAGGTTGTAGAACTTGCAAAAATCAGAGGTATGAATCTCGTCTTCGTGGGAAAACATGGAGGATCTGATAAAATCGGTAAATTAAATGCAAGCCTCCAACGAATGAATTCCTTATTAGCAATTGTAAAGAAATTCTGGCCTGACTTAACAATTAGTTTTTGTTCTCCAGAAGCATCTAGAATTTCCTTTGGTCTTGGAGTGAAACACATCTCTTTCTGTGATTCCCCTCATGCAGAAGCCGTAATGAGATTGACTATACCATTATTGGAAAGACTCCTAATACCATGGATCATACCAAAAAAGGAATTTACTAAATATGGAATTGCCAAAGAAAAAATAACTCAGTATAGAGCAATCGATGCATCTTTAATTGTAAAACAGAGATCAAAAGATAATTCAAAATATAATTTCGTGTTTAAGAAAAAGACTATTTTAATACGACCTGAAGAGTCGGAGGCTGCTTATCTATCCAAAAATGAAAATAGAATTATCGAAATAATACATGGAATCAGCAACGAATTTCAATATCATAATATTATTATTTTAGGAAGATACCTTCCTCAGATAAGTAAACTAAAACGGAAGTTTGGAAGAAATGTAATAGTGTTGAGCAGGGTTGTGGAAGGTAAGAGTCTACTTAGATTCGTGGATTTGTTTATTGGTTCTGGGGGTACCATGACTGCAGAAGCTGCCTTGATGGGAATTCCAACTATATCATATAATGCGGTTCCAAATTATATAGAGGAATATCTAGTAAAAAATGACTTGGTAAAAAGGGAGACAGATCCACAAAGGATAGTTTTTCTTGCCAAGATGATTTTAAAATCAGATAAGAAAAAACACAGAGAAAAGGCCAGAAGAATATTAAATTCAATGGAAGATCCTTTTTTAAAGCTAATTTCACTTATCAAACCATAATCTGCTATTTAGCGATTTCAAAAATTACTTACTGGAATCTAAGTATTTACTGAATAACATTATAAGGGAACTAAATTCAACATTCAACGCCCGGAAAGCCCGGTAGAGAAAAAATTCACCGAGTGTAGCGGTCAAGCATAGGGGCCTTTGGAGCCCTTGACCCCAGTTCGAATCTGGGCCGGGCTACTTTTTTTGTTAATACTAGAATCGGGGAGTATCTTGCATTACCTCAAATCGTGGCAAAAGCGATATTCCAACCAAGATAGGAATTGCAATTATTGCAATCGATATTGCCGTGAGTATAATTCCAAGTAATAAACAGCTTTTTGCTTTATGTGGATCATCATCTTTTATTATAAAATATGCGATTACTCCTCCTACAATATTAAAAAAAATAGGTAGAAGAAACCACAAGCTACTCCGCTTTCTTGGTTCCATGATTGGTTCACATAATTATAGGATTTAAACCAAGATGGCTTTTCTATAACTGAAGTTTTGCTAAAAGTTTTGTAGCTATTAAAAACAAGGTTACCGATAAAGTAGCTAAAACTAGGATTTCTATAGCCAAAAATGTGTCGAAATTTCCAAATATTCCTGCGCGCACAACGTCTACAAGGTATGTAAGCGGATTAAGATAAAATCCAATTGAAAGTGGTAAAGGAGAACCAGATGCCGGATAAAAAGCAGTGCTTACGAATGCAAAAAACAAAAATACCGTATTAATCACTACATTGAATCCTTCACTCGACTTCAGCCTAGTTGATATGATTGATGCAATGGAACCAAATAGAATTGAACCAGCAACGGAGGCAAAGATCAAGAGCGGGATAGTAAGTAAATTAATTTCTAATGATTCGAAGAATAGCGGATATCCGACGGCTGTAATTAGGCTGGCACTAATTAATCCAATTATTCCAATAGTATAGACATTACTTAGAATGTAATGCGTCCTGGTGAATGGTCCTACTAGGATCTGCTCAAACATACCATGTCTTCGATCATTCCAAATTATTATACCAGAAACAAGAGCACTATTCATAATATTGAATCCAATCATTCCTGACGCAATGAATGCAGGATAGTCAAGATTTTTGTCACCATACGAAACAGAATCAATAAGTGCAGTGTATGCAAATCCACCTACAAAAATGTAGATTAAAGGAAAAATTACTTGCCATATCAAAAATCCTTTGTTAAGGGATATGGTTAGATTTCTATTTACTAGTCGAATCACTGGATGCATTTGAATTATTCACCACTGAAAGAAAGATCTCTTCAAGAGTTGTAGGTACAGCAGATAAATCCTCAATCGTTATATTATTTGCAGTCAAAATTTGAAGAATTTTTAGCAGTACATCTTCAGAATCATTAGACCTTATAGTTATGTTTGTTCCAGAATTAAAATCAATTTCATAATCCTTAATTCCTACCAAGAGATCGGAAAGATCTTTTCTAAAAGTATCTAAGTGAATCTTGATTGTTTTTTCTCTTCCAAATTTATTTTTTAATTCCTCTGGTGTATCAACCGCAATTATCTTTCCTTTGTTTATGATAGCAACTTGGTCACAGATGTATTCAGCCTCATTTAGTAGATGTGTTGTGAAAAAAACAGTTAAACCATATTCTACTTTCTCTTTGATAAAATCAAGTAACTTCCTACGTGCTGAAGGATCTAGACCCACAGTGGGTTCATCCAAGAACAAGAGCTTCATTTCATGCATAAATTCACGTGCAACTTGTACTCTTCTTCTAAGTCCTATTGAAAGTTCATCATTTGTTATATTTCGTATTTCTTTAAGGTCAAAGGCGGAGAGGAGCTCTTCAACTCTATCTTTTCTTGTTTTTTTATCAACATTCCACATCATTCCATATTTTTCGAGAGACTTTTCTACAGTCAGAGTTGGTTCATAACTTGGTTGCTGTAAAACCACTCCAATCTCCTTTCGTACTTCTAATGGAGAAGTTATAGCATCTAATCCAAAAATTTTCATGGAACCTCCTGTTGGCGGTATGAGAGTAGTCAAGAGTTTTATAGTGGTAGTTTTTCCTGCTCCATTTGGTCCTAAAAACCCAAAAATTTTGCCATAATCAACTGAAATATCAATACCATCAACCGCCTTTATGTTTCCATATAATTTTGAAAGTGATTTTGTCTCTATGCATGACATCAAAACTTGTTTTAATAACCCTCCTAATTTATCTAATGAAATTTTTATTAATGCACAATTCTATTCTAGAGTGACTTGTCAGAGTTTGAAACATTATTGAACAAGCTTTTGGAGCAAAAACCAGAGCTTTCGCGATCAGATTTACAACAAATGATTAACAAGAAAAAAGAGAAAATCGGTGCAGGTTATCTGACAGATCAGGGAGCGTTATTTCTCATAGCAGCTGATTTAGGAGTATCATTAAATGTACAACAAAAAGTTGAGATTGGTCTAAAAGATCTCTATGTAGGTGCAAAAGAGATCACATTAGAAACTAGAGTGATGAATATCTATCCAGCAAAACAGTTTTCTCGAAAAGATGGTTCACAGTTTTTTCTAAGAAATATGACTGTTTATGATACAGACTCTAGAGCCAAAGTAAAGTTGTGGGATGAAAAAGCAAGCTTGCCCGGAATAGAGAACCTCAAGCCTGGTGATCTTGTCAAAATTGTCAAGGCGTATGTAAAATCAGATATGACAGGAACACCAATAATTAATGTAGGTTCAGGTTCAATCCTTGAAACAAGTGAGTTAGAAAGTAGGATTCCCTCTCTTGACTCAATAACAGAAGATGTTAGTGAGATAAAAGAAAATCAGCAGAATCTTGTAGTTTCTGGAATCTTGGATGGCAATATCAGAATGACAGAATTCACAAATTTCAAAGGACAGCCAGGAAAAGCTCTTCATTTACGCCTTAAAGGAAAAAATGATAGTATTACAAGAGTAGTCTTGTGGAATGCTGATGAAAAATCAATTCCCAAGATGATCACAAATGGTGCAAAAACACGATTGATTGGTGTGAAAACAAAGAGAGGACAACAAGGATTAGAGTTACACGGTGATGAAGGTACAGTAATCGAGATCGAAGGCGTAGATGAAGTTCAGCCAATAGCTGTTAGAATTTTATCATCAGTTAAAAATGAGTCAGGGAATATCTTAATGTTAGTTACTGACAGTAAGAAGAAATTCCTAAATGTTACTGATTTTGTTGGAGCTACAAAAGATCTTAAAACAGGTGACTTAATAGAAATTATTCCAACAAAAATGCATGGAAGTTCTATAACATTAGAAACCGATTCACTTGTTAGAAAAATTGATGATGAAAAGATTCCAACTATGTTAGACCTTAGAACAAAGATCCGTGATCTTAGACCAAGTGACAATTTCTATTGTATAGAAGGGATAGTACTAAAAACTCCAGAAAGACGAGAAATACAAACGAAAAGTGGGGAAACAGTATCTCTATCCGAGATGTTTATTGAAGATGAAACAGGACAGATTTGGCTTAAAGGATGGAGAAACCAAGCAAGGATGTTAGACGCATTTTCTCAAGGTGAGATTATTTCTGTAATTGGAGTGACAGCAAAAACTGGACTTGAGAACAGATTGGAAATATTTTTGACTCCATTTTCAAATATTTTAAGGAAAAATTAAGAATCCCAGAAACCACGAGTTGTTACGTATTGCCTTTCTGCTTCATAGATCTGCTTGTACAATTCTTCCTGCCCTACCATATTTCGCAATATTCTAGCTCCTGTATCTGCTCCTACACCATATCCTGAAAGGACAATAAGGGCTGTTTGCCCAAAGTTTTCTAAAAGTGAGGAGATCTTCCAGGCCCGTACAAACTTGTTATTTTCTTCTGGTGTAAGTTTTTTACCACCATGCTTTTTCTGTATAATCTTTGCTAAGTCATAATCAGAATAACAAGTAGCTGTGATCTGATGAGATTTACAATAATGGCATGAAAGTGTTTTGTTTATTTCTCTAGTTTCAACAACCTTCTCCCATTTTCCGCATCTAACACATATCAGCCTGTGTTTTGTTTTCAATAGTCTTGTTTTGACTAGATCTAAAACTCCCTTGTCCATATTTGCTGGAGATGCATAATACTTTGTAGTATGATCTAAGATGGAATCCGCAAGTTTAGAAAAAGTTTCCACTTCTATCCACTTTATTTTAATTTCATTAGAACGAATTTTTTCTAACAACTTCTCAGTATTTCCCAGATCATATTTGTCATGAAATAATTCGCGCAATGCCTCATTAGCAAGGGGAGTTTTTGAATATTTTTCGTAGATGAATCTTGCGGCTTTTCTATCATATACTGCTTCTCTGCCCACGATGCCAAATTTCTTAGCTACACACCAAGTTCTCCAGTTTATGTTATGTGTTCCTATGAGGGATGCGCTAACAACCATTGTTAGATCATATACTTCATTTAGGATATCGATTACTTGCTTTTCCATTATTCTACCATTAGAGGACATGATTATTCTATATGCATCAGATCTTGATTCTACGAGATATCCTGTCTTTGCTGAAAGCATTGTAGAAAGCAGCATAGATAGAGTAGAATTAATTTTTGTCCCAAAACATGAATGAATTACTACAGTATTTCTAACCCTTAATGATTCTACTACGATAGTTTCTTCATTTGGAATTGGATCTAGTTTTAGATTATTGATTACTTTATTTGAAACCAGAAGAGAACCTGTTCGTACTTTTGTTCTGAAAATTCCAACCTTATTTGCAGTCGTATAATCTACAGGAATATTTTCACCCTCCCAATATGGCACGTTTATCCCTGCTGACTGTATAGGTTCAACGTTGATTCTCAATAAGATATCATCTACGTTTAGTATTCTCCATTGCATACCCCTTAAAACAAAAACATTTCCTGGATCACCATAATCACCTACAAATCTTTGATCCAAACTACCAATGATTTTTTTACTTGCTGTATCAAAAACCTTGAACTTTAGAATATCTGGAATAGTTGAAAGGTTTTCAAAAAAATATCGGAACGCTCTACCTTTTTTCTGAAATATCATTTCATTCCTGTCAAAAAAAAGAATCGAATTGTTGTGTAGTAATTCAAGAACTTGGAAAAAATCTTCTATTACTAATTTTCTGAAAGGATATGCTTGTTTTATTATCTTAAACGCAAGATCTACTGGAACTTTACCAAGTTGCATTGATAAACCAACTAGATGATGTGCTAGTACATCTAATGCACCTTCCTGGATAGTCTGGTCTTCAATTGATTTTTCTTTAACTCTCTGAAGTATAGCATGTGTTTCAAATTCATCATCTGGATTATTGGTTATGATTAGACCCTTTGCAGTCGAGTCTCTTTTGTGCTTACTTCTGCCAATTCTTTGCATTAGTTTTGATACTTGTCTGGGTGAACCATAATGTATCACAAGTTCAACAGAACCAATATCAAGTCCAAGTTCAAGTGACGATGTACACACTATGATTCCAGGCTTACCTTGTCTTAGGGTTTCTTCTGTTTCTTCTCTAATTTCTTGTGAAAGTGACCCATGATGTAATTCTACTCGAAGCGTAGTTTTTTCACGTAAAATTGATGCAAGGTATTCTGATTCACCACGGGTATTTGTAAAAAGCAATACTGGAGAATTGTGATAATTTTTTGTAACATATTCTATTATGTAATCAACTACATCAGAAATTGTTCCATCTATATATTTGACTTCAACATCATATTTTCGAATAGAATTATCTTGAATTATTTTACATTTTCTTTTGGTTCCTGCAACAAATTTAGAAGATTCGTTAACATTGCCTACAGTTGCAGATAAACCTACTCGAGTTATTTCTTGTTTTGAATTGACCTGTAATCTTTCTAAACTTATAGAGAGTTGAGAGCCCCGTTCATTTCCTAATAATTCATGTACTTCATCTATGATTATCCATTCAAGTTCTGATAGTGCCTCTAACATCTTTTTTTGAGTTAGCAAGATTAGAACAGTTTCAGGGGTAGTTATCAGAATGTCTGGTGGGGATTCTGTTATTTTTTTTCGTGCTGATTGTGTAGTATCACCATGACGAATTTGAATTGAGAGACTTTCATTTTCAGCATATTTTATTATCCTTCTAAATACATCACGGTTTAGCGCTCTTAAGGGCGTAATGTAAAGGGCCTTTATTTTTCCAAGTTTTTTAGCATTAGCCAGACGAGAAAATATAGGAATAACTGCCGTCTCCGTTTTACCTGAACCCGTGGGTGCAATTACTAAGGCATCAATCTTTTGGAAAATTATAGGAATTGCTTTTTGTTGAATGTATGTCAGGCCTCCAAAACCAAGAGAATGAAACTTGGTTTTAATTTCAGATTCAAGCATTAGATTCTTCGTTCTTTTTTGTTCGAGCTCGCTCGTAGACCATCACCCCAAAAAGTCCTATTCCAAAAAGAATTACGATTATGATTGGAAAAGAATCAAAAATTCCTGCCATGAGCTCGTTAAAATTTACAGTGATAAATATCTTAAGATGAATCTATCAGACCTGCCTGTGTTATCATGTAACTCACTTCTTTTTTAAAACCAAAAGATGGAAGGATTCTTGCCATGAATTTTTGATTGACTTTAGCAAGATGAATTTTCTGATGAGTATACATGCTTATTGATCTTTCAAGATTTTCTTTTTCATCATCGTTTGATTTTCTAACTATGTTTGTTACGACAACAGGAATTTGTTTTTGTATTGCAATAAATGCCAAGTCGTGCATATATTTCATAAATATAATGTGTTTTTCTAACATGTTAGATTCTTTTGAATATTCAAATGAAAATAGATCCGTAACGTTATCTACTACAACAAGACCTAAATTTTTGATTTCAGATATTTTGTCTAGATAAAGGATCTGTTCAGAGATATTGGTTATTCTGCCAACTCTTACATTATCAAGTAGTTTTGGATTCAAGTTTTGAGATTCGATGATAGATAGCAGTCTTTCTGGTCTGAATCCAGAAGTAGTATCTTGGTAAAGTATTTCCACACCATTTCTAAGTGCATTAACGCATATTTGGAGTGAAAGTTGTGTTTTCCCAGTTCCACTTGCACCAAAAACATCCGTTATAATACTATGTCTTATGCCACCACCTAAAAGCTCATCCAATTTTTGGATGCCAGTTTGAATCATGAATCTCAAGATCACGTCAGTAGTTAAAGAATATTGGATGTGAATGCGATCGGGAAGGCTTTTATTCCCGATCTCAGGCAGTGCTTCACAAGTGATTTATGTTTGTCGCAGTCACCACCAAAAAGACCACTAACAACTTTGCAAAAAGGGATCAATAAGAAAGTCACAGTAAGACTGAAAAATGAAGTGGAATACAAGGGAAAAATGAATAACGTAGATTCATACATGAATTTGATAATGACAGATGCTGAAGAACTTAGTAACGGCAAGGTTATTGCAAATTATGGTAGAGTGATAGTAAGAGGAAATAACGTTCTTTTCATTAAACTTGAAAATGAATTATAATTAAATTGGTTTTACAAATGGAGAGAAAATATCTCTTTACATCAGAATCTGTAACAGAAGGACATCCAGACAAGATTTGTGATCAGGTTTCTGATGCGATTTTAGACGAATTTTTGAAACGCGATCCAGATTCGAGAGTCGCTGTAGAAACATTGACTACAACAGGAATTGTGGTTGTGGCAGGTGAAGTAACTTCAAAGGCAAAGTTTGACATCCAGGATGTCGTAAGAAGAACAATACGAGAAATTGGTTATGATAATCCAGATTATGGTTTTGATGCTGATTCGTGTAGTGTGTTAGTATCTATTCATTCCCAGAGTCCAGATATATCTCAAGGAGTTTCATCCTCAGAATCCAAAGAACAAGGTGCAGGAGATCAGGGATTAATGTTCGGATACGCTACTAATGAGACTGAAGAGTTTATGCCTATGCCAATCATACTAGCACACAAACTTACAAAGCGACTTGCAGATGCAAGAAAAAATAAGGAGATTTCTTGGGCAAGACCAGATGGAAAATCACAAGTAACTGTGGAATATGAAGATGGAAAACCAAAAAGATTAGAAGCAGTTGTAATTTCTACACAGCATTCTCCAGATGTGGATAACGGTCAGATAAGAAAAGAGATCATTGATAAAGTAATCAAACCTACCTGTGGAAAATTATGGCATGACAAAATCAAAGTTCATGTAAATCCAACTGGAAGGTTTGTTATTGGAGGCCCACCTGGAGATGCAGGTCTTACTGGTAGAAAGATCATAGTGGATTCCTATGGAGGCTTTGGAAGACATGGTGGTGGAGCCTTCTCTGGAAAAGATCCTTCCAAAGTAGATAGATCTGCTTGTTACATGTGTCGCTATATTGCTAAGAACATAGTTGCTGCTGGTCTTGCTGACAGATGCGAAGTTCAAGTCGCATATGCAATTGGTGTAGCAGAACCAGTCTCACTTATGGTAAGTACGTTTGGTACAAGTAAAATTTCAGAAGAACATATTGAAAATTTGGTAAGAAAGCACTTTGACATGAGACCGGCTGCAATAATATCGCAATTAAATTTGAAGAGACCGATATATAGAAAAACAGCATCATATGGTCATTTTGGACGAAATGAACCAGAATTTAGCTGGGAACAAACAGACAAGGCCGACATACTAAGAAAAGCGGCAGGCCTTTAATACTTCCCGATAAGTTCTAAATTTGATGCATGTAATTTTTTTTAATTTTTCATAATTTCCTACAAAATCCCCTACAAGAAGACTCAGATCGTCTATACCAAAGTCATTATTTTTTTCACGCAATGAGTTTCTATAAGCATCTTCCAAGTCGGTTTTTTCTATTTTTATTTTTCTTCCACGTAAGAAATCCTTAATGAAACATTTGTATGTGACAGTTTGAGGACCTACAAGATCTATGATTTTGTTAGAGAATTTCTTGTCTGAAAGGGCTTGAAATAATATGGTACATACATCATCTACAGAAATTGGTTGTAATCTATAGTTTCCAGAACCTGGTATGATAATTTTATTTTTTTTGATTTGTTTAAAGAGAATTTGAGATAAAGGATCGTTTTTTCCAATTATATAGGATGCACGAAAAATTGTGTAATCAAGACCAGAATGAATGATTTCTTGTTCTGCTTTGTATTTAGATATGAAATACCCAAAATTCGTATTTTTATGAACCCCAAGACCGCTGATGTAAATGATTTTTTTTATTCCAGCTTTTTTACACAAAGATACTGCATTTTTTGTAAGACCAACATTGACCTTTTCATAATCATCGTTTACTGTTTGTCTTCCTTTTCCTATGAAATGCAATAATACTGAACACTTTCTCAATTTTGATACAAGATATTTTTCAGAAAGATCCTTTGAGATTATAGTCCTAGATTGCACATTTGCTCCTTTTTTTCGTGTAATGCCAATTACTTGAACCCCCTTCCTTGCAAATAAAGCCGCTACGTTTCTACCTACAAAGCCATTTGCTCCTGTAATTGACACATGTAATTTTTGGTTTCGGTTCATTATTGTAGCAAGATATCTCCGACAAATTAATTTTAAAGGTATTGTATGATAGATTAGGTTGAACTCCTCAAGTTGTTACAAGATTTTGGGTGTTCAGATAGGCGCCTCACAAAAAGAGATCAAAGCAGCATATAGAAAACTCTCTTTGAAATATCATCCTGACAGAAATAAGAGCGAAAAAAATGATGAGACATTTAAGCAAATCATAGAGGCATATCAGTTTCTAAGACGAGAGGAAAAGAAAACTCGAAAGAAATCCGATGCAGATATTGAATCTACCTACACTACGTTTTGGAAACATTACGAACAAACAGAGCATGAGTCAAAATTTTTCAATGAAGTAGATTTTGGAAGATTTGGTTTTGGTGTAAATGTTAATGAAGTGTACGAACACAATCAAGAAAAACCAACATCACATATCTTTACACATATTCTACTTTATGGAGGCCTTGGAGTAATGGCATTATGGATAATTCTTTCTGGAATACTAAAATGAGTTCATAAAGATTAATACATGAAAAAACAATTTTTGGTGTGGAAAAAGAATCAGTGCCAAAAGGAAAACTTAGAACTGGATTTACTACTGGAACATGCGCTACTGCTGGAGCAATAGCTGCAGTTTTAGCTATTACTAAACAAAAAAATATAGAATCTGTTGATGTCATCCTTCCCAAAAAAAAGAGAATTCAAATAAAAATAGCAAATTGTAAATTTACAAAGAAAAGTGCCAAATGTGCAGTGATAAAAGACGGAGGCGATGATCCTGATGTTACTCATGGTGCTGAGATATGGACCGAAGTATTGGTAACTGACAAACCAAATAAAATTGAAGTAGATGGAGGAGATGGAGTTGGAAGGGTTACCAAACCGGGTCTTGGACTTGAGATTGGTACTGCTGCAATCAATCCAACCCCAAAAAAAATGATAATAGAAAACATTTCAGTGATAGCTCAAGATCTGCTGGAAAAAAATGGTCTTAAAGTTACGATTTCTGTCCCTAAAGGAAAGGAACTTGCGTTAAAAACTGATAATCCAAGACTTGGGATCTTAGGCGGTATCTCAATCTTAGGTACTAGTGGAATCGTTATTCCATACTCAACTGCCTCATTTGCAGCTGCAATCAGACAAAGTCTTGATGTTACAGTAGCTATGGGAAATGATGTTGTGGTATTAACCACTGGAGGAAGAAGTGAAGATTTTTCAAAAATCATAATTAAGCTGCCAGATCATTGTTATGTCCAGATGGGAGATTTTTCTGGATATACTATTCAGCAATGTGCAACAAGAAAGATCAGAAAGGCTTACGTTGCAGGTTTTATTGGAAAACTAACAAAAATAGCAATGGGAGTAAAGCAAACTCATGTAAAAGGCTCTAAAGTTGACATGGACTTTTTGTCTGATATTGCTCAACAGTGCAATGCAAAAGCAGGAACTTTAAATGAAATAAAAAAAGCAAACACAGCAAGACATGTGTATGAGATAGTCATAAAAGAGAAACTGATAGGTTTCTTTGATTTGATTTGTGAAAAGGTTTACAAACAATTAAGAAATCATTCAGAAAGGAAATTTGAAATTGATGTCATCTTGTTTGATTTTGATGGCAACATAATAGGCAGACATCCATAGTAACAGATATCTTTAGTATATTGAAAATCAAGCTGTGGACAAAGTTGCTGTAATTGCGATCACAAAAAATGGAATAGAAATAGGCTTATCTTTAAAAAATAAATTTCCTGCTTGGGAAATTTATGCCCCCTCAAAGTTTTCTAACAGTGATTCACAAATTGAATGGTTTAATGATTCCACCACATCAAAGGTAGGAGAAGTATTCAAGACGCATGAAGCACTTGTTTGTATATTCTCTCTGGGTGCAGTAATTAGACTAATTTCACCTCATCTGAGAGATAAAAAAACAGATCCTGCGGTAGTAGTGATAGATGATACAGGCAAGTTTGCAATTAGTACACTTTCAGGACATCTTGGTGGTGCAAATCAGCTTACCGAAGATATAGCAAAAGTTCTAGGTGCAACTGCAGTTATCACTACTGCTGCAGATGTAAACAAAACCATTGCAGTAGATCTTGTCGGCAAAGAATTTGGTTGGAAGATAGATGACGATTCAACAGTTACAAAGGTTAGTGCATTAATGGTAAATGAAGAAAAAATAGGAGTTTTTCAGGATGCTGGTGAGAAGGAGTGGTGGTTACCAAAAAAAGAACTCCCAAAAAATGTAACTGCCTATCATAGTCTTGAAGAATTGAAGAATTCTCATTCAAAAGGATATTTGATAATTTCAGATAAAGAAATCATAGACAATGAATTGTTAAAAAATTCTGTAGTCTATAGACCAAAAACTTTGGTTGTAGGAATTGGCTTGCATTGGGACACAAACAAAGAAACAATCAGAGAAGGCTTGGAATTTTGCATAAAAAAATTCAAGCTTAGTTCAAAATCAATTGCAAGATTTGCTTCAATAAAAAAGGAAGCCAATGTGGTGGGATTACAGGAACTTGCAAAAGAATGGAACATTCCAGTTGATTATTTTGAAAAAGAAGAGCTTGCTCAAATTGCTATTCCAAATCCATCAGAGACCGTCCAGGCCTTTGAGGGCACTCCAAGTGTTTCTGAAGCAGCCGCACTAAGGAGTTCAAAAGGAAAACTAGTTGTTGAGAAACAGAAATTTCCTCCAAATCTGACTATTGCCATAGCTAGGATCTCAAAATGAAAAGAGGACTTTTACTCATAGATAGAGGAAGCAGAGAGAAAGAAGTACAAGAAGAGCTTAATTATATTTGCGAGAAGGTCAAATCAAAAGGAAATTACCTTTTTTGTAACTATTGCTTTTTAGAAGTAATTCCACCCTTTATAGAAGAAGGTATAGAAAAATGTCTCAGAGGTGAAACAGATTCCTTAACAATTGTACCTTATTTTTTATATCCCGGAAAAAAAGTCAAAGCCGCAGTAAATACAGCTATTGCGATGCAATCCAAAACTAAAGTCAAACTTATCATTTCAAAACCTATGAGTCAACACAAATCAATGATTAGTCTAGTGGATGAAAAAATAAAATCCACACTTGCTAAAAATAAAATAACACTTTCCAAAAAACAAGTAGATGTTTTGATTATTGGACACGGGAGCAAAGATCCTAATGCAAAAATAGCCATTAAATATGTAGTAAATGGATTAGCATCAGAATATAGAAATGTAGATTATTGTTTTTTAGAAATTGAAGAGCCAAATATTTCTCAAGGAGTTGAAAAATGTGTAAAAAATTCACCTGAAGTATTGATTGTGATGTTTTACTTTCTGCATGAAGGTGCTCATGTAAAAAGAGACATTTACACAGATCTAAATCCTGCACTGGAAAAATCCGGGTTGAATAATGTTTTTGTAACTGAGCATCTTGGAACAGACGATAAAATGATAGATCTTATTATTGAACGAGCAAGAGAAGTAGAAAGATGATTACCAACAAAGGTCAGTCCATAGAAGA
Source organism: Nitrosopumilaceae archaeon (assembly GCA_052389415.1). GTDB lineage: Archaea > Thermoproteota > Nitrososphaeria > Nitrososphaerales > Nitrosopumilaceae > UBA8516. The sequence goes on from JBQTHX010000014.1 coordinate 28,886, forward strand.
CAAAAGCATGGAAATTATAGAAAATGAGATTGGACCTCATTCATATAATGAATTTGAATGGCCAATAGTTAGAAGAGTAATTCATGCAACTGCAGACTTTGATTTTGCAAGAAAAAACATGATTATTTTTCATAAAAATGCCATATCAAGTGGCATTAATGCCTTGAAGAGTGGCTGTAATATCATTGTGGACGTAAATAGTGTCATAGGTGGTCTAAACAAGGAAAACTTGAAAGAGTTTGGAAACAAGGCGATTTGTTACATATCGGAACCAAATATTATAGAACAGGCCAAGAAACTAAACAAAACACGCGCCCAGACTTCTATGCGAATGGCTGCTTCAGATATGAATGGAGGTGTGGTTGCAATAGGCAATGCTCCAACAGCACTAGTAGAAGTAATTCAAATGATAAGGGAAAATGTAACACACCCTGCTCTTGTGATTGGAATCCCAGTTGGTTTTGTGTGCGCAGTAGAATCAAAAGAAAAACTTCAGACACTTGACATGCCATACATTACAAACAAAGGTCGTAAGGGAGGAAGCCCTTGTGCATCTGCAATAGTAAATGCGCTGTTTAATCTCTTAAAAGAAAAATCAAAAGGCTAAACGAGTTTATTGACAAAGAGTAAAAATGATTAACCCCCGCTTTGAAGCCAAAAGCATGCTATTGTCGTAAAACTTTAGTCTAGAACCTGATTCGTACGATATTTCTTAGCAGAAATTTGTAGTGCCTTCATATTTTCTTTGTATGATAAATCCTTGAGAGAATCTTTGTTTTCTCTATCTAATTTCCCTACATTACTTGGATAGTAGAACTTGAATTCTTTCTTGTTATCTTCAGTGGAGCTAAATGGATTACCAATTAATGACTGTGACACAGTTTGTGCTTTCGTATCTTCGTTGATTATCGATTTATCAAATCCATTATCATGTCTTTCTGATTTTCCAACATATTGTGGATAGACTATGGGAAATGATTTAGGATGAACCTGGTTTTCTTCCAATCCTCCAAATGAATTGTAATAAATTAAATTTCCTTCTGAATCAGCATCTGGAATCTCATAGTATGGTAGTTTGTAGTATGGTATGATAATATCAGCAGAATCTGGAACAATCAGGTTACTTGCATCTGGATTGACAAGAGGTTCACCATCTATCTTTAGAGCATCAAATATCTTTATGTCTCCAGAATTTCGTAGTTCATCCCATGTTCGTATGATTACATCAGATGTATCCATTGGTTTTGCAAATGTCAAGTTAAATTCAGCAACATACTTGCCATCGTATTCTGATTCTGTGAAATTTACATTAGCAAAGTACCCATTAGGATCTGTGATTCCTAGTGGTTTATCTTCATGATAAATGACAAAAGTATCGCTGTTTGATATCTCTCTCTTGTCTTCTCGCAGGTTAGTGTAGAATCCAATATGCTCTACTCCTGTGGAGTCAAATAATATCATCTTAAATGAGATTGGTTCTCCAGTTTTTCCTGTGTAGGTCTGAATTGTATTTGCATACTGGGTAAGAAGATAGCCATTACCATTAATCGATAGCGGATAGTCTATTGAAGAGTCATCAAGCGGTGCAATGGGTGTGAATGGGTCTGCATTTGTAATGAAATTCAAAATGTCACCAACTAATGGAAGACTGGACAGGTTTAACTTTGGAATAGTAAGTTGAGGTGCAATAAAGTCTCCTCCAGAGGCACCGCCAGCAAGAACATCAAGAACTATTCTGTTTATTACTAGACCTCCGCCAGAGCCTCCGCCTCCACAACCACTTTCGCCGACGCTTAATACGGCAGTATCGGTATGAGAGGAATCTCCATACGTCACAGTTACTGTATCCCCAAACTCCGCTTTTATAGCTCCAAACGAACTACCATCTTGGATCGGTGTTATTTGACCATTTACTATATTTCCACATGGAGGAAAAATGTTGAAGATTTCACCAGATGTTATCTGAAAAATATTTTCATTGGAAGGACCTGTTGCTGACAGAGTAAAGATTCCTTTGAAAACTCCAGTGTTAGGTCCTGTCTCGGTAATCACCGGTTCAATGAACTCTCCATCTCTTGTGTCGACGAATAATGTTAATACATCTATTACATTTGGATCATAGAAATTTTCGTTCACATATGTTGCCTCCAGAGTGGTCTCCAACGGGAACTTGTTGTCTCCATTCATCAAATAAAGCTGGGGAACAAGAGTAGTTGGCTCAAGATTGTCAAAAAATCCTGGAAAAACCTCGTTAAGAAGAAGCGTGATTCCAACAGGATCACTAGTTGTTGTTACAGTAACAGATACTGTTCCAGCTCCTGTCAAAGCTGGATCAAATAAACGGATTTCTACCGGATATGTCCAAGATAGATCAGTTGCGATGAAATCTACTGTGGCATGGCTTGCGGAAGCAAAAGATGATCCATCAAATAAAATGAAAATTGTTCCTGTAATAATCATTAGAAAAACTATTTTCATTTTGTCCATTATGTGAAGTTGATTCTTCAAGGAATGATAAAAACAAGATCCTGTTTCAGATCTGGAAATTAATAATTTTTATAAAAAATCATTGAATTTTAACTATAATTCCTTAACATTTATAGCTCCGAAATAACACATACATATGTGAAGTAGCAATGAGGTGCAAATGAGGTAGCACTTTGCAGGTATGATTGCAGTAATTTCTGTCTCTAAAGCATATTCTCACAGAGGTAATCATAGGCACAGACCTAACACTAAGAAGCATTGGTATGTCTACTATGTCGATGATGAAGGTAGACTGGGTACAAAGAAAGTAAACTTTCTAGAAGCAATGTTTTACAAGAGTCTCAAGACACATAGATACAAGTATTATTGCCAAGAGTGCGGAAGTTATTTTCTAGCCTTTTTGAAATCAAAAAAGAAATCCATAGAATGTCCTAATTGTTCATGAATGTCACTATGTTGGTGAATCAATAACCCAAACTGATAACATCTCTGACTTCTTGAAAAATTCTCTGGTGTAATTTAGTATACAGCCTTTTTTTATGGATAAAATAATCAATTGACGTATTGATTAGATCTCCTGCCAAGGCATTTTTCCATGGTTGTTTATAATCTTGAGGTTCTGTGACACTCAATATTCTTGCAAAAAGGGTTTTCATATCAGTCCTTCTCCATATTCCTTTATTTTTATCAAGTTCAACATAATCTTCTTTTACAAGAGGTCTAAAAATGTCTTCTAATTGTACATCATTTGCAATTTCACAAATCAGTTGCAGATCTAGTATTGCATTTTGAGCCGTATGCTTTATTCTCCACCAAAAATCAGAATCCTCTGTTTGCCGTTCCTTTTTCTTTAAACCCAACAGTCTTTTTTTCTGATTTGGACTAAGAAACCCTCTATTTTTGAGAAGAAATCCATATCTCATTCTTAAACGTTCTAACTGATTTTGATTCAATTCTCGTGTATATTCACGATAACTACCCATATTCTCATTGAATTATTGTTATATCCTTTCAGATTATGATATTCATTGAATAAAATCAACAAACTTGAGAAAGAGAGAAAAGATCACGGAATTTGACACTGAAAGAACACATAAACCACTACAACGTAAAATTCCTAAAAGGCTACGGATTCTCAGTCAATGTCAATGTCTCTTTAGAAGAATAATTCATAGGAATAGACATAGATTCATTCATAATTTTAGAATTAGATTTTTGTAACTTATCTTCTGGAATGTTTCATACAGTTTTGAACAAAATTTCTTGCAATTCCTGGTAATCCAAAATGTATATGCATGTATGAAGCTAGGGTGTTATATTGCATCAAACCATCTTTTTGGTTTTTTATACCAATACCAATGGATAGATCATAAGCAAATTTGGAATCCTTTGGTACTGACTCTAGCTCAGAAAAATGAAACTCATGTCCTTGTATTGTGCTTGAAGTCTTTGCTATAAGACAATCATTTACTATTTTTGCTTTAGTATAGTTTAGCTTGAGTTTTTTTTGCATCTTTGTTGTAGCATCATAAAGGCCCACCATCTTAAATTTTTTAGAACCATAATCAATTGATCTTGTAAGATACATCAAACCACCGCATTCTGCATAGATTGGAGTCCTAGACTCGGCAAGTGTCTTGATGTTTTTTTGTATTCTGGAGTTTTTCTCAAGTGCCTCACCCATCACTTCAGGAAAACCACCTCCAATGTAGATTCCATCACAGTCAGGTACCTCCAAGTCAGATACAGGACTAAAAAACTCTAACCTTGCTCCTTCTTTTTGTAGGGCATCCAAATTATCCTGATAATAAAAATTAAAGGATTCATCCAGTGCAACCGCAATTGTTGTTTTCTGTTTTGGATTTTTTTCCTTAGGAATTGAACCAAAAGATGGAATTTTGCTTCCAATCTGGATGATTTTGCCAATATCGATAAAACTTGACATTGCTTTTGCTATTTTTGATATCTTTGACTGAAGCCGTCTTTGTTCAGAAACTGGAATCAATCCAAGGTGTCTTGATTCCATTGTAAGATCAGGATCCCTTGGAATAACACCAACAATAGGAATATTCAATGAAGAAAGTGCCTGCCTACAGAGATTCTCATGTTTTTTGCTACCAACCTTGTTTAGAATAAAACCAGAAATCCTAGAATTCTTTTGAAATTTCATAAATCCAAGGGCTGTCGCAGCTATTGAACGTGCAGTTTTGCTTGCGTCTAAAACAAGAACTACAGGAGCTTTTAAAATCTCAGCTACGTGATATGTACTAGAAAAATTGGAATCGCCAGAAAATCCATCATAGAATCCCATAACTCCTTCTATCACAGAAAAATCAGAGCTGGAGTTTTTTACAAAACTTGTTTCAACTGCCCTCAAACCCATAAGCCAAGGATCCAAGTTTCGTGCAGGATTACCAGAAACTGCGGAAAGATAGCTTGGATCTATAAAATCTGGCCCAACCTTGAATGGCTGTACAGAATATCCACTTTTTTTGATACCGTGTATAATTGCTGCAGTAATTGAGGTCTTGCCAACACCGCTTGATGTTCCTGCAATAACAATTCGTGGAATTTTCATGAACCTGTTCCTGTTATGTTTTTTATCATATCAAAAAGTTGTCTAACTGCCAATTTAGGATGATGTGTTGCCAGACCAATCATACTTGAAATGCTAAAATCTGCTTTAATAAAGTCAAGAAATTCTTCAGGTGATAGCTCATTTATTATCTCAATCTCTTTATCCCATTCTTTATCGGTTAGCCTAAGCCATCTACTTTGTACTTTGATAGCAGCCTTAATCTTTGAGCCTATAGCTTTTTTCCAATAATCTTCGTATGGTTTTAACGATTCTTTTGACGTATTACCTTGTAAAATAGATTCAGCTCCTACCTGTCCAGCTAGACGACCAAACTCAATTGCATATCTAATTCCTTCAAGTACCAAGGGATTGGCATGCCCTGCTGCATCACCAACAAGTATCAGGTTATCAGCAACCGTATCATGTGTTAAACCTTCATTTGGTATTAGTCCATAATGGAATTCAATGGGAATTATTTTTCCTAGTTGAGCTAATGGACCAGGTTTTTTGTCAACAAGTTCTAGTAAGCGTTGTGTAGGATCCACTTGTGACTCCGGTTTTCCTATACCAACACCAATTCTTACTTTATTCTTACCTAATGGGAAAATCCATGCATAGCCAGCAGGAGAATATTGTTGCCCTACCATCAGAGCCCATGTTTCTGGATCAACATTTTCTACATAGGCTTCATATTCTGCTCCAACTCCAAATCTTTTCCATTGTTGAACTATACCAAGATTTTTCCCAACTATTGAGTGAAAACCACTTGCGTCAATTACAAGTTTAGAGTTAAAAATTAGATCGTCTTTTAGAGACGTCGCTTTAACTCCTACTAGTTTACCTACATTGATCAAAGGTGATACCACATTAGTTCGTACAAAAATATCTGCACCTACATTAGCTGCTTGATATGCCAAAAACTGGTAAGTTTTTCGAACATCTAAAACTGCTGCTTGATATTCACTACTATGTATTGTTACTTGATTATTTGGTGAATAAAAAGAGTAATTTTTTATAGGATTATAAAAATCGGGTGTAATCCCAAATTTTTTAATCTCGTTAATCCAAGTTACCCCACTAGTTCTAATAGTTTGTGCAATCGCTTCTTCTCTTTCAAGCACTGCTACACGTATTCCTTTTTTTGCAGCTGCCCATGCAGCAGATGAACCTGCAGGTCCTGCACCTACAATTACTAAATCATAATTGTATTCCTTAGTCATCAAATCACCATCTTTAAAGCGAAGATTATAAACCACTCATTTTTTTGTTTCATTTATTTTTGGTTTAAACTTTTAAGAAATCCCTTCAGTGAGTGTTTATTATGAATTGGATTGATCTGTGGATAACCGTCGTGGTTATTTATAATGAATATTGAATTACATAGTATGGGAGAAAATGGACTTGTTATTGTTTATACAGGTAAAGGAAAAGGTAAAACCACTGCTGCCCTTGGAATAGCATTACGTGCTGTAGGATATAATTACAAAATTTGTATGATACAATTCATCAAAGGTTCATGGCACTATGGTGAAATGATTTCCTCAAAAAGATTAGAGCCAGAATTTGAGCTTACTGCTGTTGGTAAGGGTTTTGTTGGAATTATTGATGACAAGAGTCCTCTTGATGAACATAAAAAAATCGCCCAAGAAGCATTACAACTATGCAAAGAAAAAATTGGAACCGAAAAATATGATATCATTATCCTCGATGAAATAAACTATGCAATAGACCTAGGATTAATAAAACTAGATGATGTATTAGATTTAATTAAAAATAAACCTCAGAAATTAAACCTAATTCTTACTGGAAATCATGTAAAAAAGGAGATTATTGAAATTGCAGATCTTGTTACTGAGATGAATGAGATAAAACATCCTTTCAAATCTGGTATCAAAGCAAAGAAAGGTATCGATTTTTAATCAGCAACATTAAATTACGCAGGGAAAATTTGAAGAATTGTGACTACAGAAATACATGAACTTCCAGAAGTAGGTGAAATCGTTGTTGCCACTGTTACAAGAATAGTGGACCAAGGAGCATATGTTAGCCTGGATGAATTCAATAACATTCAAGGATTTTTGCACATATCAGAAATTGCAACAGGTTGGATTAGAAGTGTAGAAAAATTTGTTAAGATCGGGGAGAAAAAAATTCTTCTAGTAAAAAGAGTAAATACTGCTAGATCAGAAATAGATTTATCGTTAAAACAAGTCTCCTCAGATCAAAAGAAAAAGAAACTTTTAGAATTAAAACGAAATGAAAAAGAACAAGTTCTTATTGATGGTTTGAAGTCAAAAGCTGGACTTTCACAGACTGAAGTAGAAAAATTGGAGGAAGTTTTGATTAATAAATTCAATTCAATTTACGATGCATTTGCAGAAATAGTATCAAAAGGAATAACAGTTTTGGATGGACTGAATCTATCAAAAAAAGTAATTTCAGCAATAGAAGAGATCAGTTCAAAGATTCAAGTTCCACATGTAGAAATACGTGGGGTATTGGAAATTACCTGCACAAAACCTGAGGGAATAGAGATTATTAAAAAATCACTTTTTGAAGCCACGGAAAACAAGGATGCTGCTGTAGAAATTAGCTACATAGGAGCGCCGAAATATAGATTAACTATTTCTGCACAGGATTTCAAGACTGCTGAAAGAGCACTTAAACCAGTGCTTTCTACAATTCAGGCCTCGATTGAAAAGAAGGGCGGCACTTTCAAATTTACTAGAGAAGAATCAAAGAAGACCAGAGAGGGATGATATGAAATTTCAGATGCGTAAGTGCATCTCCTGTAAAAGGTATACTCTAAAAGAGGATTGTCCTAGCTGTGGAAATAAAACTGTGACAGTCCATCCTGGAAAATATTCACCTGATGATAAATATGCAAGATACCGAGTTTCAGATCGTTACAAGTAAATTTCCCTAAATTTTTAGAATGAACAATGTACATTTTGAGTAGATTTAGAAGTTACAACATATAGGGTTTCAATATCAAACTGTTGATTATTCAGAGTTTGCCATTTCTACAAATGATTCCTGTTTATAGTCATGATTGATTTTATATATCAAAACACCAGAAAAAACTCCACTATCAATTCTATTAAAAGTTGGTGACGAATACACTAGTTGTAAAGGATCATTTTCACTTTCATATTTGATAGTCTTATCATAGATTGCTGTATAACCAGAAACATAGTTTTGTGATTGTAGTTCTGAATTAAGATCAACGTAAGCTATTGGTATAAATGGAAACATTTTTCCTAATAGTGTATTTTCCCAAAAGTAATTTGTTGGAGTAAATCCATCATTCTCAAGGAACTGAGATTGGTTCTCACCAGCAATACGCATGAACCATTGTTTTTTGCTTTCATCTCCTCCTCCACCTAAAATATAAAATTCTCCATCATTTGAAACAAATTTCTGTCCAACCACATAAACCAAAACATAATCAGCGTCTAATTGTTGGAGAATTTCCCATCCTTTGTCAGGACTGCTAAGCAACATTTGTGCCATAGTAACAATTCTATCTGTGGAGATTGTGGCGTTATCTGCAAGTGTAGTTCTCTCACCAAGCGTTGTTATCCAATAACCATAATCCCACCATGATGCAATCACTGAATCTTCAGGTGTGTTTAATTTGATCCATTCCATAGAGGCAGGCCAATCATTTGTTGCCATGTTAAAGTTAGAGCCACCGTTTAGGATTGTTGGCGGTGCTTTGGTTGCAGAAATCCAGTTAACATCAGATGGAAAGACAGTGGGAGAGACAAGCAAAATGATTAACGCAGTACAATAGGAAATCTTAAAGATCTTTCCTTTTACATTATTGGACTTTTTTTCCATGATATCCTTTTTCATTATTTCTGAAATTATTACGGAAAGACCAATCGATGAGAGAATTATAACTGATATCGAGGTAAAAAGCTCTAATCTGGCAAAGGTTGCACCAGCATAGGCCCCAACAAGTCCAATAATTAATGCAAATATGGACATTTCATTTTTGATTTTGGTTGAAGACGAGCTGTTACCATTAACTACTTCCCTCCTAAAAATTAGCCATATACCTAACCCGGCAAATAATAATAATACAGATAGAAAGAAGAAATTTTGTGTAAGTGTAGGTGTTGCATGTTCTGCAACTGAATCTACAAGAGGGTCTTTTGTAGTTAAAAATGGATTTATAGCGTTAAGATAACGAAAGCTTGGTAATGAAAGGACATTAGAGGAAATTATTCCGAATCCAGCAATAATTGATGCTCCTAAAAATGCTAAACTGTTTCTTATTACATTTACTTGCTTACTGATTTTTTGGATAAATATTAGAATGACTAGAAAAACAGTGGGTCCAATTAAAGCAAATCCGCCGATACCAGTTAGAAAGCTAATTCCTGGTCTTGCGAATAAAGATGAAATTAAAACTGTGGTTATTACAAAGGCAGGTATACTCCAAAGAAGAAACTTGTGATCTTTTCTAAAGAATGGAAGGGAAATAATAAACAATCCTAAAGGCAATAGGAAAAACTGTATTCCTCCCCAGGAAGCAAAACCTATAGCTAGAAACAATCCACCACCAATTAACTTCCCCAGAGCAACTTTTCGATTTTCTGATTTTAAACCGCTAAGAAATAGGTAAAGCGCTAAAAGACCATAAAATAGTCCCAGCGGTTCTGATTTGAACCAACCTAGTGTACCCCTGATGATTATAGCTGGTGACAATGCAAAGAATAACGACGCAAAAAGACCTGCGGTGGTACCACCAATTACCCTGACTAATGCAAAAATGACTATAGCTGTGAACGAACCAAAAACGACAGGAAATATTATAGTAAATTCATAGAGATTTGAATTTCCCCCAAAAATTTGATACAAAAATGCTGCTGTAAAATGCAAGGGAACTTGAGATGTTACAAACACATCCCTTCCTTGTGGATACCAACTCATATCATCATGCCAATTTACATATGCGTCTACGCCATTGTCAACAAGATATTTGGTTGCTCGATAATTGAAAAAAGGATCAAATTCATTAAGTTCAAAGCCATAATCAGCTGCTTGTGACCGAATCATTGCAGATATAGAAAATGAAATCACAAGTATACCAATAATTAACAAATGGTGTAAACGAAATTGAAATCTACCAACTGCAAATAGCTTAGAAGTCAATCATTTTTTGTGGAATTTGTTAGACTTATTACTCTTTTGTGAGAATTTGTACTTCACAGGATTTTGTCATTTCTTTGAATTCTTTTGCGTCCTTTTCACTGCCAACAATAGTTCCATAATGCATAGGAATTGCAATTTTTGGTTTTATTTCCTCAATCGCATTTGCGGCTTCTTTTGCGGTCATTACATAAGTGCCGCTTACAGGAACCAATAAAATATCTGGTTTAAGATCAGTCATTTCTGGAATAAGGTCTGAATCACCAGTATGATAGATTGATACTCCTTGTATAGTGATAATGAAACCTACCTTCTTGTCTTCTTTTGGGTGAAATGGTTTTTTTGTATCAGGATTAATTTTATTTATATTATAAGCAGATATGGCTTTAATTTTGATATTGTTTATTGTCTTTTCCTCTCCAGGTGCAATTCCTACCTTGTTTTTTGATGATATGTTTAGGATTTGAGGCAAACATTCGTTTGCGGCTACAATTATCGTTTTTTTAGATGTAGTCTTTTCTAGATCATCTAGACTCAAGTGATCAAAGTGATTGTGTGAGATTAATACTATATCAGCTGATATTGTTTTTGAAAGCTTGTATGGATCAATACAGATAGTTATTCCTTTTTCTAGCGTGAATGTATCGTGACCAAACCATCTTATTTTGGTACCGTGATATTCAAACATCATCAAGAATTAATTTTTGATCAAGTTAAATTTTTCTAAGTTTCTAGAATAATTCTATCATTTGCTAGCGACAGAACGGAGCCCCCGGATTTTTTTATTCTTTTTTTAAGCTCAGAATCAATGGTGGCTACAATTCCTCTATGGATTTTTGTATATGAAACTAATGCTTCATCTACTGATTTTCCTGAGATTTTAATTTTTTTAAAATTTTTAATCAATTGTAAAGCATTAGATGATGAACTTTTTTTTTAACAGTTTTTCCTTTCGAAATTCGTTCAAGTTCTTTTATAACCAGATCTGGTACCGTAAACTCAATTGTTCCTATCTCTGTTTCAAGGTTTGACAGGTTTTTAATATTTTTAGATGAAAGAAGCATTAAAAAACTTGTATCGCAGACAACCTCAACCAACTATAACACCTGCACCAATCAATCTCCACCTTTCGGTTATCCTTCGGCTTAATGCAACCTTACCCTTCTCAAATAAGCAGACAGGTCTTTTGAACTGTACTTCTATCTTTTCTCCCCTAACGCTTGTAACTTTGGAAAGAATCGGAGCCGTTCCTATGCTAAGTCTTAAAGATTCTCCAACTTGCACAGATGAAACTTTGATCTCATCCAGCGAACCAACAGCAGTATCAAACAGATTTACTTCGATTTTAGCTGTTGAAGAATTTTCTGGTAGAGTATCTGGTTTTCCTATTACAGATCCTATCAACGAATCACTTCGCGTCATCGAAGGGTCAAGTGTTGTTCCAATGGCAACAAGACCACCAGGTTTAACTTCATCTACAAGACCAGCACCAGTACCTAGAGATGCTATTTGCGTTCTTATTGATTCGTATTTGTTATTTTTTTCGTTTGCAATACCGGGTTTAATCTCAATCTCATCGCCTACTTTAAAGGAACCTTGTACAATGCTTCCTCCCATTACACCTCCTCTGATGTTCTTAATTTTTGTTCCAGGTTTATTAACATCAAAGGAACGGAGAACATGCATTACTGTGTTTTTTGATTCTTCACGTTTGGGGGTTTCAATAGTGGATTCAATTGCTCCAATCAGTGCATCAATGTTTAGTTTGGACTGAGCAGAAATTGGAATAACAGGTGCTTTGCCTGCAGTTGTACCCTTGACAAATTTTACAATGTCATTGTGATTTGCCAAGGCATCTTCATATGTAACAAGATCAGCTTTGTTTTGCACTAGCACGATTTGTTGGATTCCAAGCGTTTGAAGTGCAAGTAGATGTTCTTTTGTTTGTGGTTGCGGAACTTTTTCATTTGCTGCGATTACAAGCATAGCACCATCAATTAGAGCCGAACCTGAGAGCATGTTTGCCATGAGGCTTTCATGACCAGGACTGTCTACAAAACTTACAACTCGTGATAATTCGCTTTCCTTTCCACAGTTATTACAAATTGGTGTTACAGAATACCCAAGAGGAGGTTGACAGCTTTTACATTTGTAAAACGCTGCATCAGCATATCCTACTCTGATTGTAATCCCACGCTTTAGTTCTTCACTGTGAGCACTGGTCCATACACCTGTAAGAGCCTGTATTAGTGTTGTTTTACCATGATCAACATGTCCAGCTGTTCCAATGTTAACACATGGTTGTTGTCCATATTTTTTTATGTACCAGTCTGGAAGAGTTTCTCGCCAATGCAATATTCAGCTTTTAAAAATCTCCTATGTTAACTTATCCCTTTTTTGGTTTTTCAGTTGGTTTTTCTTCAGAAGTTGTTTTTGTGGTTTCATCATTTTTTAGTTCTCCGTCTAGCACACAGTTTATTTGATAGGTTTCTTCTGTAATGATATTTCCACGAATAAGTTTTCGAAAGCGTTGTCCCTTTTCCGCATCTTGTAGACCTACTCCTTTAGAAAGCATGATGTACTTTCGTGCTCCTCCATGTATATCGGCCCTTAGAGGAACACCAGATTTGTCACTTCCGCCGGTTATTCTCATCTTTCCTGACTGCCCGATTATAGCTGCGTCAACTTCAGTCCCTATTTGCAAACCTACTAATGGATTTGCATCCTTTTCTTTTAGTTCTCTTGATGTTGATTTCCCATTTTTGTCAGATATTGTAATCTTAAAGGTAGCCAAGCATTTTGAAAAAGTCTGAAGACTATTAATTAATCTTTGTACATAATGCTTTAAAATAATTGTTCTTAAAACAAAATCATGGAAGAGATCAAATGTCCAAAATGCGAAAAGTCGATGATTTCAATGCAATCATGTCACATGTTTTGCACAAACTGCGGATCACATCTTGATTGTTCTGACAAGGGTAGTTTTTGGTAAATTAAAATCCTGATCTGTCAGGATTAAAATTTGTAACCAACTCGCCAACTTTCTCTTTCATGATTTCTAAATAATCATCATATGTTGCTTCAAAAGCACATTTAGAACATTTAACCTTAGTCATGTCACTGTCTAGTATAGCAATGTTTTCACATTGTGGACATTTTGCATCCATGAATTCTTTTAGTAATTAGACTATATATTGTTAGATCCAAAGTTTGAATGTGCGGAGTTAGTCCAGCCCGGCACGACGTCAGCTTCCCAAGCTGAAGGCCGCGGGTTCAAATCCCGCACTCCGCATTTAATTATAATAAAACTCACAACCTTAGTTTTTTTGCAATTTGATCAAGTTCATCATTTGTAAGATGAAATTTCTTTCTGAACATACTATGTACCGAACCTGCATCATCGTCAGGAGTTCTAGGTATTATATGAACATGAACATGAGGAATCTCTTGTCCACTATCTTTTCCATTATGAATAGCTATAAGAGAAGAAGAAAATATATCTTCTATTTTTTTTGTAAGAACTCTTACTAATTCAAATAAATCTGTATTATCATCTTTATTCATCTCTTGAATCTTTGAGTAGTGATTTTTTGGAATAACTATTGAATGACCTTTTGTTAAAGGAAATGTATCCAGAAATGCTAATGATCTTTCCGTTTCCATTATTTTTCGTGCTGGAATTTTTTCTGATATGATATCACAAAAAATGCATCCCATGAATGATTATTCAGCAAAGCACTGTAAAACCTTTCTATAGAAAATTAAAGTTCTCTTATTGCTTCAAGTATGTCGGTTTTGTCGGTTGCATTAGGCATCTGGTTCAAATAATTAATGAAATCTTCCTTTGCTTCAATTTTCTTGTTTTGTTCTAATCTTGCCAACCCACGATTTTTATAAATTGGGCCAAATCGATTGGGGTTTATTTCAATTGCCTTTGAATAAAATTTTTCAGCGTTTGGAAAATCTTTCGTTTTTAGAAAGTAGTTACCAAGACCACGATATCCTAGATAACATGATTCGTTGTTTTCAATGCTTTTTTGATAGTATTTAATTGCCTCCGGAGAACTTTGGTCATTTAACATACCACCTACAAGACAAAATGCGGTAGAGTTTGTCGGATCTATTTCAAGTGCTTTTTTTAATGCATTCATTGCTTCATCAGGTTTTTTCTGCAAACGTAATTTTTCAGATAGAAAGCAGAGTCTGTTTGATTTTTCCTTTTTTATGTTTTCAAGGTGCAACTTAGAAAGAATGTCAGATGGCGCAATGAGAAGCATCAATCTACCGTCTTCTGACCATTGTAGATCAAATTTTTTTTCTGGAATCACTCCAATAGTATCGGGTTGCGGAAAATAATGAATTATTGTTCCTTCTGTTTCATCGTATCCTGAGATAATGGAGGCATGTTGCACAGTATCTTGTATACCGGGAAGAATAACAATTGGCGGAATTCCTGTATCAATTATTTTCTTTAGTTCTTTGATAGAAGAACTTAAGATTAAACTTGACAAACCTTGTCTTTCTGCCAGTTCAATTCCCTCGATCATTATGCTTCCTTTCATGTTTGGATATTTTTTTGAGATCTCTTTTGCTTCTGAAAATGGCAAATCAACTCCCCAATATTTGGAAACAACTGTGACTACAAGAGGCAGACAAGTATTTTCTTCGTCTTCTTCTATAATAGGAAGAAAAAGCACATGTTCTGATTCCAAGGATTCTGATATCCAATGATAGATATTAAAACCATCAAATAAAAAGGAATTTTTCTAAGAGATTTTTTCCATCAGTGCTCATTTCTGGATGAAATTGAGTTCCAAAGATATTCAAATTTTTATATTGTATTATTTCAAAATCACAAACATCAGATCTAGCAACTTGCACAAATAGAGGATCTATTTTTGATATTAAATAGGAATGGCTTTCAAATACGTTAATTTTTCCACTGCAAAGAGGATTTGTTTTTAGAATCTCTATTTCCTGATTTCCCTTATGTATCAGATCCATTTTCTTGAGAGTACCTCCCAACGTTAAAGCAAGAATTTCAGATCCATAACAGATTCCAAGCAAAGATTTCATCTCAGAAACAGCGTGTTTGATTATTTTTGAATTAACTGCATTCATTAGAGGATTGTTTTTTCGTCTTCCTGAGAGAATAAATGATGAATATTCAGATAATTCAGAAAGATTAATTTTATCAAAAGTGATGGTTTTATGATTTGTCTTTCTCTCAATTAGAAAATTTAGTAATGATTTTGTATAAACAGATCCATTATCCATAACTAATAACATATTTTAATATAGTTTGTAAGGTATATTGATATATTCTATTTTTTGTTCTATGGAAAAATAGTTTTAAAGTTCAGTTATTAATTATTGCAGTCACTTGTAATTGATATTATTGATGAAGTGTAATTATTTTCCTTAAATTCAGTTATCCAACTTCTATTGATATATAGTGTAATTCTGGTATATTTTCTATAATCACAATAGAACCAAAGTTAATCGTATTGTCCTTCTCCCAAACAATTACTCTATCACTTCTTGGTTTTACAAAATTCTCTACAAAGCTTGAAATTAGTTTTTTCGTCTCTTCTAGATCAGATTCTTGGAAGAAGGAAATTTTACCTTCTTCAAATGATAATGGAATTTGTACTGATGTAGGACTAATAATTTCGAGATTTTGTTCTTCAAATATTGATTTTAATGTAGATATACGTGAATCTCTATCAAGTTCTACGTATCCTCCTTCAGGTGGTTTAACTCCAGAAAGTTTTGAGAGATATGCTTCAAATGCTTGTTGAGGAGTATTTCCCATTCCAACATAATAATCACCATCAAAAGCAGCTCCTACAGCTGCTATTGTTCCTAGTTGAGTAACAACTCCTCCCGAACCAGCAGTATACACTGGAATAAAATAGACATCATGATCACCAATTCTATACAGAATGTTGTCTCCGATTCGAGGATTTCTAAGTAACGTCTTTAGTTGAGCAAAATCAGGATCTCTGTCCAATGCTTCATTAACAGCCGAAGGACCTAACAGTACGGTTTCAGAATCAAGCGGTACTTCATAAAATTGTAGTTTCCCCAAGTTTTTCAGATCATTTTCTACTACCATGAAACCTGCTAGGTTTCGCCCTTCTGAGCCGCTTAACTCAAGAGAAAGTAATCCAACAAATTCACTCGTATCAAATCCTGGAGGTTTTGCTTGTATGTAATATGCACTCTGTCCTTTTGGAACTTCATAGAATTCCTTTGCTTGTATAAATGTAGAAATGTCTTTAACATGATATATGTTGTACATCTGAACCTTCCAGTTGAACAATTCCTCAGGATATCGTATTTGTTTTTCAAGCCACTCAGGAATTTCAATAAACTTATCTTTGTATTGATTTACAAACATATCCGTGAAAAAATCATCTCCTGTTTTTATCAGAGAGATGTTACCATTATAGACATCAACTAATGCATATCCTACTAGCCTGAGATATGGATTGCCAACAGTCCACGGTATGTTATGTGTATCAAATCCCACTATCAAAGGAATCAACCAATATGTTTTCTCGCCATCTGTGACTGGTAGAGCATCAACTTCTCTACCAAAGAGATCATATTGAAAATAAGGATAAAGTGTTTGCATTCTTTCATGAATATCTCTGAATCGCATTATGTGTATTGGCTCTGTTGGATAAGAAAGCAAAAAGTTTGGTTCAAAGATCTGGCTTAACGGGGGTACAACATCTAATCCGCCTTCCCCATTATATCTAGCGTTATTAAGTTCATCAGTTTGGTCACCTCTATTTGTTGGATAAGCAGACCATGTATCTTGAAAAAGACCACCTTCCCCATAATATATTGATCTTTGTTTAAAGATTCTACTACTATCAATTATTGTACCGTTACTTGCTTCAAGTGTAAGAAATCCGTTAGGAACGTGCGTATAAACAAGATGTTCATTATACCATCTATTTTCTGCACTTACTGATGAGGGAAGAATAGGTTTCATTGATGCTGTCCAATATAGATTGTCATTAAATCTTAGAATATCGTTATCTTCAAAATCAACATATGGTATTAGACCAATTTCTGGTTTTAGTTTTGCAAATGCAGCATCCCAATCCCAGACTCTTACGTTATCAAGAGATTCCTTGTTTTGTAATATGTAATTTTTTATGTTGCTTGGCGGAACAGATTCTAGTTTTACGTTATGTGTACTGCTCTGTATTTGATCAAGTTGACCAACATATTGGTTTATTCCAATCTGTTGGGCTTTGTATGGACCAAGATATTCAATTTTTCTTGCATCAGCAATACTGTGATTGACAGCTATTATAGAACCTGCAACTACACCAATAGCAAGAATTGTTAAGACACGTATGTAGATATCTCTCTTTGAGGGTTGGATAATTACTCTTGAACGATATTTGTCTACGAAATAAAATGCGATCAGGCTTATTCCTGCTGCAAGTGTTCCACCAATTGCATATCTTGTGTTGTAATCAATCTGGTCTGTGAAGAACATGTTAATGCCAGCCCACAATATACCGATCCCTATTATTCCTTCAATGGTTGAAATGTAGTCAAGGAATCTTGGTTTTCCTTTTGAAGCGTCGTGCAAGTAGTTAGTTACCACTTTAATTATAGAATGTAATCCAAGATACAATACTAATCGGATACCAATTGCAGCAAGGATAGGTGGAACTAAAATGGTTAGCGTTGGGATCATTGGAACGATTAGATTTGTGGCGTAGGTTGAATCTGTAGGAGGTGTAGTAAACGGAAGTGAAAATAATCCCCAGATACTTTCAACACCCAGATCATTTCCATCTAACAAATATTGTATTGCAAAACCAAACATCAGATTGCTAAAAAGTGCTCCAAAGAGTAGCACCTTAGTTATTTGCCAGATTACAAAATTAGGGATGCTTAGTTTGTACTCTTGAAAATTTGGTATATTTGCAGATATAGAATTACTGTCTCCTTTTTTTAAGAAGTTTATTGCTGTGTGAATCGCATACCACGCTATCGAGGATCGATTTTTAATGTTTACCCTAATCAATGTGATCGAGGCTAATATCAGTGAGGAGAGGATGGAAAAGTACAGAGGTTTTGTGAAGAGGTCGTCAAACTCATTTACATTCATAAATAACCAAACTGCCTGGTTACCGACTACACCAAAGATTACTATGGCAATGATCGCAGCAAGTCCTAAGCGTACATACCTTCCAGCATCAGGCGATTGTGGACTATCTTCAGTAGATGAGCTATACAAAATCACGCTACCTTCATCTGTGTCAAATTAATGTCTTACCAAAAGTCCGTATACAATTTAAGGTCAAAAGAACAAAAGGTATCATGATACAGTTGGGTATTAGGGATTTGGTGAAGTATCCCTTTCTTGCTGAGACAGGAGAATATCTGCGTGATAAGGGCTTTAATTTAGAGCAGCTTGGACATCCAGATTGGAAGCCACTTGTAGAAAAAGCATATGGAAGAATCATGGTAGCCACAACAGGACAGATCTACGGTTCAGTGGCTGAAGACTTTGAAAATATGGATTCCGAAATTCTTTCTTTTGTAATTGCAGTAATTCTTTTAAAATCAGCTGGTATACCAACCTTAATCAAGAGATTTTCTCTTTCAGAAGCAAGAAGAGCTGAAAGATATTTACAGCGAGATCTTCAGAAAAAAAATGAAGCCGCATTAGAATTACCATTAAAAATAATGCATGATCTCTTTTCTGTAAAGATAGTAAGAGAAAGAGATGATTTTGTAATAAGTGTATCAGATTATCTTAAACACGCAATTCATTTTCATGAAAAAGAATGGAAGCTTATTAACAGAAGAGTGAAAAATGGATCTGTGTTTTTGACAGCACGTGAAACGGTTAGACTCATACGAAAAGAATTAGATGGATACATAAATTCAAAAATTCAGGTAGCTAACATTCCATATATTCCTGATACCTTCAAAGAGCGTACAAATGATTTATCCTTGCTTGCAAGAAATTTTTCAGAATACGTTACAATTTCTTCTGATTATCCACCGTGCATCAAACATGCAATCGATGTTCTTGAAAAAGGAGAGAATTTGCCACATTCTGGTAGGTTTATGCTTGCTACCTTTCTATTTTCAAAAGGTCAAACGACGGAACAGATTGCTCCCTTATTTAAGAATGCTCCTGATTATAACGAAAGAATAACTAGATATCAGCTTGAACATATTGCCGGATCTTCTGGGAAAGGAACAAGATATTCTTGTCCATCATGTGACAAACTTAAAAGTGAAAATCTTTGTTTTGAAATACCAGAATGTAACGGGATAATAAATCCTGGTCAATTTGGAACAAAGAGGACTACAAATGCTTGAAAAAAATCTGAATCTATTAAATAATGCCTTCAAAGAATATTATTTCAAGAATTTCGAACTTGTAGAAATCCCTACAAGAATCTCGGAACGAGAATTTGGTTACCAAAAATTCAACGAGGGAATGATAAGACATCTGTCCATAAAAGATGTGAAAGAATTACATTTGTTATTAATGACTAAAGCTCCCTCTGACATATATTGTTCAAATGCATATTACTCCTTTCCTAATCTGTCCATGTCAGAAAAGGATTGGAAAGGAGCAGATCTAATTTTTGATATTGACGCAAAAGATCTAAATCTTGATTGTAGAACAAGTCATACTTTTTACAGATGTACATCTTGTCAAAGCATCGTAGGAACAGGAAATAATTGTGTCATATGCAAATCTACCAAACTTGAAACTATATCATTAGCTTGTAAAAATTGTGTAACTGAATCCAAGAAGGAAGTGATGAAACTTCTTGAAATATTAATCGAAGATTTCGGAATCAAAAAAGAGGAGATTAAAATCTACTTTTCTGGAAACGAAGGATTTCATATATATGTAGTAAATTTGGACTATCAAACACTTGGCTCAAGAGAAAGAGCCGATCTTGCTGATTATATTATGTTTAATGGAATGTTGCCAGAGACCCTTGGTGTAAGCAAACAAACTAATTCTAAATCCACACTTCCAGATATTGATGAGGGGGGTTGGAGGGGAAGAATTGCAAAAGAACTGTTTGGTTCAAAGTTCAAGCGTACAAAGAGTATGCATGAAATCCAATCTGGTGGATATTTTGTATTTCAGGCAAAATTGCTAGATTGGAAATCAAAAATTGGAGTAAGTATAGATTCAAAAGTTACAATGGACATTCATAGAATTTTTAGATTAGGTGGTACTATAAACAGCAAGAGTGGTCTCTCAAAAATAGTGTGTAATGATTTGAAAAACTTTGATCCATTTTCTGATGCATGTCTTATTGATGACGAAAAAGTTGAGATTATCGCAAATTGTCCAATTTCATTTAAACTAAAAAATAAAAAATATGGTCCATATGGAAAAGAAAAGATTACTGTTCCAAAACATGTTGCAGTTTATTTAATATGCAAAGGCTGTGCAGATATTTGTTAAAATTTCAATATTACTAATTGTTAGAGATTATCTAACACAAGGAGTTTAAATTATACTCGCTAATTACCCACATTATGAAGGTTGGAATTCATGTATCTATTTCTGGTTCGATAAGCAATGCGGTGGATAATGCCTTAACTTTGGGCTGTAGTGCATTTCAAATTTTTACAAGAAATCCACGGGGTTGGAAAGCAAAACAACTTTTAACTGATGACATAAATAATTTTAGAGAAAAATTAGCTTCTAGTAAAATTGAAAGATCTGCCACAGTTGCTCACATGCCATATTTACCGAATCTTTCATCTCCAGATCATGATCCTGACTCAAAATCGTTGAATTCACTATTAGAAGAGTTGAAACGGTGTAGTCAGTTAGGAATTCCTTATCTTGTGACACATCTTGGAAGCCATAAGGCTGCTGGTGACCAAAAAGGAATTGAGAAATTAGTTGAGAATTTTACAAAGGCTGTAAGAAACTCCCCAAGTGATGTTATGATACTTTTGGAGAATACTGCTGGACAAAAAAATAGTGTGGGTTCAGATTTTGAACAGCTTGCTTCCATTTTTTTCCAACTAAAACCATCAAAACGATTTGGTATATGCCTGGATACATGTCATGCCTTTGCAGCAGGATATGATCTACGAACCGAAAAATCAGCTAAATCAACCTTAGAACAATTTGATAAATTCGTTGGAATAGATCACCTAAAGATTATCCATCTTAATGATTCACAAGGAGAAATTGGTTGCCATAAAGACAGGCATGAGCACATTGGTCTTGGAAAAATCGGAGAAACTGGTCTCAGATATGTCGTAAGATTTGCCAATTCTAAGAAAATCCCAGTCATTTTGGAAACACCTATTGATGATAGATGTGATGCCTTTGGAAACATAAAAAAAGTAAAGGAATTCGCTGAACTGTAGTGGTTGGTTGATATGTTGTGAACTATGAACAAATAATGCAGCTTGCTCTAGAACGAGGATTTTATTTTCCAAGTTGTGAGATATATGCAGATGCACAAGCTGGTTTTTGGGAATATGGACCAGTCGGGGTAAGTTTTAAAAATAAATTCATAGAACTTTGGAGACGTGAATTCATTAGAAGAGATAGAATGATGGAGATCGATGGTTCTCAGATAATGTCAGAATCAGTTTTTAAGGCGTCTGGACATCTAGCAAGCTTTGCGGACCCAATTGTGGTATGTGAAAAATGTAAATCCATTTTTAGAGCTGACAGATTGATCACAGAAGCTACCTCCATCGCAGTTCCTGAAAGTTCAGATCTTTCCGAGTTTGATAGACTAATCACAGAGCACACTCTAGTTTGCCCAAAATGTAGCGGCAAATTCAATAAAGCAAACAAATTCAATATGATGTTCAGAGTAGGAATAGGTCCCGAGTCAGAATCATCTTATCTGAGACCAGAAACATGTCAATCTATCTTTGTAGATTTTCCAAGACTCTATAAAACAATGAGAGGAAAGCTGCCTGTTGGAATAGCACAAATTGGCAAGAGTTTTAGAAACGAGATTTCTCCACGCCAAAGTCTTTTGAGACTAAGAGAATTCTATCAAGCAGAAATTGAAGTTTTTTGTAATCCAAACAAGCTAAATAATCTTGAAAAATTTTCTGAGATTGAAAACACACAGATCAGAATAATGACAGATGATACTATCAAATACATAACATGCAAGGAAGCATTAGATTTAGGGATTTTACCTAACAAACTTGTTGCGTATTATTTGGGATTACTTACAGAGTTTTATCAAAAAACTGGTATTGATATCAAAAAAAGTAGATTTAGAAAACTGGGAGATAAAGAAAAAGCGTTTTATGCATCAGTAGCTTTTGATTTTGAGGTAGAAACTACCACAGGATGGCTGGAACTTGTTGCGTGCAATTATAGATCAGATTATGATCTGAAGAGTCATGCCAATACGAGTAATGAAAAATTTGAAGTGATGGATGAAGATACTAAGGTTCTTCCACATGTATTCGAACTTTCTATGGGTATTGATAGAAGTCTGTATACGATATTAGAACATAGTTTACGCGATGATAAAGAAAATGATAGAGTTGTTCTTTCATTAAAACCGTATCTAGCTCCAATCCATGTAGGTGTTCTTTCACTTATGAAGAAAGATGGTCTAGCAGAAAAAACAGAAGAAATTTTTTCAAAGATCAAGAGATCATTTGATGTATTCTTGGATCATTCTGGTGCTATAGGAAGACGGTATAGACGACTCGATGAGGTTGGATCACCCTTTGCAATTACTGTAGATCACCAAACTCTTCAAGATGATACTGTCACAGTTCGAGAACGTGATTCAATGAATCAAGAAAGGATAAAGATTTCAGAAATCCATTCATATATTTCAGGCAAGGTTGCTTTTCCCTTGACATAATGCATTTACCAAGTAATAATTAGCAGCAATTTTTTAAAAGATATAAAAAGTGGACGTAATCGCCAGTCTTCCCATTGCGAGTTCCCCTACTCGTATGTTGATTGTGACGATACTCCTGAGGGTGATGGAACTGATGGGAATCTATCGCCAATCTGTTGTTCTGCAACTGCAGATGCTTCTTGTAGAATCTTATCTGTTTCTTCACTTGATACATCAGAATCTACGCTAAAGTCTCCACCTGCTAACGAGTCCATCATTAATCCGTTGAGTGTTTGTGTCATAGAGTTAAGTTCTGCATCTGCTTCAGGCATAAATCTTCCAAGTGAAGATTTTAATCCCTTCATAGTTGACATTGCAGGTGCGATAGCTACCATTGCATCTCCAAGATCATGTATGGTAGTCAGGCGCAATTGTACTTGCTCCAATGCCATTCTTGCATTGCCTAACATCTTTGTAACCTTCCTAATTTCTGCTAACTCGTTGGACAAGACTCTGCTCGTACTAGCATCGTGTTGTTGCATTGCGGCTACGATTCGTTTGAAAAGCTGTGTATCTCGTTCTCTTAGCTTTCCTAACATAGAATCCATCTTCGATATCTGACCCTGTAATTTGTTTACGGCTCCCTCAATTCTAGGTTTGAGGGCTCCCTGTGGTTTTACAGCGTCATGTATTCTTTCGTTTAAACCTCTGGTCTCTTGTCGAGTCCAGGTTTTATCGAAGCCTGTCATGCGAGGTAGTTGAAAATTTACTTCTTAATGTCGGGTGTATATTATCATCAACATTAGACTAAATTTAGCTAACAAAATGTAAATCAGGCACGTATTTAGCTATTAACATGCCAAGAATAGTAGTTTTTGATTCTGGTTTTGGTTCTCTTTCAATAATAAGGTCAATACAAAAAAAGATAAAATTAGAAATCATCTATTTTGCGGATCAAAAGAATTTTCCGTATGGTACAAAATCGGTTTTCGATCTAAGAAAAATTATTTTATCGACTATAGATAAATTAGAAAAAATATTTGAGCCTGACTTGATAGTAGTTGGATCAAACACTCCTTCGTTATTATTAAAAGACATTATCAAACCAAGAATCATTGGCGTTGTTCCACCAATAAAGAAAGCAGTTAACAAGACAAAAACAAATAACATAGCGCTACTTGTAACTAAATCTGTTGCAGAAAGTCATTCATTTAATAATTATTTAAAAAAAAATATACCAGATAGAATCAAAGTAATCGTAATAAATGCGTCATCCCTTGTAGATCTTGTTGAATCTGGTAAATTTATTCATGCTAAAAATTTTTGCAGAAGAATAATAGAAAAATCATTACTAGAACCAATAATGACTAATAATATTGATGTTGTAACACTATCCAGCACACATATGCCATTTCTTCTGCCTATTTTACAACAGATATTTCCGAATGTTACTTTTCTAGATCCAGCATGTACAATAGCAGATCAAGTTGTGAAGAAATTAAAGAAAAAAAATTCAAAAAGAGGCTCATTAAAAATTTTTACTTCTGGAAATGTGAAACTTTTTCAAAAACAATTACTACAGCTGGGAATAAAAAATACGGTAAAATCATTATAATTTGATCTTTGTTTTTCTGAAGCCATGACTGAAAGTCTTGTCATATAATCTAGAATATTCATAAGATTTCGGATTGATAACATCACCAATAATTATGATTGCGGTGCGAGTAATTTTTTGATCTCTTATTTTTTTTGTGATATCATTTAGTGTTCCTATTATTATTTTCTGATCTTTCCAACTTGCGCGATAAACAACAGCGATAGGTGTGTATTTTGAGTATCCTCCTTCGAGTACTTGTTTTACTATATCTGAGAGAAGATGTATGCTTAGGTAGAATATCATAGTAGCTTTGTGTCTGGCAAGATCTGTGATTCTCTCTTGTTTTGGAACCCTAGTTCGGGACTCGGCTCTCGTAATAATAATTGTTTGAGTTACGCCTGGTAAGGTGAGTTCAGAACCCAAGGCTGCAGCAGAGGCCAAAAAGGACGTGATTCCTGGGATTATTTCAAATTCTATTCCTTCTTTTTTTAGATTGTCTGTCTGTTCTCTAATCGCACCATAAATACTTGGATCTCCATCATGTAATCTAATTACTAGCTTACCTTTCTTTGCGCCAGTTTTTAAAATGTCAAAAATTTCTTCTCTAACTAATTTTGAAGCATCATGTAGTTTTGCTTTATTACATAATTTAATGATCTCTTGTGGAATCAGAGAACCTGAATAGACTACGACATCTGCATCTTGTATCAATTTTTTTGCTTTTAGTGTGATAAGATCAGGATCACCTGGTCCGCAACCAACAAAGTAAACCTTAGACACGCTTTACCACCATTATTGAAAAATATTTGTTAGTGAAAGTATCTTTATCAACTTCTCCAAGTGTCAGTTTTTTAACGATTTCCATATCAGTGCCTACGTCTTGTGCTATAGCAAAAATTGAATTGTCAGAAAATCCTGCTTCTTTTAATAAATTAATAACTTGATCAAAATATCTTCCATCCTTTAGGAAAATCATTGTATCACAATTTTTTGCTGTTTCTTTTACTCTTGAAAGATCATAACAAGCAGGAATTACCGCTACGGTTTCATCGCCTTCTGCAATACTTATTCCTACCTTGGATGCGAATGCGAACATAGATACTATTCCGGGAATAACTGTAGTCTTAATTTCTGGATATTTTGATCGTAGTTCACGTTGTATATAGATCCAAGTACTATAGATCGAAGGATCACCTACAGTAAGATAAACGACATTTTTACCTGATTTTATTGCATTTGCTATTTCTTGAGTATTTTTTTCCCATGTATTTTCAAGTGTTTCTTTATCCTTGACCATTGGAAAAACCAAGTTAATGATTTCTGGTTTTTTAGAATTGTCAATTATTGAAGATATTATAGAATAAGCTATGCTTGCTTTTCCTTCCTTGGATGTAGGGCACATTATAATATCTGCATTATGTATGGCCTTCACAGCTTTGACAGTTAGGAGATCAGGGTCTCCAGGTCCACATCCAACACATACTAGCTCTTCCATTAGAAGCGATTCAAGTTGTACCTAATTAAAAGTTAGATTTTAAAGAAATACTTTACAATAGTGACAAGCACGAAAATAATGATATGTTAGATTTTTGTTGCTGATATCACAGTAACAGGATTTCTCGCAAGCATCATCGTTCCAGTAGAAGTTTTCCTACTTTTTGAAACAGTTATTTGTGTAACATCGATTGATGAAAATTTCAATTTTTCTATTATTTCCAATACAGCAATTAATGTTTCAAGTAAGATTGTACCAATTACTATTCTACCGCCTGATTTTAATTTCGCTTCACATAGTCTGAGTATATCTTTAGTATCTCGTCCAGTTCCTCCTATGAAAATCGCGTCAGCGTTTGGTAGTTCAGGAATTTTTTCTATTGCATTACCCAGAATTAGGGTAATATTGAAAATTTGAAATTTTTCCATGTTTTTCTTGGTCAATTCAATGGCTTTTGGATCATGATCAATTGAGAATACTTTACCAGATTGTTTTATCTGCAATGCAGCTTCGATAGATACAGATCCACTTCCACAACCAATATCATATACAATCTGATTTTGTGATAATCTTGCTTTGCTTATCTGTATTGCTCTAACTTCCTCCTTTGTTATTGGAACCTCTTCTATTCTCTCAAACAATTCATCTGGTATGCCAGGTGTACTATGTTTCCACATCTAGCAAAATGAGATATTATAGATATTTTAGTGCTACTTAACAGGAAGACCAGATACTGCTGGATGCATTAGAGTATTCACAAGAATCCAAGAAAATATGAAGATAAAGAAGTAACTTCCAATTCCTGTTGTAATTAATTTTTTCTTATCTGATGTAGGTAAGGGAATTCGCATTGCCTTTGCTATTCCATAAGAGACTATGAACAAAAGAATCATGATTCCAAAACCCATGTATGCTCTGTAGCTAGAATCAATGGGACCCCCCAGAATGGTGGCAATAATACCAGCTAGTACACCAAGACCAACCCTCATCCAAAAGAGTGTACCTATTGGATTTTTTGTTATTCCTTGTGTTTGTGTTCCAGTTGGCTCACTTGGAAGTGAATCCTTTATGTTCGAATCATCTATAGATTTCTTTTCTTCTTCTTTTTTCTTTGGATGTCTGGTCAAGTAAATTTACAAAGTGACTCATAGGAAACCATGCTTAAAATCTTTGTTTCCCACAACAACAGTAACAGTATAATTTTGGAGCGATAATGCGTTATCATGACACTCGCAGGGATAGAATTACGTTATCTAGTAAATGAGATCTTTAGAAAAATTGATGGTTATTACGTGAGTAACATTTATGGAATTAATCGCAATAGCTTGCTTTTCAAGTTACATCATCCGGAAAAACCTGACATTTTACTCATGTTCTCCACATTTGGATTCTGGATTACTACAATCAAAATTGAGCAAATCGAAGAAAATAGGTTAGTAAAGCGATTAAGAAACGATCTTCTTAGATCGAAAATTTCTTCAATAAAACAAATAGGTGCAGAGAGGATTGTTTATCTAACATTTAGCACGTTAGAACAAGAGTTTGTCCTTATTGGAGAATTTTTTGGTGATGGGAACATTATTTTATGTGATAAAAATATGAAAGTAGCTGCTCTTTTGCATTCTATAGATGTAAGGCACAGGAAATTAAATGTTGGATCAAATTATGAGCCGCCACCACAAAGCGGTTTAGATATTTTTGATATCACAATGAAAGATCTAATCGGAATTTTGTCTGTTTCAACGCCTGTAGTAAGATGGATAGGTAGATCATTAGGTATTCCATCAAAATATGCTGAAGAGATTACGAGACTTGCAGAAATAGATCCATTAAAACCTGGGAGCAGTATTTCTGAAAAAGAAGTGGAGAAACTTCTTATTATAATCAAAGAGTTGGTAGAAAAAGTTGTAAATGGAATTCATGATCCGATGTTAGTAAAAACTGAAAAAAGTACGGATGTATTTCCCATAAAACTTGGCAATATTGAAAGCATGAATTGCATTAAGGTTGCAAGTTTTATGGAAGGGTTGGACACACTTTTTACAAAAAATCTTCTTGAACAAGGCAAATTGTCCCAAGCAGATACTGTATTACAAAAAATTGAGGAATTTGAACACAAATTAGAAGAACAAATTAAAGCCATATCAGCAGTCAAAGAAAAAGCTGGTTACATTTCTACTATAGCGAAATCATTATGGGATCTAATTTCAGATGGTCAAACCTCAATTGAAAGCATTAAGGTAATAGATACACTCAGAAACCAAAACGCAGTTTTCGTAAAAGAGAGGGGCATTTCATTTATAGATATTAACGGTGAAAGAATTCGAATAAGCCCAGATTCGTCGTTGCAAGCTATTGCCTCAACATTATTTAATGAATCAAAAAGACAGGCAAATGCAGTCAATGATATAGAAATAGCAAAAAGAGAAACTGAAAAGAGTCTAGAAAGGTTTAGAAAACAAGAGAGTATTGCAAAAGATTCTGTCGTGTTTACTGTACAGAAAAAAAGAGAATGGTATGAAAGGTATAGATGGTTTTTCACCTCCGATGGTCTTTTAGCAATTGGTGGTCGTGATGCGTCATCTAATTCATCAGTCATAAGAAAACACCTTGAAAATGATGACAAGGTGTTTCATGCAGAAATCTTTGGTTCACCATTTTTTCTTTTGAAGAAAAGTTCAGAGTCTAATATGAATAGTATTTTAGAAACTGCGCAAGCAACTGTTTGTTTTAGTAGAACGTGGAGAGAAGGGCTATATGGATTGTCTTCATATTGGGTAAATCCAGACCAAATAAAGACAGCAGCTCCAAGTGGTCAATTCATTGCAAAAGGTTCTTTCATTGTAGAAGGCAAGAGAAATTTTGTTAAAGTAAGCAGCATGCGCTTGGCTATTGGTCTTTTAGAAAAAAATGAAAGGTATTCTTTGATGTGTGGACCACCTGAACCTGTTAAAAAAAACTGCATTTATTATGTCATGATTGAACCATCAGGTTTTGAGATGGTAGAAATTGCCAAAAAAATAAAACTTGAATTTCTCAAGTTTAAAGAAAAAGAGGATGTTATCAAGTCAATTAGCATGGATGATTTTACTCGAGTAATACCTGCTGGCGATAGCCATATTGTTGAATCTGGTGTTGGTCTTGCATACAAATAAGATAAGAAAACCAATATTTTTAGTAGATTCCATGTTGGGCAATCTTGCAAAGAAACTCAGAGTTTTGGGTTATGACTCTACATATTTCTCGTCGATTGAAGATGACAAACTAGTTACCATAGCAAAAAATGAAAAACGGATAATATTAACAAAAGATGAGCTTCTTTGTAAAACAGCACAGAAACAGAACATTGATGCAATACTCATAAGAGGAAACGATGAGATTGAGCAAATTATGCAAGTGCATCAAAGTATAAAGTTTGAAAAATTTGTTATTGATACAAGTAATTCAAGATGTATTATTTGTAATGGCAAATTACAGCTAATAGAAAAATATCGAATCATAAACAAAATTCCAGAGGGAATTCTGGAAAGAGAAGAAAAATTTTGGATGTGTGAAGGATGTAAAAAGATCTACTGGGAAGGAACTCATTTTGAAAAACTTCAAGAATTTGCTAAAAAATTAAACAATAGAATACATTGAGCCTTTCAGATGACGATGGAGAATTTTTAGTAAAAACAGCTAGATCGGTAGTAACAGAATTTCTCAAATCAAGAAAAAGATTGGTTTTGTCCGAGGATTTTAAGTCTAGATTTTCTTACAAATCTGGTGTTTTTGTTACTTTAAACAAAGTAGATGAACTTAGAGGATGCATTGGTTTTCCCACTCCAGAAAGAATATTACATCAATCACTTGTAGATGCTGCTATTGCATCTGCTATAGAGGACCCTCGGTTTCCTCCAGTAAGATACGAAGAATTATCAAATATTTCCTTTGAGATAACCGTGTTAACACCTCCTTGGATGATTAGTGTAGAACATCCACAGGAATATCCAAGAAAAATAAAAGTAGGAAGAGATGGCTTGATTATCAGATGGGAATTTGGTTCAGGTCTGCTTTTACCACAAGTACCTGTGGAATATGGGTGGGATGAAGAAGAGTTTCTAAATCATGCATGTGAAAAAGCGGGTGCTAATCAAGATTGTTGGAAGCAGAAAAATACAAAAATATTTAGATTTGAGGGGATTGTTTTCAAGGAGACTAGTCCAAACGGAAGAATTGTACGAATTCAATTATAGTATTTTGCAATTTTCCGTATCAAGTAGAATTTTTTTTCCATCCTCTATAGAATCATAGTCTTTGTTTGTTGCCATAACAAGTGGGATGTTCGCTAGAGCACAACCTGATGCAGTAGTAATATCAACTTTTTGACATATCATAGCTCTGGGCGCACATTTATTTGATTTAAGAGAGTATATCGTATAAGCACCTACACTACTACCAACTCCGAAAGGGAAAATAAGAATTTTGTCTGCAATCGATTTACCAAAAAGATCGTGTTTTTCGTCTCTTATCTTACCCGTATTTTTGTCAACCGCCCCAAGAAAGTTGATCGGTTTTATTGCTATCATAGCTTGCCCTTGAGCATTTCCTTTAACTATTACTTTTATTGTCATTTAGTTTCCTCCCGAATAATTTGAGTTAGACTTTTAAGATTTACATCAACACCGTTTGATGTTTTCAAATAATATGCTCCTTTAACACTATTTGTAATTACTCCATCAACGTCTTTTTTGTCAATCAAGGGTGTAAGACAAATACAACAATCAGAAAGAAGTTCCCCTCTGGCATGTTCAATCTCTTTAGTATATCCTGCACGTTGTGCTTGTTCCTGAACTGTTCTTGGGCAAAAAATCATGCATCTTTTTTTGAAAATTTTTCCTTTCAACATTATAGAAAGATCAGATAACTCGTCTAAACCAAGTTGGGGACTACCTAGTGTAATTATATCACCAGAGTCTGTTGTGTTTAGTTCATCATGGATTTTTTGTGCTTCTTCTTTATCAAAATCTATGGTTTCTCCCTTGGCTTCACCAAAAGTAAACATTCCACATGTACCAGAAGTACCCATTCCAGCACAAAGTGATTTACAACTACGTCTATCAGGTTCCTTTACACCAGAAATTGCAACAGAAGATCCTGCAACTTTTCCCGCAAAATATCCAAGCATGCCAAAGGTCAGCTCATCCTTTGGTTGAGTTTTCAGTCGTATTGTGAGGTTTGGATTTCTTGAATCATCGTTTCTAAGGTCAGAAAAAGGACTTTTGCCAGTCAACGCACTTGCTAGGGCACTAAAAGCGCCTTCCTTGTTTGTTTTAAGATTAGCTAGTGAATTTGCATAAATTGCTGCATTACTTTCAGCAAAGGCAACGTGTGTCCCCCCTTTTGGTAATTCGAATATCTCATATGGGATACATGAAAAAGATTGTACCGCACCCATTTTTTCGTAGGAATTTTTTATGCTGTTTTGTTTCTTGATAAAATTCTCTGAGATGTTATATTCTGAAACAGTGTCTGGATCAAAACCCATTGGATTAACTGTAGTTTTCACTTTAAATTTTGAGTCTATGCTAAGATTTGCAAGAAATTCTTCTCCTGCATCACCAATTGTGTTATAGTTAACTCCGGAAAGATGAGCCCATTCAATTGGAAGTAAACGAGTTGCATTTGTAGCTTCACCAATTGCTACCAAAACACGGTATGCGAGTGAAAGTGTTTCTCCATAATCACCTTTTAGAGCTGCTTCTTCCTCTTTTGTTAATTCCAATAAGATATTCTAATCTGTACTGTATAAAATACTTGCATGGTCTTTATCCTTATAATACAAACTAATGTAATCAGAATAAATGAAAAAAATTATCAGTGGAATGATAAAGACGATGAATTCCGTAAAACCTCCAAGAATGACTGCACTTAGAGAGTTGCGTGAAGCAGAGAATGGCGAGCCTCTCAGCATACTTATTGGAACAATACTTTCTGCAAGAACAAGAGATGAAAACACATCTGCTGTTGTCAAAAAACTATTTTCAAAGTACAACACTGCACGTTCACTTGCTAGAGCCAAAGTCTCAGATGTAGAGAAAATAATAAAGTCGACAGGATTTTATCATATAAAGGCAAGAAGGATAATTGAAGTTGCGTCGATCATCGATTTGAAATATCATGGCAAAGTGCCTGATAGTTTGAATGAATTACTGAAACTACCAGGAGTTGGCAGAAAAACAGCAAACTGTGTTCTAGTTTACGCATTTGAAAAACCGGCTATACCCGTTGATACGCATGTACATAGGATCTCAAATAGACTGGGTATAGTTGAAACAAAAACGCCAGAAGAGACAGAATTAGCACTAATGAAAAAAGTTCCAAGAAAATTCTGGCTGCAGATAAATGACACATTTGTAATGTATGGTCAAAATATTTGCAAGCCAATATCCCCTATGTGTAATATTTGTCAGATAGCAAATGAATGTAAATATTACAAGATTAATTTCGTTTCTTAGTTTTGAGTAATATTAGAATAATAACTCCAACACCAGCAGCAAGAATGTATGGCAGAAAAAACAATGGATTAGCAGCTGGATTCCCAGAGACAATATTGAGTATTACATCTCCTGATGTAGTCGCAGGAGGATCTGTTGATGATTCCATACCATAAACAGAAAAATCTTTTATTTTATAATTATCAAGACTTAAGTTAGAAACAACAATTCTTTTTCCGTTATTTATTGTCAAACCATTATCATCAGCATAAACAACAATTATTTCCTCGTCATATTTCCAACCAGCTAATTCTTGATCATGAAGAACAGCATATCCTACATCAGGATTTTGTACTGCAACCCAGAATTTCATATCTGGTGCTCCACCCATTCCAATTTCAACAAATTTTGTCCTATCTTCGTTATCATAGAATCGTATGACTCCATTACCCTGAGGATTTGCATATACTAGCTGGTTTTTTATGTTAAGCTGCCAATTCGTCTGATGTGTGTTTTCAAACGAACCACTGTATGAATTACGGTTTATTACATTGAATTTTTCATATGGAATGTTGATAGATTCCATAAGTACAGAGGGATTTGATTGAATTTGTGCATAAACAGGAAAATTTGAAATTAGGAGTAAAAAGGACAGGACAAGAATTTTTTGCATAAATTTAGCAAAACTTGGTTTTGATGAAAATCTAGTCAACAAACGGTTTATCCCAATTCATGATAATTTTTGATATCTCTGGACGGATCATATATTCAGATGGAGTTTGTCCTTCAAGTATCATAGTTCGTAATTTAGTACCACTTAGTTGTTCTTGAAATTCAGCTCCGTGCGGACAGTTTTTTTCACTTGCAAAAGAGAGACATTTTTTGCAATAAAAAAATGCAGGATAAAAGATTGGCTCAATTTCAAGATCAGGATAATCACTAAATATTTTTTGTGCAGCAAAGGGATCGTAGAAGGTTCCAACTCCAGCATGATCACGACCAATAATAATATGGGTACAACCAAAGTTTTTTCTCATTATTGCATGATGAATTGCTTCTTTTGGTCCTGCATATCTCATCTCTGTATGAAGGGTTGTTAGATAACACCTATTTTCTGGATAATAATGTTTGATCAATGATTCGTATGAGCTTACTATAACTTCGTCTGTAAAATCGCCAGATTTTTTCTTTCCTATAAGTGGATTAATAAAAAGACCATCATGTGTGTTAAGAGATGCTTTTTGAAGCATCTCATGTGCTACATGTGGTACGTTTCTCGTTTGAAATGCTACAATAGTCTTCCATCCAGCATTTTTAAAAAATGCTCTTGTATCCATTGGGGTTTTTCGATATTTCCGTATAGGAATTTCTTTAGGTCTTTTTATATAATCAATCTTTCCTGATACTAAGACATCTCGCATAGACATGGTTTTTGTTACACCTGGATGTTTGGGATCAGTTGTTCCATAGACACCTGTTGAGGTAACAGTTTTATCAAAAGTATAAGCCTCTTCTACCTGTAAAATAGCAATAGCATCACCATCAGGGTTCTTCAGTAGCACGTCTCCCGCCTCTTTCATTTTTGTAGCAGTTTGCTTATCAACATCTAAGACTATTGGTACTGTCCAAGGAACGCCATTTGATAATCTACCTTTACTAACTACACTTTCAAAGTCTCCTTGTGACAGAAATCCTTCGATTGGACTAAAAATGCCATCTGCAATGTTTTCAACGTCATTTGCAAGATCTGAATCAATTGAAATAGCAAACATTCCAGAGGGATTTTTTGTTGTAATCCTGTTTACTAATTTACCACCGTGTGGGATAGCAACACCGTTGTTTTTTTCCAAAAAATTCACTTGTTACCGTGATCTGCATGTAATCCGCATTCTTTTTCTGGATCGGTTTCCCACCACCAACGACCTGCTCGTAAATCTTCACCTGGTTTGATTGCGCGAGTGCAAGGTTCACAACCAATACTTGGATAACCTTTGTCATGCAATTTGTTGTAAGGAATCTTATTTGCTTTGATATAATCCCATACTTGTTCCCATTTCCAGTCAATAATTGGGTTTACTTTGATCATGTTGTTATGTTGTTCATCTATCTCAATTTTTTTGGCGTCTGATCTATTCTGTGTTTGATCACTCCTTAATCCGGTTATCCATCCATCAATGGTTGAAAGCATCTTATTAAGTGGATGAACCTTTCGTATTCCACAGCAAAGCTTTCTGTTACCGATGCTTTGATAGAATAAATTCATTCCATTTACTTTTACCATTTGCTCAACTTCATTTTGTTCTGGAAACATGACTTCAATGTGCATATTGTATTTGTTTCGTATTTCATCCATCACATCATATGTCTCCTGATTGAGTCTACCTGTATCAAGTGTAAATACTCTGGATTTTGGATTTATCTTCATCAACATATCTATAATCACCACATCCTCTGCACCAAAACTTGATGCAAATGCAACTTTTGGATGAAGATTATCAATTGTCCATTTGAGAATATCTTGCGGTGTTTTTAATTTGTCATTTAAATCTAAGATTTGTTGCGAAGTAAATTTATTCATAAAAAATTATTCTGCCTATGGCCATATAATTATTGCTAGGTTTGATTATGCATCGTCCTAGAGTTATAAATAACGATGGATTAAGAAACAAAATGAACGAAAAGACAGTTGTTGTTGTTTTCCCATCTTTATTTTCCTTGAATAAAATAGATTATCTGATATCAAGTATACATGAAGTACTTAAAACAAAAAAACTGACTTTTAGTAAGATTCGAAAAAATGATTCTGTAATAATAGTAGAAGCTGAGGATCCAGTATTTGCCTCATCTGCTATAAGTTACCTTTTTGGGATAGAAAAGATAGCCATTGCCAAAGAAATAGAAAATAAATTCAATGTTTTAGTCTCTACAATAGCCACAGTTGGTGCCAATCTGCTTCTTAAAGATGAAAGGTTCTATGTTAGGGTTGATGGCATAAAAACAGAATTTCTGCCAAAGGACGTAGAACTTGCAGCTACCTCCGCTTTGATAGAAAAAACGCTTGATCTTCAAACAAAACCTGGTACAGAGTTCATCCATGATAAAATCATTTACACATATCTTACGAAATCACATGCATATGTCTGCATTTTTATTGACAAAGGACTTGGAGGCACTCCATACAAATCTCAAAACAAGAAGGTTTTTTGCAGCATATATGATGAGCTTTCAGCTATATCATGTATTCAAACTCTTAAGATGGGTTTTGATGTAAAAATTTTAGTTTGTTATAATAATGAATCTGAGCTCCTCAATTTAGTTAAAATGTTAAATCAAATTCTATACAGATTTATTCAAACCAAATTTGAATTGTATTTTTGTAAGATTGATATGAAATCTGGAGGAAGAACAATTCTACTTAAGATTGCAATAATAACAGATATTCTAGCAACTCTTGCTAAAAGAAATAAAATTGATGGAATCTCAATTGCGATTTCGTCATCAATATTTTCTTCATGGTTTATAGAATATAACATGAAACATGTAATACAAAAAAATGTCTTTCCATTGTTTCCACTATTAGGTGCAGATAACAATATTTTTGAAATTGCAAAAGAATACGGTTTAGAAAAATACGCCTCTAAAATTGAAAATCTATGTAAGATGAAATTCAAAAAAGATTTGTCTAAGAACAAGATTAGTAAGGTTTCACAGATCTCACGTCGTAATATAAGAACAATAACTATTGAATTAGGATCAAATAATGTACATAACATTATTGACTCGTTGAAATCTAAACATCGTGGATTTAAGCAGGAAACAAGCTAATCTGAGACTATGATAAAGGTGGGACAGTTTATCTATCCATGGGGAAATGGACACTATAGTAGAATGATGTCGTTGGACAGAGTTCTTCCAGATTATATTAATGATGAGTTAGAAATTCATTATTCTAGTAAGGGTGATGTATATCAAAAATTATTACAAAAATTTCCTCATAAGAAGAATCAAATCCATGAGGTTTTGATGCCTACACCTATAGATGGAAAATGCGGGCCTAGTGTAACACTTTCTATGTTAAATTTTTTATTTCCAGTTTCAGGTAATCCACCTCTCGTAACTCAAATTTCTAATTATCTAAAAATGGAAGCAGGTCTTTACAACACAGAAAAGTTTGATTTGGTGATAAACGATGGTGACATGGGTTCAAATGTATTGGCTCAAAGGAGAGGAATCGACTCAGTTTTTGTAACAAATCAATTTAGACCAAAACTCTGGCGATCGCATTTTTATTTTTATCCATCCTTGATATACATCTCAAAGCAGATCGCAAAGGCCACGAAGATAGTTGTTGCTGACTCGGCTCCTCCAAACACAATATGTGAATACAATCTAAATTTCCCAGATAAGATAAAACAAAAAGTTGTTTACGCGGGTCATTTTTCGAATGCGATAACAGTAGATCATACTCAAAAGACAGACTTTGAAAAATTAATTGAGAATGAAAATTTTGGTTATTGGATGCAAACTGGTAACAAAGCCACCAAAGAATTTACAGGTAGAAAGTATGAAGAAGTATTTCACTCAGAAGCTATGCAGGATCAGAGACGCATTGTTTCACATGCACAAAATGACCCTTCTCTAGATAAAGTAAAAGGAAAAGATGGTAAGATCTACTCTATTTCATATGCTCTTGAACACAAAATAGATTGGATCCAGATTGATGTTGGATTCCTGTCAGAACAAGAAAAAGATACGGTTTTGGATTTGTGTAAATATGCAGTGATAAACGGTTCCCATACAGCAATGTGTGAAATCATTGGAACTAAAGCAAAACCAATCATAGGAATCCCTGTTTATGATGAACATGCAAACCAGATAAAATGGGCTGAAGAGAGAAAATTAGGAATTCTTGCAAATAACACAAAGCAAGTGATCCAAGCTGTTCACAGCGTTCAAGATAATCATAATACATATGAAGAACACCTAGCAGCTTTTGCTAGAAGTTTTAACCGTAATGGAGCCACAAATACTGCAAAAATAATTGCGGAAATGCTTGAGAGTTAGAAAGAATTATAATTTTTCTATGCGAAGAAGCAATCTGGTACGCGGCATTTTTGATGGGCGAACTGACCGTAAGGGATGACGACATAGACCGCGTACCAGAATTACCAAAAGCTTTTATGGATAATTTTGATGAGTGGCGTCATTGACCGATTGCCCTGAATGCGCTGCAAAGCAGGTAGTAACCGAGATGAAATTTGATTTAAACACAAAACATTTTATTTGTAAAAAATGCGGTCTATATGCTACCCGTGAACAAATAAGCGATATTAGAGATAGGTTAAATCAACGCGAAAGAACACGTGAGGATAAACATGATGAGTATAGGGACTGGTGGCAATCAAGCAAGAAGGATAAGCAGAGTTAATTACAAAGTGAAAGTTTATGGCAAAAGAACTTCCAAAATGGGTCCAAGATGAAATAAACAGCGCAAAGACTGAGAAACCGGAATCAGAAACAAGAACAGGTTACATTCTTGAGATATATGATAAAGACATGAGGATTGATGTTCAGTTGTATGAAGAAGTTGAGGACGGACGACGTATTATAACTTTAGATTTGCCAACAAAAGTAAAACCAACTAATTTAATGAAAGGTGTTGTGTATGAATTCACCTTTAATTCTTCAAAAACACCTCTAAGTAAAAAACTACTCGAGTTTCTGAAAAATGAAATGAAAATTGATTATGATGCCTACAAGTTTGAGCTGACTAATCTAGAATTGATGGATGTTGATTCTGATACAGCAGGTCAAGAAGCTGAAGATGAATAAATCAAGATAAGGCAATTAATAATCTCCATAAGAATTCATTTTTTCTTAAAAGCTGCTTCTATGATTGGATTTATTAAATATGGGACAGTGTGCTTAAGCCATACTGCGCCTCTTGCAAATGGAGGTACGATTATCTCAGATCTTGGTGATGTAGCTGCCCTTACAATTGCTTTGGCTACAGTTTTTGGTTCAAGTGTAGCAAACCCATATTTACCTAGTGATTTGAATGACGGGTGATCAAAAAAGTTAGTTCTTACCATTATTGGACTGACTACAGTAACGCCAACACCACTTCCTTTTAGTTCATGATACAATCCCTCTGAAAATCCAAGCATAGCGAATTTAGATGCACAATAAGGAGCAATTCCTGGAAGACCAAAACTCCCTGCTAGAGAAGCTACGTTTACTATATGTCCAGTACTTCGTTCCAGCATTTTTGGTAGAAATGCTTTGATACAGTAAACCATTCCGAAATAATTGGTTTCCATTTGGGATACTATATCTTCTATGTGTAGTTCCGACACAGTTCCAAATATTGCAAAACCTGCATTATTGACTAGAATATCTATTTTGCCAAATTTATCTAAAACAGTTTTGCTCATCTGATCTACTTCATTTCGGTTAGAAACGTCACATTGGCAGACTAGTATGTTAGAACCGTATCTGACAAGTTTTTCTGATATAGAATCTAGATTTTCCTTTCTTCTTGCAACCAAGACAATAGAACTTTTTCGTTTAGCAAATTCCATTGCAGTTGCTTCTCCAATGCCACTAGATCCACCAGTAATTACTGTAACTTTATTATTAAAATCCATAAAGAGAAACTGGATAATTGAAAATAAATGCTTTCTACGAAATTTCAGGTTTTTTTGTACGTGGATATACGATCTTCATCAAAAGAATCCAGCTTATTACAAGACTAACATGATATGTTGCTATTCTCCATGCGATAACAATATTCCATTGTATACTGTCTTTGGTTGGCTCAAAAGTCAAACTATTAAGATTTCCAAGATAAGCCCATATACCAAATTCTGTAAGACCTGAACCACCTATTGTTACAGGTATATTTCCTAAAGCATTTGAGGCCATTGCGGCCAAGAGTGAATCTAAAAACCCTATGAAATAGCCAGCTCCATTTGCAATTACCATAAATGAAATTCCATAAAAGACCCAGGTGAATAAAGAAAAAATCATAGAAACAACAAATGCCTTTTTTGCGAGTTTATTATGGAGGCTTTGCCTGCTCATATCACAAACTTCTTCCATCCATTGATTTGTTTTATCAATGTATTTTGAAGCACGTTCTTTGCCGACCTTTTTTACACTTTTTTCTATCCAAGGTGGAACTTGAAAAGTTCTCTTATAAGATAGGAAAAAAAGACCTGACCAAATTGCGGTAACTGGTAAACTTATTGCAATAATTACGATTCCAATAATTAATGCACCATTGAAAAACGCAAAGGCAGCTGAAGTCAACGCAAAGATTCCCGCTACTAGAACTTCGGTAACGATTTCCATTATTGTAACCCAGGTAGCTTTACCTGTTGGAATTCCTTTCTTTTTTAACCAAATTATTCTTACCAGCTCACCACCAACAAACGAAGGAGTGGTTGAAGTGACAAATTCACTTCCAATTCTTACTGAAACTGTTTTCCATGGGAGCTCAATATTACCTAGAAATTTCTTTACCAAGTAATTGAATTTTAAACCCTGCATCAGTAATTTTCCAACAATTGCTAAAGCTGCTCCTACAAAGGGAATGAAACCAACAGCAAAAAGCTCTTCAAGTTTTATGTCAAATGTTAATGCAATTAAAATAAATGGTATAATGCTAACTGGAATTGCCAAAAGTTTCCAATTCATTGGTTGTTTTAATTAAGGATGGAAATATAAGCTCAACATGAAATATAATCAGCAAATTGAAAACTATTTTTATTTTAGGTACGGCAGGATCTGGAAAATCATTACTTGCTTCCAAACTTTATGATTATTATACCAAAAATGGTGCTTTTGTAGGGGTTCTAAATTTGGATCCAGGAGTTGAAAATCTTCCGTATACATGTGATGTAGACATTAGAGATTATGTAGATATCATATCAATAATGAGACAGTACGATTTGGGTCCAAATGGTGCATTAATTATGGCAAATGATCTTATTGCATCAAAAATAGATCAGATTCAACTTGATGTTAATAATGTAAACCCAGATTATCTTATTGTTGATACTCCGGGTCAAATAGAGCTTTTTGCATACAGAACAAGTGGTCCATTTTTTGTGCAAAATTTTGATTCTGAACATAAAGTTGCGTTATTTTTGCATGATGGAGTATTGTTAACCACGCCAAATAATTTTGTCTCAGTTGCACTTCTTGCTACATCGATAAAACTAAGACTCAATTTGTCATATCTTAATGTATTAACAAAAACTGATCTAATTGAGGATAAAATTAAAACCATATTAAAATGGTCAACTGATGTAAAAAATCTCGAAGATGCTATCGCAAAACAGTCTGATGGCGAAAACTATACACTGGTAACTAACATTTTACGAAGTTTGAATATCGGTGGCTTTTCTCAGGGACTTCTTCCAATTTCTAATGCGACTGGAGAGGGAATGGTGAATTTGGAAGCAGCATTAAGCAGAATTCTTAATTTGGGAGAGGAGATAGAAGATTAATTGGTTACTGGTGTTGATGTAAAGGCTCCTTCTTCTACAGCAAACTTAGGTCCTGGTTTTGATGTCTTTGGTCTAGCCTTGGATGCGTTTTACGATCATGTACACCTTGAAAAGAGTGGTCACGGAATTAAGATTCAGAGTTCTGATACAATTCCTCTCATTGTTGAAAAAAATTCCGCCGGCTTGGTAGTAAAAGAAATGACAAAATCATTTAAGATAAAATCAGGTGTCGTTTTAAAAATCAAAAAAGGAGTTCCTGCAGGTTTTGGTATGGGAAGTAGTGCTGCTTCTGCAGCTGCTGCAGCCGTAGCATTTGATGCATTGTTTAATCTCGATCTTGATTCAAATACTCTTGTAAAATTTGCAGGCATGGGCGAAAAAGCTAGTGCTGGTTCTATTCATTATGATAATGTTGCAGCCTCTACACTTGGCGGTTTTGTTATTGTCAAACAGGAGCCTTTTGATGTCATAAAAATTGAACCACCTAAGGATCTAGTACTTTGTGTAGCAATTCCAAAACTTGATGTACCTATGAAAAAAACTCAGGTTTCCAGAAGTGTATTGCCACATCAGGTCAGACTTTCAGATTCTGTCCGTAATCTTTCTAATGCAGCTGCAATAGTTGCCGGATTTATGAAAAAGGATGTTGATTTGATTGGGAATTCTATTAAAGATGTCATAGTGGAACCTGCAAGACAGCATCTCATACCTGGATTTAATCAAGTAAAGGAAAATGCTCTTCAAGCTGGAGCATTAGGTGTTACGATAAGTGGTGCAGGACCTTCTATCATAGCTTTTACTTCAAGATCGTCCAATCCTAAAAAAATCTGTAGTGCTATGGAAAAAGGATTCATGTCGACAAAAACAAAATGTAGTACAATTATTTGTAGACCAAGCAAGGGAGCTGCTGTGGTATAATTTTATTTTCTTTCAATAAATGCTTTCATTCTTTCTTCTCTATCTTTTGTTGAAAAGCATAAGGACCAAGAATAAATTTCAAGTTTTAAACCAGTATCAAGATTTGCGTCATTACCTCGATTGACAAGCATTTTTGCTTTACCAATAGCAAAATTACTGTTTTTTGAAATATTTTTTGCATACAATTCAACTTCTGTGAGTAATTTTTCGGCGGGAACTATTTTATTTATCAGCCCCATAGAAAGTGCTTCTTCAGCTGAGATTTTTCTTCCCGTAAAGATCAGATCTTTTGCTCTAGCGGGGCCTATAATTCGTAAGAGTCTTTGTGTACCACCCCATCCAGGGCATATTCCAATTGCAACCTCTGGTTGACCAAGTTGTGCATTTGACGAAGCAAATCTAAGATCACATGCAAGAGCAAGTTCACATCCACCTCCAAGGGCATAGCCATTTATTGCCGCTATCACAGGTTTTTCAATACTCTCTATTTTGTTTAAAACCTCATGTCCACGCAAGGCGTATTTTTCTGCCTCTACTGATCCAATTTTACTCATGTATTCTATATCGGCACCTGCACAAAATGCCTTGTGACCAGCACCAGTAATTACGATCACTTTGGAGGAGTCATTTTCGATCCTTTCAAGGACAGTAAATAATTCGTCCATTAATGCAAAATTCATAGCATTAAGTTTGTCAGGTCTGTT
The DNA here is from genome assembly GCA_052389415.1 of Nitrosopumilaceae archaeon. GTDB lineage: Archaea > Thermoproteota > Nitrososphaeria > Nitrososphaerales > Nitrosopumilaceae > UBA8516. Next base: position 71,680 of record JBQTHX010000014.1, read on the forward strand.
AATTGTGATTAGAGTAAGTTCCTCGTCCTCATCGACTTGAAGATATTGCAACATTGAAAGAGACTATTTCTAGAAATTAAACTTTACAGAGTTTTGACCATGAACGAAACTGAGTTATATTACACAATTTACAAAGGAGCTGTTTGACTGATCTAGGCTTGGTTTTTGCTGTATTTGCAGCAATAAGTTGGGGGACTTTTTTTGTTCCAGTAAGAAAAGTTGGTATAAAAAATATTTACCAGTTACAAGGTGCTACTTCAATAGGCGTATTACTTTTTTCTATTCCAGTAGGAAGTTTTTGGGGTTTTGAGATTCAGCTTGGTGGTCTTGCATCAGGTGTCATATGGACTATAGCAAACTTACTTGCTCTTTTCTCTGTAAAATTAATTGGTCTAGCAAGAACATCTCCACTTCTTGCAGGTGCTGGCATTATTTCCTCATTTGTGTGGGGAACTGTCTTTTTTAGTGAAACTTTTGATTCCTTAATTCTTGCACTAACTGCGATAGGGTTACTATTGATTGGATTACAACTTGTAGTAAATGGAGAGAAAGGTTCTATACAAAAAAGAGGTTATTTTGTAGCTCTTGCTGCTGGTTTGATTGGTGGTACTTACATTATTCCTATGCAAGCAACACAAACCCTTCAATCTGGTTTTTTTTCGTCCAGTCTCTCTATTTTTGTAATTGGTATATTGTTATTCTTGTTTGCGCGAAGATTCATTAAAAAAGAAACAGTTGCAGGAATAATTTCTGGAAGTCTTTTCAATCTTGGAAATCTTGCAGTATTAATTTCAGTAGGTCTAATAGGTATAACAATAGCATTTCCAATTTCCCAAACTGCTACTCTTTTTGCTGTGTCATGGGGAATGTTTTACTTTAAAGAAGTTATTTGCAAACGGGCAATTATGCGTGTTTCTCTAGGTGCTTTAGTAATATTATCTGGTTCTGCTCTTCTTGCTATTGCTTAAGCAATTTATTTGGCTTGAAAGAAAACAGTTGAATTGAAAAAAGCAGTACTAGTTTTCAGTGGCGGTTTGGATTCTGTTTGTGCAGCTGCATATCTACGATCAAAATACGAAATCTATGGAATTACTTTTTCATATGGTCAGAGAACGAGTCAAGAAATTAGAGCCGCTAAACATTTTGCAAAAATTTTGCATATGAAAGAACATGAAATTATTGATATACGATTCATGAAAAAACTTTATGCAAAAACAAATGCACTTACTTATTCTAAGATAGATCTTCCAAAGAAATTTGATTATTCTATAGTTGTACCAATACGAAATGCAGTTTTTCTCTCTATTGCTTCTGCCTGGGCTTTTTCTATTGGTGCCACAGTAGTTGCCTATGGAGCACATAAAGATGATAAACGATATCCTGATTGTAGACCAGAATTTTCACAAAAGTTGGAGAAGGCATTTAATTCTGGTGAGAAAGATGGAATACAGTTGGATATAAGAAAGAAGATTACAATTTGGAGTCCCTATAAAGTAGGATTTTCAAAAAGCTATTTGCTAAAAATTGGCTACAAAGACTTGCAGGATGATTTGTTTGATACGTGGAGTTGTTATTCAAATACAAAGATTCATTGTGGAAGATGCGAATCTTGTAATAATAGAAAGCTTGCTTTTGATGAAGCTATGATAAATGATGAGACTAGGTATGGAACTCCTTAGATTTTGAGGATTGGTTTTTTGAGAACAAGAGTTCTAATTGGCATGTAATAAACAAGGAACACTCCCCCAACTATGCCCCAGAATATCCAATTAGTCATTTGTTCATTAAATCCTATTTCTACAAAGTAATTGATTGAGTTCATAGCAATTCCTACTGAAATTCCAACAACGATAAAGAATTCTATGGCATACCATAAAAATTTAGGAAATGATTCTTCAGGTACATGTACATTATTGTGTACGCCCATATCAGTCGTGGTTTAGATGTTATTATTTAGTTTTATCAAGTGTTAGATTATTTTTGTCTCAGAGCTATCATTACGAATAAGTGCGATGATATCTGTTCTGGCTTCCTTTTTTTCATAGATTCCTCTGTATGCAATAGAAGTTACTTTAGCATCATTTCTAACTCCACGCATTCTCATACAAAGATGTTCGCCTTCTGCTATTACTATAACTCCTTTTACACCTTCAGAGTACAATTCATCAGCAATGTTTTTTGTTATTCTTTCTTGGATTTGTAGTCTTGCCGAATACTTTTCTACAAGCCTTACTAGTTTTGAAATACCGAAAACTTTACCATTTGGAGAATATGCGATAGCAACTTTTCCAAAGAATGGTAACATGTGATGTTCGCACATTGAATAGAATTGGATGTCCTTTGCCATGACAACATCGGAATCTTCAGAAAATTTAACAGATAATTCTGATTCTGCCACATAGCCTTTGAAGATTTCTTCATACATGTTTGCTATTCTCTCTGGTGTATCAATCAGGCCCTCTCGATAAGGATCTTCTCCTATCTCGGCAATTAACTCTCTAATTAGTCTCTTAACTCTATTTTTGTCCATTATGGTGCTCCTATGAATTTGTGAAGTTGTGGGATTATACGTACTTGATTATAATAAGGATAAACAGTATCGTAAAAAGTTAAAAGCTGTTTCAAACTTGGCTCTGCAATTCCATAGCTTGGCTGTATTATAAATCCTGCAATTTGTGATTCTGAAACAATATTAAAAACTCTTTTTATTAGCTGCTTGAAAGGTTCAAGTTCAGTTTTAGAGCTGACAACAATTTTGATGTATGTAGTTTTATTATAATTGAGAGCATAGGAAAGACATTGTAATTCATTTTCTAGGAGATCAGGATAATGTTGAATATCTACAAAATCTGAATCAGGGGTCTTGAATTCAATCTTTATGTAATCGAAATAAGGAAGTATTTCGGCAAATTTTTTTGAATCATAGCAAGATGATTCTATATAAGTTGGAATTTTTTTGGTCTGCACAAATTTTGCAAGTTCTGATACGGCTTTATGTTGTACTAGTGGATCACCACCGGTAAAATTTACTTTGTATGTGTTTTTTTCTAGGTTTTTTTCAATTAATTGGCATGCTTCATCAATAGTATATTCATTTCCAGAATCCATTGGTAGAGAATCTGTTGTATCACAATAGAAACATTTGAACGGACATCCTGCAAGTCTTACAAAAAGGGTTTTAGTGCCATACAATATTCCTTCTCCTTCCACAGAAGTGAATATTTCAAAAAGTCTAACATTCAAGTGTTCGATCTTTAATCTTTCAATATTTATTCAATTGGATCTAACTGGAAGAATTAGGTTGAGACTGTCTCTGTTTTTCTAGCGAACAATCCTGAAATGAATATAACAACCCCTAGAATTCCAATTAGACTTCCTACAAATTCTATGGTGTCTTTGATATCAATTTGCGTTGGAGCTAATAAGATTGCAAGCATTGCGCCTACAACAATCATTGGAATGCCTATACATACAGAAATTTTTTTGGAAACCATGCTGAGTGTAGGTACAAAAAACGTATATGAAGTTTTTGGGTGTAGACTAGAATAAAACGATTTTTGTAAAAATTGTCATGATGTTATTTTTTGTATCATGAGAATTATTTTTTCAATCTCACTTAATGTATTGGATGCTTTATCAGTTGATTTATCAACTTCTAGTTTGGCAGTTTCAAGAAGAGAGAAACCACGTTTTATCCATTTGATGGCAATCTCATTATCAGAAATTGTTTCAGATAGTTTGTTTAGTTTTTCTTCAAGAGTTTGAATTTTTGTTTTTATTCTTTCTAGTTTTGAGTCAGCATTATTTACTCTATTTGTCATGCTTGTTGTTTCCGAAGTCGAAGTATCTTCTGTTTCTCCAGTTAGTGCTTCCAAACCATTAAGGATCTCGTTTATTGAGCTAATTTTATGTAATGCATCTTTCAATTTGTTTTCTAAAACAAATTGTTTTAATTCCACAATCATATTATTTGCAGTTTTTATCTTGATTTTGGAATCATCATCATGTAGGATTTCATTCAAATCTTCAATTTTTAACTCAAATTTATGAATAATATTGTTTAATCTGTTAATGGTTGAGGGTGGAATTTTTTCTTTAATTGTATTGATTTCTCTTGCATAGTCTCCTAATTTTTTCGGATCAGAGATCTTTTGAAGTTTTTCTTTTGCAATTTGAAGGTTATCTATAATGTCCTGTGACAAATCAAGAGCCACTGCTTGAGAGATGAGTTTATCTAGATTTTCTATTTGTTTTGCAGCAAAATTTTTCGCTCTATCAGAGGTCCTTTGTTTTGCTACATCAGAAATAGAAGCATATGCTCCAATGATGAACTGCTTTGCTACTGCTAATGTTTGATTCACTTCATCAAGATTTCCTGATTCTAGATTTTGTTTTGCTATTTGTATTAGATTATCAAACTCTGTGAAGTCAATTTCAATATTGTTTTTTGTCGCTAGATTTTTAAGTCGATTGGCATCATTTTCGATCCTAATAATTGCAGTTTTTAATCTAGCTGTATCATCTTCAGTTGGTTGTGAAGTCTCAATTAGGTCACTTGCCTCTCGGAACAGTTTCATTGAAGTAAGAAAGTGTTGTTTTGCTAAAGCAACATCTGCGTTTAAAACTGATTTTTCAAGCTCGTCAGTTTCAGCAGAAGCTTGCTCATAGAGTGTACTGATTTCATTTGGTACAGTCTCAAATTGAGATAGCCTGATCTTAATGTTATCTCTTGCCTGCATTGCAATTCTAAGTAAAGAATCAAGCTGTGCGTCTGCATAAACCTGTAATGGAGCAGCAACTATCATGCTTGCAACTAATGTTAGTAGAATTATGGCAAATGATTTCATTCCTGATTTTCCTCCAAAGTCTTTCGTAATTTTATAAGATTCTGTTGGTCTATTTTTTCTATTTCTATTATTCCTTCTCTTTCCAGTCTTTTTACTGCACGCCAAGTTGTTGTACGTGGGAGAAGGAATTTTTTTCGTAACTCACTTTCATAAACTTGACCGCCATTTTCAGAGATATATGATACCATGTCTTTGTCTTCTTGACGTAATTCTGGTTTGAGTCTGAATATCGTTTCTTTGTCTGCAGGCACAATTTTTTCATTCTTTGGTAATAGGTCAACAGTTTTTTTGATTGCAGATTTCGCTCTTTTTACAAAAAGTGAAATTGTGATTATTGCTCCTGCTACTGTACCAATTGTAGCTGCAGTTGTTACAATGGTACCTCCAATAGATGATAGTGGATTATTGTCTGGTTTTGGTTCGTCAATTAAGAGTGCTGTTTTCTGTTCTTGTACAGCAATGTTCTTTGCTTCATTTGCAAGCACCTCTGCGCTTGAGAATTTGTTTTCATTAAATGCAGAAACTGCTTCTTCAAGTTTAGCTGATGCAAGAGGTGTTTTAATTTCCTCCTCATTAATACTATAAATAAAATCTCGCGCTTTTTCTATTGCAAGAGTTGCAGTTTGTGTAGTACCTAAAACTCCAAATACATAGTTAATCTCAGCAGCTCCTTCAGGAAGTGAAATAAGCGATTGCTCATCAACTACTTGCATATTGAGTGGAAAAGCATTCATTCCTACAATTACAGTATTTTTTGGTAAGAGTACAGAATATTCATATGGTGTATCAATAGAAAACGACCAAATCTTTCCGTTTTTTGTAACTAAATCTGCGGTATCATAATCGACTTTAACTTGAGAAGCTCCTAATGTCTCAATTACTACATTCTTACCATCAATCTGACTAGAAAGTAATAGGTCATTTTCATCCTGAGCTATTAGATTATCAACACTAGTTCCAAAAAGTTTCATTGTGAAATCTGGCTCTAATGGATCTACTTCGGTAGAGAAAAAGACATGTGTAGTACCATCTGTATCAATCGTAAAATCCAGAACCCTTGATACTCCAAAGGCATAGTGAGGTATGGATGCTATAGCTACTAATGTAAAACATACAGCTATCAGAGGAGCTCGAGCCATCATTGTCAGGATATTAGTAATCCTTACAAAAATCATTCTTTCTTGCCTTGCATACTCTACCTGGGCTACCTCTAGTTTTTGGTCCATTTTTTAATACCTTAGATTCATTGCTTGGACGAGAGTCTGGAACTTTTGAAATTCTTGAAAGAATTTGATGCCTTTTTCAGTTATCACAAAGAGTCGGTTTCTGTTGTCTTTCATTGAATCTACTAATCCAGCTTCAATTAGTTTTTGGCACTTGTCAAGCACTGCATAATGTGACAAGTTTGCTCTTCTAGATATAGCAGATACAATCACCCCTTGTGTACCACCGTCCATGGTTACACCCAAGATATCGGCAATTATGCCCATTTCTGATCTGTATTGTTGTTTTGACATGCTATGTTATAGGCTGGATAGATAATGAGGGACGCCTTGAAACACCACAGCGGAACGCCTAGCGGAACGGCTGTTCTTGAGGATGGAATGGTCAAAATTTAACAAACTACGAAGCGGGGGAGGTTATTTTTGCATCTCTAGATTAAACAAATACATGAATGATTAAGGTACTAACAAAGGCTACTGCGGCACTGGCCGGTATAGTTATTATCCAGGCCCATATGATTTTCTTTCCAATTCCCCATCTTACTGCAGAAACACGCTTTACCGCACCTGCTCCCATGATGGCTCCTGAAATTGCGTGAGTAGTACTTGCAGGAACTCCAAGATGAGCAAGAACAGCAAGAATGGAGGCTCCGCCTGTTTCTGCAGCAAAACCTTGGTATGGTTTAAGCTGTGTAATTTTTACAGCCATTGTTTTGACTATCCTCCATCCTCCCAAAAAAGTACCAAGACCGATTGCAGCTGCGGCAATAAGAACAACAAAGAAGGGTACCTCAAAACTAGTAATGATACCTTCTGTAAGTAGGATTAACGCGATTATTCCCATAGTCTTCTGACCATCATTTGCTCCATGGGTTAAGGAAAAATACGTAGAGGAAACAAGTTGCAGCCTGCCAAAGACTGAATTTACTGTGCTTGGTCGCCTTTTTGCAAATATAGTGATAAGCAGAGTGGCTAGTAGAAATGCTGTTACAAGACCTACTACAGGAGAAACGATAATCCCAATGCCCACCTTTTCTAATCCACCCAAGATTATCGCATGCATTCCAGCCCCTGCAATTCCAGCCCCCAATATACCGCCTATTAGCGCATGACTGCTTGATGATGGTAGACCTAGTAACCATGTAATTAGATTCCAGACTATTGCGCCAACAAGTGCTCCGATAACAATGTAAATTGTTACAAAGTCTGGGTTTATGATCCCCTTTCCTACCGTGGTTGCAACCGCAACCCCAAAAACAAATGGCCCCACAAAGTTGGCAATAGCTGCAAGGGTAACTGCTTGAAGAGGTCGTAATATTCTTGTACCTACTACAGTTGCAATGGAGTTTGCTGCATCGTGAAAACCATTGATAAAATCAAAAAATAATGCTACAAGAATAGCTCCTATAGCAAGTTCATACATGATGAAAACCTAAGTGTATTTTAGAACAATGTCTTCAATAGAGTCTGCCACATCTTGACACCTATCCGAGGTGGTTTCTAATGCGTCATAGATCTCTTTCATTTTTATTATTGTAATTACATCTTTTCCTTCAAATAATTCGCCAACAGCCCTGCGATGAATTTCATCAACTCTGTGCTCTGACTCGCTGACGTTTCTGCAATGATCAATTATTGATTTGTCTGCTTTAACATTGTTTAATCGTGTAATCATAAAATTGACTTCTTTTGTTGCAACTGTGAGTTCCTTTGCCATTTCAAGCATATATGGCGGAGAGGTTGTTATTCTAAAATTAATAATTCTTCCAGATATTCCCTCGATATAGTCTAAAATATCGTCTGTTTTTGATGCAATTCTTGAAATGTCCTCTCTATCTAATGGAGTGATGAAAGTTTTGTTCAATTCTTCGAAAACAGAGTGTGTTAGCTTGTCTGCCTCTCTCTCCAGCTTCCTGATCTTGGCATGATTTTCCTCTAATTTATCAAAGTTGGCAAATAGATCAGCAAGTAGATTTGCCACCTCTTCTGCCTTGCAAGCAAGATCATTTAAGATTCCGAGAATTTCTTTCTCATTGGACTTTAACCAAGACATCCATTGTGGCATGATCTGTGTCTAAAGTACATGGTTAAATCTGTGTTCTATATACGACAAGGGAACTATATAGTTAACAAAAAATATTGTAAATATCGTGTTAAAAATCGATCTTCTGTAGCTCCACTACAATACCTATACTGCATTATTCTGAAAAATTAATGAGTGAAGTTGATAATTATTTGCAATATTTTATGAAAAGAATAAGGTATATTTATCGAATCTAAAATTGGCATCTCATCTTGAAAAAGAAAAATCATAAAATTGATCTAATTCCAGTAGTTGAAGATATCCTATCTATTGATCCAGCGATGAGATTTGCTGCAATCATAGATCTTAAAGGGAATATTTCAGAATCAATTATGAAAGAAGGTAAAACATCGCTAAAATCTCAGAAGGAGGAAGAGCATTTTTGCAAGCAGGTGGCAATAAGAAGAAAAATGCGAAATGAGTTTAATAAAAGTCTTGGAAAAGTAGATTATGTTCATATTGAACGTGAAAAGGTTACCCAAATTGTAGTGTATCCTAAACGAAAAACGGTCTATGTTACAATGGAGCCCGATATTGATACAATAAAAAAGTTAAAAATTGTAAAACTAATTAAAGAAAAAACTGAGCATTTATAAAAATTAAGAAAAAGTAAGGGAAAAATTAGTTTTTTGGATTGAATTTACTTTTATTCGGAAGCAGATTCTGCTGCTTGTGGAGAACCTTCTCCAACTACTTCGGCAGTAGCAAATCGTCCCCCAACTTGGGTGACTTTTACTTTAGTGTTCTGTCCTACTTGTCCTCCTTTGACGAATATCACAAAACCGTCTACTCTTGCGATACCGTCTCCTTTTCGACTAATTTCCGTAATAGATACATCGTATTCTTTTCCGGTTTCTACTGGTTTTGGTCTGTCATCAAATCGTCTATCGCCGCCAAATCGTCTACCGCCTCCGTAACCTCTATTGCCGTAGCCTCTATTGCCGCCGTATCCTCGGTTTTCAGAGCCTTCGCCAAAACCGCCTTCGTTATAGCTCATCGTTGCACCTCCTTCTCGGTTATCTTATAAATCCTAACCCTATAAAATCTGATCAGCAGATTAATTTTACAATCTGGGAAGTTTAGTTCTAATTTAATAACAAAATTTGCAGTTTTATTTTGAATTATGTCAATTCCATAGCTATTATCTTTTTATATATTGTAAATTACACTATTTTATATAATATGTTTGAAAAGTTCAAAAAAAACCTAGATAAATTTAGAGAACTTTCATCTGATGAAAACAAAGATGGTAAGGGTAATGTCACTATGGAAAAATTCAATCCTGATGACCCAGTAACAGAGATTGAACAAATAAAAATACCTGAACGTGTTGAACAAGCTAGTATGAGCCAATCAAGTGACGACATAGGCATTAAATCACTCATGGATAAGAGAGCAAAACTTGAAGAAGCGATAGATTACGTGGGACTAATGATAAAAAATCTCAAAGACAAACGCACCAAGCTCGAAAAGAGTATCGAAGATGAATCAGTGGATATTAAGAATCTTAAAGAAAAATTGAACAAAGTGAGTCAATATATTGATGAAGAAAAACAAGGAATTAGGAACCTATCACAGAAAAGATCAGATGTTGAAAAAGAGGCTGATGATGTGGCCGTAATAATTGACAATTTACGTGAAAAACTCTCATCAATTGATCACATAGTAGATGAAGAAGGAAATAAAATAAAGAACTTCAAAGAATCAAAATCTAAAATGGAAAGTACATTCAGCTAAAAAGTAAAACCTTCCTTTAACATTGAATTGAGATTTTCTTTTATTTCCTCTACGTCGGATATTGCATTCAGATCACGTATCAAAACTTCTGTTGCTAAACATTGATTCTTAGTAAATTGATAGTAGCATTCTAATCTTTCTTGATATGTTTTTGATTTATGGAAAGTTATCCAAAAGTTTTCAGATGCATGTTGGACATAGAGTAAAAATTTGTGCATTGTGTCCTTTACTTTTGGAGAAGAGTTATCTTTCATCAAACCGATCAGGATTTGTTCTAATTTACTTTCCAAGTTTGACTCGTAAATCATCTGATAAAGGTCGATTTCTTTTGTTATGCATTTTCTTACCTATGCCTTGTTAAAAATCTTCATACAATAAATTGCAATAAAAGGCATATTATTACATAGTTTATTCAAATTATTCTATGAATCTTATATTTCAATTATTTTTTTAGAGTAAGATTTAAATAATTTTATCACGTTATAATATTTCCTATCAAAGGACATCCTCCCAAGATAGGAATCATGCGGATAAAAGCTGCGGACAAGGACCCAAATCCTTTCCGTAAAAGACGAGCCCAAATGAGATGAAACATTCCCGTTGGTGTTGACAAAGGTCAACATAGGCTAAATGGATCCATTGGATCCGGTCTGGTGCTTTTGGCGTGTACTACAACACGCTCTGCATGATGATATTTTTCTGATTTCAATTATAAATATATCAAATTAAAATCAACAAAACTGTAGAAATTATTAAAATGCATCATACAATATCTGGCAGCATCTGTGAATATACAAAGTAAATGTCATTATCTCAAAGTAGAAAATGGATCTGGTATATTCTTCCATCTCAAATTACAGCAGAGGGTTTACGCACTGTAATACCGTTATATGTCATATTCCTTGGAGGAGACATCGGTGAAGTTTCTCTAGTAGCAGCACTTCATTATGGCGCGGCAGCTCTTGGTTCCTTATTCTGGGGAAAGGTGATTGACAGATTCCATGTAAGAAGAGCTGTTTTGATTGTTTCCTTTTTTTTTATAATAATTTGTTGTTTTTGGCTATACCTTACAAATGATCTCTTTACACTTTTTGCTATTTCCCCAATAATTGGATTCTTCTTGGTAGGAAAGAATCCTGTTACCCATTTACTGGTAATGGAATCAGCCCCTAAGAATCAATGGAGTTGGTTATTTGCAAGGACATCAATAATTGCAACTTTTGGAATGTTTGGTGCTATGATAATCGGTGCTGTATGGAGTGTATATTTTGATTTGAGCCCTTATTTTTTGATATGTGCAGTATCAACAGGAATTGCATTAGTATTTACTACTACAATCAAGGGATCAAGTTTTCATCTTGAACGAAGCAGTATTGCACATTCAATACATGGGTTGAGCTATAGTTTTACTCACTTTCATCTGATATTTCCTAAAATCTTAGAATTATATGATTTCAAGCATATAATTTCAATTTTCAGGGGAAAGGTTTCACATGAAATAGGAATCTTGTTTTTGGCTAACTTTCTTTTCTATTTTGGAAGTAATATCTATTTTACAGCATATACGCCATTTCTGAAACATTTTGATTTTGCAGACTCTACTGTCTTTTTGATTTATGCGATACAAACATGCGCGATGATTGCGATTTTCTTTGTTGCCCCCAAATTGATATCTAAATTGGGAGAGGATCGTGCGATATTGATTGCCTATGCACCAAGAATATTGGCGGTTCTTGTTGCTGGCTTGGTAATACCTATCATGATTGGAGCTGGCATCTTTGTGGTTTCAATTATTTCGGTAGGATTAATGGTCATAGCCTTTTCCATTTTTAGCATAGCTAGCTCTGTGATTTTTTTTAAAAGCATTCCACAAGGTTTTGAAGGAAAATATCTTGGAGTCAACAGTTCTGTTACAGGAATTGGAGTCTTTGCTGGAGCTATAGTAACGGGAGAGCTAACAAATCTAGTTGGATATACGAATCTATTTTTGATAGCCGCTGTGGTTTTGGTGCTGTCTTTTATCTTGTTTAGAGGATATCTGCGATACAGATTATCGCACAATGTAGTTTAGATGTAACGCGCTGAAGTTGATTGACCCGAAGGCATTGAAGGTAATTTGTCGTTGACTGCCGCCTCTGCAACTGCTGCCGCTTCTGACAGTATCTTTTCTGATTCCTCGTTTGTTGATTCTGAATCTATTCCAAAGTCACCATTGTGGAAGGTGTCTGTCATAAGACCACTCAACATCTCTGTCATACCACTTAGTTCCTGGTCTGCCTCTGGCATGAATCTTATAAGTGATGATCTTAGACTTTTCATTAGTCCTATTGTTGGAACTATAGTTACTACAGTATCTCCAAGATCGTGGAATGTTGTTAATCTAAGTTCGATTTGTTCTAGAGCTATTCTTGCATTGCTTAATAGTTTGGTAACTTTACGAACTTCAGCTAATTCTTTTGATAATACTCTGCTTGTAGTGGTGTCATGTTGTTGAGTTGCTGTAACAATTCGTTTGAAAAGTTTTTCGTCCTTTTGTTTTAGTTTTGTAACCATTCCGTCTAGTTTAGAAATCTGAGTCTGCAGTTTTTTTACTGCCGTCTCTAATCGTGGCTTTAATGGACCTTTGGGATGTAATGCATCGTTTAGTTTTTCACCAAAACTTGTTGTTTGAGGTTTGGTCCAGCTTTTTACAAAACCAGTCATGATAAGCAGTTCAAAAATTAGTTATTAATTCAAGGTGTGAAACGAGGTTTACTGTGGACTAAATTAAGCTAACTAAATGCAAGGTTATGATTTCGAGCAATAAACCCTTCAAAATTATAAATCTCGAAAAATTTTTTTATAACCTAAATTGGATATATCCTTACAATCGATCCTCAGACCAGAGATTAGTGCGTCAGTTGTATGCTATTTCTCTGCGGATGGATTTTCTTTATGTGAATTTCCAGTGCAGTTGTTGATTGCTGAAATTCACAGCAAAGTGGACATTTTTCCATTTTATTTAATGCCTGTGAATTGGAAAAATTGTATTTAAATATTTGGTTTAACTTGTTTGAGGAAATATTTTGTTGAAAATTAATTAAAATAAATTGAAAGTTGTTGGTATCTGAGAAATTAGTTTCGTCTCATTGTAAAAAAACTCTCAGAAAAATGAGAAATGATATTGGTAAATAGATCTCTAAAATAAACCAAAAATTGCCATTTTTGGGAAATAAGGTTTTGAGATAATTGAAATATTCATAATAAAATTAGTTAACAATTACAAATTTTTAAATATTTTGCATGGAATTACTTAGAATCTAGAATAAACAGTAATAGTTAAATCTTTTTATTATCCCGGACCGAAACTTTTATTAGATATAAGATGACGCGCGAAAATTTTGGTTCTGGTGGCGGACGCTGTCCACGTTGTGGAAAAGGTCCCATGGTAACTGACAGTACTACCGGAGAAATGTTTTGTGGAAATTGCGGTTTCGTACTAACTGAAAGAGTTGAGGAATCAGGACCAGAATGGAGATCGTTTTCAAAAGAAGAACATGAGGATCGAAGTAGAACTGGAACTCCCACTTCACTTGCGATGCATGACATGGGTCTTGCAACCATTATCGGTCCAGCAGATAAGGATGCATCTGGAAAACCACTTTCTGCTTCTATGAAAAGTACTATTGAACGTCTAAGAACTTGGGATAGTCGAAGTCAAGTTCATGAACCAGTAGACAGAAACTTTAGACAAGCCTTTAGTGAGCTCGACAGACTAAAAGACAAGCTAGCTCTTTCTGATGCAGTTATAGAAAAAACTGCATATGTTTACAGAAAGGCATTGGATAAAGGCCTAGTAAGGGGAAGATCAATTCCTGGACTAGTTGCGGCTGCATTGTATGCTGCATGCAGAGATACGGAAACACCAAGAACTTTGACTGATGTAGCAAATGGAATTAATATCAAGAGAAAAGATGTTGCAAGATGCTACAGATTGCTTCTAAGAGAACTTGATCTAAAGATGCCAGTTGTAGATCCAATAAAATGTGTAGCAAGAATTGCAAGCAAAGCTGGATTGAGTGAAAAAACAAAAAGAAAAGCACTGCTAATTCTAAAGGATGCTGCTGAAATTGAAATTTCTGCAGGAAAAGATCCTATGGGACTTGCAGCCGCTGCATTGTATCTTTCTTGTGTGATGAATGGAGAGAACAAGACACAAAAGGACGTTGCTCAGGCAGCAGGAGTTACCGAAGTGACTATACGAAATAGATACAAAGGGTTAAAGGAATCCCTAAAACTATAATTTTTTAAAAATTAAATTATTTTATTTTTCATGAAAAAAATAATATATGTTGTAATTATAGTTGCAGCGGCAATAGCAATAGGAATATCTTTAGAGCCAAACTCAAAAGAATCAGCCATCTTTCATGTAACACTTGCAGATCCTAAACTTTACGTCAATGGAATTTTTTCTGATACTTTTATGATTCAAAAGGGAATGTATCAATTTAGTTTTGTACCAAATGGTGATAGTCCTGAGACTCTTTCTATTGCTCTAAAAGGTCCAACCTTTTCTTTTGCAGAAGATTTTCGTCTGAATGGAACATTGCATGATACCGGAATTTCTTCTTATTACACCTGGAACTATATCGGAAAAAAAGAGATCAAGGTGGATGAAGATCAGCAACTACAAATTGTGATACATCCGCACGAAAATTTACTTGGAAGCGTATCTGTCGATTTAACTAGAAAATAATTGGCGTAGCCCCCCGTCAGACGTGCAGAGATTTCCTCTTTGAATCGGCTCCAAGGCCGGTGTTCATTTCAAGTTCTGCGGGACTACGCAGTTTAAGCAGTAGATTTTGCATCCTTCTGCATATTTTGTCATATGACTTTCAAGTATTTATCATTTCATGTTAATTTTTTTACATTAAGGTAAGTTCTTCACTAATTTTTTGAAGCAAAAATCATCTTTTAAAATTATTAAGTAATAAAGGATAGTGATTTTATGAAACTTTCCCAGAAAGTTGCTCTTGTTACAGGTGGCAGTCGTGGTATTGGAAAAGCCATCTCAAAAATGTTCGTGCAGGAAGGGTCGCTAGTCACTATCACAGCAAAAGATCCAAAGAGATTAGAAAAAACAGCAAGCGAACTTGGAAATGTGTTTTTTGTGGCAGGCGATATAAGGAATGAAAATGATGTTCAAAATGTTGTAAAGAGAACCATAGAAAAATTTGGTAAAATTGATATTTTGGTAAATAATGCGGGAATTTTTCCTCAAGTTAAACCGTTACATGAGATTACAGACAAGGAATGGAATGAAGTAATAGATGTGAATTTAACAGGACAGTTTAGGTTTACCAGAGCAGTTATACCGTTTATGAAAAAAAATGGCGGAACAATAATAAATATTTCTTCAGATGCTGGACTGAAAGCATTTGAGAATTTTGAGGCGGATGCATACACAGCGTCAAAAGGGGCTTTAGTACTGTTAACAAAAGCATGGGCAGTAGAATATGCAAAATACAAGATTCGTGTAAATTGTGTCTGCCCTGGAGTAGTTGAGACGGATATGACTGCACCCTATCTAGTTTCTGAATCAGATAGAAAAATGGCCGTGGCAGAACATCCTATTGGTAGGACAGGCACCGTAGAAGATGTAGCAAATGCAGTTTTGTATTTTGCATCAGATGATTCTTCATGGACTACTGGAGCAATTCTGCCATTGGATGGTGGAGTATCGGCAAAATAATTTTCATGTAAGAAATTCTTCTGCTCCCAGTCCTTCTGGCGTAATTTTTATCCATCTGTTTCTTCCTATTTGTTCAATCTCTACAAACTTCCAATCAAGCAAGAGAGGCTGGATTATGTTTTTATCAAGACTAGCAAATCTCGCTTGCTGGAAATTCTCTTCTCTTGCATTTACTATTAGGAGTCCATTTTCATAAGCGAGCTCTGCCATCTCTTTTTTAGTTATCTTGCCGCCATGTTCTTTAATTATTTTTAGTGCTTGAACAAGCACAGACTTTGGAGTATGAATTTCGTATGCAGGTAGCTGAACAAGTGTTTTTAGACCAGAAGATAATTGTGCACCTTTAACAGTTGCATAGCTTTCAGGCTCTGCATAGTACGGTGTTAGTTTGTTTTTTCCTTTAAACATCATACAGGCCATCATGCATGCAATTGCCTGAATTTTTGATCCTGAAGAAACGTTTACAAAAATGTCGTTCTCCTTTTCTTTTTGTACTATCTCTTTGACTGATTTTAAGATCTTAAACGGATCAAACCTGTCTGAATAGATTATCTGAACATCGATCTTTTCTTTTTTTAATTCTGTCCTGATCTTTTCCATGTACCCAAGAGCCTTGTCCTTTGAAGGGTCGTCATGCATCAAGAGCCAGACCTTGTCTGCCTTCAACTTCTTGGCAGAAAGTACAATCCTGTCTATCTCAAAGCCCACAGGAGCAATGTGTACACGCAGATTTGCCAGACTAGTCATCATGGTATGTATAGTTTGCATACTAATCTCATGATATATAATAATTCTCTGATTCTATACTAAAACATGAAAGCGGTTTGCAAGTTGGAAAAGGAAATAGAGATTCATGTATTTCCTGCAGTCAAATCAATCTTTGAACTAAAAGAATAATTTGAAAATTCTATTCTGTGATCTTGTATACTGATTTTGTTGATGGCGAAAGAGGAAGTGTGTTATCAATTGATTTCCAGACAAAAGTTTCTACAGTATATGTATCAAGTTTATTGGGAGACCAAGACTGTGAAACACCGAGTTTTTGATCTACTGCAATTGATCCCTTCGACCACGAAAGTGCTACTACAATTCCAGTAGAGTCTGTTACTTGAACAAGATAAACAAATGGTTGTTCATAGTCTTGTCTGTTTTTGATTTCTGCTGCAACATGCAGTTGCTGTCCTACCATTGGTTTTTGTACAATCTTTCCTGAACTGTCTGTTAACATTACATTTTCAAGTGTGACTTTATTAGATGAAGGCGAATTGGATGAAAGTATAGATTCGGTTGTTATTTCCAAATTATCAGCTACTCCAAATGGTGATGGTAGAGTATGATCTACATTTTTTGCATATAGCGTATCGTCAAAGATAGCATGTAATCTGTTTCCGCTAGATTTATCACGTGATGTAAAGGAAAGATTTGCTACAAAGATACCAGAATCTTCATCTGTTTCTGTTGCATCGATCTTTATTCCTGCAATATCAGAATCTGATGATATCTCAACAGTAACAGTATCGCTTGATTCTGGATTTAGATTCATGTCAGGATCAATAATTTGGATTCTTGCTGTCTCATCTGGAAGATATGATGGCTTGTCAAAACTGATTATACCTTCATTCCATCGTATCTGTGCGATTTGTGTGAGAACCACACCATCTGCAAATTCAAATGAAATTGTTATTCCATCATCTCTGTCTGCCTCTAGAAAACCGCTTGTTGGGCCAGAACCTAAAGTTCTTGGATGTGTGTCTATCTTGCCATCTCCATCAGCGTCGTGTGAAAATCCAGTCAATGTTACTTCGCCTGTGAAAACTCCACTATTTTGTGATGTCTCTACTAATTTGTATGGTTCAAGATCGTGTCCATGTGTTGATATTTTTATGTGATATCCTTGATGATCTCCAATAGAATCTATCCCGTTTTTGTTTTCGTTCCAGCTTGGTGCATTGATCATTATCTGAATCTTGTCTGTCCAACTGTAGACCTGTTTATCAGTAGCAATCGGTGCATACGGTTTGTAATAGTTAGGTATTGGTTCTGCACTTGCTACAGAAAATAATAATGAAAAAAGGAATAGTGATACTAGATATTTCTTGTTCATGTTTTCATCCAGGGCTTTTGTTCAAGTAAATCAATTGATTTTATCATGTCATCAATTTTTGTAGTTATTGCAGTTACTGATCTAAACTCTTCATACATCATCTTTTCTTCTTCAGCTGAAAGAATATCTTTTTGTGCAGAATCAAAAAATTTTTCTTCTTTTGTTATGTGGTCGTCTAGGTAAATGGCATATGTTCTAAGAAATCTTGCTACTGGTTCTCTAGCATCCTGACCTTCCTTCCATCTTTGTAAATGGGTTCCTACGCTTCTTGCTATTCTTCTGCCAAATTCATGCTCTATCATAAATCCCCTGATCTCTTTTTTGAGAGAGTCATAGCTTGCAACACAGGGAAAGTAGGCATCTTCTTCTCTTGTGTAGTGTATTGCGTCTAAAAATTCTGCCATTATTATCGTGATTTGCTCAATGTCTGAAAAGGGGATCTGCTTTCCTTCATAGAGATCCTTGTAACACTTTGTGATTATCTTTTCCAGTCGTCTTATCTGGATATGATCCTGCCTAAGAGATTCTGTCGCGCTCATTCTACTCTGAATAGAGTTACTTTCCTAGGATTATATTGAATTATTCCAAAGTGCGGCTTTGGTTCACCTACTCCATAGTATCCGCTAGGTCCGCCCAGCCCCAGTCTTATTAGGTAATTGCTTGATTTGTCAATCTCTATTTCCTTTTTTCCAAGTGTATAGTCTGATACTTTATCATGTTTTTCTTTAAGCTTGGGAAAAATGTTATGGACTTTATTATTTTGCATTAAAGCAGCTTCTTCGTGCTGATGGCCACATAAAATTATGAAATTTCCAAGATGATTTTTTGCTTCATCAAACGCAGATGATGCCTTGTAGTTATATCCAGAATAGCTAAAGAACTCAAACTCTTCTTCAGAGAGTCTTTGCCATGTTCTTTGATATAACCAGATTTCATCACCATATGCATTTTTTGGTGTTATCTTTTGGGGATCTAGTGGGCCGCCGTGAACGCAGACTAGTCTATTTTTGGAATCAATGAATTGCTGCTGGCCAAACGTTTCATCCTTGTTTTGTTCGAAAAATGGAAGATCATCACTTTGTAATTCTTGATGTGCTACCAAGCTTTCAAGTGTACTCCCACTAACTTGCCTTTTGTACAAAAATGCTTCATCATGATTTCCCATGACAGATATGATTGGATAATTTTTCTTTAGAGATTCCAGTCTTGCAAGAACTTGCCTTGGATTATTGCCTCGTTCTAAAAGATCTCCTAGATTTATTATTCTCTCAAAGCTGCCATATCTTTTTGTAAAATCATCGCTAGAGGCAATCTTTAGGATGGTTTCTAAAGCATCAATGTCTGCGTGAATATCGGAAAAAACTAGATCCAATGTGTTTGTATGTATCTAGCTTAATTTCTAACTTTATGGTGTCTGTTTTTGGCATGCGAGTTTAATTTTGTTATGACGATGGCGGGTGCAACAAAGTACATGCCTGCATTGAGTAGGATTATCCCGATTCCAAATGTTATCATTTCAGCTTCAGAATCAATGTCCAGATAGTTTAGAATTGAAAGAGTTGAGATCAATGGTGTTATGGCGGCCTTTACCAATTCTTTGAAGACTGGGTTTTGCCTTTCCCAATCTGCAATTGTCGGACTAAAGGAATAGTAGAGCGAATTAAACGCAGTCATAAATGTCGAGCCTGAAGATGTCTTTAGTAGAGTATTGTCACGTAATTCTCTGAGTAGCTGAACTTGCGGTGCCAGTTCTGATCCAAATGATGCTGTAGCTATAAGACAGCCGCTTTGTGGAGCTGGTTCAGGTGTAGGAGTAGGTTCCACCGTTTCGACTGGTTTTGTAGTGTTCTCCTCTTTTGGTTCTTCGATAGGAGTAGGTTCTGGTTCAATCTCTTTTGGCTCTTCTGTTATTTGCTCTGGGGCTGTAGGCTCCGCGTTTTCTTGGTGTGGTAGTTTTCCTAGAACAGATTTAGCTCTACGAATCTCATCATCGCTATATCCTATCTGTTTTAGTTCTTTTTCAAATGTCTCCTCAGAAATCACTCCATCCCTGTAAAGCTCTATCAAAGTTTGATCAAGACGAAGACCTTCTAGTTCTGGAGGAGGTGAACCTTCAGTAACTGTAAATTTTAATGTCTTGATAAAATAAGGCTCGTCAGGTTTTGACTTTGTTGCCCATGCAAATTTTATTTCATATTCACCAGTTGGCTGGCTCTTTGTGTTACAGATATCAGAATAGCTTTGCTGTATTTTGGTATTGACTATAATATCACAGACGCTGTGTGGTAGTCCGTCCAGATATACTGGTTTTGGATTTGTCAATGCAAAAAGTGAAAATGTTATGGTCTTGTCTGCAAAGTTTTTTCTCTGTGCATCCTCATAGGTGTAAATTGGAAAACACATCTCTGTGCCGCACGGGCCTGGAACATTGGTTCCTATAGCTGTTGCTGCAAATGGTAGATACAAGTAAAAGTCTGGATACGGGTATGGTTCGTCTGAGATATCTGCAAAGTTTGCAACTGTGATTGTAATTTTTGTTCCAGGCGGTCCGGAAGTTGGTGTCATTGTTATTTCTGGTTCTCGTAAGTGGCTAGCATCATACTTTGCCCAAGCTGAACTTAGTGGTAAGAGCAAAAGTATCAGTGTAAAAGCTAGTAGCTTTTTCAAATCTGGCATGATCTCAGATGTATAATTATTAAAAATTGCTACTTATTACTAGTAAAACTAGGCAGAACTAGGCAGTTTTAAATGATTATTTCTAATTCTCTTTAAAATCATGAATTCCCGATAATGTAAATCTCTAAAGGAATCTTCTAAAGTTTGAATTGTTTGTTCACCTAATTTTGTAGGATTTTTTGTCTCGCATTTTGGAAGATCTTTTGTAGCATAAGCCAAAACTATGGACCACTTGGAAAGATCAAAGACCTGCCTAACCATTTTTTTGCATAAATTGATTCGAACCCTTCGTCTATGAAAACTTCTCTCTCTAAATCTGACTTTTTTATACGTCCGAGTGTAGTCCTTGAATCAATTTGAATTTTGTTAGATGTTAGCGCGATTCCAGTTAAGTCGCATCTAATTTTGATTTTAACAGGCTTATGTCCTAATTCATCAAGAAAGTTATTTACCATGTTTCTAACAGAATAAAATGCAATGAGCTTGCTTTGTAGGCATACATTAACTAATTTTTGTGTGTAATAAACCAGAGAATATTCAGGGTAATCAGAAAATTTTTCTTTTAATAATTTTTCTAAATCTTTGTAAGAATTACTTTCTTTAACTTCATGAGCAATTGGGTATCGTAATCGTTCCCAGCTATTTTTTTCTATTTGTACAGGATCCCTTGCAAAACGAAGTAATCCATTGAAATAAGAAAATTTTCGAATGTGTAATTTGAGAAATACCTTCTTATCGGGAGAATTTTTAGATTTTATCGAGTTCGTATACCTAACTACTCGTTTTGAATAATCTAAGAGAGCTTTTTGTAGTAGGTTATTGTTTTTATTCATCATGTTTCATAATTGCAAATTCTTCATTGTTTCTCACAAAGCGATATAGATCTGGGTAACGTTTACGCACATCATTACAAGTTTCTATCGCATCATTGTATCTTACAAGAGAAATTAAAACTTGAACTTTCGTTTGAAGTACGTGTCCCAAAAATGGTCTACGTGCATTATGTTTCTCAAACAAGTCGAACATTTTATCATAACATTTTAGAGATTCTTCGAATCTTCCAACCTTTTCTAACCTCCATGCTAAATCGCCTAATATCATTAAATCATTGCCCTTGTAAACCCTCATTAATTCAAAACAAGCTTTCGCATCTTCATATCTGACCAGTTTCTTTAAGGAAGGGGATTTGTCAGATAAAGCCAAAACGTTTTTTGGATCAATTTCAAGAACTTTGTCATAATACTTTATTGCTTCACGATATTTTTTACTCTGGTAGGCTGAAAATCCTTTCTTAATTAAAGCGTCTCTTTTATCGATGTTATCTAAAACTTTCTTTATTTTTTTCAATAGAATATGAAGATCTAACCTAACCTAAAGCCTTACGACACATAGCATGTTTTCGGGAACAAAGTGGGGGTAAATCATTTTTATTGAGATTCAATAGTTGGTGCTGGTTTAAATCATATTTGATTTTTCAAGTCATTTACTTGATAAATCTCAAAACTTAAGAATGAGCCACCACTCGATGACAATTGTTGAGTAATTTTACAGTAATAGGTGGAAAAGCTTCAGAGGACCTTGCAAAAAAGATAGCAGCCAAGTTGAAAGGAAAATACATCAAATCTGAGCTAAGGATTTTCCCAGACGGAGAAAGCAAGATTACAGTCTTTGGCAAGCCAAAAAATGGAAGGATTGTAGTGGTCCAGTCTACCTATCCGCCAGTGGATTCCAACCTAATACAGGCACTCTCACTTGTTGCAAAGGCAAAAAAATACTCCTCGCAGGTTTATGCAGTAATACCATACCTTGGATATGCAAGACAGGACAAGGAATTTCTCCCAGGTGAGGTAGTTACAATGTCTGTTGTTGCAAAGATGTTCCAAGCTGCTGGTGCAACCAAAGTCATTGTAGTTGATATCCACAGTAAAATGGCATTAAATCTTTTCAAGATCCAAGCAAAAAATGTTAGTGCAATATCAGAGCTTGTAAAGTATTTCAAAAAATTAAAGCTAAAAGATCCGTTAGTAGTATCACCAGATCTTGGCGGAATTGAAAGAGCAAGATACTTTGCAAGTCTTTTTGGTACTAGATTCATCGCACTAAAAAAATACAGAGACAGAAATACTGGCAAGGTAGAGATAAGATCAGCAAACCAAAAACAAGTAGAAGGAAGAGATTTGATTCTAGTTGATGATATGATAAGCACTGGTGGAAGCATAGTAAAGGCAGCCGAATTTCTAAAAAAACAAAGGTGCAGAAACATCTACGCAGCTTGTACACATGCATTGCTGATTGGCGATGCAGAAAAAAGAATCAGAAAGGCAGGAGTATCAAAGATAGTAAGCACAAACACCATCCCAAACAAGACAGGCATAGTAGATGTCTCACCTATCATATCCAAGGCAATTGTCTGATGCAGAGCTTTTTTGTAGTATCAGGCGAAAATGTAGAACTAGCTAAAGACGAGATTGTTGCCATATCAAAAAGCTATGATAGATACACATCATATGAAACAGATTCCAAGCTTGTCATAACAAATTCCATTGTTCCATGGAACAAGATAGCTCAGAGATCTACATTTGTAAGAACTGCAGGAAAGATAGTAGACACTTTTTCTGATCTGTTCTCAGAGCTTGATTTGACACTGTTACACAAATCAGACACGTTTGCATGTAGGACAATCAATCTTTCATCAAAAAGAATAGATCTTTCCAGTATAGAAAAAACAGTTGGTACTACAATAAAACAAGCTTCTGGAGCTAGAGTTTCTCTAACAAACCCAGCACTAACAGTTTATCTTATTTTCACTGACATCCAGAACTATCTTGGTTATTCAACCAAGATTCCAGAACAAAAAAGACCAAAGAAGATAATCAAATCGCCTTTTGAGCTAAACTGGAAGCTTAGTAGAGCAATGGTAAATCTTTCAGGATTAAACGAAAAAGAGACTTTGTGCGATCCGTTTTGTGGTACAGGAACCATACTTTTAGAAGCTGAATCAATGGGAATCAAATCCATTGGTATTGATTTTGACAAGAAGATGTGTGATGCAGCAAAAAAGAACCTAGATGTAAACGGATACAGTTCAAAAATAATCAATGCAGGATACGAACACATCAAAAAGACAAGCTATGATGGAATTGTGACTGACTTGCCATATGGAATATCATCAAAATCCTCAGAATCACCAAAAAAGCTAGTTTCCGATTTTATATCCATTCTACCAAAGAAAAAGAAGCTTGCTCTCATGTGCAAAAAAGAGCTAGCAGACCAAATAGAATTAAAACAAGCTAAAAGATACGAAATTTACAGGCATAAAAGCCTGACTAGGACGATCTTGATAAAATGAAATTAGTATTCTTGGGAACATCGGCTGCACAGCCAACAGAAAACAGGGGCATGACATGCATCTGTCTAGTTTTAGAAAAAGAGATCCTCATGTTTGATGCTGGCGAAGGAGCCCAAGTTGCATTTCACAAGGCAAAGCTTGGCTGGAATAAAAAATTAAAGATCTTTGTTACACATTTGCACGGTGATCATTGTGTTGGAATTTTAGGATTGTTGCAAACAATGTCATTACAAAGCAGAACTGAATCTGTCGAGATCTATGGACCAAAAGAAATCGAGGATTTTTTGGTAGCAAATCTGAAGATACTAAATTTTGGTTTATCTTTTCCTCTAAAGATTGCAACAATAAAAGAAGGATTGGTTCTTGATGAGCAAACCTACACTATATCTGCATGTGAGGCAATGCATTCCATTCCTGCATATTCTTATGTCT
>JBQTHX010000015.1:0-1642 GCA_052389415.1 Nitrosopumilaceae archaeon
TCATTTATCTTTTCAAGATATTGCTTATAGTCTTTTAATAGCGGATTTATTTCGAAATTTTTTCTATCCACCAACTTGAACTGTAGAGCTTAACTTATGTTAGAATATTAATGCTTTGTAGGTGCTCCAGCCGGGATTTTCATCATAAAGAATTTGAACCCGGGATCACCGCCTTGAAAGGGCGGTATGCTTGACCGGTCTACACCACTGGAGCCCAACTGCATCCTGTTTTTTGTCCATAAAATCCTTTTGAAGTGATTCCAAAGATTTTTTTATTACCTGAAATTCATAAAGCGCATGAATTCTCTCATTAAAAAAATAGATGAATTAATAGAAAAACAAAGTTTGTTAAAACACCCATTCTATGTAATGTGGTCTGAAGGAAAATTAACAATTGATGCTCTTAATGGTTATTCAAAAGAATACTTCCAACTTGTAAAGGCTGTGCCATCATTTGTTAGCGCAATAACTAAGCAAGGATCTGACTCCATTAAAAATGAACTTGAATCTAATCAAAAGGAGGAATCTGAACATATCAAACCATGGATGAAATTTGCTGATTCATTAGGAGTTTCTCAAGATGAACTGGAAAAGTATGATGGATTAGAAAAGACAAGAAAAGCAATATCTGACTTGGCTTCCCTCATGAATTCGTTTGAAGGAGGTGCTGCTGCTATGTATGCATTAGAACAGGAGATTCCAAAAATCAGTCTCTCTAAAATTGATGGTCTGAGAAAATTCTATGACATATCAAATGATACTGAAATAGAATACTTTCGACTTCACGCGGAAGCTGATATAAGACATGCCGCAACTTGGAGAAGAATTCTTGAAAAAATCCCTGTAGAAAAGGAAGAGGAATTATTCCAAGTCGCAAGTAGATCAATTTCTGCCCAAAACATGTTGCTTGACAGCTGCTATGAAGCCTATTGTTAAGCTCTAATACCATTTTTATACTCCATTCAAACCTGTTTTTTCTGGGGCCCATAACTCAGCTTGGTAGAGTAACCGGCTCATAACCGGTGAGCCAAGGGATCGAAGCCCTTTGGGCCCATATTTTTAATTCAGAAAATAAAGTAGATCTAATGAAAAAATGTTGTTGTATCATTCGCTTTGTGCATAACAATTGCACTGGTCAGATTTTTTCAGATTTCAAGCGTTTGTTATTCAAAAAGGGAAAATTAAATTCGAACTAAAAGATCTAGAATCAGATTCAGTTGATTATGCATAATGTTTGAACTTTGAAGACAAAATTGAAATTTTTAATCAAAGACGCGATCTAGAATTTAGCGAAATTATCTGTTGACTAAACCTTATATAACAAGTTTTTATCACCAAATCATGGCCAATTCGGGCTTAATTGTAACACACAGAATGGGGGTTCCTTTGTTTGTAGCTGCAGTACTTATTGCAATTTCAAGTATAGGAATTTTTACAATAGGGTTTGATCAAGGACATTTCTTTAGCATGGTCTTAGGGGAACAAGCTTTTGATGATCTATATATCCATGAATTAACTCATGATATGAGGCATGCAGCGGGATTTCCATGCCATTAGTTTTAAAACAAGTAATTGCTGATTTTTACTAGGCCGCAATGAAGAATCAGAGTTATATCTGAATCATGATGTAAAGGCATTTGTC
>JBQTHX010000016.1:0-29932 GCA_052389415.1 Nitrosopumilaceae archaeon
CTGTATGTAACAAAAAATTTCTTACAACTAGTGATAGGTCAAAAGATAGAAGGTAAGACTCTTGGCTCACACATTCAAGGATAGTAACATAGTGGAATCAAGGTCTGGTAGACTACTAAAGCTAACCATAGGTGTATCACTTATCACTCTATTTCTTTCAATTCTCACTCTGGTGACTATGGTATATTTTGGAAACTTTGATGGGAATCTAAAGTGGAATGCATATGGAATCGAATATGATCAAGCTGGCCAAATAATTTCATGGCTTGTAATGGGGATAATAGGAGGTTTTGCAATCTCAGTAATACTTGGAATTTCCTATCTTGTAGTAAAAAAACGAAAAAGGGTTCCACAAAAAGATCAAAAACATGCGACTTTTCCATTAAATAATTCCGTAAAGCCTTCGCCACCCGCAACAAAACCACAGGCGCCAATAGTAAACTTTGGAATAAAGACAATAAGTGAAGAGATAGCTACGGCAAATGCTCAAAAACAATCCGCATTTTCAGAACTGACACAGATAAGATTCCAGATCGAGTCTTCAAGAACAAAACTCTTGGAGCTAAACTCACAGATAGAAAAGGCTCAAGCTGAGCTAACTGCTGTTCAAAAACAATCTTCAAGAAGAGATACTTTGAAAGAAAGAAGCTCAGAAATTGAACTGGCAAAGACAAAACTTTCGGATCTAAACTCACAGATACTAAAGGCACAAAGTGAGCTGGACTCTTTGCATAACCAGTTTTCACAAAAAGATGATGCTGTATCAGAGCTCAAAAAGACAAGATCAGAAATCGAGTCTGCCAAAAAAAATCTCAACGGCCTAAACTCTCAAGTAGAAAAGACAAAATCCGATCTAGAGTCATTGAACAAAGAATTTGCCCAAAGAAAAGCTGAGATGTCTGAACTTACTCAAACAAGAACACAAATCGAGTCTGCAAAGACTAGTCTCTCTGACCTAAATTCACAGATTGAGGCTGCAATAAGCGAATCACTTAGCTCATTACAAGCTCAATATGACCAAAAGGACGCAGCTGGAAAGGATCTGGCAGAAACATTGTCACAGATGGAGGCATCCAAGAAAAAGATAGCTGACCTAAACTTGGAGATTGAAAAAGCAAAATCAGAACTTGATTCATTGCAAAAACAATATGCTCAAAAAGACGAAGCAGTAAAAGAACTCTCCAAGACACTCTTGGAGATTGATTCAGCTAAGACAAACCTTGTTGAATTGAATTTGCAGATAGAAAAAGCAAAAACCGATCTAGACTCCCTACAAATACAATATTCGGAAAAAAATAAAGATCTCAACTTGCAGATAGACAAGGTAAAAACTCAACTAGAATCACTGCAAAAAGAATATGAACAAAAGGAAGCCATGTCATCAGATCTCTTACAGACTAGAACACAAATAGAGACTGCCAAGACAAACCTTGCTGAGCTAAACTCACAGATAGAAAAGACCAAAGCAGATATAGATTCACTACAAACGCAATATTCACAAAAGAATAAAGAACTAACTTTACAGATAGACAAGGCAAAATCAGAATTAGAGTTTCTACAAAAACAATATTCACAAAAAGACAAGGTCGTAGAAGAGCTGGAACATACCATGTCACAGGTTGAAGTGGCAAAAACAAAATTAACTGAATTAAACTCGCAGATAGACTCTGCAAACTCAGAGCTGGATTATTTACAAAAACAATGTTTGCAACGAGATGCTGTTGTTGCTGAACTGACACAATCACGACAACAAATAGAATCTGCAAAAGCAAAACTGGCAGAGCTTATTTCTCAAATAGATAGCGCAAAGGCAGAACTAGGCTCACTGGAGACTGAATTTGAGCATAAAGATGAGGTGGCCTCTGAACTAAAACAATCAAGAACACAAATCGAGTCTGCCAAGAGAAATCTTACGGTTCTTAACTCACAGATAGAAAAGGCAAAGTCTGATCTTGCATCCTTGCAGGAACAGTATTCTCAAAAAGAAGTAATAGTATCGGAATTGGCTCTGACAAAATCACAAATTGAATCGGCAAAGACAAATCTAAGTGATCTATTCACTCAGATTGATGAAGCCAAAGAAGATCTTCAATCCATACAAATTCAATATGTTCGCAGACAGGAAGATATCGTAACAGCAAAAAAAGAGCTTGAATTTATAGGAAAAGAACTATCAGTGCTCAGCCAGAAAGGATATCGAAAATCAAAAGAATCAGCATTGGATGAAAAGGATATTCAGAAAGGAATGGATAAACGTAGACTGGAATTCTTTAACTATCTGGCACAAAGACGGTAATTCAGACTAAAGTCAACTATTTAGAAAACTCCAAAATTCACATAATTATAAATTAATTTTATTTTTAAAATCAAAAAAGGTTTCATTTTTGGAAACATCTGTATAGTTGTTTTATTTTTCCCAAAAATGGCAGACCAATAATAAATATTTAAAGAAAATATTACAAATATGAATAAAAAAATTCTTGCAGCAATTTCTGTAGTATTTGCAGCAGGCATTCTTTTAGTGGTCTCGCCAAGTGCACTAGCAACTGAAGAAAAAAAGGCATGCACACCAGGTTACTGGAAGAATAACACTGACACAAATGGCTGGGACAGTCTAGACAGTTTAGATCTTCAAACCGAAGTACTAAACATCACAGGACTTGATCTTGGACCAGATGCAAATATCACATTAGCAGAAGCTGTGGCACTCAAAGGCGGAGGACAAAATGCAGTCTTTAGATATGCAGCTGCCGGTGTATACAACACACTTGCTGGCGTAGGATATCCACTAGATTGGTTTACCGAAGCAATACAGAGATTCCTTGATGGAAACACATCTGGATCAATTGAAAAATTTGAGTTGATAAGCTCACTTGGCTGTCCAATTGATGCATTTGGAAGAACTATCTAATCTAAACTAGTCCTTATCGGACTAATTTTTTATTCTTTATCGATAAAAATAGAATCCCCCTCAATTACGCCTAAAAATCTGCACATCGTCGTAATTGATTTATTCTCAAAAAACAAGAGTTACTGATCTCAACTGAATAAGAATGATGAAAAGTTTCAAAAAAGGTTAGCTGCTTATCAAATCGGAGCCACTGCGTTTATCGCAATTGCTTCAGTTATCATATCCTTAGGTATTGTATTTACTCAGTTTGAAATTCTTCCAATAGATTCTTCATCAATTGATAATTCAACCAGTAATAAAATACAGACCTGGACGAGTTCGGTTAGAGAAAGTGGTCAGACTCTCATATATTTGGGCTCCGGATGGGTGATTGCTGGCATGGTTTTTTTCATGGTCCTAACTCTAATAGATAAATCAAAATCTAAGTTTAACAAATCTCGGAAAATAGTTCTTGTTGATGAAATGTATGATGGAAAAGACATAGAATTAGAGAAAAAGGGCTATGATGCATTTAGTGTAAAAAAACTTCGACTTAAAGGCGAACCGCTTCAATATGACTACTCAGTTTTAAAATATGTCGAAGAAAATAAAATGATCCTAATTACCGAAGATCCTGAGAATTATGGAGGTTGTCAAGAAAACAATCTTCCTTGCATTAAACTAGGACAAAATCCATCAATTGAAGAAATCGTAAAAGAACTAGAATCTTTGAAAACAGAACATGACTCTAAAAGATGATTAAAATCTACATACTTTTGTAAATTAACTTGTAGAAAATATTGATAATTATTGATAACAGGAATACCCATTTAATTTCTTTCTTAGAAGTTTTATAAAACCAAGAATTCCTATCATGATTCCCATCGATGCACCTATCAAACCTAGGGCAAAAATTGATGTGAAATGACCAAAAATTGATGCTTCATTATAAGTAAGATGAGGCGGAGATACTAACGCCGGAGTTACAAAGGGCCAGATAAATCCTGTGAGTTTATAGATATTTGCATTTCCTTCCAAACATACGTATGCTAAGTAAGAACTAACTAAAATTGACCCCAGACAGATGGTAAAAGAGATAAATTTTCTGGTTCCCAATTTTTGGGACAAATCATAGAGGAGTTTTAGACTGTTTAGAAGGAAAACTACAATTGCGAGATAATCTTTGATATCACTAATTCCTGGAAATCCACTGAAGCGAATTGGGAAATTCATTGATTTAATTTAAGGTTCTTCGGGTTAATAAAAATTTCACTAGATAAATTAGGATGAGATTAAACATAATCACGTACCTTCAACATACTTGCAAGATGTTCCTTATTTTTTAGAACTATCCTTATTAGATTGATGTTGATACTTCTAATGTTGGACAATCAGCTTGTATACACCGTGATTGGAGGAGTATTAGGTGGAATAGTAAAAACAATTTCAGATATGACAGTAGAATGGTTCAAAGAAATTCAAAAAAAATTATTAAAAGTGTAACAATAGATGACACTTTTGAATTAATAAATTGTGAACTGTGACTCATGTTAAATGAAGAGCAATAACAGATATTTTGGGAAATGGAATCAGGGCACAGGAATTACCATGCCTGAAAGATTTTTAACAATTTTAGAATTTCAGAAAGATGGAAAAAAAGTAAAAGATAAACAAGGAAAAGATGCAGAAGTTTTGATCTGGTTAAACTCAAACAATGATATAGAAATAGCAAATCAGATATTGCCAAGAAAAAATTTGAATGGCATTGTTATTCAAAATCATTCCATAACAGTTCGTAGCAAATCATATGGAATAATAATTCCATACTCAATCATTCAAACCTACAAATTATTGAATAGAAAAGTCGTCGGATTTACAATTACCTGCAATGAATTTAATCATCTTGTTTTTCTTCCTCTTGAAAAAAGACACAAATAAATTTAAATAGCACCATTGGTGTTAATTAATCTATGGTGAAATGATGCAACGGATGAGCATTACGTTGGATGATAATATTGCTAGAACACTAAGAGGAATACAAGGAAGATTAATTGAGAAATTTGAAAAAGACATTAGTTTTACAACCATTGTGAATACAGTACTTCTAGCAGGAGTTATTGGTACAGAAAGTTTTACAGAAAAAACGTGGACACTACTAAGTCAGTTTCTACATGAAGAGCAAATCAATCTGGATAAAGAAGGCCTTACGGATAACTTTGTTAATCAACTAAAATAATCTAATCAAAAAGAGACCTCTGGATCTTTTTTCGTAATCTCCCATTATTAAAAATATGATCTAATAGAGCAATTGTACCAACAAACAAAACTCCTGCTCCAAGTTTACTTTCAGACACATGTTTGTACAACGAAGTTGGAGATTCGTACGGGTCATGTTCATCATAATGAATGTTACATAACCTAGTATTTGGATCACATTCTGCGTGCCAATGACCATTTCTAAAATGGATCATTCCAAGTTTTTCTCCTAATGAAGGAGTCCATGTAGGATCGTTTTCAAAATCTTCAATTCTATAACTCATGATATATCACCTATAATAATGAGAGTTATCTCTGAAAAGTTTTGTTATCTCTTCCAAAATTTTGTCCAATATAATCAGCAAATGATTTTTCAGCACCAATGCGTAAAATACTGCCTAATTTCCCAATTCCTTGATCGCTAGAAGATTCAACAATTCCACCAATAATCCAAGTAAAAAATTGTCCTCCTAATCTATTGTAATTACCGTTAAGATCTTTTTCTGGCAACTGATTAAGTTTGTTCCTTATCACATCACTAGGTTCATTTTTCCCCATGTTGTTATCTCTATTATTTTGCAGCTATTTAAACGTGCAGATTTGCAAATCCACGTTATATCAACATATAATGTTTTTAAGACCATCGTTCGTGATGATCTTAATGGTAACTGTTAGATGTGAAAATATAAATCCGATGTATTGGGCTTGGGTAGCAGAATATGCACGAAAAAGGCGAATAGAAAGATGCAAAGCATTAGAAATGATCATAGAGGAGCATATGAAGTTCACAAAGAGAGAATATGAAAGATCATTAGAGGAAGGACTAATTGCCAAGAAAAAGAAGAAGTAGAGAAGACGACTGGATTGAAGATCTGTTGAAATTGGGATTGGGTGTACTAGCCATATCTTTTCTTGCAAAATTAGCTGAAGGAACACAACAGGTTACAATATGCCCATATTGTAATAGCAAAATCGGAAAATTTGCTAGAACCTGTCCTAATTGTAGGAATACCTTAAATTTATAATTACAGTCAAAATACCTTCATCATTATTTTAAATTAATATCATTGAATCAAGCTAAACCTCTTTAGTAGCAAGAGAGTTGTAACTTCATGGCAAATATTTCGGAACATTTCCCAACTGATTTTCAACCTAGGCCCATCCAGAACGAGATCTTAAAGTATATTCAATCACAAATAGATTCTGGATTTAAAACAATAATTCTTTCAGCACCTACAGGAGTAGGAAAATCACTCATAGCAGCAACTTTGGCCCGATATTTTGGTAGTTCTTTTATAGTTACAGCCTCAAAGCATTTACAGGATCAATACATAAAGGATCTTCAATTTCTCAAACCTGTTAAAGGTAAATCAAATTTTCCTTGCCTCAAACTCATGGAGCATGAGAAGGTAAAAAGCGAACAAGTGGCCTTGCAGAAAGGATTAACTTGTGAAAAAGGAGTTTGCCAAGAAACAAAAGAAAAAAAGGGAAAAAAAGTAATAGAAATTTGTAAATTTAAACCAAAGATAGAAGAGTGCGTTAACGATCATTCTGATGATGGGTATTGTCACTATTATAAACAGAAATATCTTGCACTCAATTCAGATCATTCTCTATGGAATTATTCTTCATATTTTCAGTTAATGAAATTTAGCAGAGATGTTTTTGCTGATTATATTGATAGACCGGTTGCCATTTTTGATGAAGCCCACAAAATCGAAGATCAAATAATACAATTTGTTGGAATCGACATATATGATGGAAATTTAAGAGAATGTGGTATTGATGTAAAAAGCTATGCACTAGACAACATTGATCTTGTGGCACAACTAACTGAAGATCTCGCATTATCATATGCAAAACAACTTAAAGAGATTAAAAAAAGTAGATCTTTTCTTAGAAATCCAGATTATAGAATAATTGCAAAACTTGAAGGTAAGTATGACCGTATGATAAATGCAAGTATCGAAATAAAATCAAATAAAGATAATTTTATCATTGATGAACCTAAAAAAGATGATAGGGGTAATTTCAAATCTTTATCGATCAAACCACTTGATATTTCAAAATATGTAGGTTCACTTTTTGATATTCCCACTAGAATTTTCATGTCTGCCACAATTGACAAAGATAGTTTTTGTGAGAACACAGGAATAGCACTCTCGGAGGTTGCTTTTGTTGATACTCCAAAATCACCATTTTTGCTTGAAAATAGAAGAGTGAATTTTCTAGATGTGAGAAAATTAAGTCAAAAATCAAGCGAGGATGATGAATTAACAGTCATAAGAAAAATTGACGAAATATTGACAAAGCATTCAAAACAAAGAGGTTTGATCCTGACCTCTTCAGAAAGTAGATGTCATAGAATAAGAAATAATCTCTCACCACAAAATATGAAGAGAATTAGAATATGTCATAGCATGAACCCGAATGGAAAAACACAAGATCAGATATTGCAAGAACATTACAAGGATGAAACAGGAGTATTGCTTTCATCTTCGTTATGGGAAGGTGTTGATTTAAAGGATGATCTATCCAGATTTCAGATTATTGCAAAGACGCCATATCCTGGTCTTGGTGAAAAAAGAGTTAAAATTAAAATGGAAAAATACCCTTTATGGTATAAATCACAGACAATAATGAAGTTGTTACAAGGTCTAGGTCGTTCAATTAGAAGTGAAAAAGACTGGGCCATAACATATGTCCTTGATTCTGCAGCTCTTGAATTACTGAATCGATCAAAGTCAATGATCCCAAAAGCATACTATGATATTTTAGGATGGAAAACTAACTAGAGTGTCATTTAGGAAGATAAAATAAAACTATTAAAATAATTTAATTGGATAAAAATATCGAATTAGAGATAATTAATTAATAAAAAGAAATTAAATTAATTATCTATGTTGTATCTAAATAAATAAGATAACAAAAAAGAAACAATTTAGAAAATCTGACGTAATTATTTCGATTATTATTTCGGTCTATTATCACTATAATGGCTATAGATTTTCCAAATAATTGCTCCGCCGATAACTATTCCGAAGAAGATTATTACTCCTGTCAATATT
This sequence comes from Nitrosopumilaceae archaeon, assembly GCA_052389415.1. Taxonomy (GTDB): domain Archaea; phylum Thermoproteota; class Nitrososphaeria; order Nitrososphaerales; family Nitrosopumilaceae; genus UBA8516. The sequence goes on from JBQTHX010000016.1 coordinate 8,215, forward strand.
TTTGAATTGAAAATTGTTTTATCGGTGTTCTCAACCATTTCAGTATCTGATTCGTTATTCCTTTGATATTGTTTTAAATTCTGAATCGAAATGGGATTAATTCTTCTTGGTTTCTTATCTGGTCCTCTGCATCTGTTTATTTCATTTTCAGACAACATATCGACATGTTCTAATTCCTTTTCGGGAGCATTACTCATGCTTGAATTGATTTGTACGTCCTGTTCTATCATTTTTTAATTTCACCTCCTTTTCAAACAATCATAAATCACTCTCCGGTTCATACAATTCCTCGACTTTATCCCATCCGAAATTGTTCTCTGCAATAACATCTCCAACCAAATCTATCCGAATAGGTGTAGAATCACAACAAGTTTTACCGTCTATTGATTTAAGTTCTGAAAACCAGAATCTTTTCTTGTCCGAATTGAGATCTATCTTCTTTTCATAAGGTTCAATCTTTCCGATTTGGTCGAGTTTATCATATATTATGCCCGATTTGATATGGGTGGTTCTCGTGGTTTTTATGGTGATATAGAGTTGACCGTCATTTCCAACCTTTGTATCTTGATGTTCTATTTCGATCTTTTTTTCGTTGTCATATCCAATTCCTCTGTTTTTCCATTTTCCATTAAATCTGTAAAACCCATTTGAGAGAAAATATACATCCTTTCCATCCTTGTCTAATTTCATTTCTCCCAAATTAGCACTGTTCAATCCTTCAATTCTTTTTCTACATGCTACAGAATCGGTGGCAAAAGCCACGATTTGATGTTCTAAATCATATTCTCTCATGAATCTATAGAGATGAGCTCTAGCAAAACCTGTGATAAATGAAGCAATTATGGGATTGAAGAGGTTTCCCATCTTGTTATCTACTCTTTGGGCAGTTTTTCCATACATTGAATTTAATACAATTTTAATCGCTCTTTCAAGTGGATTATTTTGGCTTTTTAATTCAAGTCTTTTGCTGTATTGTTCCTCTATGAATTTCTTAAATGGAAATTTACAGTTCTTGCTAGGAATAAACTGATATGAATCTATTATCTTGAATTTTATTCTAGAATCTCCGATAACTGATTTCAATTCTTCTAAAGTTACATAAGTTTCAAACTCCCCAGTTGGATAGATGATTCTATTATTTTTGGTTCTAAATGGAAAAGGTGCTATCTTTACAGCGTCATCGATCCTTGCTTGGATGTGAAAAAATCCTAAAAGTGCTTTAGGATTTATTTTATTAGATTCTTTCCATCTACCGTCCTTAATGTCTGGTAAGTTTGTTAATGCAAATGGATAGGCGGAATTGATATCATACAAGTAGCATTCTCCAATATGGCCACGCTGAACAAGTTCAAACCTTCCGCCATAAAATGACTTCCAAGCCAAATCTTGAATTTCATATTTTGTATCGTGAAAAAATGGAATGTCAATTTTGTAGAATATGGAAACCTTTTCGGCAAGATACCCTGAACTGACCCAGTTTCTTGGGTAGAATTTAAAAACGTCCGAAAAGATGTCAAGCCAGTTTTCAGATAATTCCTTTGTTAAGATGCAGTCCTGGACACAGTACTTTCGTATCTCTTTTTTGTGCCTAAGAAAATAATTGAGGCTAAAGAATTTGCGTTTTTTCTTCATTTCAAGATATGAATCATCAAGTGGTTTTTTGATGTATTCAGCATATGCTTTCTGAAGAGGGACGTTATCGTAGTATTGTGCAATATCATAACATGAGACAGAATGCTTACCCATGCGTATAGTCAATTGTTTTTTTGGAATATAGGCAATTTCGTAACCATTATGCTTGAATTTCATTTTCTTGTATTTTCTATAAGGATTAAAGACTTCGCTTGGCAAGAGTTTTAAAATACATTCTGCATCATATTGAAGATTATAAAAGAATAACCAAGATCCCTCATGTTTGAAAAGAAAACGCACAATATTGTTAAATGTGATATTAGGATATTCAATTTTATTTTGAAAAGAATCACATAACAAAAAAATATTCCCATCTTCTGTTTCCGTATCAAGACCTACTACAACTCTACGATCTGATGTGTTTGGGTTTCTGTTTTGGCGTCTTACTCGTATGAAAGTAAGTTCCTTTACTTTTGATCTTGGAATATGTATCTGAGTCTGTTTTGTCATGGACTAGGGTTTCTCCACATTACATCAACAATGTCAGTCTCTAAACCTCTTTTATAACGACTAAATGCAGAACGTAATTCTCTTAAAGACATTTTGACTGGATAATTTTCTTGAATCGCCTTCAAATAACGCCATGTACGTTTCATTTTTTCACTACGTTTTTGATTTGATTTGGCAATTCTTTCTTGTCTTGCTTTTTCTTTAACTTCCTGAGTGGATTGTAATTCTTTTATCTTTCTTTTGATGAAACTTTGTTCTCCAAATAATTGTCTAAGAAGTTGCTTTACGTATTTGGTCTGCCTGAATTTTTGGAGAGAAGATATTTCTTTTTGATTATCCGCCAATTCTTTTTCCAGTTTTTCTTTCTTGTTCAACAATACAAAAGAAGCTAAAAAATATAAAATAGGTTTCCACATATGTAATGGTATGCTATTACGTAAACCTATGTCAAATGTAAACCTATTCCACGGAAAAGATAGCCAATTTCGTGCAGAGATTATCTATTTTTTGGCGACTAACGGTGAATCTTCTAACTGGGATATTTCTCAATATGTATCTAGAAAGGAGATCTCGCAAGAACCCCACCGTAAATCCATGATTACAAAGAGTCACCTAGGAGGTGTATATAGAAACATTACAGGTCGAATGCTTGAAGAAAAATATGTTGAAGAATCTGGCACAAGATTTTCCAAAGGTAAGAAGGTGCAATTATATCGCTTAACTTTTAGGGGAAGTCTTGCTGTATTGGCATTAGATCTTTCTGAAAAAGATCTTAAAACAATCGTAGAAAAAAATTCTGTGGTAAACCCATTCTTTAGGTTGATTCTAACACTAGAAAAAAATGGCATTAAACGAGAATTGTGTGATTCTATAATTTTAGAGGGAATGATCAATACGCTTAGGAAAAACATGATAAATCTATCAAGTGATAATGAATCCATAACTGGCCAAAGCATTATTCCTGCACTAGCTTCTCACATTTCATCATTACAACGTAATCAATTACAAATAATAGAAAAAAAATTAGAACAATTATTGCAACAGAAATTTCCAGGAAAGATTATGGGGACTTTGTCATACTATGTTTATGCATTAATTAGTCCCCTGATGTGGAAATCCTGGTCTACTACTGAACAGTCACAAATTATCACAATACACATGTTAGTTGACATAAGATTACATCCAAAAAAATATGAGCTTAATTTGAGAGCTGCGTAAAGAATGCGACGAATTTACAAGCCAGTCAATAAAAAACTAAAAATTGTAAATTCTAAGATAATTAAAATACAGAGAAAACAAAAACCAAAGTGGATTAGATATATCCCTAAGAGGATCTGCGGATATCTAGATTGGTATTTTTGCGATCCTGAGGCTGATAAATATCCTACTAGGGATATTTCTAAAAGAAATAAAACTGAACCGCATTATGAAGACCTGACATTTAACTTGTATAACAAATGTAATCAGCCATTATTACGAGGCTCATTATACCGGGGAGATTCTCATGTCTTCTTTTTCACAAAATACAAGGGAAAAGAAGGAAAATTTAGGAATAAGTACTTCATAACAGGATATTATGAGATTGGGTTTCAAGACAAATTGACTGGACATATAGCTGTTCGCGCGAAAAAAGGAGTTTTTGTTAAAATTGATGATGCAATTCCATTAGAAACAATAATTGATAAGATAAAAGATAATTCCAGATGGCTAAAAAAGAAATTAAATCAAGAAAAAACCAATGAAATTTTAGAAAAGTTAAATGAAAAAACAAATTATATTTCTAGATATTGTGAGGTTTTGACCTATTGAACTTGAATCAGTGAATGATACAACATTTTGTGATTCAGTTCCAATATGCATAGATTTAGTAGATGATATTATAATTAAAGATGAATTTTTGTGGGATTTAGGTGATGAAAAGTATGAACCTGGAAGTGATCTTTAATATTAACAAATAAAGAAACTGAGTATTGCCTAGTGACTCTGATCCTCCTCGTAAGGTTTTCATTAGTTCTGTAATGAATAATTTCAAAAGAGAAAGACAATCTATTGCTAAAGTAATTATCAAAAGTGAAAATACTCCTATTTATGCTGAAAACATAGTAGAAACAAACAAGCCATCAAAAAAAGTAATAGAGAATGCAGTTAGAAGATGCGATTGTTATATTGGGATTTTTCATAAAAGATGGGGATGGGTGCCTCCAAAAAATAATCCTGACAAACTATCAGTTACTGCTATAGAATATGAAACCGCAAAGGAGGAAGGATTGCCACCATTAATTTTAGTTTCAACATCAAAAAAAGAGAAAGAATTAACAAGTTTTCTTAAAAGAATTGGTGAATATGAAGATGGCGAGTGGCTTAATCGCTATGATACACTATCTGACCTTGCTGGTATTGTAGGGCTAAAAATAAAAGAACTGGTTCATAAAAAACCAACAAAGCCAACAACCAAACCAGCCCTAAAACAAAAAATTTCTGACGTTAGTACAAAATTCAAAAATCTTATCAATTATAAAATTGGTACAATATATGAAACTCCTAAAAATTACAAGAAAATTTTCGAAGGAATATTAAAAGAAAATTGCTGGATTGTTGGGGAAAGAGGAATAGGGAAAAGTTCTATTTTACGAAAAATCATAGAAGATCTGCAAAATAACGGAAACACAGTTCTTTTTTTACGTGCAGAAGAAATCATTTCAAAAAAAAACTTTCAGAATATCACCAAAGATGAATTTGGTCTATCCTTAAATGAAATAATTTCTGAAATAACTAAAAAAGAAGAATTCTATCTAATAATAGATTCAATTGATGCTATTCAAAGAAATCCTGAAGCTTGGAATAGCTTTTCGGCTGAAGTAAAAGCAATACAATCAAACCCTAAAATGCGAACCGTTCTAGCAGTAAGAAAGTCTGATTACGATGCTTTTGAACAGTTTGATAGAAATTGGGGAAAGGAGGTTGTTATTACTGGTTTTACAGAATCACAGGTTAAAAAAATTTTTTCTAAATTAGGCATTAAAGATAAAATTAGTTCTAATTTGCTACCAATTTTCTCTAATCCATTTTATTTGGATATTCTGGCAAAGCTTATTAACAAAAGTAAATTCAAAATTGTCCCAAAAATAACGAATCAATACAAGTTTTTTCTCGAACATTATAATAGAGTAATTCGTAATAATCCTACTGGCCAGTTAGCTAGTGAAAAAACTAGTCTTTTAGAAAAAATCGCGAATAAAATGGTTGAATTAAAACGATTTAAAATTTTTAGCACACATTTTCCACCCTCCGATGCATTTCAAAGTTTACGAAGTGATGGTGTGCTCATAGAACGAGATAGCTTTCTAGAGTTTTTCCACCAAATGTATTTCGATTTCATAATGACTTTAAGTATATTAAAACAAGGGAAAATTAGCAAATATCTAGAAAAAATTGAAGAGGAGTTATTTTTGCATTCGACAATTAATTTTACGTTAGGTTATTTGCGGACAATTGATCATACGGAATTTCTAAATAATGTGAATGACCTTCTTAAATCAGATAAATTATCATACTATTGGAAACTTTTAGTTCTTGAATTTTTTGCATCATTAAATTCGGCGAATAAAAAAGAACAAGAAACATTATCTGTAATTTTAGATAATGATCCTTCATTACAAGGTCAGTTTTTGAAATATTTAATAGACAAGAAAAATCCAATATGGTACAATTATTGGGCAGATAATTTATTTACGAAGTGGGCAAGTGATAGTCAATTTCAGCAGTCATTAGTTCTTGCTCAATACATTTCTGTTGCCAATGAGGTAAATCCAGAATGAAAAAAAATAACACTGCATTTAATCTGTATAAAAACATCGTAAATAATAGTGCTAACATAGGTGCAATACCAGAAGCAATTAAGAATGCATACAAAATTGATCCTGAACAATCGATTAAATGGTTTGAGAAATTAACCAAAGAAAAGAAAGAATCTAGTTCTTGGTTTTACATTCAACATGCTATCTTTGAATTATTGCCAGAAATTACAAAAAAAAATAATAAATATGCTATTAAGATTTTTTCCAATTTACTGATTCCTGAATTCGAAGAGGAATCCTCAATTCTTCCTTATGAAAAACCCCGTAAACATGTAAAGAGACGTTGGTATGCTTTTACTGATGCTAATGAAACAATAAGAGAATTATTCATACTGTCACCTAAAGAATATCTAAGTACTGTTTTAAAACTTGTTCTATTATATCATCAAGTTCCTTTAAAAAAGAAAAGTATGGAAATACAAGATTCGTATTCAATAATATGGTATAGAGATGAGGCACATTACGAAGAAGTTAAATTGTTAAAAACAATTGAAAGAGAAGCTGTTACTTGGGCACATAAATCAGATCCTAGATTGAATGAGGTCATACAAACTCTTGAAGAATCCAATTTTTCAATTTCAGTAAGAATTTTGATAAAAATTTTACGTGTAAAACCGAAACAATTCGGTCATAATTTATTATTGCTTATTCCAAAAATTATTTCAACAAATGACTGTTTGGACTTGCTACCAGATGTTATAAACGACATCTCCCAATACCTAAACAAATCTGAAATAACTAAATTAAACAATTTTCTGCTAACTGTATCAATTCCTAAATGGTTACGGAAATACGCTTCAGATTCATATAGAAAATATCTGCTTATTTCAATTCCCGAAGAATACAGAAATTATAATGTGAAAAAATGGATTAAAAATATTGGAAAAAATGCAGAAGAATGGCAACTTAGGAGACCACCACAAGTATTTACAACAAAGCATGAACCAGAAACGCAGAAACGAAAGTTTACTGATTTAACTGATAAAGAACAAGAAATTGAAATTAATAAAATGATTGAAGCTACTATAACATTTACAAAAGATGATAAAATCAAATTTTTGAGAAATGTTGAAGAATTTCTAAACAAAGATAAAAAGAAAATCAAAAAGGATGTTGTTTTACGACTGCAACCTCTGATTTGGGCTTTTTGTAACGATCCAGATCCAGAAGTTGATGAATCTCCAGACGATAAAACAGGAGATATATTGATTAGTTATCCTACAATCCGAGCATATGCCGCATCGTGTTTAGTACGACTTTCTTGGCACAACCCCATTCTAGAAAATATTGAAATAATTAAAAAAATGTCAGATGATAAGGTTAGTTTTGTAAGAGAGGAAATCTGCAAGAATCTCAGATTTTTATCCGAAATTGATTATCCACTTTGTCTAAATCTTGCAAAAAAATTTCTAGATGATAATTGGCGAGTGCAATTTTTTATTCCAGACTTTTTACATTTTAATGTATTAAAACACACAGACGATGTCTATGAATTATGTGAAAAGATCATTGAAAAATCAGGTAAATCTAATCTAGAAAACAAGGAAACGCCATTAGAATTTACTATTTCGTTAATCACACAGATGGCAATAGTGTTTGATAAACCAAAGTTTAACGCTCTATTTAATAAATTAGTTAACGATGAATCTTATAATTATACTGTAAAACATACAATAGCATTTAGATGTAAAGATGAAAAAATATTATTTGATAAAAAATTACGGAACAAAGTTCTAACAGTTTACCATAAGTTAGCAACAAGTACTTCATCAAAAATTCGCAGTGATGCGGAATTCTTTTTATTATACTCGATTATACAGAAAAATCAATCATTCTTACCAGAAATTAAACCTGTTTTACAAACATTATCTGACGCACATTATGATTTATCAACGTCTGAATTTTACAAATTAAATATTGTTGAATACATTGAAAAATTCTGGAAAGAAATACCTGATGAATCTGCAGAGTATTTGCATAGAATTTATTTAAATAATGAAAAACTAGCATTTAATTTTCATCGAAGCTGTGCAGTGATAAAATTAATCGAAACAATGTATCTGAGTGGGAAACTATCTACTAAATCACAAAAGTTGATTTTTGATGTTTTATTGGAATTTGTTAAAGCTGGATGGCCAGAAGCAAGTTTAGTTTTAAAAAATCTAGAAAGTAAAGCATCATAAATTTTCTTTCTCCAGATCTAATTTTGATTGAATTTTACCACATTTTTCTTTAATCTGTTGAATTAAGTTGAGAACCCTGTCTTTATTTTCTTTATACAATGTTCTAGAATTTATTCCATCGATCATAATTGGATAACGAGAAATTTGTTCATGGCAATATGCAAATACCATTTCGGTAATACAGTTTACTGTAAATATTAAATCATTAAACCGGATAAATATCTCAAAGGTTTTTTCATCCATCATCTGTGAAGTTATCCAATATGGTTTCATAATGGAGATTAATTTTCCATATAGTTCTGATACATCGTATGTAGCAGGTTTATTTTCTAGAATGGGCAAGAATATTTTTGCTGTCATTTCTAAAACCTCATTTTCTGTTTTTTCATCTAATTTTATCGTTGGTGCAGGATTTGTAATCATCATAAATTTAAATACATTAAGTAGAGCAGTATGACATTCGATTTTACCTTTATCAAGAGAAGAAAGTAACTGTTTAGCAATTTTAATTTCTTCCATGTCATGTGTTTGCATTCCTAGTGAAACTTTCCATAATAATTTTTGGAGTTTCTTGGAATTTCTAATTTCTTCAATTATTTTCCTTTGATTTTCAAAGTATATGATGATTGCATCAATGAAAAAATTGAAAACAGGATATTTTGTATCTAAATTCTTCATCTCTTGTATGAATTCAATTATTCTTTTAAGAATAGAATGAAATGCCAAATGACCCAAATCTTTCGGATCATGAAAGAGTTCAATTTTTAGTAAATATGCTTTAAGATATTTTTCTAAACCTTGCTGAGCAGAAAATATTGCAAATCCATAATCATTACCATCACTGTATAGTTTTTCTGCCCTTTCCAAATCGACGTTTGCTTGCTCAATGAAACTTCTATAATCAGATTTCATCGTTGATTTTACTGACATATATAATAATTAACCGTATTTCTTATTTGTATATGATTATAACCTGAGTGTGAACTATTTGTTAACGCAAATTCATCTAAATTCTGAATATGCTTTTTGCAGTAATTATTTCTTGACACATGATAGTTTTTGGATCGGGTCATGAATAGTGAAATACTTTAGATCATGTGTAATCTGGCAATTGATTCACATTATTTTCTAGTTTGGCAATCTCGACGACTTGACTCTGATCGAGAATAGGTTGAAAAGCCTTAGTTGGTTTATCGTCCTGTCTATTGATTTTCATCCAGAACAAAATCTGATACGAATCGTTTATTGTATCTATTTCTTTTTTTATAAATTCATCTTTGATTCTATCAATATGTTTCCAGATAAGACCTTCGATAGATTTAGTTCCAACACTGTGAAGACCCTGAAAGATGAAAACATCTCGCTCTGGTCTGTTTCCAGCATATCTTATTCTATTAGGAATTTTTGTTAAAACGGCATATTCTTCATCAATTTGAGAATTATTATCAACCTGTGGGCTCTTTGGCAAGTCAGATTTTTTTGTATCGTAAAATAGGTACCGAAATTTTGTGATGTGCGGATCAGGTAGTACAGTATCCCCTCCAATATCTTCGATTTTTTGTTTTACCTGTACAGGATCGTTATAGTCAATTTCAAATTCCCATCTTAGTATTCCCTTGTATCTGTCACTCAAAAATAATCTGTCATCGCCTTTGATATCATATCCAAGAGCTTTCTGAGAAGTTAATGTGGATTTTGCACTGCCTATTGCTAATATGTTTTCTGCTAAATGGGCATCCTCTAACTTACAATTATCCGTACTTAGTGTTTTGATATCCTCAAACACATGAGTACCTGTTGCCTTTGCTATGTTTCTAATAATCGGCAGATTAAGGAACCATTTGTTGACAAGTCGCCTTACCGCCTCTTTGTTTCCTGGATGAATGAAGTTTTCAAACTGTGGATGTACATACCCAGGATCACATACTACATTATGTAAATGTGAAAAATAACTATCAACTAATTGTTGTTTTCTCCTACGATTCATGATATGATCTATCAATCTTTCTACACCTGCTTCAACACCTAGAGGAATATTAGGAATAAATTCACCAGTTGTGAAATTAATCATAGTATTTTCTAGGTTTCTGTATATCGGAATTGGATCAGGAATAAAAAAGTATTTTTTAGATGAATTAAAGCCGAAGACGCACCTAGAAAGGTCAAATGGTATCAATTATTATTTATTTACAGAATTGTGTGATAAAAACAGATCATTCAGCTGTAATCAATTTTGTATAAGATTTATCATCACAATACAATAATCAGCTAAATTTTGTATTGTAATCTTTACTATAGTAATTTCTTGACACATTGACATTCCATTAGACATTTTCAAACCATGCTTAAACTTGTATGGTCTTTCTGCCTGAAATTTCCTTTCTAATATTTCCAAGAATCTTTTAATTAAATCCGAATCAAGTACCACTTTTCCTTCTCTTGTCCACGCATATTCATTTTTCTTAATGGACTGATCATAATTTTGATGATTTGCAACTTTATACACCGAATATTCAACTAACCACCTAAAAGGTTCAATCAAGTCATACACTAGAGCCTGAAACGAAGTGTGAGTTCTATGATAAAATCCATAGTAAGGATCTAAACCTAATCCATTCACAAACTTGGCAATTTCTCCTGCTAGTACAGTATAGCCATAATTGAGAAGCGCATTAATCACATCTGAAGCATATCTATTGGATAACCTAATTCCACCACCATGGCGAGATTCAAACATATACTTTGGATCAAAGAGTTTAGCATAATTATTGAAATAGATATGTCCACATCTTGATTCTGTAGTTAGAAAATTACGATATTCTGTAAAATTCTCTACTTGTTTTAGATATAGTTCTAGTTGTGAAATTCCTTTCTGTAAATACTCTCTTTCTAAAGATTTTAGGAAATTAATCTGACTGTTTAATTTTTCAGTTAAAATCCATTTTCTAAGATACAGAACTTTGTCAGGATCACGAAATGTATCATACTGACCAATTCTATATCCAGTTGCTGTAGTACTAGACATTACATTATTCATATTAGAAATTAAATTCCCAAATGTGTCAGTTAATATTACATTGACATTTTTCTCAGAAAGTAGTTTTATCGCATCTGTAGAAACATAACCACGACCAGAAATCACAATTTTTTCATAAGGGATCTGAGTAACAAACCATTCTTCCTTTTCAGATTTGTTTGATAAAACATCTAATCCATTTTTTAAAATAACACGATTATCCTTTAGATGAATGGCTACTCCATAGCCACGAAGTAACTTGATGTTATAGTGATTTTTGTGCCCCTTTAGAGTCATGTTTTACCTTTTTCAAGTATTTTTTCTCTAAGGCATTTACGTAATCACTGTATGCAAGAATCAATTTTGTCATTGTTTCCACCACTGGAGTCAGATAGTGAAACGAATCGACTAGCGGAGTTGTTGAATTACCAGCAAGTTTAGCCTCTGTACTTTTTGTATTCCACGTGCTACATTTTTCTAAAAAATCTATCTTACGTTTCTTGAGTTCTTCTCTTAGATCTTCTAACTTTGTTTGAATCATACTTCATTGAATGATATTTTAAACAAAATACTTTACGAGGACATGCAGATTTTTAGGCGTAATCGAGGGGGATTCTATTTTTATTCTTTATCGATAAATTCGTCAGCGTTAGGTGGTTCCGGACTTAGTCCTTTTCTTTTTCTAATCTCTGACATTATTGTTAACAAGACAGAGTTTGGAACTGGTGTCCATGCTTTAAAGTGAGTATTCCACATGGCCTTTCCAGCTGTCTGACCCCTCATCACCTCGGAAAGATCAAAAGTTTCTGAAGCAGGAAGCTCTCCTGTTAGAATATGGACCACACCTTTTTGCTCCATGTTCAAAACCTTCCCTCGTTTTCCTGAAATAACACCTGCAACATTTCCAATCATCTCCTGTGGCACCCTAACCTCGATTCCAAGTGTAGGTTCCAAAAGAACTGGTTGTGCTAAAAGCATAGCTCCCATGCACGCACGTCTTGACGCAGGACCAAGCTGCGACAGACCTCTATGTGCTGGATCCTCGTGTGGTACAAAATGATGGAAGACAAACTTGCATCCTCTGACCTGTTCCTTTGCCAGAGGTCCTTCTTTCATGGTGTCTTCAAATCCAGAAAGTATAGAATCAGTTGATTCTTGGATAAACTGCACACCCTTTGTGCCGTCTACCATCACATTTCCCCTTGTATCAAAACGCATTACGCGTTTTGCTTCATCTCTGTCCCAACCAGCATTTCTTAAGATTTCTGCAACCTCTTTTTTGTCCTTGTACTCGTTTAGTGTACCGTTTCTAATCATTTCTGCAATTTTTTCATCCAAGGGTTCAACTCTCATAAAGATCTTGTTGTGTCTGTTTGGAGATTTTGCCATGATAGGACCTGCCTGTGCCCTTATTGTCTCTCTATAATTGATCAAGGGCTGTGATGTTACAATCTGTACACCTGCATCAGCAATAAGCGATGTTGCAATCTCTAGATGCAAGACACCCATTCCTGCAATCACTGTCTCTCCGCTTTCTTCGTTTATCTTTACAACAAGGTTTGGATCCTCGATTGTTATTCTGCGCAAGGCTTCAACTAGTTTTGGAAGATCTTTTGGATGCTTGGGCTCAACAGCAATTTGAACGACTGGTTCAGAAACATACTGGATTCCTTCAAATGTGTGAGTTCCTGCAACACTTGATAGAGTCTGTCCAGCTCTTGCATGTTCTAATCCCAAAAGTGCTGGGATGTTTCCTGCAGCAAGTTCGCCAACCATCTCACGTTGGTTTCCCATGAAAAAGTTGACTGATTGGATTCTTCCTTCTCTTTTGGTATCTATGATGTTTATTCTATCTCCATCTTTTATTCTGCCAGAAAATAATCTCCCAATAGCTACTGGACCTGCAGCAGGATCAACTGTCATGTTTACAATCATCATGACAGTAGGACCGTTGTCATCACAATTCAAAAGCGCCTTTCCCATGTCTGATTCTAAATCACCTTTCCAAATTTTTGGAATCCTGTATTTTTGTGCAACATCAGGGGACGGATGATGTTTTACCACCATTCCAAGTACTGCATCATACAATGGCGCCTTTTCCGCAAGTGCTTTGATGTCTCCGCCCTCTGAATAAGCCGCATAGATGTCTTTGAAAGAGATTCCCTTCTTTTTCATGACATCTGCATTAAATCCCCATCTGTCCTTTGCAGAACCAAAAGAGACGCTTCCGTCCTGAATGCTTACCTTCCACTTTTCTTTATACTCTGGTTCTGCGTAAATGTCAATTAATCTGTTAAAATTTGTAATAATTTCTACTAGCCACTCTTGCATCTTATCTGGAGTCAGTCTTAGTTCCTTTATGAGACGGTCTATCTTGTTGATGTACAAAACCGGTCTTACTCTTTCTTCTAGAGCTTGTCTTGTTACAGTCTCTGTCTGTGTCATTATTCCTTCCACAGAATCTGATACCACAACTGCGCCATCGATGGCCCTGAGGCTTCTTGTGACACGTCCAGTAAAGTCAATGTGTCCTGGGGTGTCAATCATGTTGATTACGTATTCCTGACCTTCTGCTTCATAAAGCAAGGTAACATTTGCCTGAACGATTGTCATCTGCCTGTCCTGCTCTAATTTCATAGAGTCCAACGCAAGGGCTTGACCAGCAACTGATGGGCTGATAATTCCACTTGATGCCAAAAGGCTATCGCTCATTGTTGTCTTTCCATGGTCTACGTGAGCAATGACTCCAAAGTTTCGGATGTTCTTCTTGTTTCCAATTATCTTTAGGATCTGTTCTGTGGCCTTGTATTTCATGAATGAAAAAAATCGTTCTAGAGCGGGTATTAAATCTTCTCAAGAATCTATTAAGATCAATAGATCATAGATGAGCTAGTTTCTCTAAGGTTCTTGGCTGTTACAAAAAAACAATCCTTTTGATTTTTTTTCTTGGCATGATACAATGTAACTAGTTCTGATACAAAAATAAAAAACAAAACAATTTCTTGGATGTTTTTTGTATTGGGAGAAAATCGTATCACACGTAGTCCATATTTTTTAAGACTGGATGCAAGCTTGGAGTTGTACTTGTTTTTTTCCTCAAAAATTATGACAGTGTCGCCTTTCTTTGCAGAAAACAGACCCATGTGTGAAAACTGTTCTATTCTCTCATAATGCGCGTCAAGACCGCCTATTTCGTAAAGCTTGGCTGCTCCAAACATGGCAATAGGAAAAGTATGGAGATTGCCAAGCAAGTAGATCTTACCTTCCAGTCTTACTTTTCTGCATTGAGATTTTGCAATATCAAACAGCCTAGAGGTCTTTCGTATCTCTAGTTTTGTTACTAGAGTCATGCATGTCATGGCGCTTGCAAGAAAGCTTATGCTGCCAGCTGTAAAGATTCCCGAGTTTGGATATTGGAGCAAAATCATTTTTTTGCATGCACCTGCTAGCCTGCTTTGAGGATTTGATGTTATTGATGTAGTATTTTTTGATATCTCGGCAAGTTTTATGTTTGAAACAGTGTTGCCAGAAATTGATACAAGATACAGATTTTTGTTTTGTGCTAGTTTTGGGTTTTTTAACAAATCAAGCGGATCCAAAGCTTTTGCTCTAAACTCAGAAAACGCCTCAGCAAGTAATGCAGAAACAAACGAGTCTCCAGTACCACAAAAAATTGTATTTTTTTGTATTCTTTTGGCAAGTGGTTTTTGCGGGACAAAGTTTTTTATAAAATCTAACTGTAACATGATCTCCTTTTCAAATGCATCAACAGTTGACAATAATTTATTTTTCATAACTTGATATTTATAATAGAGCTCAAAAATATGGTTATGGAAATTATTCTAGGCCATACTCCTGATGCCGATGATGCCTTCATGTTTTATGGAATGCTTTCAGGAAAAGTAAACTCTCATGATTTCAAAGTCAACCATGTTGTTGAGGACATTGAGACTCTAAACAGGAGAGCATTAAAACACGAGCTTGATGTTACTGCAGTCTCTGTCCATGCCTGTGCGTACATTCCAGATTACACTATATTGAGAAGTGGAGGAAGTTTTGGTAAAGCATATGGTCCTATCGTGATATCAAAACAAGACATGACTCTTGACAAGTTAAAACAATCAAAGATTGCAGTTCCTGGAAAACTCACATCAGCCTTTTTGCTTTTGCAACTGATGCTTGGAAAGTTTGATTATGTTGAGATGAAATTTTCTGATATTCCTGACGCAGTAGAGCGCGGCGACGCAGATGCTGGACTGGTCATTCATGAAACACAGATTACATATGACCAGAATAAACTCACAAAACTACTAGACATAGGTACTTGGTGGGCCGATTCCACAGGGGGTCTTCCCGTTCCGCTTGGAATTAACGTAATTAGTAACCACTTGGGACAAGATATGATACGAAAGTTTGATGATTACTTTCGCGAGTCGATAATTTATGGGATGAATCGTGTCAATGACGCCCTGGATTATGCAATGCAGTACGGACGCGGCCAACCACGTTCACTAATTGAGCGATTTGTAAGGATGTATGTAAATGACATTACAATCGATATGGGGATCTTAGGTGAGAGCTCCATTAAAACACTATTTAGATTTGCAACTGAGAAGGGTCTTGTACCCGACTTTGACCTTAGAATTTCTCAAGCTACAGATTAAGATCAAAGAATGGTAAATGTTTAATTCTATGAATTCATAAGACTTGTAAAACAGGTAAGCAGGTTCACAAAAGCTGATAGGTATTGGGTAGATATGCAGCTCCGATCTTCCCGCCTACCTGAATATAATAACGCATTACGACAATTAAAGGAACACGTAGAATTTGTACTATTTCCATTTAAGGAACATAGACTAGTTAATCAATTCAAACTATGTTCTGGTAAAGAGAAGTTATGCTTCTAGTCTAGTTGGTCATCAACTTGTCAACTTTGCACCACATTGAGGGCAAAATTTACCATAGGACTGGAATCCGCAATTTTGACAAGAATTGACAAACTGAAACTTTGGTGATTTTTTGTTAATAAATTTTAATAACGGAAGAAAAACTATCGGAAGAAAAAAGAAGAATATTCCAAGCTGGAACAATATGAAAGATATTAACAGTGATGCTGCAATTATGATTACAGTTAATGGCCATCCTGCCCATCGCATTTGTATACTATATTTTATTTCAACTTAAAGATTATAGGGAATGAAAATTCAGATCTAGATATGGACAAGCGAATATTTGTTGCAGGAATTGTAATGCTTGTTGTTGGGACATCAGTCTCGTTATATCTTAACAACTCTATGCCGGTAGCTAGGGGAAATGTTACACAAGAGGAAGCTGCTTTACTTTTAGAGACCCAGGCAACATATCATCAACTAATCATGCTTTTTGGATATGTTGGTGCATTTGGCTTTCTAATCACTTTGATAAGTGTGGGTCTTAAAAGAAAGAAGGGTGGGGCAGGAAAGACTGTAACACAAAAACCTGCGCAGACTTAGAACTTGTGTAAAATTCTAAAAAACGTGTCCCTTTGTGCTGGCTGTCTGTCAATTTCTTTTACCATGTTTACAAGCTCTAGTACTGAAGAGCTTGTCCCTTTTCCTGCTGCACGGTAGATCTCTTCAGAAAATGCAGTACCAACAAGATCGTTTCCACCATGAGCTAAAGCTACCTGCGAAAGTTTCTTGCCCAAAGCAACCCAGTAAACAGAGATGTTATCAAGATAACCAGAAAGCATCAGACGGGACAAGGCAATCACTCTCAAGTCATATGTTGATGCACTCTCACTTGAGATCAATCCCTTTTGTTCAAGCTCGGTATTTTCCAAACTAAACTTGAGAGGAATAAATGTCAAAAATCCATGGGTTCTTTTTTGAACTTCCCTTAGTTTTACCAAATGATCAATGATATGTTCAGGTTTTTCAATATGACCAAAAAGCATCGTCGCATTGCTTTTGATTCCAAGGTTATGAGCTTGTTCTATGGTATCAAGCCACTCTTGTCCAGAGCATTTTCCCCTGACAATCTTTTCTCTAATCTCTGGATGGAAAAGTTCTGCTCCTCCTCCTGGCATCGTATCAAGTCCTGCTGCTTTTAGCCTGGAAAGAATCTCTTTGACAGAGTTGTGGGTTAGCCTTGCGATAAAGAAAATTTCTGCGGCAGTAAACGCTTTGATGTTCATTTCAGGATGGGTCTTTTTTATACTCTTCATCATTTCTTCATAGTAATCCAGTCCTAAATCAGGATGGAATCCTCCAACGATATGCACCTCGGTTGCACCCATGTCCTTTGCTATGCCAACTCTTTTCTCAATCTCCTGTGGCGTCAAAGTGTATGCATCACTTTCGTTTCCTTTTCGATAAAAAGCGCACATCTGACAACTAGCAGCACAAACATTGGTGTAGTTCAAATAATATGAAGCAGCAAAAGTAACAGTATCACCAACTCGCTTTTTTCTAATCGAGTCTGCTGCAGCTCCAATCATATACAAATTATCGTATTGCATTAGTTCTAGTCCGTCGTTGTAACTAAGTTCCTCTCCAACTAGCGCTTTTTGCAAAGCATCACTGTCTTTGATTAGCTTTTCTAGCACGTTTGAATCTGTATTTTCTGTCAATATAAAACTAACATAAAAGATGATAATGCAAAGGACGGTCTAGCTTTGTCAAGTTGACATTTTTTGGCATTAGTTTTTCTCGTTGATTAAAAGTTAAAAAAAAGAGGAAGCAGAATTCTAAGAGAGAAGAATTGCTGCTGTGATTCCTATGCCAGTGATTAAACCCAACCCATAAAATAGAAGGTCAAAAGCTACCACTTTCTTAAAAGAGGCACGGATCTCTCTGCGCCAAATTGATGGTTTGGCTAGTATTTCAGTTGTTTTCATACATGTACTTGCTTTCGTTTACAGATAATCTCTTGTTAGCTAAAAAAGTAACTAGTAAGCTAATGTGTAAAGTCCAATTAATGTGTGCTATAGTGCTATAATATTTCATGAGCCTAAAACTAAAAGGGGTAGAGTGCATCGGATGCGGATATCAAAGTGCAATAGTGTATTTTGATGCAAGGTATCATGGCCTCAGAAGCCGATGTCCAAAATGCGGTGGAGACTATCCCGAGTCTTAGCTTTGCCAAGAACCAAAATGCCAGGTACAAAAGATAAGTAGAGCAAGTCTTCTTGCTCTACTATGGTAAAAAGGAAAAAGGGTAAACATAGTAGGGTTGCAGACCAACGTGCTGCACGCAGAAAGAGAAAGTAGCTTTTGCTAATCCAACAAATCTAAATGTCTATAGTCTTACCAGAAAGAGATTGTGACTTTTTGCATTTACTACAATAATTCCTGTGATTGCTATGACAAGGATTAGAACAGCTATTGGACCAAACTCTGGAACAATATTGCTTCCAAGTATCGTAACTGTTTCAGATTTTGAAGTGAGAGGAATCGTTAATCTGTTGATGCCGCCATCTTCCTTTATCTCAAATTCAGTGATTGGCTGATTATCTACCCAGACTATCAAGTCGCCAGAAATTAGATCTTTTGGAAGTTTTAAAACAAAAAGATCTCCATCATTTCCTTTTCCTGCCATTGTGAAAGTGACTGCCTTTTGACTTTCATCTATCTCTGCGCTTAAAAGTGTCTTTTCCAACAAGTATTCTATATCAAATGTGGTCTTGCCGTCGCCAGCATCTGCTCCAACGTTACGTAATACCTTCATCGACTCTCCCCCAACAACAGTGATCTTTCCTATCATCCAGGGATGTATGGCACAATAGTATGGATATGTGCCGCCCTTGACAAATTTGTGACTAAATAATTTTCCAGCTCCAAAAAGACTGCTGTCAAAAAGGCCATCTGGTCCATCTGTTGGGTTTCCACTGGTTACAGTATGTGACGCAGTGTCTCCATTTCCCCACGAGACAGTGTCATAGAGTTCAATAGTAAGTTCCCATGGACTGTAGAAAAATCTCTTTTCTGCGTTTGTAGGATCTGCAGCTCCAGTTGGGATAGTAACATCCCAAGTTCTTGCAGATGCCAGATTATACCCAACTGGAATTAAAAGCAAGACAAGAATAGAACAAATCAGAATCCTTTTCATATCTTTTTTCAAAACTGAAAGTTATTAGACTTTACTATCTAATTTGTAGTTGCAAATTGTTCTGACGCCATGACCAAGCTTGTTACATCGGACTGGGAATGGACTGCAGAAAATGCGCCAAGTTTTCCTGGCAGGAAAAAAATTCCTTTTTTTGCTATCAGATCAAAGTGGTATCTTTGAAGCATCTTTGTGTCACACTTTGAGGCATCTTGGGCATTATTGACCTCTGAAACATTATTTGAGACAAAGTGAGTCATAAACAACGATCCCATGCCTGTTGAGACCACCTTTCCATCAAAGACTCTGGTTAACTCCTTTCTTGTTCTATGGCCCAAAGAGTTCAACTTGTCGTAGATAGAACCTGATTTTTTCTTGAGATGACTAATCATTACACGGCCTGCTGTCATTGTGATTGGATTTGCAGAAAAAGTTCCCCCCCCAATATATGATCTTTCAAGTTTTGTATGCGAGTTTGTATTTGCAATTTCCATAATCTCCTCCTTGCCGCAAATGACACCGATTGGAAATCCTCCTCCAACAATTTTTCCCAAGGTAACAATGTCAGGATCAAGATTCATTTTTTTGTAAAGACAACCAAACGAAAATCTAAAACCAGTCACTATTTCATCAAGCAAAAACATGGCATTGTTTGTGTGGACAAATTCTTGTATTCCTAAAAGATACTCTTTGGTTGCAGGAATGCAGCCTCCTCCTCCAAGGACAGGCTCTATTATTACTCCAGCAAGATCATCTTTTACAGAGTTTAAAATTTCAAGCGACTTTTGCAAATCATTGTACGGCATTGAAACTATATTCAAGTCGTCTGCAATTCCCTTGCTCTCCTTTTGATCAAAGGGCCAGTTGACTGATTTTAAAAGATCTGTTGTGTATCCATGCCATCCGCCATCAATCTTTGCAATAATCTTTTTTCCAGTAAATGCTCGTGCAATCCTTACTGCATACATCGTTGCTTCAGTGCCAGACGAAACATATCGAATCTTTTCTGCAACAGGTACTGCCTTTTGTATTATCTCAGAAAATGATACTGTCATCTCGTTTACAGTACCATGCATCCAACATGCAGGCAGTTGTTTTTTTACTTGAGCAGAGACTGCTGAATGCGCGTGACCTAGGATCAAGCTCCAGTGACCCATCCAGTAATCTACATACTTGTTTCCGTCAATGTCATACAGAAATTTTCCTTTAGCTGATCTTGTCACAAAAGGATATGGCTCAAAAAATCTGATATTGTGACTAACACCATTGACGTGAAATTTTTTTGATCTTTCAAAAAGCAGGCCAGACTTTTTCGTCTTCTTTTTGTAAATCTCTAATGGTGACAACACAAAAAAACTGATGGCAGATTAATATTAGTGATCGCAAAAATTAGGAAAAATTTGGTTTTTTTGGCATGGTTTATATTATTTCATTTTGATTCTCTTTTTGCATACGTAATAGCAAGGCGGCGCTTGTGATGATTGTTGGAATTGTTCCATTGGGTGATTCACAGGCCTCCAATTACGCATACAAGATGTGGGTTTGACCTTACGGGTCTTATCTGAAGTTTGAAGACATGAAATGTGCATTCCGACCAATTCCCAATAACATACTTCTAAAATGAATAAACGAATCCGGTTGATCCTGCCGGACCTGACTGCTATCGGATTGGTACTAAGCCATGCGAGTCGTTGTAGCAATACAAGGCGGACGGCTCAGTAACACGTAGTCAACCTACCCTATGGACGTGGATAACCTCGGGAAACTGAGAATAATACACGATAGACCATAATGCCTGGAACGGCTTATGATTGAAATGATTTATCGCTGTAGGATGGGACTGCGGCCTATCAGCTTGTTGGTGGGGTAATGGCCCACCAAGGCTATAACAGGTACGGGCTCTGAGAGGAGAAGCCCGGAGATGGGTACTGAGACACGGACCCAGGCCCTATGGGGCGCAGCAGGCGAGAAACCTTAGCAATGTGCGAAAGCACGACTAGGTTAATCCGAGTGATTTCTGCTGAAGAAATCTTTTGTCAGTTCTAAAAATACCGATGAATAAGGGGTGGGCAAGTCTGGTGTCAGCCGCCGCGGTAATACCAGCACCTCGAGTGGTTAGGAGGTTTATTGGGCCTAAAGCATCCGTAGCCGGCTCTGCAAGTCTCCGGTTAAATCCATCTGCTTAACTGATGGGCTGCCGGAGATACTACATAGCTAGGGAGCGGGAGAGGTAGACGGTATTCGGTGGGTAGGGGTAAAATCCTCTGATCCATTGAGGACCACCAGTGGCGAAGGCGGTCTACCAGAACGCGTTCGACGGTGAGGGATGAAAGCTGGGGGAGCAAACCGGATTAGATACCCGGGTAGTCCCAGCTGTAAACGATGCAAACTCGGTGATGCATTGGCTTATGGCCAGTGCAGTGCCGCAGGGAAGC
>JBQTHX010000017.1:0-1855 GCA_052389415.1 Nitrosopumilaceae archaeon
CTTTTTAGGAAAAATTCTCAAAGTTTAAATGCATTTTTAATTGGAGCCTTGTTGGGTTCATAGTCCAGCCGGTTATGACGTCGCCCTTACACGGCGAAGATCCAGGGTTCGAATCCCTGTGGACCCATTCTTATGATATTAAAGGTACCAAGTCTCGTTTTGGTCGATTGATCTCTAATGCAATTTCAATGAATTTTTGAATCTGATGAAAAAATTCTATCCCCTTTTCAGTAATAATAAAAATTCGCTTTTTCTTTTCATTTTTTGTTTCAATCAATCCACTCTGTATCAACTTTTGACATTTTGCTACAGCTGAATCATGTGAAAGATTTGCCCTTCTTGCTATAGAGGATATTATTGTTCCCTCACTTCCATAATCCATTGTTGCATTTAAAATGTCAGAAATTATCAGCAATTCTGTTCTGTACTGTTTCTTCATACTTTAATCACATCCAAAATAAAAAATAGAAAAATTGAACATCTTTACTCACATTCCTGCAAACTGTCTGTCAAGTAGTGATTCAAGAAGGTTCAACATTTCTTGGGTATGTCCTACATATAGGACAATTAGATTGCCTTGTGTGTAAAAGTGCGGAGTATCGATCCATCGGATAATGCTTGTACCAATCTCTGTTCCATCTTCAGAAACTAGGAGTGCTGCATTTTGGGCTTCTGTTGCAGAAGAAAATTCATAGACTTGCAGATTTTCTCCATTAACTGATATCACTAAAGTTGGAACAGAAAATGAAGAATCTTCGAGTATCTCTACTCCCTCTGCTGTGATGCCTTTTTTTTCAAGAGCATCGATAAGCGAAGCATAGTCATGTACTGTCGCTATCTGTATTGGGAAATCATCCAAATCAGATTCTCCCTGAATAAACTGACTGTTGATTTCATCATAGTCTCTATCATTTATTGTTGATATGACTTTACCCTCTGAAACGATCAGTTTGACTGTATGTGGAGTCAATACCTGAGCCAGCATTTCTCCTTCTCTGTTGCCATATCCTGCGTGTGCTGATGTGTATCTTGCTTCAATATTGTACTGAATTGGAAAAGATTCCATTACAGATACGTATTCAATTTGAAGCGTATCTAGCAATCCATCAAACGCAAAGGTAGGTGACTCTAAGATGAATCTTCTAACTTCTTGTAATGCTTGGTCTCTCTGCTCCTCAAACTCCTTCTCACCTATTTTTCCTTGTGCATTGTTTGCATTACTTGGATCTGCATTGAAAATTGCAGATGCTGATGTAAAGAATACACCAATTGCAACAGCTGCAATTACACCTATTACAACAGGCAAAACAATTTTTTTGTGTTTTTGTTGCCTTGACATTTCTGTGTATTGTCAATAAACTAATTAGATTATTACCTTTGATTAAATTTAATTTTAACTTAATTTTTTGTTAAAAACTAGTAAAAAATCTTTAAATTGATTAATATTTTCTATTAAAAAAATCAGGATGAAAAATTTGAGGTAGACGGAGAAAGCATTTTTTTAATATGTGAAATAAATACTAACTTTCTCGAATCAGATAATAAATTATTTCAGAATGATCATGAATTTAACTAGTTTACAATCTGTGTTAGCACTGGACTGGTACTGGGACTAAAGTTGGTATTTCCTACATACGCACCAGTAATACTATGAGATCCTCTTACTAGTGTGGTTGTTGTAAACGTGGCTGTATTGCCAGATAACGTGGCAATACCAATAGTGACTGTACCATCACGGAATGTTACAGTACCACTCAATGTTCCAGACGCAGGTGCAATTGGTGACACGGTGGCAGTGAATTTTACAGATTGACCAACAGCAGATGGATTGACACTTGATGTTACAATGATCGTG
>JBQTHX010000018.1:0-73557 GCA_052389415.1 Nitrosopumilaceae archaeon
ACTAGCAGACATTACAGTAACAAACGGCGTGGCAAGCAATCTTGCAGGCGGTCCAAGTGTATACACATTTGATGTCACTCCAGCAGGTCAAGGATTAGTATCAGTAGATGTAGGTGCAGGTGTTGCAGAGGATTCTACAGGAAATGGCAACAATGCAGCTGCGACACTTAACAGAACATATGATACTACAACACCAACAGTATCAAGTGTTTCGTCTCCAACGGCAAACGGCACATACGGTGTAGGATCCACTATTCCAGTAACTGTGACCTTTACTGAAGCAGTTTTCGTTACAGGAACTCCACAACTTCAGCTTGAAACAGGTACTGTTGACAGACAAGCAAACTATGCTAGCGGTTCTGGTACTACCGTTCTCACTTTTAATTATGTAGTACAAACAGGTGACTCTTCGTTAGATCTTGATTATGTTTCCACCACATCGCTTGCACTAAACGGTGGTACAGTCAGAGATACTGCATCAAATAACGCAGTCCTTACTCTTCCAGCAACAGGTTCTGCAGGCTCACTTGGTGGAAGCAACGCAATAGTGATTGATACAACAATACCGACACCGACTGCTAATAATCAATCAGTAAACACAAATGAAAATAATGCTGTGTTGATCACATTGTCAGGTTCTGATCCGGAAGGAGATCCACTATCCTTCTACACTGTATCAGAACCCTCTAATGGCGTTCTAAGTCTTATCAATCCTGTCAATAATCAAATATGGTATACTCCTTGGGATTACTTCGATGGTCCAGATAGCTTTACTTTTATTGTAAGTGATGGTGAAACAGACAGTGCACCTGCAACAGTGAGCATTAACGTTGTTAATACTACTACAGATACCACAAACAGATTGCTTGTAATCAGCATTCTAGAGAATTGGGACACTGTTACTGGATACTTTACTAATTTGTTACAAGGCGGTGTAAGTATCGAATTTGGTTTCACACCTGCAGAGTTTGATCTTAACAATGGACAACAATATACAGTTGAAGTTTCAGATTTTGGTAATGTATGCTTTGACCATTGGTTAGATACAGGTTCAACTAGTCCTACTAGAGACATTACTACAACAGGTGATACTTTGCTTACCGCAGTCTACAGAGAAGATCCTGTTCCATGTCCTTGACTTTACACTAGTTCCTAAAGAAGAAAAATTTGAATATGAATATCTCATCATTAGAAATAATTAATACTTGCAATACGATTGGTACGTATGCAAAACAAGTTTGAAACCAATCGATTAGAAATTAACGATCAATTGTTTCCAAAATTGAAACAATAGGATAAATATGATTTGAAACTTTTAGCTTTGCGGAGAATGAAAAGATGTGGACAGAACTTTTTAATCTAGTGTTCATAAACTTACAATAGAAGTGCTTTCAGTAGAAAAAAAAGATAATAGTCAAAAAACTCAATGGAGGATCGAAGACATACTCGAAGGAGTCTCAGAAGATGAGTTTTTTGTAGACGGTAACTTGGATAAGAAAATAACTGACATTGCGTCGCTAGGTGAAGCCACTGATACAGATCTGGCATTTTGTTCTTCCAACAACACAGAAGCAATCAAAAAAATCACAGAATCAAAGGCAGGTATAATACTGTGCAACAAGAGTCTACGACTTCACGTTTATCCAAAAGAAGGTTCGCAGCTAGTATTCTTGGATAATCCTAGGCTTAGTTTTGTGTCATTTGCAAATAGAATGCAGGTTACACAAAAAAATTTCAGACAAGAAACAACAATTTCACAATCATCGATTATTGCAAAGGATGCCATCATTGGTCCGAATTGCTACATCGGCAATTTCGTTTCTATAGGAAATAACTGTATTATTGGTGAGAACACTGTAATACATGACAGAGTAACTTTATCTCATAATGTAAAAATTGGAAAAAATTGTGTTCTCCAATCGGGAGTTACATTGGGCGAAGACGGATTCGCATATGAAAGACATGAGAACAATAAACTGGAAAAATTCCCTCATAAAGGAGGAGTCATAATTGGAGACAGCGTTGAGATTTGTGCTAACACGGACATTGCACGGGGATCGTTATCAGACACCGTGATATCTGATGGTACAAAAATCGATGCCATGGTACACATTGCTCATAATGTGAAAATTGGAAAAAATTGTATGATAACAGGTGGAACAGTGATCGGTGGGAGCGCGGTATTAGGTGATTCGTGCTGGACAGGATTGAATTGTACAATAAAAAACAAAATTACTATTGGTAACAACGTGCTTGTTGGAGCAGGTGCATGTGTCATATGTAATGTACCTGATGGAGATATAGTGGCTGGGGTTCCAGCAAAATCAATCAAAGGCAAAGTTTCTAGTAACGAAATCTTTTTGATGTCAGGACAAAAAATGTAGAAAACCCATGAGATGATAACATTCCTTTGCAAATAAAAACTGAAATTAATTTTTCTAAAACTGGAATCTATATACCGCTATATGTATACCCTGCAAATACTGGTTGGCATCAGTGGGAGATCCTAATCAGATCCAAGCTTGCACATCCATCAGTTCCTTTTGTTGTAGTCATAAATCCATCTAATGGTGCCGGTATAAACAAAGACAACAATTACGTCATTGGAATTAACAATCTAAAATCTGCTGGAATAACTGTTATTGGTTACGTGTATACAGGCTATGGAACTAGAGATATGGATGATGTAAAGTCAGAAATAGAAAAATACAGAGATTGGTACAATGTGGATGGAATAATGTTTGATGAAATGTCAAACAAGCCTGGATACGAAACATATTATGAGATTTTAGCGAGACATGCTAAATCTAATGGAATGAGATTGACAAAGGGAAACCCAGGCACCTTAATGCCACCAAGTTATACTAGTACAGTAGATAATTTTGTAATCTATGAAAATTCTGGGTATCCAGATCTGATTAGAATAAAAGAATTGCACACAGACTATAACAAAAAAAATTTATCTTTTGTTTCATACGGGATAACAAGACTTGATACACAATATGTGATTAAGGCATCCAATTATGTAGGATTGATGTATATTACAGACAGTGTTTTACCCAATCCATACGATTCTATTCCAAGCTATTTTGAAAACTTGGTTTCAATATTGGATACTTGACAATTTCTTAGTTTGTTTGAAGCAATAGATTTTTTGTAAAATAGTTTTTAAAAATTGTCAATCCTGATTCTAAGTCAACATTAGCTTTGAATCCAAGTACCTCTCTTATCTTAGAAATGTTTGCCGAACCATCTTTGATTTCTCCAACCCGCTCGTTCTCAAAGATTGGTGGCAAATTCTTGTCAAAAATTTTCATCATCATTAACACAAGTTCAATTATGTTAACCGATTTTCCAGTTGCCACATTGAATGTTTGGTAACCATGGGTAACTTCTTTTGATTGTGCGGCCAACATTAGTGCTTGAACAATATCTCCTACATATACAAAATCTCTTGTCTGTTTTCCATCTCCATAAATTAGTGGTGGCAATCCCTTTGATAGTCTCTCTGCAAATTTGGTAATGACCCCGGCATATTGTGGGTTCTGACCTTCTCCGTAAACGTTGAAAAATCGTAAGGACACGCCTTTATTTATCTTGCCAGAAAAAACATATGAGCATAATAGTGCTTCCCCCGACACCTTACTTGCCCCATACGGAGATATGGGCTCTAAAACATGATCCTCTCTAATAGGGAGTAATTTAGGTTCACCATAAACAGCCCCACTTGAGGCAAAAACAAATGTTTCCACTAGATTCTCCGCACATCCATCAAGTACATTAAGCGTGCCATATTCGTTAGTAGCGAATGTTTCTTCTGGATTTGAGATTGAATCAACTACGCTAACTTTTGCTGCAAGATGGATGCAAGTATCAAACTGTTCCTTCTCAAAAATTTTTAAGACGATTTCCCGGTCCCTAATATCTCCAGAGATAAAGGTGATCTGGTTATTCTCCGAAAAAAAATCAACTGCATTTTCAAAATTGGAATTAACAGACAAATCATTAAACCCAAAAATGGTTTTGACATTTTCAATTGGTTTTATGTCTAACACAGTAATTTTCAAATTGCTTTGTGTTGATAATTTTTTGACCATGTGATGCCCAATAAATCCCAATCCTCCCGTTACCAAAACATTTTTCATAAAATAAATTTAAAAAAGACTGATAAAAGCGTTCTTCCCAAATTTGGAATTAAGAATTTATTCGATCTGATATGTTATGACAATGATTTAATACCAGAAAAAAGTATACAAAATTACAATTATGCAAGAAAAAAAAATTGAACCAGCTGATCATGATTGGTATCATAGAATAGCTGATCAATCAAATTCATGGCTTATTGCAACAAATCTTGAAGAAGAAGGAAATCTTGAAGAAGCAATAAAAATTTACCTAAAAGATGCTACACAGTGTTGGGGAAAAGGTTCACTTGTAAAAGCTGGGTTGTCTTGTGCATGTGCAGCAAACTGTCTAGAAAAGATAGGCTTTGCAAAGATTGCCCGAGCACTTTACTTGGAATCTGCCACGATATTTGAAAAGAACGCTCATGATGTAATAGATTTTTCAATAAGAGAAGCACTTTGGTCTTTGCAACGAGCCTATGAAAGCTACATTCTATCAGACTCGATAAAGAAAGCCGAAGAATTGCTCAAAAATTACAGATCATTATTATTGAAGACTAGTCCGTTCATGGGAATCGAGGAACAAAACAACGCTCTCTCAATAGGTGAAATAGATTGGAATTCTGCCAAATTTAGGTTAGATTATATCGAGAATATACCAAAAATAAAACAATCCAGTAATTCAAGTCCGATACCACCCGATCTGTCCATTTCACTTGACACCTTTCTGCAAGCTAGGGCATCAAACATACGCGTAAATGATCTTACCAGTGAAGCAAAATCGCCCTCGCCAGATGAGGGAGAGCATGATAAGATGCCCATTAGTTTAAAGAAAGGAGAAGAAAAACGTGAAAACAATTCTGATGATTAACTGGGATAACTATCCCAATATCGCATCCGGAGGAGTCTATGAATGGGCAAAATCTCTCATCGATGGGTTGACTGATTATCAATTCGTAGTTGTAAATTGTCTGTCTAATCCAAATGTAAGTGGTAAATATAAAATTCCTGACCATGTTATCAAGGTAATTGAACTTCCTTTGTTTGGATGCCAAAGGTATGAGGAATTTTACAGACACGAGGATTCCACATTGCTTTCAAAAATAATGAAAACCCACAAATCATTTATTGAAAATGAATTCATTTCTGCATATAAAGAATTTATTTCAGAATTAATCTCTGACACTTGTGATTCCAGCAGATTGGAATCAATAATTTTCAAATTACATCAAATGTTAGTTGATCATGATAGTAAAAAGTGTCTAGAAGATCCACTGGTCTTTAAAACCTTCATTGATTATCTTCAACAAGATTATTTGTATAAACATGTTCCATTAAAAGACGCAGAAGCATTTTTTCAATTTATTCAAAGAATCATACAAATTTTATCGATAAAACTTCCTCATGTAGATTTAATTCATTCATCAAACGCCTGGTTCCCATCTATGATAGGTATGTGTGCAAAAATTGAGAACAACTGCCCTATGGTTGTCACAGAACATGGAATAGCCTACAAGGACTTGTTGTTAAACCAATGGAGATACATGGATAACGGCGCATCAAGTATTTTATGGAAGACTCTTCTTGGCAATATTTCAAAAACTGTGTGTAAAAGCGCGGATGTCCTGGCGCCTGTGTGCTATGCTAACTCATACTTTGAACAATCTTTGGGTCTGGATAAATCCAGAATTAAAGTCATCCATAACGGAGTTGATACCAAAAGATTCAAACCTATAGATGAATCGCAACAAAAAGAAAACGATGAAAAAACAATTAGCGAGTATCATAAATCACCTTTGAGTCTTGCATCTACGTCACAACATCGTCGACCAACTGTAGTTTATGTCGGAAGAATTGAATTACTAAAGGATGTAGGGAACTTGATAGAGGCAATAAAATTCGTAAAACAGAGAATCACAGATGTTCTTTGTTTGATTTATGGAACGTCCAATGATCTAGAGTATGCTAAACATTGTTATCAACTTGTTAAGGATTTCCAATTAGAAGAAAACATCAAATTCATGGGAAAAACCAATCAGCCAGAGGTTGCTTACAACTCTGCAGACGTTGTTGTACTAAGCAGTATCAGAGAAGGTTTTCCTTTTTCAGTGCTTGAAGGTATGGCTTGCGGCAAACCTATCGTCTCTACAGACTGTGGAGGAATTAGAGAGGCAATGGAAAATTATGGTTTACTTGTAAAACCTCGGCATGCTAGTGAGCTAGGATGGGCAATTTCCAAATTACTAAAAGATAGCAACCTGCGAACACAAATGGGGGTTGGTGCAAAAGATAGCTCTCAAATGGACTTCTCAATGGAACATTTCCTAAATAACTACAGGAATCTGTATGTGGAATTAGTTTCAAGATAGGATTGAATTTTGGTGATAAGGATGAAACAGTTTGTTTATTCAAAGGTTCGCATGCTTTCCTTTTCTATTTTAGAGTATCAAATCATGCCAGCTAGAGTGGAGAAACCAGAAATTGGATAAAATAATTTCTCCAGTTGATGAAAAGAATCAGCTTTCGTCAGACATGCTATTGTTTATTGGCAAAACAGCTCGCTCTGTTTCAGAAATTCAAGAGGGCGTTAACAATGTTGCTGACGTTGTATCATTTTTGGAGCTTTTGGGAATCTCTGAAAGGGTTGCAAAGGAAAAAGGATTTGCAAGTCTACTAGAACTTTCTCGATATGTCTATAATTTTGTAGAATTTTATGATGAAAAAAAATATTCTAACGTTAGCCGTACACAATTGATATCTAAAACCCAAAATCAAACAGATTCTAACATTCAAGATGATGAGAAAATAAAGCCAAATAATTCTTTTGTAAAACTTCCTAGTCTGGGAGAGAAACTCACAGAGGCTCTCAGTTTCTATTCTCCGTGGCTTACTGCAATAATTCTGCTAAACATTACGGGCTCTTCACTTTGGATGGTCACTACTCTTCCTGCAGGATTCAATACTTTTTTTATTTCAGGAGTTTTCTTGGGAATAGTACTGACCGAAGGTATAATGCAAATGTTTGGTAGAATACTCTCATCTTCCTTCGGGCAAAAGAATCTGTCTGAGTTTAAGAGAGCTCTCTTCAGAACTTATGTGTTAACTGGAGTTATTCTTGCTGCCGCCTCTGGCATAATTGCTCTTGTAGGCCTAGCTGCGAATTTCCCTGCTTCCCTTACTATGATACTTATCGGTGCCGCGGCATCAATATCGCTTCATAGAGCAAGCTTCCTGATAATGTACGCACTAAAGAAATTCAAGAGTCTTTTAGCATCTTATACAGGCGGATTCATATCGCTTTTGAGTATTTACTATCTGATCCCATTAGAGATGATTCCAGATGTAACTACGCGTTATTTCTTAGCCCTTGGTACTGCCTTTGGTGTACTAAGCAGTTTTTCATTATATTATCACTATAAAATTCTCAAAGGAATAGGTCCTTCTCTATTAAGTGAAGAAAACCCACCAAATTTCTACAACCCACCAGCTGAAATTAAAAATACCATTAAATCAAAATTCAAAGTTCAATTCTGGGAGTCGCTACCTTATTTTATCTTTGGAACATTTTACTTTGTTCTAATCTTTGTAGACAGAGTGTTATCTTGGATTTTCAATGATTTCCTTTACGTTGCCTCCAACGGGACAGCACTTCCATTTGTTTTTAATTCAAATTATCACGCAGGTGCTGATTGGGCACTGATAATTCTGATCCCTACTATAATAATTCAACATGTAGTAATGGCTCCAATTCATCATACTGCAAGTAACAAATTGGCTACGCTAAAAATTTCGGAAACTGACAAGCTAAGTATATTCTTGAAACGAAAATACTTTGAACTAATAATAATCTCTTTGGTCGCATCTTCAATACCTGCGATACTTCTAAACGTTTTTGGTGAAGAATTAATGAATTTAGCACAGGGTTCGGAAACAAGTCTTAGGATAATGCAATATGCATCAATTGCAAACGTATTGCTATCGATATTTATGGCTAATAGCCTGTTCATTAACTTCTTAAACAAAGCCAAGATTTCCGCATTGATTGTATGCATAGGAGCTGGTGTTGTAATTGTTAGTGGTTGGATATTTGGTGAACAAGGATTTGAAAACATAATCTATGCGTATCTTCTTGGTGCAGCAATAGCAACAATAGCGTCAACTCTGTTTGTAATTAAATACATTCAAAACTCCGCAATGCGTTTCTTAGGAAGATATAGTTAATTTTTTTGTAACTCTAATCTTGGAAAAATTTTTTGTAAACCAATAAATAGAATAAATGGTTAAACAATCTAACTTTACAAGTGATATTGTAAAAATATTATCAATCTCAATGGTTTATTTTATGCTCAAGTCTTTTTATCAAGAGAAGCACTAGGAATTTTTTTATACATACTTAGCTCTTCTTTTAACATGCTTATTTCATCTTTGTACTTTGTTATGGCATTTTTTATCTCACTTAGTTCATTTTTAAACGCTTTTGTCTTTCTTGAATTGTTCCCGATTCTCCTGATATTGTTAGAACTTAAGGACATATCATAACTTATCTGTGGAGCTATAGAATCAAAATTTGTCATTTTTTCGTTAGAAAGTCCAGCATTTACGGCATACAACTTGTTTTTGTATATCTCATTTTCTGCGGTTAAGGCAGAAACTGAATTCTTGTATTGTCGAATCTGATTTTTTAATCCTATTACTTCCTTATGGTAAGGAGAGCT
This sequence comes from Nitrosopumilaceae archaeon, assembly GCA_052389415.1. Taxonomy (GTDB): domain Archaea; phylum Thermoproteota; class Nitrososphaeria; order Nitrososphaerales; family Nitrosopumilaceae; genus UBA8516. Next base: position 8,840 of record JBQTHX010000018.1, read on the forward strand.
TCCATTCTTGAAAACCCTAAGAATCTCAAACGCTTCACACAGTCTGCCTGATAGGCGACATTGAGATGCTCTAAACTTGGCTATGCCTTCTAGTCCCTCGATAAACGTCCTGTCTGCCTGAGATTTGTGCTTCTTTAGTGCTGACATCTTCACATGAAATGTTTTAGTTACATCCACAAAAAGCTGAGGATTAAAGGATGAAATGAGACTAAGATCCTCATAACTGTATAGCTCTCTTACGGTACGAGCTGCAGACATGCTTGCTCTTGCTATCGCCCTATGATCTTGATGTCTGTCATTTTGTGAATGAGTATATACGATATCGATGTCGTTCTTTTTTATGATATTATCTAAGAATGTGACAAGAGACGCATTTTCTCTTACATCTCCATCTGGAAAATTTCCATAATGTAGTTTCATATCTATTTCTTTTGCTGTAGCTTCCTGTTCTAGACGTCTTGTGCCCACGTCACCACCTAATTCTCCATTTGTAATCATAGCCCCAAAAATTTCATCACCTTCAAGATAATGTTTTGCCAAAGTAGCAAAGCAGCCAATCTCAATGTCATCAGGATGAGCTCCTATTGCTAAAATATTCATTCATTTGACCATCAACAAAGCTGGGAAATAAATAATTCCTCCCAAAAATGGGAAATTCTAAAATTACCATATAATGATCCTGTTAATTTTCCTTTTTTAGAAAATTTTTTACAAAAATTAGATAAATATGTAAACTTTAAAATTGTATTTTCAAACAAATATTCCGAAATTTTTTCTAGTTGTCGTTGTGAGAAAAAAATTCCAGCTTTTGGTAATGACATGTTGACACACTAAATGGAGATTAAAATAAAAACTATCTTGCCTAATTTTTTGACTAACCTTTTTTCGATCCGATTTGATAGACACTTCTTTTCTCTAAAACCAATATCAAATAATTTTCAAGAACTTGTGTCATAACTGTCTACTTTGTATGTTACCTGCTTGGCCTGTGATCGAGAAAAACATGCACTAATTTTATGATTTCTTCACAAAATCCAAGGAAAGTTTATTCATCTAAACGGAAGACTATCGATGTTGACCAGTACCGTATTGAAACCCGCTTTGATAAAAAAATTCATTCCTTCAAGAAAATTTGCTTCAAGAAAGGGTGATAATGGCAAAGTATTGGTACTTGGAGGAAGTTACATTTATCATGGTGCTCCAATCCTCGCTTCAATTGCTGCCTTGCGATGTGGGACAGATCTCGTTTACACATGTGTCCCAAAAATTAATGTAAGTTCAACACGATCATTTAGTCCTAATCTTATTGTTATACCGCTTGTTGATGCAAAACTTACACGTGGAGCGGTAAACAAACTTCTAGGAATAATTCCTAAAGATCTTGATTCTGCAACCATTGGAATGGGACTACGGATACAGGACATCAATGCATTAACTCTCCTTGTAAAATCCTTATTAGAATTGGATCTCAGATTGTCACTTGATGCTAGTGCTCTAGTTCCAGAAGTTCTACCTGTAATTAAAAATAAAAATGTCATAGTTACTCCACATGGAGGAGAGTTCAAGAGACTTTTTGGTGAACTTCCTCCTGATTCTAGAAAGGAAAGAATTTCACTAGTTGAAAAACATGCAAAAGAAAATTCAGTGACAGTCTTGTTAAAAGGACCAACAGATATCATATCAGATGGCAACAAGACATTTCTAAACGTGAAAAAAACTCCGGCAATGACTGTGGGTGGAACAGGAGATGTACTGTCTGGAATTGTTGGAGGAATGCTATCAAAAAATAAAAATCTAATAGAATCTGCTGCAACAGCAGTATTTATCAACGGAAGAGCAGGAGCAATGGCACAAAGAAAGTATGGTTTACATATTGTAGCAACTGATCTCTTAGAATTTATTTCAGCAGCGATGAAACCATTTGATAGAGTAAAATGACACCAGTCAAAGTGCTAAAACATGTAGACCAGAACATGATGGGGCTTGTCTCTGATTTGCAAACTTTGATCAGACAACCAAGCGTCTCCGCAAAAAATGAAGGCCTAGAAGAATGTGCCAAGCTGGTTTCAAAAACAATGCGTTGTTCTGGAATTAAATCAGAAATACTTCGCATTAGTAAAAAAGTTCCACCGATTGTTTATGGCGAAGTAAAATCAAAACAAAATCCATCAAAAACAATCTTATTTTATAATCATTATGACGTGCAGCCTGCAGAACCATTTGATCTATGGGATGATAAACCATTTAGCGGAAAAATTAAAGGAAACAAGATCTTTGGAAGAGGATCTGCAGATGACAAAGGAGAATTAATCACCAGAATAAAAGCAGTAGAATCCTATCTGAAAGTTCATGGGGATGTTCCTTGTAACGTAAAATTTCTTGTTGAGGGTGAAGAAGAAATCGGCAGCTTGCATGTTGAAGACTATCTTAAAAAATACAGGAAAAAACTTGCCTGCGATGGCGTGATATGGGAATTTGGATATGTCGATCAAAAAGATCGGCCAATAATCAGTCTTGGCATGAAAGGATTACTTTACGTTGAGCTTAGTGTTACCGAGTCCATTCGTGATGCCCATTCTAGTCTTGCAGTCTTGATCAAAAACCCATCTTGGAGACTAATAGAAGCTCTTAAGACTCTTAGTGGCTCTGATGGAAAAATACTCATTAAAGATTGGTACAAAGAAGTAGAACCATTCACAAAAAAAGAGCTTGAGCTGATAGACTTGGAACCATTTGATGAAAGATCATTCAAAAGAGAATATGGCATAAGCCAATTTGTCGCAAACAAGAAGGGATTCGACGCTAAGAAGGCCTTAGTTGGTGAACCTACGTGTAATATTGCAGGTTTTGTTTCAGGATATGTTGAAAAAGGAGCAAAAACTGTATTGCCTGCTAAGGCACTTGCTAAGATCGATTTCAGACTTGTACCAAAGATGGATCCAAAGAAACAATTTGCAAGGCTAGGACAACATTTAAGATCAAAAGGTTTTGGTGATGTTAACCTGACAATGATTCATGGAGAGGCTGCATCCAGAACAAAAATCACAGACCGATTTGTCACTCAAGTAAAAAAAGCTGCTGAAGATTCGTTTGGCAAATCAATAATTAGTGTGTCTTCTGCAGGAACTGGACCAATGTACTCTTTTTCCAAAATATTGTCTGTGCCATGCATATCAGTAGGAAGCACATACGTGTTCTCTAGGATCCATTCTCCAAATGAATTCGCAAGAATTGATCTTTTAAAGAAAACCACAAAATGTATCTGTCTGATTATGAACACATTTTCTTCATAGAAAGGCCTTTATTGTCCTCGTCGTGAAATGCATTTATGGCCTATGTGTACATGCCAGGTGCAACAGCAGTCGGTATAACCTATGATGAAGGCGTAGTTATGGCAAGCGAAAAAAGAGTTGCCTATGGGAACTTCCTTGTAAGCAAGACCACCAAAAAGACATTCAAGATCACTGATTTTGTGGGAGCTTGCTGTGCAGGATTGGTGGCAGACATGCAGGTCTTGGCAATGCAGATGAGAGCACTTACAAAAATTAGAAAAATGGAACTTAAACGTGAGATCCCACCAAACTCAGTAGCAAAGATGATGTCTTCTTTAATGTATGAACGACGTTACTATCCTTTACTTACCCAAGTTATAGTTGGTGGAGTTGACGGTAATCCTGCAATCTATACGCTTGATCCACTGGGATCTGTACTTCCAGATGATTATGCAGCTGTAGGAACCGGAGCCGAAATGGCCTTGGGAGTTTTGGATCAAGAATTCAAACAAGGCATGAAAGAAAAGGATGCAGTTGCCTTGGCAATAAAATCTATAAAATCTGCTATCATGAGGGACGCAGCAAGCGGTGATGGAATAGATGTCCTAGTTGCTGACAAAACTGGAATAAGAGAATTTATTGAACAATAAATTACAAATAATTTCTAAGACAGACTTATCTACCATTTGTGTTTCAAGCTGAATATTGAAATTTCTGGCAATAATATTATTGGGATTAATATTTTCGTCTGTCACTTTCCCTGCTAGTGCTACGATTAGAAATGGTGCATTGACTGAGAACGATATTGAATTTTGTCACGAGGTCTACCCGCAATACAAGGCGCTAGGATTAAGCTGGTTTGTCAAAAATTACCATTACAGCATAGAGGCCAGAGTTTGTGCTAGCTTGTACGAAGATCCTGTATGGAAATACGAAGGAGATGACAGAGTAGACAAACTCATCCGACAAAGTAAATATTTTGTGCAACTAGAAATCGAGGAAAGTGAAGATGAGGCTCAATCAGGACAAGTAGATCCAACACCTGCGGGCATTTCTGAAAAATCAAACTCCATAATGAAAGTTTCCTCTGACGGAACAATTTTTGTCATAATAGAAACAACCGATGCTACTGCAGGAGAATACATGGGAGTAGACATTATTTTTGAAGATTCTGAAGAAAATCCAATTCAACACGTAAACTATGATTTGGAAGTAAGACAAAACCAGCAAGAGTTCTTGATTGTAAAATCTCAGCATGCAGAAAATGGTAAGGCCGAGCATTGGACAAGGCCATTGTTTTCAGATGATCCTGTTGATATTCAGGCAAAAATACTAGGAATTGGATTACCTAAAGAAAGAGCAAACTGGAGTGGCCCAAACGATGAATCATTAACCTTTCAGGCTGTTCCAGAATTTGGCCTTCTTACATTGACCATACTCATGATGTCGTTGATGCTGCTTGTTCCAATACAAAAATTTAGGCAGATTCAATAATGCTGTCTATCGCTTAATCTCTTTTGCGGCTTCCCAAAACCTATCTGAAACATAATGCAAATTTTTTAATACCTCGCCTTTTGCCATGTTTTTCATTTCTTTGCTTGATACAAGCGTTCTGCCAACTGCCAGAAATTTGTTACGAGATTCTTCTACAACACATGCTATCTGATCCTTTTCAAACTCGGAATAGCTTTTAACACCTGGTCTCATTACTGTTGCTCCATCACAAACAAACTTTACTGCTCCCATGTCAACTACAATTTTAGGAAATTTTTCAAGTAATGCTGTTTCAGATAAAAATGGGATATAAGAATCGTTTAATTGTATTGCTGAAAATCCCTCTCCGGTTAATATGCTTACATTATCATCAATTTCGTGAATTGTAAGAGTTTTTACTTTAGGTAATTCTATATTCCACTGCAAAGCGATTTTAGAAAAAGTATCAGAAGTACTACTCTTTGATAACAAATTTGACTTCAATTTCTTGACATTTCCTGTTTGATGTCTAAGAGGTCTCGTAGTATGGAACTTGCTGTCTCCATCCCGCCAGCACCACGGCCTATTATTGTTTGTTGGCCCGAGTGCTCCGAATTGAAGGTGATTGCATTTAAAGTTCCATTAACACACAGTGGGTCATCAAGTGAAATAGCCTTTGGTGCAACAACTAGATCTCTGTTACAAGACGCAATCAACTTTATTGCACTTTTTTTTGCAGCGGCCTTTCTGACATCCACAGTTGTTACGTCGCTTATTCCCTTTCTTTCAATATCCTTCATAGTGACTTTCATATCCATAACCCAATTTGCAAGTATGACAAGCTTAGCAGCAGCATCAAAACCATCGATATCAAGAGAGGGATCAGCTTCGACATATCCCCTTGATTTTGCATCTGCAAGTGCCGCCTTGAAAGTCATTCCCTTTGCCATGTTTGTCAAAATATAATTTGTTGTGCCATTTAGTATTCCTTCAAATGAAACTATTCTTTCACCTCTCAAACTATTTTTTGCATAGTCTAAAATTGGCGTACCTCCGCCCACAGTTCCACTAAACCGTAGTAATACCTGATTGTATATTGCAAGTTCCATCAAGGATGGAAAAGCAAGAGCAAGGGGTCCCTTATTTACAGTAATTACGTGTAGGCCATTTTTCATTGCATTAACTATATGTGACATTCCGGGTTCAGCATCTTTGTAATTGCTAGTGGTAGTCTCTACGAGAACTTCCGCCTCCAGACCGCCTATCATGTCAAGCCCATTTGCGTCCTTTTCCTTGTTATGAAATTTTTTTATGCTTCCGTATTTTTTTTTCATTTCAAGCAATCTGTTTATATCAAGACCTGCTGATGACGCAGCTGAACCTTTGCTATCAAATACTCCAACAATCCGTGGCTTTAGTCCGTGTTTGGCATAAAGATCTTCTGATCTTGACAGCAATAACTTTGCAAAATTTTGGCCTACCACACCAAATCCACATAATATTATTCGCAACAGGAGACTGAAATCATACGGTATTAATTAAGATTGACTGGTATTTTGTGGCTGATCCGAGATTGCTTTATTAAAGAATAAAAAAATTCACCGATTATGAAATATGCAAAACATCTCTTTCTTGGCATTGGAATCGCAACAATGGCAATTATCATCGCCTTAACATTGTACAATGAGAAAACTGAAATTCAAAAAATAGATACGCTCTCACTTGATTTTACGTATGATGATGCTAATACTCTATTAAAACAAAGCTTACAATCTCAAGGAATTCTAGTGTCTTCACCTCTGCAATTTCAAAAACAGCAAGATATAGAAAGGTGGTGTAAATTCTTTAGCAGTCAAGAAAAACAAAAACTAGTAGAATATTGTACCTCTACTGAAATCAAAGATTCAAGTGGAAATTTTCTTGGAAACATCCACATCGTAGGGTCTCCTGAGGCTCCCAAATTAGTTCTTGTTGCATTGCAATCCAATCCTTTTTTTGAAAACATGAGTCAAATAAAGACTATTTTTGGCGCAGCTACAAAAGAACTTGTGTGCGATTGTTGGGAAACCGTAAAACCTGATGGATATGACACGCTGGATAACTGGATAGACGCTTTAGGTGATTTTCATACTGGCGGAAACAAGCCACACAGTGAATCAAAATCGATTCCTCTTGCGTTAAAACACGTACAAATTCAATTAACGACTACAACAGAAGGATTCGTTTGGGAAATGTTGATTGCAAAATGATTTGTAAAATATTTTACCAAATTAACAGGTTCATTAAGGTTGACGTAACCATTAATCCATATCTTACTCCTTTGTGTGACTGTTGTTAGAAATCTGGTTATTGCTGTTAGGTTTTGCGGCAGGCATACTTGGATCGATGATAGGGCTTGGTGGTGGAATTGTAATAGTGCCTGTCTTGACATTTTTTGGATTTTCCCCTGCGCTGGCTGCAAGCAACAGTCTTTTTGCAGCCTTTAGTAACGCTGTGGCATCTACATCCTCTTATGCAAAACAAAAAAGGATAGAATATTCAATTGGTTTGAAATTTGGATTACTCGCAATTCCTGGAACGGTACTTGGTGCATTTATCTCACATGATATTACACCATCATTGTTTAAGATATTGTTTGGAATTGTGTTAATTGTTTCAGGTGCATACATTTTTTTAAGAAGAAAGATCGAACCAAAAGAAAGAAACTTGTCAAAACAAGTTATTGTACTGTCAATCGGGGCAAGTTTCTTTGCAGGAATAATTTCTAGCTTATTTGGTATAGGTGGCGGTATTGTATTTGTCCCTCTAATGGTGATTGCAGTTGGACTCTCGATGAAGATTGCCGCTCCTACATCACAATTTATCTTACTATTTGTTTCTGCGTCAGGAATGGCTGCTCACTCTATTCTTGGTCATCCTGATTACTATGAAGCACTCTTGCTTGCCATAGGTGCGTTTGTTGGTGGGTTGGTAGGAAGCAGACTCTCAGTAGAGGTAGAAGAAAAAAAACTACGAATCCTTGTAACAATAGTGATGATCGCTGCTGCAATCAAACTTTTTATTGATTCAGTAATTGGTACTGGTCCTTTTTGATCTGGTAAAGGTTACGTTTTGCAAGTACAACCAAGTCGCCATCTTCTTTGGTAGCTTCAAAATCAATTGCTAAAAGACCAAAATTATCGTTAAGATCTGTTTTTTCTGATATTCTAAATTTCATTTTTAAAATTTCATCCGTGTAAAGCGGTTTTAAAAATCTAGCATGTCTATTTTTCCATGAAGGCTCTCCATCCATCCCATAAAATATCAACAAATTGCCGTACATCTCCTCTAGTTTAGTAAATTCACCTTCCATTCTTCCCAAAATTGCTCTTCCAGAAACGATTTTCTTTTGCTCATTGTCTTTGTACAATACATTTTTTATTCCAGAAAATACCAGATAACTTTCAAGCTCTTGTAATGTAATTTTTCCTTGGGAAAAAAACTCATCGCCAACATTTAGTTCTGAAAACTTTTTCATTACTGTCGTACTTCATCAGGATAGAATATTACTTCAGAACTCGAAATTGCTTTTCCCGACGCAAAATACTTTAAGGCATTAAAAATTCGTTCATTGTTTGGCTCCACCCCATCTACGCTTCCTGGAAGGATCAAAAAGATTCTCACATTAGATTTTAAAACATCGCTTAATTCTTGATTTACTGTAGTTGTAAACGGTCTCAGTGCACCACGAAAGACATCCACTTTGGCTCGTTCTGCACCAGTTACTTTTGGGCCTATAGGAAAATCAGGACCTATTATGACCATGGTTCCAGATTTGCCCTTGAAAAGAGGTGGATTCTTGGATCCATCTGGTACAAATGTGCTAAGAGATTCCTGTCCGACAATTGCAGGAGTCAGTATGAACTTGTCTACAACTGAATCCCATTGAGATCTTGAAAGTTCAGTTATCTTTGGGAATGAAGGTACTTTACCTGTTACATGGATGGTCATTGATATAGGACCTACTTTTTCTGTAGCTGTGGCAAACCATCTCTTGATCTCTTCTTGATCTGAAAGATCGATTGCATGTGAATGAAATTTTGCTAGTCTGTCTTGGTTTTGTTTTGGAAGGTTTTTTGCAAATAAAATGACAATTTTTGCTCCCGCCTTTTCTAAATTCTGAGCAAGGAACTCTACTCTTGAAATATCAGAATCTTCTGAGGCGTCAACTGTAAAAACTATTACTTTGGAATCAAAGCCTGCCTCAGTTTCTGGTATTGTGGATGTAATATGCGGTTTTACTGGATAAAATACTCTGTCCCCTGGTATCACCTTTCCATTTAGAATCTTTGAAATTTCATTATCACATAGAGCAAGAACAGTTTCAGCAACTTGAGGTTGAGATAAGAATTGTTCATCCGCAATCATCTTGCTTGTGTTAAGTTGTACCTTTTCTGCTATTTGCTGAATCTTTGAAAGCAATGAAGCAATTGTTGTATTTAGTTTCTGTATTTCAATATCGGAAATTATTCCTTTTATTTTTGCCATCTTGTTGGCTGCATTTTCTATTCCTTTCTTGACGGTTTCTTCATTTTCACCCATGAGAGGTAAAATATCATTATTTACTTGTTCGACTTCTGGAGGAGTCAAAGTTTCAAAACCACTCACTCGCATAAACTCAGCAGCGGCCTTTGGATATACAGTTTTGTAAATTCTGTCAGAATGGACAGGACCAGGATTTGTTGCAATTGAGATTATGCCTTTCTGTGTTAGCTCCCATGACATTGCTTCCGCTAATCTATTCTTAGCTCCTTGTGATGCGGTGTAAGGGCTTCTGAATCTGTAAGGTCTCTGTTCAAGTGGTCTCTCTTCTGCAAAGAAAGTTGATATTGTTATGATCTTTGATCCAGGTTTCATGGCTTTTAATGCCTGAACTGAGGTCCAAAAAGTTCCTGTAAGGTGAATTGCAACTGTGCTTTTAAATTCAGTCATTGGCGAGTTTGCAAAACATGTGACTGGTCCTGAAACACCAGCATTGTTTACTACTATATCTACGGCACCGACTGATTTTTTTAGCTCATCAAACATTGATGATATTCCAACTTCATCGCTGACATCCACTCCTGCGAAAATTTTAACAAATCCATTGCTTTTTGCTTTGTTAATTATTTCTTGTAACTCCTTTGCAGCCTCTTCAAGTGGTTCTTTTCTTCTTCCTAAAATGACAACACTTGCTCCATTTTCTGCAAATTTTGATGCAATGGCTTTACCAATACCAGTCCCGCTGCCTGTAATTACTGCTATCTTACCTTGAAATTTTAACATTGATAGATGATGAACTTTTTCTGATATTTATTCCGATTGATCCGTTATGTGGAAAACTGATATGGTATTTATTACAAAAGCTAGTTTTGAGTACATGAATTTTGAGTAAACACCAATACTTTTTTGGTTTTTCACGTTTTTTTAAAAAAAAGGGAATCTGTTATGATTTCCGAAAAAACTTCCCATGTAGGGTGTCACATAAATTGCTCCTTTAAAATGACCCTTTGAATATTTGAATAGATGAACTATCCCGATGCTAGCAGATCCTGAGAGACATGATTTTATTTAGATGGTTATTTCGAGAAAAATCTATTTAACAGATTGGAAAGATACAAGAACCTATTGTCTTTCCTGGAAATTACAATACAAGATAATTAAAGTTCTTTCGCTATTGGGAATTATGAGTAAACAAGTTTGCTTTTTATGTGAACAAGAACTAGGAGTGCTAAATATAAAATGGTCTGCAAAGGGTTTTCTTTCTTCAAGAGTTCCTATTCCAGAAGGGATGGGTGAAGAGGACAGAGTTTGTAACGAGTGTTACAACGTAGAAAAAAAGCAAGTCAAAGAAGAACTAAAGGAAGCAAAAGAGGAATTTAAAGAGATAACTGTGGATCTACTCAAAAGAACGCCTGAATACAAAAAACTCTGGAACAAGGATGGTGTTATTCAGTTCAAGAACGAAAGAGTAGCTATTCTTCAAAGAGCGCTAGGCAAGCAAGTGGAATTTATCATTGCGTTTGACGATCTAACAAAGGAAGGATACAAACTCATGGCAATACAGGAGATTCAAAGCACAGATGGTAAATCTGTAGGAGGAATTAATTCCAACTACTTTTTCCAGAAAATGCAAAGCCTGTAGTTATGTAGTTCAATTCTAAAATAATAAAACGAATCTTTATTTTTAATCCATTTTAAAACTGCCCAGAATATTTATTTGAGGGAGAAATTCTCATTCATGCATGCACGATTCAGAACCGGATACCTTTCCGCTAAAAACTAGACCTGAGCAATTTTGTGATCTATTAAAAGAAATAGGCATCACTGCACAAGCAAAGGAAATTGCTTCTGACGAAGTTGAAAAAGGTGATTATTATAGTAGATATTTTTCGGTGACTCCAAGAATGGTTACAAACAAGGGGTGTCTTGAGGTAAAAGACACTAATATTGATATCATACAGATAATTCAAAAGGGATAGAATTGCAAGATCCAAACCCGTTGCCATGGGGCGCACAAGACCGTTTTCAGGCTCATTTCATAGTAAGGAGAAACCTTTCTGAAGATGACAAGGGATTTGTAGCTGAAACAAAACAAACAACCAAAGGATTCTTTGGGTCAAATAAGCTGATTAATGTAGAATGGATAGGTGGAAGTATTGCTGACATACTAAACAACGACTCTGACCTTACCAAAATGATTCTAAAACAGTCTATCAAAGATGCTCAAATTAGGATAGATCCAACAAAGAATGGAGTGAGAATTTATGGAAAATGGAAAAGCGAAAACGAGTTTGGAATCTCAAAAGAACTGTTTGCTATATACGACAGAATAGCATCTCACATAAAAAATCTCTAAGCTCGCCACCAATCTAGTGCTATACAATCTACCTTATCTTTGCCCCGTGGTATAGCTAAGATAAATTGCTTCTTGACTGTAGTGGCAAGCCTCCCAGCCAGAACCACTCCTGTAGCAGTAATTGTATCACTGGTGTTATAGACCTGAACTAAATAGGGAGCATGATCAATTCCAGGTCCTTTTTGATATACTGCAAAATCACAACCAAATTTTATTCCGGGATTTACTATGTATCCCTTTTCTCTGAAATCTTTGTAGACTGAATATTTTTTATCAAAGTTATGGTATTCTGACCTTGCTATTTGCAATAACTCCTTTTCTGAAATTTGTTTTTTTGCTTTGTAAACTTTAATTTTTGATTTTTGTATTAGGTAATATCCTTCTATTAAATCCAAAATCAGAGGTACGTTTATCTCATCTAGTTTTGGTTTTGATATTCCAACTGGTTTTCCATAATATCCCTGCACAAAAAGAGAACGCGAATCTTGGATGTTCCAGATTACGATTCTATTTTCTATTAGTTCGCCTTTCAATTTAGGATTATTGTCACTTAAATGCCAGTAATTAACGTTATAGACCATGCAACGAAGTCTACTGCGATTCGAAAATGCCATAAAGAGTGAATCTACAAGAAAGTCATACAGGTATCAGCTACAAAAGTTTCTGGGATGGGCAAAAGTTCCTGAAGCTGATGGACTGTTGAAACTTAGTGATTCTGACTTGGAATTGTTGCTTGAGGATTACCTGTTCTATAAAAAAACTAGAATCAGTCCTAATAGCATTCCTTTGATCTTTTCTCCACTTGAATTATTCTTTGGTATGAACGACAAAAATGTTAATTTTAAAAAATTAAGAAAAATGTTTCCTGCTAAAGTGAAGAGAAGTGGTTATGCTGCTTGGAGTAATGAAGATGCTCGAAAAATACTTGATGGTGCGAAAGGTTATCGTAACAAAGCACTAGTTCACGTTCTTGCAAGTACTGGATGTCGACTAGGGGCTATTCCTACATTGAAAGTAGGTCATGTTTCAGACATGCAAGGTGGATGCAAAGCAATCCTTCTCTATGAAGGATCAAACGAAGAATACTACGGTTTCTTAACCCCTGAAGCAAGTAAGGCACTGGATGAATATTTGGAGAGACGAAAACAGGACGGCGAAAAAGTAGGGATTGAATCTCCACTTTTCCGTTTACATTACAGGATAGGTTCAGCAAAGGTGGAACCGCTTAACATGATTGCCCTGCAAGCCACGATGGTGAACATCATGAAATATGCAAGACCTAAGAGACACAAGGTTGGAATACGATACAACATTCAGCTTGATCACGGTTTTAGAAAGAGATTTGCCACAATTATCAAAATGGATAAAAAGATCAGTTGGGCAGTAGGGGAAAAACTACTTGGTCATAAAACATATCTTGATGCGGAATATTTCAATCCTACAAAAGAAAACCTTTTTGCAGAATTTCAAAAGGTTGTTTTTAATCTTACAATCGACGATTCTGAAAGAAACAAAATAACCATTCATGATCTAAAACAGCATAATTCTACTCTTCAAGTCAAGACTGCAGAAATTCCTGAAATGAAGAAGCAGATTGAACATGATCACTTGATAGTTCAGGTATTGGCAAAAACTATGAAGGAGATTGGAATAAATTTTGAATATCCTGACGGCACGCCATATAAGATTGATGAAAATCTCAAAATCCCTGCTGAATACCTTCCTGAAACTGTTGCATACGATAAACCTCTAGTTGCACATAGCGAAGAAATTTTTCGTAAGATGCGTGAAAAAAATAGTACTAATTTTTTTAATGGGGAAAAAAGGTCCTACTAAATTTTAGAGAATTTTTTCTTGTTTTAATTACTTAGTAAAATAAATTCATCACACTTTATACATTTCCAGAAACCTATGATTACGCCTAAAACCTCACACTAAGCGTGATATGATGTGTGATATTATAAAAAATGTGAAAATAGCCATAATGTTAGGCATAACAAAATCACATTTTGATAGCTACCACAGGCATAACGTTTTCAGTACCGCATATTTTTTATGTTCACATAATTTTTTAAAATCACATAATTACACATTTTAGGCACATAATTAACATCTAGATATTCACATAAAAAATTGCCAAAAGTTTTTTTTGACCCGATACAGCTTGTTTGACACATCTTATGATTTGAATCTTTTAGGTCCATAAGAAAATCTTAGGAATAAGATTTTGAAATATTCTAAGATCAGGCATTTTATTCCTAAGATTCCTTCTATCTTGTTCCTAAGAAAAAAGGTATTGTAATAACATTTAGCATATTTGCTTGTAATACCATATGACTCGTTGCAGGAAACGTCATAATATGGGACGAGTGAGTTCTTATAGGCTCATATTAAAATCATGTGCACATGATTTTATGATATCACATGATCTGGTTTTTTGTTCACATGATCATTCACAAGCTACGCACATGAAAAAGAGGTCTATTCAAATGAAAAAAGCTTGTATGACAAAAGCCTCGACATAAGCTTGATTATTTTGTACAAAAAGATGCGAATTTATCCATTTATGCAACAATTGCGTAATCATTGTATAGATTACGCGGATAATTCCTTTACTTTTTTTATGTTTCCAAAGTCATCGCGTCTATCATCTATTGGCGTTTCCAAAATGATTGGAATCTTCTTAGAACTAGCAAATTTAATCACGTGTCTGAGTCCTTCTTCTCCTATCTTGCCTAATCCAATGTGCTCATGTCTGTTTACGTTGCACCCTATTTCTCCCTTCGAATCATTTAGATGAATTAGTTTGAGGTGCTCAAATCCTATGGATTCATCAAATTTTTTAAGCGTTGTTGAAACTGATGTTTCAGTTCGTAAATCATATCCTGCTGCAAATGCATGGCAAGTGTCAAAGCAGATGCCAAACCTATTTGCAGGTTTGAGTTGCCGCAAAATGGAAGCTAGCTGCTCAAAATCAGAACCTACGCTGTTTTTGAATCCAGCCGTGTTCTGAAGAAGAATCATAACATCGTTTTGGTTTTCTGAAGTAGCTTTTGTAAACGCTTCAACAAGCTTTTCTATTGCCCTCTCGTCACCCGCTCCCATGTGGCTTCCTAGCTTAGATATGAGGTATGGAATGCCTAGTTGACCAGCTCTTCTTGTCTCATCAATTAAGCTGTTCAAAGATCTTACAAAAAAATCTCCATGTGGAGATGATAGATTTGACAGAATTGGCATTTTAGCAAACGTTGCAAACCTGTCAATTTTACTTGCAGCAAGTTTTTCTCTAAAATTAGTTATAACATCATTTGAAAGTGGTTTTGCTTTCCACCCACGTGGATTTCTTGTAAAAATTTGAAAAGCAGTGCAACCAAGAGTTAGTGCGTTATCTACTGCTCTATCGATGGAACCACTGATGGATACATGCATTCCAAGCTGCATCGTCTTTCATCTATAACAAGTCGGTGATTTAGATAAACTGGATCGTCTCATATACGAATAAAATTTTAATTTCATGTGAGAATTAGATTTACCGTCGTAATCCTAAACAAGATTGCGTAATCTTAGTAGAGATTACGAAATAAAATCAAATCATACGCAAGAACAGAAACGCAGATAGATCCTAATCTATGCTGGATCTCAACAGACTAGAACCAATATTGTAGTTTGAACAAAGATTCAATCGATATACATGGAAGTGTCAAAAAGACACCTGCTGAACAAGATGAAATAAAGCTAATTTTGGTCAGAATAAGATAATCGTTTGTCGAAAAACTTTAGGCTTTATATATTTATTTTATAAAATGTACAAATATTTTATCTTTACAACAAGTAAAGATATTAACTAATCACAAATGATGATCAAGAAGTGGGAAAATTTTCTGCAGCTTCGTCTGCTCTCGGATACCTATTTCAGGCAAGGGAAGGATTACTCCTATTACTAAATTCAGAACCAAAAACTGTCATGTATTTAGAACGTTTTGATGACATAGAATTTGAAAAAGATGGTTCACCAACGGAACTAATACAGTTAAAACACAAACCAAGGTCGGCAACATCTCTGTCGGATACTAGCCCGGACATATGGAAAACACTACGAATTTGGATTGAAGCGCATAAGAGCCGCCATGTTAACTTAGATAACACAATTTTCACCATAATTACTACAAATAAGGCAGAACATAATTCTGTAGCAAGTGTATTAGGATTAGATCAATCTAAACGGGATGTCAAATACGCTGTGGAGACTCTAACAACAGTGGCTAAAACTTCAGTTAGTAAGACTAACGAAGTAGCATACAAAGTCTTCTTAAATCTAGAATACGGCGAACAATACAAATTATTAGATAGCACAAGAATCATAGATTCAGCTTCAACTATAGTAAATTTGCAAGAGGCATTCTACAAAAAATTAAGAATAGCCATTGACCAGAACACCTCAAATCCTTCCTCGAACGATTAGAGGGGTGGTGGTTTGGCGTTGTCATTAGTCATTTATCCGGTGACTCTTCAGAACCAATTCATTATGAGGAGTTAGAAGCAAAGATTCATGATCTAAGTGACCAGTATCGAGTTGAAGATCTGCCAATAGATTACAGAAACCTGATTCCTACAGAGGAAGCAGAATTAACAGCAAAACAACAAATTTTTGTAAATCAACTAAACATCATCATGTTAAGACAACCCAGAATAAAAAAAGCTATTACCGATTATTACAAAGCGTATAATCAACGGTCAAGATGGGTAAGAGAAAAGCTTGTTTTTCTCAACGAACTAAGTGAATATGAATCACAGTTAATTGATGAATGGGAACGTTATTTCTTTAAAGTTGATGAAGGTCTTCGTTCTACCCCCACCGAAGGCGAGTTAGTGAGTGCAGGAAGAACAATTTTTGACTGGATGGATACTCAAGCCGATTTCTGCATAAGAAAGTATTGTACGGAACCATACGTTATGAGAGGCACGTATCATATTCTTGCAAATAAACTTCGTGTAGGCTGGCATCCAAAATTCCTAGAGCGTCTACAAGAATTACTTTCACCAGATTCGGAGAAACATTATGGAACAACAGAAAGAGCGTCCAATTGAAATAGCGTCCCTTCTTAATCCAGCATTTTGTGGTCAGACTATATTGCATTGTATTTACAAATTTGAAAAAGTTGCTTCAGATGGATTCCCATACCCGTTGGTTTTTCTAGTATTGCCATTAATACTACATCAGGAAACAAGAGCAAAGGTTCCTTCTTTTACCCGCATCCCGTTTCATGTTTGGCTCCATAAAAATCAGAATCTGTTAATTGGCTTCGCAGAACGTGCAAAACAATTGGTCACAATTACGAAAGAAGCCATTGCATTCTTGGCGAGTTATGACGTACTTAAATTAGAAGATGGAAAATTCAGAGTTAGTAACTTTGAACCAAAATATGATGCTGCTATCTCACTGGATGTAAAGGATTGCTTTGCGAAGGCGGAAGTATTAGGAAAGTGGTTTGCAAGAACGGGTACTACAGCGACAATATATTCTATGTTAGGAGTGCAACCCTAGTTTGCAAATTTTGCAAGTAATTCTATATGGTTATAATAACAAAGTACGTACGTTATCGTTTAAACTAGGCTCAGTAAACATAATCACTGGTAATTCTGCAACAGGCAAATCCGCCATACTAGAAATTGTTGATTATTGTTTAGGTAAATCGGAATGTTCGGTACCAGCTGGCGTCATCCGTGATTCAGTAAGATGGTTCGGAATTGTTCTACAACTGAAAAATAGTCAAATGTTTATTGCAAGGAAAAATCCTCCAGCTGGTAGCACATCTTCAGAAGTGTACATAGAGGAAGCTAAAGAGATTCGTATTCCGTCCTCTCCAATGCCAAGTAATAGTAATGTTGATGCATTAATTGAGACTCTGAGTAATAAAGTCGGAATATCTCCTAATCTTTACATTCCACCGAGAGGTCAAACGCGAGAAAAGTTATCCGCGACGATACGTCATACTACATTCTTCTGTTTTCAAAAGCAGGATGAAATTGCGACCAACAGATATCTATTCCATCGTCAAGCAGATGGTTTTATCGCGCAATCGATTAAGGATTCTTTAGAATATTTTTTGGGCGCGATTAGGGAAGACAGATTAGCATTACTACAGAAATTAACTCTAGAAAAGAGGAATTTAAGCAAAGCAGAACGAGAACTGGTCGAGGCAGAAGCAATTAGAGGGGAAGGAATAAGCAAAGCTGTAGGATTAATAATACAAGCCAAAGAAGTTGGACTTGCTTCTCAGGAAGTTAACACACAAACACCGGAAGAATATCTAAAAGTGCTCCAAAATATTTCAAAATGGAGACCTCGCGATCTAAAGGTTCCAAAAGCAAATCTTTTAGAAAAACTACAAGATGACCTGCTGACACTAAAAGAAGAATTAAGAAGGAAAAATGAAGAAATAAATTCAGCAGTTACATTCTCTCAAGAGGCAGAAGGATTTACGGATGAGATACAATATCAAGAACACCGTCTCGAATCTATAGGGCTATTTGATGAACACAGTGAATCCGATTGCCCCATGTGTTCGCAGC
Source organism: Nitrosopumilaceae archaeon (assembly GCA_052389415.1). Classification (GTDB taxonomy): domain Archaea; phylum Thermoproteota; class Nitrososphaeria; order Nitrososphaerales; family Nitrosopumilaceae; genus UBA8516. The sequence goes on from JBQTHX010000018.1 coordinate 27,035, forward strand.
CTATTAAGGAAAGGAGTGATAAAGCTAAAGAAATTCAAAAGATGATTCATGAACTAAAAAATAATCTTGAGGGCTCACTGAGAACAAGATCGAATATTAGAGATTACATAGCAAAATCTGACGAAGAAGCAGAATCGATCAGAAAGAAAATCGACGAAAAAACCATTGAAATTTCATCGTTAATACAAGAACATGAATCATCAAGCAAGTTACGTGATGAGAATATCCGGCAAAGCCAGATCATTGGCAAGATAAAATTTTGGCTCGAGAGTGTTGCTCTTACAGACGAAACGTCAGAATTGCGGTTGGCTGTTGAAAAAGCTAAGAAGAAAGTGAAGGAACTAGAATCATTAATTTCTGATGAGGAGAGAATAATGCGTCTAACTAGGATTTTGAACATTATCGGAAGGCAAATGTCTATTTGGACAGAAGAATTAGAATTAGAGCATAGTGGATATCCTGTTTATTTTGATATTCACAAATTAACAGTTGGAGTAGAAAAAGATGAACAATATATTCCTCTAATAGAAATGGGGAGTGGCGAGAATTGGTTAGGCTATCATATAATAGTAAATTTTGCTCTGCATTTGTATTTCCATCGGCATAATAGACCAGTACCAAGTTTTCTCTTCTTAGATCAACCGTCTCAAGTCTATTTCCCGCCAGATTTAGCAGATGAGTCGAAGGGTTCAATAGCTAAACTGAAAGATCGAGATAGAGATGCGATTAAAAGGATATACAATTTCATTTTCAAAGTTACAGAATCAATGGCGCCAAACTTTCAGGTAATAGTAACGGATCATGCAAAGTTGGACGATCCTAAATTCCTTAAAAGTATTAGAGAAGAATGGAGAGACGGTAAAGCTTTGATTCCTCAAGATTGGCAATAGGCGGTGACAAATTAATGACAGGACGATTCATGGAGTCTTTTCCAGATGTTGAAATTATAACTTGAATCTTATTTCAACTTAAAATATCACTTTCAGGAACAACTGATGCCTTTGGATGTTAAGATTGTAGTAGATCCTGCCAAACAAATAGGATGATACATGTCTTGCATTGATAATGTTGTATTGGCTGCTTTTGCGTTTTACTATCAATGAAAACTATGACTAAATTCAATGGAAATAAGATTAATTTTGTTAATTAATGAATGACGTGGCAATAAATTTCTAAACAATAATCTTTTCGTGCAAATTTTCTAAACGATTAAAATTTCCAGTTTAGGAAATGTGAAACTGATGAATTCTACTTAAAGTTTAATAAAATCGACTATACGACCACGGTATGAATGTATTTTTGAATCATGACATCCATTCAGGCATATATTTCGAAAGGGATATGATGTAATAGATGTATCCACTGATTGACGCCGCACGACTTTACGATGAACTTGCTTTGTCGTCGGAGAGAATTAAATGGTCTTGGGCTTGCAGAATTTTAGATAAATCCAACCTTAAGATTGATACTTCACTGCCAACGACGCCAAGAGCTGGTGATATTGTTCTTGTAAGAGTGGAACAAATTGGTTATCATAAATCAATCATAGCTTCTAGCAATAAAAAACTCCGTATATATGATGGCGATCTTATCATGGGAATTTTTGGGAACCGATATGCCACAAACGCACTTGAAGGTGTAGTCGAAGGATTTGAAAACCTCAGCATTTTGACTGCAGGTGGAATGATTGGAACGGTAAAATCCAAACATCAAGACTTTGGGAAAACTACCAACGTCTCATTTATTGGGTTTCTAAATGACAAGAGTAACCATAGGGTTAACCTAAAAGAACTGAAATTTCACAAATCGAAACCAGTCAGCGATACAAAAAATCTAATAGTTTTAGTTGGAACAGGAATGAATACAGGCAAAACAACATCTGTTAGAATGCTAATTAGAGGACTTTCAAAAAGGGATCTAAAAATAGCTGCATGCAAACTTACAGGTAGTGTGTCAAATAGAGACGCAGACGAAATGAGGTCCGCATCAGCTAGCTGTACAATTGATTTTAGCGATTATGGATTTCCTTCAACATATCTGTGTGACAAAGAAGAGTTACTTGATCTCTTCAATAATATGTTATCTGATGTGGAAAAGTTAAATCCAGACGCAACGGTGATGGAAATTGCTGATGGTATTCTTCAAAGAGAAACCATGATGCTTCTTGAGGATCCATCAATTAAAAAAAGAGTCAAAGGCATTATACTAACAGCGGAAAGTGCACCATCTGCGCTTTATGGTGTTGACAAACTCAAAAAATTAGGTTACAATATAATCGGGGTATCGGGTGCAATGACATCGTCACCATTATTTGTAAAAGAATTCAGGCAAAACTGCGAAGTCAGAGTAGCGTCATCTGTTGATTCGGCGGATGAATTGGTCGAAATTGTTCACAAGGCTATTACTATGGAAAACTAGAAGACATTGTTGAAGAATGAGCTCACAGCAGATATCTCCAGTAAAATATGCACTTAAGCATCTTAAAAAATATAAGCTAAAATTAGCAGCTGCCATCTTCTGGTCTATTCTTTTTGTAATAATTCCTATGCAGGTGCCTATTCTTACTGGAGCTTTAATTGATGGCATACATGGAAAGAGTGTAAAATTATACGGACTTGTAGAATTAAATCAATCACAGGAACAAATTCTCAATCTTGCTGTTATAGGTCTAGTTCTAGTTGCCGCAATTTATGGTGTCACTGCGTATTTTCGTACAACTGCAAGAGCAAAGATAAGTCGGCACTTCATATTTGAGCTTCAAAAAGCACTGATTCAAAAATTAGAATTTCTATCCTTAGATATACACGCAAAATACGGATCTGGAGAACTACTAAACAGAACAATAGTTGATACTGGTTCAGTAAGACCGTTTGTTGAAGGCACTATAATCAAAGCGTGCACCAACGTTGTTAGAATAACATATCCATTTCTAATACTGTTCATTATGGATCCAATTCTTGCTGCAATGTCTTCGTCAATCTTGCCCGTTCAATTCTTACTTACTAGAACTCTACAAAAAAAAGTTCGTAAAGCGTCAAGACATTCTAGAAAAAACAGATCAAAGTTAACCACCTTCGTAAAGGAAAGTCTTGATGGCATAGAAACAATTCAAACTTCAAATGCCGAAAGATATTCAATTGAGAAAATTTCCCGACAAGCAGAAATGGTGGAAACCCATCAATTACATACTCAGAAATATTTTGGACTGATGACTGGTCTTGCATGGTCTCTAACTAGTTTAGGACTAGCAATAACATGGTGGCAAGGTGGACTCAAGGTCATATCAGGAGAAATGACAATAGGCAATCTAATAGTTTTCACAGGGTTTGTACTCTTTATTTATGCCCCCCTGCGCAGATTTACGGAAGTAATGAAGGATTACCATAAAAGTATAACAGCAGTTGAGAATATTCAAGAAATTCTGGATACACCTTCATCAATTCAGGAATCTCCAGATGCGGTACAATTAACAGCGCCACATGGAAAAATAGAACTCCAGAACGTCAGTTTTTCATATGCTGAACGCAAAGTATTGAACAATCTTAACATTACTATCGAAAAAAATAGCATTACAGCCATAGTAGGTAAAAGTGGTTCAGGGAAGAGCTCTCTTTTAAAATTGATTACAAGACTGTATGATCCCTCGGAGGGACAAATTCTGATTGATGGACAGGATATCAAAAAAATCACTCTTCTATCCCTTAGAAAGGCTATCGCAGTTGTTCCTCAGACACCTGTGATCTTTAATGGAACAATACTGGAAAATGTCAGATTAGCAAGACCAGAGGCAACAGATCAAGAAGTAATAGAAGCATGCAAATCAGCTGACGCGTTGGAATTTATTCTTAAACTTGATAGGGGATTCAACGCAGTTCTAGGAACTGGTGGAACCAATCTTTCTGGAGGACAAGTCCAACGAGTAGCCATAGCAAGAGCCTTACTTAAGAAACCAAGAATACTTTTGCTGGATGAACCCAGCTCCGCCTTAGATGCTAAATCAGAATCAGCTGTGATAGCAACGTTAGAACATCTAAAAAATAATATGACAATCATATTGGTTGGGCATCATCTTAAAGCAATTAGCAGTGCAGACAGATTAATCGTATTAGATGACGGAAAAGTAGTGCAAGAAGGAACTCATAAAGAACTTGTTTCTTCACAGGGAGTTTACAGTCTCTTGTATTCTTGGGAGGAAAATAAAAATTGATTCAACTAGATTCTGTTCTGAAACCTATAGAAAATCACAACTCATCTGAATCTGAAATTATTGGTTTTTCAGAAGAGGATAGGCCATTAACCGTTACATACCATGGTAGAAACATAAAATCATCACTTAGGGTTTTTATTATTGCGGGTCAACATGGAGACGAAAGATATGGACGTAAAGCCATTGATCGTTTTATTACTTACATGACAGATGGAAAACTAAATTTTCCACTAATGCAGTTTGCAATTTTGTCTAACGCAAATCCAGACGGTGCGTCAGTAAGGAAACGAGAAAACGCACAGGGGATAGATTTGAATAGAGATCATCAACGTTTGGACAGTAAGGAGAACCGCTGTGTACATTCCTTCGTAAGACGATGGAATCCACACATGATTATTGATGTACACAACTACCCTTCAAAAAGGAAACATCTACTAGAAAAAGACATCATGCTATATTATGATGTACTTGTAGACGTTCCAACAAATCCAGCTGCCTATTGTATTAAAGAAAAAAGCAAAGCAGAATTCATAAAAAATATTCGTTCAGATCTACGATCTCATAACATTAATTGTGAAAGATACTTTATTGTAAAGCCATCGGGGAGAGTCAGACATGGTAGCCCTGACATAGTAGACGCTAGAAATTCGCTTTCATTAAGGTACAACACTTTGACTTTTCTAGTAGAGGGACGAACTTCCACACGAGGAGAAGATAAATCCTACAGGGAACATCTTGTTTCTTCCCAATGCGAAGCGATTGCATCAATACTGCGATGGACCCAAACGCAAAGAAGTTCTTTAATGGAAAATCAAAACTCCATTCCTAAAAAAGGAGACAATGTCGCAATTAGTTCGAGATATGTAGGAGCTACTCAACCATTTGAAATAAGTTTTAAGAATTTACAAACAAGAAAATTGGACGTTGTTTCACTTGTAAAGTATACGCCCAGCATAAAAGTTACAAAATATGCTACTTTACCAACTTGTTACGCTATTCCATCAGGTAAGTCCAAGGTCATTGAAATGCTACATAGACATGGATTCGTGTCTGCGCTTTCTGACTCCCATAAGTTTGAAAATATTCAATATTATAGTATTCAGTCTGTAAAATATTCAACACGCGAAAATAGAGCGCCAAGGAAAATCACTATGTTGACAAAATCAGAACAAAGAAGATTAGATAAATTCTTTATTTTCCCCACATCTCAAAGAGGAGGTCACTCGCTTGCAGTCTTTTTGGAGCCTGACTCGAAGTACGGACTTCATAGATACGCCGATCTAGATCTGCCAATTATTCCAGATTCACATTATCATATCTTACGAATTATGTGACCATCATGTGGATACACACTTCAAGTTCAGCCTTGATGACACGTAGTCTTTAGAATTTTTGATACTATCATACAATTGAAAAAATTCGCTAATTTGTTCGCCTTTCAAGTTATAGGCTTAGGGCTAAAGAAATAAAGGAATCAGAGGCTTCAAGACATTTATCGGCCATTTCCTCCACTCCGCCTATGATGTCTTTTAAAAGTAACAATTCTTTGGTAATTGTAATCTCATCTAAGACCTTGATCGTTAGGTCACGATATTTATCATCCACATTACGTTCTATTTTTTGAGTTTCATGAGCAAGCTCTATGGCTCCTGATGGATTAGTATTCAGTGCACGAACAATTTCATTCAGCTTGTAAATTTCATCTACTACTAGATCAATTAATTCTGTAATGTCTTTGTCAAGTTTACTTTTCTTCAAAGTAGAAGCCTTGATATTTGAAAGTTTGAATGCTATGCCGTTGATATATCCTGAAATTTCATCCATTGTATATGCTGTTCGCAAGATATTTTCCCTATTCATCATCAAGCCTCCTACTTCAGCAATCTCTCTTGTTATCTTTCGGCGCAGAGCTTCTACTTCATCTTCTGTGCTGCGCATTCGTTCAAGGGATGCTTTTATCTCGGTTTTATCTCCTTTTATAATAAGGGCAGGTAATGCAGAGAGATCTCTTACTGCGTTAAGAATTCTGTTAATTTCATCTTGCAAAACTGCAATCGCTTTTCGCTTTGCTTGAACTTCTAATTCTCCGCTGTACATGTAAGGCTTTAAAGTATTTGCAGAGACTAATAATCCTTACGTGGAGTTTTCCTAAATCATTTTTAGATTATTGTCTTAAATGTAATTCTGTCTTTCTTCTTGAATTGATCTTTTTTGTCCGTTGTAAAGTGAGATGACCTCTTCATCTGTTGTTGCATTCTCTGGAGTTTTTTCAAGCCTAATCTTGCCTGTAAATTTTGGAAATCTAAGAGCAAGACCACTCCCTTTTCTTATCCTATCTATTGCTGTTTTGTGGATAGGACTAAGGGTTATTTCCGATGCTACAATCTCAATCACCACTTCAGGTTCAAACCATACATCAGCGTCAAGTCCGCTGTTTATTCTAGGATTTTTTTTCAAAGTTATTCTGCTAGAAAGTATCTGAAAGAATTGATCAAGATTTTCATCTGTAAATCCGGTGCCAACTTTGCAAATACTTGGATAGGTGTCAGTTTTATCATCATACGTGGCAAGTAATAATGCACCATATCTTCCAGTCCTTCTGCCGCGTCCAAAAAACGCACCTACTACAACAAGATCTAAACTGTCTCCTAGCTCATTCCTGTATTCCCGTTTTAGCTTAAGCCAGTTATTTCCTCTGGCACCAGCTCTGTAGGGGGCATCGAGTTGCTTTAACATTAATCCCTCACATCCTGCATTAATTGCATTTTCTAATGCATCTTCAACGTCATTATCTGATTTTACTAATGTCATTGGCATGACTTTGGCAAACTCGTCTTCTCTGACAATTTTTTCAAGTATCTTTCGTCGCTCTTTGTATGGCAAGTCAAGACAGCTTTTACCATCAATAAATAAAATATCAAAAAAGTTTACGGTGATGGGATATTGTGAAACTGCCTTTGCAATATTGTATTTTCTTCTACGATGCATTAGTTCTTGAAACGCTAGAAACTCGCCTGTGTTATCATTGATTGCAACAGCCTCTACTTCCAATATTGCTTCATTTGCATCAAGGGATTTGCTAATCCTCTCAACTATGTCAGGGTAATAACTTGTAATATTTTCAAGACTTCGAGAATAAAGTAGAATCTTCTCTGCTTTTATGTGAATCTGCACTCGTTCTCCATCAAGCTTGTATTCTGCCGCAAACTCCTCGCCCATCTTCTCATGAGCTTCTTGTGGACTTTTTACGCGCTCTGCTAACATTGGTCTGATGGGATTAAAAACTGAAACTTGGAAATTCTTAATAGAATCAATTCCGTCTTTTGCAAGGGTTGCAGAAATTTTTCCTAAATCGCTTGACACGTTATATGCTTGTTCAAGCAGTAGTCTATTTTCCTTTGAACCAGTAAAAGCAATTGAAAGTGAATCAAGTAGCGTGTAATCAGCAATTCCTAAACGCAGAGAATTGGTAATTATTTTGAGAATAAATCCTGCCTCTATAGGACTTGCATCATTTAACAGACTTGAAATATACTTTAATTTCATATCCTGTGAGCGTATTCCTTTAAGTTCCGCAATTTTGAATAAAGTTTCATAAACTCTTTCCACAGTGATATCTTCTTTAACGAACGTGGTCTGTATTTTTTGTTTCAATATGTTTGCAGCAGCTTGGCCTAAATCACCACTTTCATGATACGCATTTTCAATTTTTTTGATTGGAATTCCTGCAGATTTTGATATTGCTTTTATGGCAATTTTTTCTGCAACGCCTAACTCTATTCCCTCATGATCTGGTTTTAGTTTTCCTTGCAATAGATACACAACACTTGAAATTACTTCAGGTGGAGTTTTTTTGAATAAATCTACAAGATATTGTGTTAACTCTAGTCTTTTTGTCGTAGTCTCCATTATTTTTAGCGTTTCTGCTACAAGAGAAAACTTCATTGAAGAAACTCAACAGCTTCTGGAATAAAAGCTTGAGTTATTTCATCTTAAGGTGAGACTTGATACTTAACCAAATCTCTGGGGTTCTGTTAAAAAGTATGGAATGAAAACCTGAAATTTCATCATCATTCAAAAATCTTTTATTTCTTCTTAAGAATCCATCAAAGAAAACTCCAGATATGTATCCAACGTATAACCCAAAGGCAAAATCTGGAAGTGTCGCACTGGTAGGAGCAAGAGGTTTTGCTTCATTTAAAACCACACGCGGGTAATCAAGGGTATACGTTATGACCTCGTTTAGATTTTTTTCCTCGATCATGTCTAATCCCATAACGAAAACCAGTGACCCAAATATTTAGGATTTTGCAGAAATTCTTGTCGTTTATAAATAGGAATTTGAAAAACTTTAGCATGGGTGGAGCAAAAAAACAATCTCCTGCACAAGCAGAAAAATCACAGCAGGCAGAAGCTGCAAAAAAGGATGGTCGTCAAAAGAAAGGAGACAAGAAGGAACAAAAATCAAAATCAGCGATATCTGTAATAATTGACGAAAACCAAGCCATGAATTTTATCAAAGGTGCGAAAGTCTTTACAGTACAGGAAATTGCGCGACAAGAAGGCGTGAAAATATCTGCGGCAAATGCATTCTTACTAAAATTATTGAAAAATGGAATTGTCAAAAGAACTGGCGGCTATAGCGGTCATCATGTCTATACTGCCGCTTGAGTTACAATAAATACATCACCAGGTTTTACATTGTTTAATTCATCTACATTGGATATGATCATGCCAATAGGAGTCAACGGTTTTGTAGAACCAATCTCATTTATAAAAAAGCAGATTGATCCTGTTGATTGCATGAAAGCAATTTCGCCTTTTTTGAATTGACTTCGCTGCCTTTCTCCACCGACATTTATCCTAGTTTCTAAGTATACAAAGCTGTTTTCAACTCTGTGTGCATTTCCTTCAAGTGGCAAGGATCTAATTATGGTTCCAACAGTCTTTGGAGCCAGATGACGTTTTAACTCACATCTAAATTGCGATTTGTCTTTAATTTGTAAATAAATCTCAATTCTTGAAACAGATCCTGCACTCATTTTCAAGAGAGGGGTTTATGAATTATATAACGTTTGTTTAGACCAAATACCAATGTCTGAAGAACCAGAAGAGATTATTTCAGAAACTGAAGAGGTTCCCGTAGAGGTCGAACCAGAAGAGCCAGTTGTTGTAGAGGAATCGGTAGATAGTGAAGAAATACTAGAAGAAGGAGAAGAACCAACAAAGGTAAAAAAGCTCAAAAAAGGTGAACTATCTCCAGAGGAGCTTGCCGAACGACAACGACTGCAAAAAATTATTGATGCAAGAGAAATTATTGAAATTGATCCTGTCCATGAACCTATTGAATATGAAACAACCGGTAAAGGCAAGATAATGATCGGCCCTCCCACTTTGACTAGATTCGAAAAAGCAAGAATAATGGGAGCCAGGGCTTTGCAACTTTCACTAGGAGCTCCTCCTTTCATCTCAGTCCCAAAAGAAGTAGCTACATCACTTGACTTGGCATATGCAGAACTTGAAAAACGAGTGATACCTATTACCATACGACGGGTGTTGCCAAATGGTGACTTTCAAAATATTCCAATTGATCTGTTCAACTAATGGACCAATCATCGATAAAACTTAATAGAATGCAAAATTTTGTGTGATATGATTGAGTATTGTGAGTGTGGAAGATGTCAAGACACAACTGACTAACGATGCCTCATTTTCAAATAAAGAAAGGATTTTCTTGATTCAAAGACAACCAATAATGGAATGTGCGGTAGATATTTTGACTGTACTTGGAAGCATAGGTCGTGTTGTGTTAAAGGCTAAAGGAGAGGACATTCCTACTGCAGTGGGAGTAGCAAACGTAATAACCGAAAAAATGATGAAAGGAATATCAGAAGTAAAGGATATAGTTATTGACAGCGAGAATGGTGCTGGAAAATATGGGATGACGCTTGTTTCAACGATAGAGATTGTTCTTACAAAGAAAACAAATTAAAAAGTTGTGCCTGGGCCTTTGAGAAGCATGTTCTCACATTCTTTGCATACTGCTTCATCGATGTTTGTCTCTAAATTGTGGTGTATGTCGCAAATCAAAAGACTTGATTTGATGTAATTACACAACCCGATGAATTTTGAAAGACTTGCAGGAGTATATGCCATATTGGTTGAAAGGTTGCTGGCGATTTCATCAATCATGTCTGATACTTCTTTAATAGAAAGAAGTTTGGTTATTAATTCTGGATTCCCTCTTGTTCCTCTAATGTAATTACTTATTGCGGCCTGTGTTACTCCAAGCATTTTTGATATGTCTTCTTCTTGGATGTTGTATAATTCCATTAATTTTTTGGCCAAGATTGCTCGCAAAGCTGGAATAAGTGTTTTAGTTTCTATCTCTGCTGGAAGCAACATGAAAAAACTAGGCCTTGAAAATATTTAAACCTACCAATAAGCTTGACCTAAGTTTCTAGAATGATTTTTTCACTCACATCTGTTCCTATGTTAGATAACTTATTTTATCAACTTCATCATATCCGTGAATGTTGAAAAAGATTTTTGCAGATCTAACGAAACTCATATCGGAGGAAGTATTATCATGTACGTCTGATTGTATCGCTCTTTCTGGGGGATTAGATAGTTCTATTCTTGCGAGCAATCTAAAAAAAAATACAAAGGCAATTGTGGTTGTAACTAAAGATTTTCCATCGTCAGATCTGGTTTTTTCACAGTTAGTTGCTAAAGAATTTGACTTACAACTAGTCATAAAAAAAGCAACAATTAATGATCTAATGTATTCTATCGAGGAAACAATAAAGATCTTGAAAAATTTCAACAATATAGAAATACGAAATTCTATAGTCTTGTTTATTGCAATAATGACGGCAAAAGAAAATGGATGTACAAGTATCATCACGGGTGATGGCTGCGATGAATTGTTTGCAGGCTATAGCTTTTTTTTAAAAAAAAATGACACTGAGTTACAAAAAGATTTGGAAAGGATATGGGAAATAATGCATTTTCCATCACAACAGATAGGTAATGCGTTAGGTATGGACATTGAATCTCCATTTCTCAATGAAAAAGTTGCAAATTATGCAAAATCTATAAGTGCAGATCTAAAAGTTCACAATGAAAATAATAAAAAATATGGAAAATGGATCCTAAGAAAAGCATATGAAAATATTATTCCCGAATCGATTCTTTGGAGAGAAAAATCTCCAATGCAAAACGGTTCAGGAACAAATAGTCTGACAGAATTTTTTGAAAACAGTATTAGCAATGGAACATTTGAGTCAAAAAGAAGATCATATCAGAAAAAAGACAAGGTGAAGCTAAATTCCAAGGAATCATTATACTATTATGAGATATATAGAAAATTCTTTGATCCTCCTCATCTAACTGGATCTTCAACGTATAGGTGTCCCGATTGTCAAGCCGTTATATCAAAAAACTTTCATTTTTGCCGTATGTGCGGCAGCTTTCCCATCTAGTCTTTTTTCCATTTGTTTGGTTTTTTAACAAAAATTCGTTTGCATCCATGACAACAAAAATAGTATTTTTTCCCCTCAAATTCATGAACTAGTGCTAAACTCTCATCAAGCTCTATTCCACAAACGGGATCCACTGGCATACGACAATGCAATGTTGGTTTCTATTTATTCCTTGCATTATGAAGTAAGCTTTGTAACAAGTTGATTAAATTCTAAATCACTCATTGGTGGAACTTTGACTAGCTCAAGGTTCTCCTCAACATGAGAATTTGATTTTTGACCAACTAGTGGAGCTATTATTCCGGGTGTTGATCTAACAAACTGAATGGCACGATGTACAGGTTTCAAACTGCCAAACTCTGGAATTACATTTGGACCAAGAAGTTTTGTTTGCATAAGAGGTACACTTGCAAAAACCCCCACTCCAAAATATCTTGAAGCATCCAATATGGAATTTTCTTTTCCATTGGCATTTTGATTCTTCATTGTTAATGCCTGATCAAGATACATGTTATATGGAAGTTGGATGAACTTGAATCCATTTTCTTTTCCGCCTGCTACTTTTGCAAGTTGTAATACGTCTGATAAATTTAGATACTGGGGATGTTCCTTTGGCACCCTAAAACAATCCCATGTTGCCATTCCATAATATCTGATTGTGCCTTTTTTTCTTTGTTCTTCATAAAACTCGAAAACTAGTTTGAGATTCTTAATAAACACTTCTTTTGAAATATCTTGCAATTGACCTTCAGCCGCATTATGAAGATACATCAAGTCAATACAATCAAAATCAAGATTTTTCAGACTTGTTTTAAGCTGATTTTCAAGATATGGTATAGTCATGCAGTGATATCCTGATGAGATATCCTCTGGCTTGATTGTTCCTGTTTTGATCAAGATGTTGTTGACATATTGCCAGAATTCCTCTCTTACATCGCCATCATTGGTAATGTACCCATTTTTTGTACTGACAAACAGCTCTTCTCTTTTTATTTTGTCTTCCTCAATTAGTTCAGAAATGGCTTTTCCCACAGATCTTTCGGCTTTTTGAGCTCGATAGTTTATTGCGGTATCTATTACATTTATCCCTGATAACACTGATTTTTTAATTGCTTCTTTTACAAGGCGATCTGTTGTATCATCTATATTTCCAAGATATGTGCCAATTCCTAAAGATGATAAAGTTAGTCCTGCAAATTGCCGAAAGTGGTTTTCTCCTACAGCATGATTTTTGTTTGCAAAGTTTGTTGTTCCATCATCAGTTACATGCCCTGAAATCATGATGTGATTTTTTATTTACTCGATTTAATTGTACTGTGTAATACCAAAAAGAAAACTCAACACTAGTAAAACTCCAGTTATTCTACTATACAATACAAATGACCTCATTACGGGAACCATTTTTTCTATATTATCAAAATTTTGTTTTAATTGCAGTCCTGATTTTATTAAAAGTGGAATCGTGCATAATGTGATCAAAGAAAAAATTGGCAAACTATGAGAAATAATGCCTGTTATGATTACGCCATATGCTATCGAAGGAAAGATCCAGATAATACTTGAAGCTCTTTTTTTTCCAAGTAAGATGACAAGAGTTCTTCTACCGCTGGATTTGTCAGCATCAAAATCAGGAAATGAATTTACGAAAAGCACCATTGAAGATAAAACTCCCAAAACAATGCCTCCAAGGATTGATTCTCTTACAATTTCAGGTGATTGCACAAAATATGTTCCAAGTACAATCATAGTTCCCTTTATTGTGACAAACACTTCGCCCAAACCAGAGTCAACTATACGAGTAGAATAAAAGTAAATTGAGACAACCGCAAAGGCAAGTATGACTGCAATAGTTGTTCCATTTACAAAAATGAAATAGCCTCCTATGGCAGCACCAAAAATTAGGGCAACCACTCCAGCTCGGTATACGTCTTTTGGCTTTAGCAGACCTTCTGGCAAAATACCAGTGCCACCACTAAACTTTGTTTTTGTTGTCTTTGTATCTATATTACGTTTAAAATCCCAATAATCATTGAGCAGATCAACACTTGCATGTAATGCAATTACGCCCACAAGCGTTAGAGCTGCACTGATGACATCAATTGTCTGATGTTGCCACCAATTTATGGCAAGACCAAGAGCCACTGCAATTACTGATGAAAGTAGAAATCTGATCCTAATCACTCTAAGCCAAGCAGACAGCATCACACTAAAGACTCGTCACTTACACTAAGAGGTTTTCTTCCCATGAAACCTTCTTCTTTTCCATGCCAGAATTTTATCTCGGTTTCACCTTTTTTCCAGCAAAGAAATATCTCTTCATTGAATCTGATTGATGGAAAATCTAACAAACCCTCTTCTATACTTTTTATCAAGACTCCGGTGCTTTCTAAATCTTCAATGGCTTTGTAAAAATTTGACATCACTGTATTAAGTTCCTGTTTCTTAATTACATAATCTTTAAAGTTTGACATGTATTTTGGGTTTGTTTCCAACTCACTTTGGATTAGTAGTGCCTGATCCTTGAGGTTTACTATATCCTTGAATTTCTTAATCACGGCTGGCAGTATCTCATTAGCATCTTTTATCGTAAAATGTGAGAACATCAGCAATTTAGCAAAATGGCCCAGTTAAAAGCATATTGTAAAAACTAAAATCATTTTTTGCAACTTTTATGAAGATGAGACCACTTCACCAATCATTCTTGATGCCAGATGTGAGGTTCTATCCTTAATATCATACTCAGGGCAAACCTCCATTAAATCCATTCCTGTGATTCCTCTATGTGCCAGTGATTTTAACAAATAGACAGCTTCACTATTTCGCAATCCGATCGGGACAGGAGCCGATACTCCCGGAGCAAACGCTGGGTCAATAGCATCCATATCAAACGAAACATATACCTTTTTTCCTACTTTCTCCAATATCTTTTTCTCGGTTTCTAACAAGCCAATTTTTAATATATCAAACGGAGTAATTACTGAAAGATTGTATTTTTTTATATTATCGATTTCTTCTTGCTCTGGGGTTCTAATTCCTATCTGTATACTTGATTTCAAATCTATGAAGGGTAGCACATCAAAAAAAACTGAGCCATAATAGTTTCTGGTCGAACTGATAAGGTCTGGATGAGCATCAAAATATACTAAAGACAAGGATCCATGCGCTTTGGAAATGGATTTTATTATTTCAACAGTAATGGAATGATCCCCCCCAATAGCAATTGGAATTTTGGATTTTGAAACTATTTTGTTTATCACTTCAGCAATTTGGTTCCTTGAAACGTTTCCATAGTCAAACACCTTTTTTCTTATTCCTCCATACGGGATTCCTGTTGAAATAGTGCCATTTCTAAAGTATCTGTCCCTTGTTGAGGATATCTCTCGAATCTTGTCTGGTGCTTCCGATGCTCCTTTTCTGAGAGCATGAGATTTTGATTCATCAGGAATACCTAGGATAACTATATCAGATTCATCAAAATCCTCAGTATTTGCCCAACAGATGCTCAACTTACGTCGCCTACAAGAACACGCTGATTTCTTCCTTTGCTTGATATCACAAGAGCTCCTTCCTTGTCAATTTTGATAGCTTTTCCTTTGATGGGTCCGTGCTGAGATGTGACCATTATTGTCTTTCCAATAGTGGATGATCTACTTGTCCATTGTTTTGCAATATGTTCAGAACTCCCATCTAAGAACAAAGTGTACAATCTTTCAATCTCTGATAGAAATGTCTGCACTAATTTGACAGGATTAGCTTTATTTTTTTCATTGACAAGAGAAGCTACACCGTAATAGTTTCCTGTATTTTTGATGTTCTTTTCGATTTCTAATACATCGATTTTGAAATTGATTCCTACGCCTAAAATAAGATATCCTATGTTCCCTGACTCTATAGATACGTCAATTAGGATTCCTGCTACCTTTTTGTTATTGATGGTCAGATCATTTGGCCATTTTATCTGCGGTTTGATTTTCAAAACCTTCTCAATTGAGACTGCAAGTGCAAGTGATGATATTATAGGAAAAAATGTAGATACAGAAACATCAAATTCTGGATGTAAAATTAATGACATCCATATGCCACCTTCTGGAGACGTCCATTTCCTACTTAATCTACCTCTGCCTTGGGTTTGTTTTTGGGCAATTACTAAAGTCCCATTTTCTTGAGGCTTTGATGCTATCTCTGCTGCAAAATTTTGTGTTGAATTGATTGTATCAAAGTAATAGACTCTTTTTCCCAAAAGTCTTGTTTCTAATCCGTCTCTTATTTCCCATGGTAAGAGCAACTCTGTTGTTTCTGTCAATCTATATCCAATCTTGGGTCTGGAATCGATCTTGTATCCAAGTAATTGAAGCTTTTTGATATGTTTCCACACCGCTGCACGGCTAAGTTTCAAAGATTCGCTTATGTCTTGCCCCGATAAATAGTCTGATTTGTGAGACTTGAGAAGAGTGATTATCTTAACAAGAGAGCTGTTGTCATAAGATGTATACACGAATAAATTCTATATTACTCATTTAATAAATTCTGTATTCTACTTTCAAGGAGCCCATTTTGGCCAAACGAAACATCACGTAGAATACCTTTCTTGTCTATGAGAATGGAGGAAGGTGTTCCCCTTAAGGTATATTCTTCAAAAGTTTCGGCAGAAAATTCTTTCGATTTCAAATATTGTTTCACGCGTTCAATTAATTCTGTTTTTTGTTCCGAGTTATACGAATCAAAATCTGGAATATTTGCATTGATGACTCCCATTATGTCTTCGTTACTAATGTTTTGCGAGCCCTTTTTCAAAGAATCCATTGCTACGGGGAAAGGAATCTTGTACAACAGCTTTGTTCCATTAAGCTGTTTGTACTGCCCAAGTGCCTTTAGCGTATCGCCTATCGTTTCCCCAGTAGAGAGTAAAAGTTCTAAATTTTCCAATGTGTTTTTGTCAAAATCTTCAAAGGCAGTTGCTACACCAAGGACAGTAAGGCCATCTTTACGATACTTGTTATAGATTTCTATTGCTTCAGGAATTCCGTACAAGAAACAGCCTGGACAATTTACTTGAAAAACCTCAACTAGGATTACATTGTCTTTTTCTTTATCGATATTTGTATGTAGTCCTTGAACCCATTTTGAGATTTTTAAATTAGGTGCTTTCTCTCCAATTTTTGCAGTCATAGATTGAACACTTTGTAAATTAGTTAAAAACGTAATTATTCATGAAATATTACGTGATTAGAATTTTTTATCGGTTAAAATCCAATATCTATGTCAAAATCTCCGCCGCCGCCGACATCAGAACCTCCATCACTGGCATCTGATGAGGCATCAGCACCACTGTCTGTTTGAGCTGGCATCTGCTCTGTTGGAATATAGCTGGACATTGCCATTCCCATGAAACTCATCATGGTTGAAAACATGATTATGTCCAAAATGCCCAAAAACATCAATGATGGCAGAATCGATTTGTTATTGTCCATGTATTGTTGCAATTTTTGTTTGTCTCCACCCTTCCACATTGTGACCATTTGGTCCCAGTTTTTTTGTAGTTCGAATTTCCTTTCTTGTAATTCTCGTTGGCCTTTTTCTGTTAAGATAATCTCTTTCTTTGTGCTAAAAAATCCTTTTTTTTCTATTACTCTGATTAGTCCCTTTTTATCAAGAGTCTCAAGTATCTCGTTTAATTCTTTGCCTTCGATTTTTGTGGATCTTTGTATCTTGTCAAACTTATTATTTCCTCTGTTGATTGCTTCTAGAATTATTACATCTTTAGGATCTGATTCAGATTCCATATTGTAGATTTCTAAAATCTTCCTATAAACTGTTTGCAAAACAGAATATTAACCCAATCTATATAGACATTGTGTGGAAATAGATTCGCATACTGACGACCAAATAAGAAATTTCTATTTATTAAAAAATATTGCAGTAATTGGTATGTCAAAGCATCCAGAAAAGGCCGCACATTTTGTACCAAAATATCTTGTAGATCAAGGTTATAACATCATACCAGTAAATCCCACGGCAGATGAAATTTTAGGCAGAAAGTGCTATCGTGAAATTAATGAAGTTGACGAACCAATAGATATTGTGGACGTTTTTAGACCTTCTGATCAAGTACTAGATTTAGTTAAAGAAGCAATAAAGAAAAAACCCAAAGTGATTTGGTTACAAGAAGGAATTCATAATAAAGAAGCTGAAGATATTGCTTGCAACGCAGGCATTGAAGTGGTCTTCAATAGATGCATGCTGGCTGAGCACGAGAGATTATTTTAGAATGACAAACGATTCATTCACAGAATTTTACAGATCTCTTGTAGAACTCGCAAAATCATTCGAAGAAACAAACAGACTAAAAATCCAATCAGATTTGGATTCTAATGTAATCAGAATATACGGTGAGAATGCCGACTCTTTAGCTTGTGCCAAAATCGGATTGGAAGAAGTAGTTGAGTTAGCTTATACAGTTGCTGAACATCACCCCTATTGGAATCTAGTATACAATGCATCACAAATTTCAAAACTTGCCCTAGAAAAGTGGAACGAAAATCTGACTAAGGAGGATCTTGACGAAATATCATGGTGCATAGAAGAGCTCAAAAACACAAGTATTAAGCTCAAAGAAAAACAGAACCATTGCTGAATTCCTTCGGCAGAGATAAATATTCAAATTCTAAAATTAGTTCATGCCAATAAAGATTGGTCTGATTGGTAAGACAAACACTGGCAAGACCACCTTCTTTAATGCCGCAACACTTTCTCAATCAGAAATCTCCACTTATCCTTTTACAACAAAAAAACCCGAAAGAGCAAAGGCTAATGCTATCACCCCATGTGTTCACACAGAATTTAATGTTCAAGATCAACCACAGAATTCAAAGTGTAGCGATGGCTGGAGATTCATCCCAATTGAACTAATTGATCTTCCAGGATTGATAAAAGATGCATGGGCAGGCAAGGGACTTGGAAACCAATTTCTTTCAATTGCAACTCAATCTGATGCATTACTGCATGTAGTTGATGTTTCTGGAAGTGTTGATTCATCAGGAAAAATTACGGATGTAGGCAACGGTGATCCAATTTCTGATGTAGCTGATATCGAAGAAGAGCTAATGATGTGGTACCTAAAACTCTTGGAAGGAAACAGGGATAAAATTTCAAAACTAATTAATTCTGATACAGAGCAACTTGTGGCCCTAACAGATGTGTTTAGAGGAATAGGGGTAAAAGAATCACATGTAAAAGAAGCACTCAAGGTTACCAATTTGGAAGACAAACACTTTGACAACTTTGATATGCATGACAGCAAAAAATTTTCCTCATACCTAAGGCATATCTCAAAACCTACACTCATAGTTGCAAATAAGATCGACTTGCCAGGCGCAGACAAGAACTTTGATCGTTTGAGAGAAAAATATTTTGATACTATAACTGTACCAGCTAGCGCAGACAGCGAGCTATCTCTACGAAGGGCAGAACACGCTGGTCTGATAAAATATGTGCCAGGTTCTGAACAATTTGAGATACTGCAAAAGGATAAACTAAATAAAAAGCAAACTGACGCTTTGGATTTTATCACAAAGGACATTCTTGGTGAATACATGCGAACAGGTGTGCAGTTTGCAATCAACGTAACAGTTTTCAAATTATTAAAAATGAATTCAATTTATCCTATTGCAGTGCCAGAAAAACTTTGTGATAAAAAAGGAAGAGTGTTGCCTGATCTCATTTTAATGAAGGACGGCTCTACGGTGGAAGATCTGGCAAAGGAAATACACACCGATTTGACAAAAGGTCTTCTATACGCCAAAGATTTACGATATGGAGTGAGATTGCCTCCAAGTTATCAGTTGCGAGACAGAGATGTAATATCGGTAATTAGTGCGGTAACAAAAAAATCTTAATTGTCTATTCCAATCTTTTCTTGTTTCATCCAAAGCGTTTTATGTTTATGATCAATTAACGTTATTCCCATATCTGAGATCTGTGTTCTTATCTTGTCTGATTCTTTGTACTGTTTTTGATCTCTGAACATATTGCGTTTCCTTATTAACTCATTTATGGTTGATTTTTCTTCTTCAGTTATTTTAGAAATCTTTAGGCCAAATATCTCAAGCATTCTTTCAAGTTCTGGTAACGCGATTTTTGAGATTGATTGTGTGAGTAGGTCTGCTGCTGCAATCCTGTTTATTTCTTTCACAAGTTTGAAAAATGCACCTAATGCCAATGGAGTATTAAAATCTGATTCTAATCCTTCATCAAACTCTTTTTTTGCTTCTGACATTGTCTTCTGTATCTCGTCAATAGGACCATGATTATCGGTTAAAATCAATTCAAAATAGCAGTTTTCTACTTGACGCCATTTCACAATGGTCTCCCTGAGAAGCTCTTCAGAATAATCAATTGGTTTTGAATAGTGACCAGATAGACAAAAAAGTCTGATTATGTTTGGTCCCCAATGTTCAAGGACATATTTTACAGATTTTATATTCCCCAAGGATTTTGACATCTTTTCTCCGTTTATTGTCATCATCCCAGCATGCATCCAAATCTTTGCAAATTGTTTTCCTGTGTGTGATTCGGATTGGGCAATTTCATTTTCATGATGAGGAAAAATCAAGTCTCTGCCACCGCCATGGATCTCAAAGTTTTCACCAAGATACTTCAAACTCATCGCTGAGCATTCAATGTGCCAACCAGGACGTCCTTCACCCCATGGGCTAGGCCATTTTGGTTCTTCATTTGTAAACTTCCATAATGCAAAGTCAAGAGGATCATTTTTGGTTTCATCTATCTCAATTCTTGCACCCGATAACAAATCATCAATTTTTTTTCTAGAAAGTTTGCCATAGTTTTTGAACTTTACTACGGAAAAATAGATCCCATTTTTTGAAATATATGCAAAACCTTTGTCAATAAGGTCTTTTATCAAATTGATCATTTCCTGTATATGTTCCGTAGCCTTTGGATGTACGTCAGCACGTTTGATGTTTAGTTTATCAAAATCATCAAAATAACGTGATATGTATCTTGAACTGATATCATTGGCACTTAGATTTTCCTGCTTTGCACGGTTTATTATCTTGTCATCTACATCTGTAAAATTCTGAATGAATTGTATTTTTCTACCTTGCGATTCTAGAAATCTTCTAAGAGTGTCAAACAAGATTATTGTCCTTGCATGTCCTATGTGACTCTCATCATACACGGTTACCCCACAAACATAAATCCTAATGATTCCAGTCGTATCAATTTCCTTCTCTGTTTCTGTTAAAGTATCAAAAATCTTCAAAATTTACACCGTTTCTTATAACTGGCAACATGTGGCAGTTATTCGCTTGTGTTCGCTTTTTTTGTATAATTTGTGGATTTTATCAACAATTGAGAGATCAACCTGCGCAAGATCTGCGGTTTCCTGTAATGAAAGATTCTTCTCTGTCATGCAATAAAGAACTAGATCAATTTCTTCGTAACTAAATCCTATTTCATCTTCAGCTGTGTGACCCTGCCAAAGATTTGGACTGCTCTTCTTTGATATTATTGAGTCTGGCAATCCAAGAAATTTTCCAAATTCGCGTATCTGTGTTTTGTACAATGAAACTATGGGTAAAAGATCAGACGCCCCGTCTCCAAACTTTGTAAAATATCCAATCAAATATTCGCTTTTATCGCTTGAGCCAAGTACAAGCAAGTTTTTAGAATTTGCGTAATAATATAAAATATTTGATCTTATCCTAGCTCTAAGGTTTCCAAGTGCTAGAGAATTTGGTTCAACGTATTTCGAATATTCTGAATGTATAAGATTAATATCGATTAATTTGTAGTCAAATCCAAACCTGTCTATAATCTTGAGGGCGTCTTCGGCATCAGTTTGTGGTGTGACTTTGGAATCTGGCATGAGAAGTGCAAGAGATTTTTCTTTTAATGATACTGCACATAATGAAGCAATGACTGCTGAATCGATCCCGCCACTGAGCCCGAAAATAAAGCCTGATGATTGTCTTTCTGAAACTTCATTTTCGAGAAATCTTACGATTTTGTTCTGAATTGTTTGGTAGTCTTTTTTGATAATTTCCTGAAGAAGGGCCTTATTCAATAATTCTTCAAGCTGGTTTTATGGAATTAAACCTTCAGACATCCACATAAATGCCATCATTTTTTAATTCTACTCTGTAGGTTTGTAAATTTACTCCTTTTATGTAGTCTAATAATTCTCCCGTCTTGATGTTGTAATGCCAAAAGTGTAATGGACATTCTACTATGTCTCCTTCCAACTTGCCAGCCGCAATTGAGCCATCCTGGTGGACGCATATCGAATCTAAACCGTGGTATCCATTTTGGTTAAAGATGGCAATATGTTTTCCATCTACGATAAACTCCTTTCCTTCTCCTTCTGGCACTTCATTTTTTTCCGCAATTTTTTTCCAGACCATGTTTCACAGACCATTCCTTGGTCAATATTTACATTTTCATTTGATAGTATTTTATACTTCTTCAAATTGAGACCATCCATGAGCAAAATAAAAGATCCACGTCTTGCTGAAAAAGGCAAACTATCTTACGAGTGGGCAAAAGATCACATGAAAATTCTCACAAATACTATTAACCGTTTGAAAAAATCAAAACCGCTAAGAGATATTCGAATAGGAATATGTTTGCACATTACTAAGGAGACATCAGTTCTGATAATGGGCGCAAAAGCATTAGGTGCCAAAGTAAGTGTGTGCGCAGCAAATCCACTTTCTACACAAAATGATATTTCTGCATTTCTTGCCTCTAATGATATAGACATTTATGCATGGGCAGGACAGACGTCAAAAGAATATGACTGGTGCATCGAAAAAATGCTTAGTCACAAACCACAAATTGTGACTGATGATGGTTCTGACTGTCACAGCAAAGTTCACAATGACAAAAAATTTTCATCCTTGAAAATTTTGGGCGGAACAGAAGAGACGACAACAGGAGTGATCAGGTTAAAAGTATTGGCAAAACAGAAAAAGCTTCGATATCCTGTAATTGCAGTAAATGATGCATACACAAAACATATGTTTGATAATAGATATGGAACTGGCCAGAGCACGATAGATGGTTTTCTTAGATCTATGAATCTTCTAGTTGCCAGCAAACGTGTTGTAGTTGCTGGGTATGGATGGGTAGGAAGAGGTGTAGCAACAAGAATGAAAGGAATGGGTGCCAAAGTCTATGTCACTGAAGTAGATCCAGTTCGCGCCTTAGAAGCACACATGGATGGCTATGAAGTTTTGCCAATGGAAGATGCAGCAAAAATCGGAGATTTTTTCATTACGGCTACAGGTCAGACTGGGGTGATAAGAAAAGAACACATTATGAAGATGAAGGATGGGGCAATTTTGGGTAATGTAGGTCACTTTGATGTTGAAGTCGATGCCAAGTTCTTACTTAATGAATCAAAAACAATAAGAGAAGTAAGACCGAGTCTAGATGAATGCTTACTTAAAAATGGAAAACGTATTTATCTAATTGGAAAGGGGAGGATTGCAAATCTTGTTGCTGCAGAAGGACATCCACCTGAAGTAATGGCACAATCGTTTTCAAATCAACTACTTTCTATGATATATATCGCAAAGAATTACAAAAAGATAGGAAAAAAAGTGATAACTGTGCCATCCGAGATTGACAGACAAATTGCAGTTGATGCGCTCAAGGCGATGGAGGTCAAAATTGATAAACCTACATCATCTCAGATAAAATACGCGCATAGCTGGGGATAGCTTAAATTCGTCCCGCGGTTTACTCAACTAATGAATGACAAGGCAATCATTACAAGCGCATTACCTTATGCCAATGGTGAAATTCATCTTGGTCATGTTGCATCGACATACCTTCCTGCTGATATAACGACAAGATATCTAAAACTCAAGGGAGTTGAAGCGTATTATATATGTGCATCAGACGATTTTGGAACTCCGATTCTATTGCAAGCAGAAAGAGAGAAAAAAAGTCCAGAAGAGTATGTAAAATTTTGGAATAAGCGAGATTATGATGACTTCACTGCTTTTGGAATAAAATTTGATTTTTTTTATAGAACCAGTTCACCCGAAAACAAAGAATTTGTTCAAGAAGTATTCAGAAAACTTCACAAAAATAATCATATTTACGAAAAAGAAATTGTCCAGTTTTATTGTAAATTTGATAACAAATTTCTTCCAGACAGGTATGTAATAGGAACATGTCCTTATTGTAAAGCCGAAGATCAGTACTCTGATTTGTGCGAAAAATGTGGCAGAGTGCCTGAAGAAATTGATAATCCTAGATGTTCAATGTGCAAAAATCCACCTATAAAAAAAAGCACAAAGCACTATTTTTTCAAATTAAGAAACTTTGTTACAAGCCTAAATGAGTGGCTTGAACAAAACTCACACCTGCAAAAAGACGTCAAAAAATATGTTCAAAATTGGATTGAAGACGGTCTTGTAGATTGGGACATTACAAGAGACATTACATGGGGGGTACCAATACCACTTGAAGCAGCAAATAACCAAGTATTTTATGGTTGGTTTGACAACCATTTGGCATACATTTCTTCTGCAAT
This sequence comes from Nitrosopumilaceae archaeon, assembly GCA_052389415.1. Classification (GTDB taxonomy): domain Archaea; phylum Thermoproteota; class Nitrososphaeria; order Nitrososphaerales; family Nitrosopumilaceae; genus UBA8516. The sequence goes on from JBQTHX010000018.1 coordinate 51,291, forward strand.
CAAATTCTTAAATGATAAGGGAATGGATGGTAAAGCATTTTGGAATTTGGCAGACATTTATCATTTTATTGGAAAAGACATTGTATACCATCATTATCTGTTTCTACCTGCTATGAGAATTGGAATCGAAAAAGAGTACAAACTTCCTGATTATATTCCAACTCGTGGACACCTCATGTTACAATCAAAAAAGATTTCAAAGAGCAGAAATTGGTATATTGGTCTAAAAGATTTTCTTAACCTCTATCCTGCTGATTATCTGAGATTTTATCTTGCTTTAATTACGCCATACAGTCAAGATGATCTTAATTTCGATTGGGATGAGTTTGCAATGAGAATAAATTCAGAGCTTATTGGAAATTTGGGAAACTTTGTAAATCGTGCATTGGGGTTTACTCAGAAAAGCTTTGAGGGAATTGTTCCATCCACAGACGATTTTGATTCAGTTGACAAAGAATTAGAAGCAAAGATCAAAACATTGTCAAATTCAGTAGGAGAATTATTAGATCAAAACCATATAGACAGATCTCTAAAAAAAATCCTTGAATTTTCAGCAAGTTTTAACCAATATTTCCAACACAAAGAACCATGGAAAAAAGGAAAAGGTACTGAAAATTGTGCCTATCTTTCTGTAAATGCCGTACGCAGCTTGGCAATAGTAATATGTCCATTTTTGCCAGAATCTGCTCAAAAAATATGGGATCAACTTAACTTGAAAGAAAAAATAGATGAACAAAAGTGGAGCTCAATCTCAGATTTCGGAATTGAACCAAACCATAAACTTGGTTTAGTGTCTCCACTGTTTAAAAAAGTAGAAGAAAGTGAGATCAAGTCACACAAAACAAAGCTTGGTGCCTAAAATTGAAGAAACTGCATGCATGTCCTATCTGTCCATCATGTGGATCAAGAAAGTTTGAAAGACTAAAAGCAGAAGAAACAATAGTCAAGTGTATTAAATGCGGAAAAGTACTGAAAATCTAGCTATCGAAAGATTATATTTGCATTAAATTGTCCCCCTCGTATGGCTAAAACTTGGAAAGACGATCAGGTCAGCTTGGATCCTATCAAAAACCAAACGATTGCAATACTTGGTTATGGTATTCAAGGCAATGCGCAATCAAATAACCTAAGGGATTCTGGTTTGAAAGTCATTATAGGATTAAAGGAAGGCGGTGGAAGTTGGAAAAAGGCCCAATCAGACGGTCACAAAGTAATGAAGATTTCTGATGCTTGCAAAACTGCTGACATCATACATGTTTTGGTACCAGATATGCTTCAGGCAAAGATTTACCGAGAAGAAATTGAACCAAACCTTGGTGAAGGAAAAGCATTGTCGTTTTCCCATGGTGCCGCGATCCACTGGGAGTGGATAAAGGCTCCAAAAAATATAGATATCATAATGGTGGCACCAAAAGGTCCAGGATCCAAAGTTAGAGAAACATATCTTGAAGGATTTGGTACGCCATCTATTGTTGCCGTTTATCAAGATTATACAAAAAAAGCATGGGACAGGACACTGGGAATCGCGAAAGGCATTGGAAGCACAAGGGCAGGAATCATCCAAACAACATTTCAAGAAGAAGTAGAAACTGACTGGTTTGGCGAGCAAGCAGATCTTTGTGGAGGATGTGCATCAATGATAATGAATGCATTTGATACACTAGTAGAAGCAGGTTACCAACCAGAAATCGCATACTTTGAGGTCTTACACGAATTGAAACTAATTGTTGACATGATACAAAGGTACGGAATTAATGGTATGTGGCGCAGAGTCAGCGAGACGGCACGATATGGGGGTCTCACCAGAGGACCTATGGTGATTGATAAAGAAGTCAAGGAAAAAATGAAAAAGGTTCTAAAAATGATTCAAGATGGAACATTTAATCAAGAATGGATAAGTGACTATCAGAAAAATGGAAAAAATGCATTTGACCGATACATGAGACAGATAGAAACACATCAAATAGAACAAGTTGGAAAAAAAATGCGACAGATGATGTGGCCTGATTCTAAAGAATAATTAAATTTTTCTAAGTTTTGAAACACCAGATGTGATGTGTTCAATTATTGTAGTTAGCGGAGTTCCTGGACCAAAATTTCCCGAGACTCCGGCTTTCTCAAGTTCGGGTTTATCGTCCTCAGGAATGACTCCTCCTCCAACAACTAACACATCTCTAATTCCCTTTTCTTTTAACGTCTTGACAACTCTTGGAAACAATGTAAGGTGAGCTCCATTTAAAAGACTTAGTGCTACTGCGTCTACATCTTCATCTTCAACTATCTTAGAAATTCTTTCTGGAGTAGCAAAAAGACCCGAATAGATTACCTCCATTCCTGCATCTCTGAATGCACGGCATAATACCAATGCTCCCCGGTCATGACCATCAAGGCCAAGTTTTGCAACGAGAATTTTTATTCTTCTGGTAGCACTCTTTTGTGACATGTTATTAAAACTGGTTTTTGGGTTTTAAAATCTTTGTTGGAATAAAATGGTAATGTCAAAAACAAGAAGATTTTATTGTGGATAGAAGAGTTATTCTCTCTATATGAATATCATAAGTGAATTGAAACATGGTAAAAGGCATGCTATTGCAAGGGCAATATCAATCATAGAAAACAATGAAAAAGAGGCACGTCCGTTAATAAAAAAGATATTCAAAAATTCTGGAAAATCAATTGTTATAGGAATAACAGGACCCGCAGGTGCTGGCAAAAGCTCTCTGATAGATAAGACAGCCCTTGAATTAAAAAAACTTGGTTACAAGACGGCCGTTCTTGCAATAGATCCTACAAGCCACATCACAGGTGGGGCTATACTAGGTGACAGGGTTAGAATGTCAGAATCAACTGATTCAGGGACTTATATCAGAAGCATGGCATCAAGAGGCGCAACAGGTGCCATCTCGCGTGCTGTACGAAACAGTATCAGAATATTAGAATATGCAGGATTTGATACGATTATTATTGAAAGTGTCGGAGCAGGTCAGACTGAAGTGGAAATTTCAAAAATTGCAGATATCACTGTAGTTGTTTTTAATCCAAATACAGGTGACAACATACAAACAATAAAAGCAGGACTCACAGAAATTGGAGATATTTATCTTGTGAACAAAAGTGATCTTACCGGAGCAAGTCAGCTGTATGATGCAGTAAGAGACTTTATAGGAATGACAGAAAAGAACCCTCCAATAATGATGACTTCCACAAAATCAAACAAAGGAATAGTAGAGTTTGCAAAAAAATTAAAGGAGCTTATATTTATAAAAAAGAAAATAAAAAACACTGAAGAAAAATCTAGGCTTGAAATAGAACTAAGAGACATTGTTTTAAATAATGTTAAAACCAAAGTTGACCGGATGCTTGCTAATAGTCCTACCTATGATAAATATTTAAAAAAAGTGCAATCAAAAACACTTGATCCTTTCGAGGCCGCAGAAAAAATATCAAAGTCCATCAAGTGATAATATGAAAGCAGAAAAAACTGATTCACAAATTCCCGTTAAACGTGTATACAATTCTAAAATAAAACCAAGAAACAAGGATGAGGAACCAGGGAAGTATCCATTTACTCGTGGGGTGCATCCTGGAATGTATCGTGATAGATTGTGGACTATGAGGCAATATACTGGATTTGCTACTGCAGACAAGACAAATGAGAGATTCAAGTTTTTGTTAGAAAGAGGTCAAACAGGTCTTAGCATGGCTTTTGATCTTCCAACACAAATCGGATATGATGCAGATGATCCACATGCTGAAGGCGAGGTAGGAAAAGTTGGAGTCTCTATCACTTCACTTAAAGACATGATGTCTTGCTTTAACGGAATTCCTCTTGATAAGGTAAGTACATCTATGACAATAAACTCTACAGCTTCGACCTTACTTTCATTATACATTGCAGTTGGAGAATCGCAAGGCGTACCAAGCAATGCGTTGAGAGGAACCACGCAAAATGATATTCTAAAAGAGTACATTGCAAGAAATACCTACATCTATCCACCAAAACCATCAATGCGATTAATTGGTGATATGATAGAATATTGTTCAAAAAAAGTTCCACAATGGTATCCTATATCAATATCTGGATATCATATGCGCGAAGCTGGTTGTAATGCAATACAAGAAGTTGCCTTTACAATTGCAAATGCGATAGAATACATTGAAACCTGTATTGACCGTGGTCTGAAAATAGATGAATTTGCACCTAGACTGTCATTCTTTTTCTGTTGCACAAACGAATTTCTTGAGGAGGTAGCCAAATTCAGAGTAGCTAGAAGGATATACGCTAAAATAATTAAAGAGAGATTTCATGCGCGCGATCCTAAATCTATGCATCTAAGATTCCATGTACAAACCAGCGGAGAATCTCTTACTGCACAGCAACCTGATAATAACATCGTAAGAGTCGCTATACAATCTATGGCAGCGGTGCTTGGAGGGGCACAGTCACTACATACGAATTCAAAGGATGAAGCACTAGCGCTTCCTACAGAAGCTGCCGTAAAGATAGCGCTAAGAACACAACAGATTGTTGCACATGAGAGTGGGGTTACTAAAACTGTGGATCCACTGGGAGGTTCTTACTATGTAGAATCCCTTTGTGATAGAATTGAAGACGAGGTTAACAAGTATCTCAAGAAAATAGACAGAATGGGTGGTTCACTAGTTGGAATAGAGCGTGGGTTCTTCCAATCTGAAATCCGGCAAAATGCGTATCGCCTGAAGAAAGAGATCGATAGCGGTGAAAGAATCATTGTGGGTGTTAACAAGTTTACGGATGTAAAAGAAACAAAACAGGAACTGATGAAAATAGACAATTCAATAGAGACGCAGCAAGCCAACAATCTCAAAGAATTAAGAAGCACTCGTGACAACAAAAAAACTGAAAACCTCCTTTCAAAAATGAAAGGTGCATCAGAAAAAGATGAAAACCTGATGCCATACATTATTGATGCAGTAAAAGGATATGCCACACTTGGTGAAATAAGTAATAATTTCAGAGAAGTTTTTGGGATTTACCGTCCAAAGGAAATGTTCTAAAATGAAAATAGATCATATTGCAATTGCTGTAAACAATGTGGAGGATGCTGCAAGACAATATCAACAAGCTCTTGGAGTAAAGGAAGTCATTTATGAAACAGTCGAATCAGAGGGTGTTAAACTTGCCATTCTTCGATTAGAAAATGGAAGAATTGAGCTAATGCAACCTACTCGTGATGACAGTCCTATTAAGAAATTTCTAGAAAAAAAGGGTGAAGGGCTTCATCACATGGCACTTGCAACAGACGAAATTGAAAAAGAATATGAGCGCATGGAAGGGTGTGGAATCCAATTTCTTGGTAAAATAAGACCAGGTTCAGAAGGAACGAAAATAACTTTTATTCACCCAAAATCATTGCATGGAGTACTTGCAGAACTCTGTTCACATCCAAAATACTAGATCTATTCCATCATTTTTAGAGTGTCAGAGGTAGTAATTATTCCAATTATCTTACTATGTTTTGAAACCAGAATGCATTTTGAAAATCTGACAAGTGGAACTAAAGTCTTTGCGGGAGTATTGTATTCTACGATAGGAGGACGCGGTTCCATAACTTCGGATAATCTTATTTTTTTTCGCTGGTTTTCATCACTATCTAACACATGTTTGACTAACCCATCTTCACTTATCAAACCAACAACATCAGTTCCATCGAAAACAGGAATCTGACTAATTGAATGTTCTTGCATCTTTTTTATAGCGTCATGCAGCGAATCGTTTGTTCTTAGTTTTGTAATTTCTTTACTGCATATGTCTCCCGCTTTCATCGAGGATTGATTTTCCAGTGAACCAAGCACCTCGAAGATTTTCTTTGCTGTGGCATAGCTTGGTTGGCATCTTCCAGATTCTATTTGATTTATCATCGACGTGCTAACTCCTGTTAATGAGGCAAGTTTGTGCTGTGTTAAGCCAATCTTTAATCTGGCAGGTTTTATTGAATCTAATCGTGGTAACACTTCAAAATGATATACCCTTAACAAGATATTTCAGTTTTCTTCAATCCTTAATAGTGTGATTTTCATATTGAGAATATGTTAAAGGGCATCACAATCGCAGTTATTATTGGTGTTGCTGCTGTTGGACTATATTATCTTGCAGGTCCTCTTTTTTATGATAGAGTAATTGATGAACCATTGCCCAAAGCCTTACAAGAAATTCAGGAAGATCTAACATATGAAAAATTTGTCAACATGGTGGATGAACAAAGAAATGAACTTGTAAAAAAGATGCCGCAGGATACTATAGATTTGATAATGGATGAAGCAAAAAAATTCACCACTAATGTTTCAGAAAATATGCAAGAGATGATATCAAAGATAGCACCTGATTCAAAAGAGACTCCAAAATTTTCTAAACTTGGATCTTTTCAAGGACTAAAAGGACATCAAGCAACAGGAAGGGCTGAAGTGATTACAGTAGGCGACGTATCATTTCTCAGATTTGAAGATTTTGAAGTTACCAATGGTCCCGATCTTCACGTATACATGACAAAAAATGGTGATGTTGATACAGGAATCGATCTTGGAAAACTAAAGGGAAACAAGGGATCACAAAATTATGAACTAAGCGGAATAAACACTGATGTTTATAATACTGTAGTGATTTACTGTCAACCTTTTCATGTTCATTTTGCCTCGGCTAAACTATTAGAATGATTGAAACTATCTTCTTTTTGATTTCTTTTTTATCCTGATTTTTCTTTTTGGTACATCCGCAAGTGCAATTTGAGCTGCAGCAAGAATTGCTATTGGGATTCTGTGTGAAGACGCACTTACATAGTTCAAACCAGCTTTATGGAAGAATGATATGGATTTAGGATCTCCGCCATGCTCCCCACAAATTCCTATCTCCATGCCTGGTCTGGTCTTCCTCCCTTTTGCTATTGCAATTTCCATTAGACTTCCCACTCCTTTCACATCGACAGACTGGAATGGATTTTCTTGAAGAATCTCTTTTTCCAAATACTCAGGTAAGAATTTTCCTTCTGCGTCTTCTCTACTAAAGCTAAACACTGCTTGCGTTAGGTCATTGGTACCAAAACTAAAAAACTCCGCTGTTTTAGCAAGATCGTCTCCAGTAAGACACGATCTTACCACCTCGAGCATTGTACCAAAATTAATTTTTAATTTTAGCCCCAACTTTGATTCAACAGATGATTTTATCGTATCATAAATTTGTTTAATTTGATTGAGTTCATCAATGCTTCCTACTTGAGGTACCATTATTTGTGCACGTGCATCAACTTTTTCTTTGGATAACTCACCTGCAGCTTCACAAATTGCTCTCACCTGCATTTCATAAATTTCTGGAAATGTTATTCCTACTCTAACTCCACGGTGTCCCATCATGGGATTTATCTCAGCCAATTCTCTTGCACGTGAAAGGATTGTTTTTGTTTTTTCTAGTTCTTCTAGTGTGTTTTGATTTTCTAGTTTATGTACTTTAGTAATAAGTTCTTCAACATTGGGCAAGAATTCATGCAGTGGTGGGTCTAGTAGTCTGATTGTAACTTTATGCCCCTCCATAACCTTGAGTATTTCTTTGAAATCATTTTTCTGCAAAACCAGTAATTTTTCTAATACTTGTTTTCTTTCTTCCACACTGCGTGCCATTATCATATCAACAAAAAGCCCTAATCTGTCACGTGCATTGAACATTCTTTCAGTTCTACAAAGACCTATTCCTTTTGCACCATAACTTCTTGCTAGTTTTGCGGCTTCAGGAGTATCGGCATTTGCTCGTATGCCTAATTTTTTGAATTGTTCCGCCCATTGTATGATAGTTTTTAGATCATCTGTTATTTCTGGTTCAACGGTAGGAATCTCGCCCAAAAAGACAATGCCTTGGCTACCATCTATAGTAATGACTTCTCCTTCCTGTACCACTTTGTTATCAACTTGAAATCTTTTTGCAGAGTAATCTATTTTCATATCTGCACAGCCAACAATACACGGTTTTCCCATGCCTCTTGCTACTACTGCCGCATGAGATGTTTTCCCCCCTCTGCTAGTTAAGATCCCCGAAGATGCAAAAAATGCGGGAACGTCTTCTGGTTTCGTTTCCTCTCTGACTAGCACTACTTTGACTCCATCTTCACCCATCTTTACTGCTTTTTTTACATCAAAGACAACAATTCCAGTAGCAGCTCCAGGTGAAGCAGGTATGCCCTTTACAAATGGTGGGTGATTTTTTACTGCCTCTTGTTTTATGGTTTTGTGTAACAATTGTTCTAATTGATCAGGATTTAATCTTGTGATAGCTCTTTCCTTTGAAATCAACTTTTCTTTTACCATCTCGACTGAGGTTCTTATCATGCCTAAAGCATTCATTTTTGCAGAACGGGTTTGCAACATGTAGAACCTCCCCTGTTCTACGGTAAACTCTAAATCTTGTGGTTCCTTGTAATGTTTTTCTAATTTTTCACAAGTCTTCATTAACTGAGCAAATGTTTGTGGTAGTTCTTTTTCCAAGTTGTCTATTGTCTGAGGAGTTCTGATTCCTGCAACTACGTCTTCGCCCTGTGCATTGACTAGATACTCTCCAAAAACCTTTCTTGTACCGTCACCAGGATTTCTTGTAAACACGACTCCTGTAGCACTATCTGATCCCATGTTACCAAAAACCATGGCAACAACATTTACTGCAGTGCCACTTGCAATATCTTTAGTAATTTTGTACTTTTCCCTATACACCACCGCTCTTTCCCCCATCCAACTCTTGAAAACTGCTTCAATTGCTAACTCAAGTTGCCTGTAAGGATCAGAAGGGAAAGAGTGGCCTATGTGGTTTTCACATATCTTTTTGTATCGTGAGACAATTTCCTTTAATGTATCGGCATTGAGCTCACTATCGTTTTGTACGATGAATTGACGCTTGGTTTCTTCTAATATCTCATCAAATTGTTTGTCATTAATGCCAAAAACCACTTTGCCAAAAAGCTGAATAAATCTCCGATACGAATCCCAGGCAAATCGTTCATTATTACTTTTTTTTGCAAGACCTTTTACCGTTTCGTCATTTAATCCCAAATTTAAGATCGTGTCCATCATTCCAGGCATAGATAAAGCGGCGCCAGATCGAACTGACACAAGAAGTGGATTTTCTATTGAACCGAATTTTTTACTAGTTCTCTTTTCTAATTTAGCGATGTTTTTTCTAACTAGCCCCATAAGATTAGGCGGTAATTTCTTGTTATTCTGATAGTACTTGTCACAAACTTCGGTAGTGATGGTGAACCCTGGAGGGACCGGAAGTCCTATCCTTGTCATCTCGCATAGCCCTGCACCTTTTCCTCCGAGCAATTTCTTATTTTTACCGTCTCCTTCGTCAAAAAAATAAATCGGTTTCATATTATAGGGCACTTGTTATGATTTAGGTTATCAACCTTTCTGGTTTTCTGATATTGCACTGGCGAATTCTTCAATTATGTTTGTCCAGTTCTTGGCTTTTACTATCCCGCTTGCTACTAGGATACCCTTTGCACCTAGCTGTATGGCTTTTGTAACATCATCTCCTGAGATAATGCCCGCTCCACAAAGAAGTCGTGTTGAATTTTTTGCTTTCTTAACAGCAATGATCGATTTAGTTATGATCTCTGGTCTCTGTGTTGAAATGGATTTTCCTGTTCCTATGAGCTCAGGTGGTTCAATGGCAATATAATCTGGGTTCATCTTGGCATATTTTCTAGCTTCGTGTGTGTTTTTTACACAGACCACAGAGATCATTTTCAGTTTCTTCAGTCTAGATACTAATTCATGTATGTGACGTTCTGGAATGCGATGTTCACTATGATTGATTAATGATCCCTTTACAAAGGATTTTTTTACAATTTCAGGAACAGTAAAACCAGTAGTACTTCCTACCTTTTTAATATCAAGATGTTGTGCAAGAACAGGTATGTTACATTTTGTTATTTCTGAAAGCAAATGCTGTGGAGGTGCAACGGCTATCTTGACTTTATGTTTTTTCGAAATCTTTTCTGCTATTTTTGCTAGCTTGGACGCTTTTAAACCTGCTATTTCTTCATAGTTTTTAAAGTTGATAATAAACAAACTATGGGTACTAGAATAATCTATGATATATTGATTATCAGTTTGGATGGTAATGATAACCGTTTATGTGATTCTATTTCTGATTACGCTCAGATTGCTTTTCTACTGTTTTGTTTCTGATTGATTTGGCTTTTGTTTTGGTTTGGTTTGACACTCCTCACTTTCTTTGTCTTTGGTTTTGTTGTTTTTTGTTCAGGTTTTATTGAAGGTTTTGGATGTTGTGGCGGTGTGTTCTGTTTTTGTTGATGTGATTGTGGTGTATGGGATTGTGTATGTTGCATATGTGATTTTTGATTATTATTTGTTATTTGTCTCATCTTACTCCATACAACGTTCATTCTAGCTCTGTATCCTTCGGCGTATTCTAGCTCACTTGGCACAAGTGTTGCAGGATGGAAAAATCCTTGACTCCTCATTGCAAAGGCCCTTTTTGTAGCAAGATTTCTTACATAATCCCAATCAGCAGTTGCAAATCCGTCAACAGGTCCGACAAGTATGCCATTATGCATACTAAACACAAGACTGCTTACTATTGGTATTGCAAAGTTAATGCTTGCAGGAGAGTTTATCTTTACAGGCATTAGCGGCATGTGGTGACTGCCTCTTGTGTTTCCTGCAACATAATGTGGATTACTAAATGCACTTCCAACTTCTTCTGTTGCAGGAAAATCTTTTTGCGTTCTTATAATGCAGATGGGATCATCTTTCCCAACATATTTTCCAGCAATGTTGTGTAATCTGTCAGTAGATGCTGCAAGTATTGGTTGATTGTCTTTTGTAAACACTGAAGAGATAACATATCTACCAGGATACATTAAAGCAGCCTCAAGCGTTGGTTTATCTTGCCATAGGTGGAGTTCTGCAGCCTTGCCTTTCTCGACGTCCATGACGTTTATCTTGACTCCTTTTGAAAGATTTTGATTTACAATCAGACCAGTGTTACTTAGGGTATCTACAAACATTCTATAAAATGGATAATTAAATGCGCCAGGCTCTGTCTTGTCTGCAGCATAAATTGTGAATGCTTCGTTTGGTCTCTCCTCAAATTGCATCTCGGCAACACCTGGACCCATTCCTTTCACGTTTCCGGAAAATGAATCTTTTAACAAATCCTGTCCTGCTCCATAAAGTCCTTCATTTTTTGCAACTCGTGTTGCTGCTTCAAACGCGTTCCATGCAATCTGGTGAACATCATGATTATCAGTTCCTTTTGTGTGGGTCATAACAATGTGAATATCATCGCCACAATACCCAATGTATGAATCAATTAAGAGTCCCTTTCCATCTTTTCTAACTTGTGGTCTTATCACATTTCTTACCGCATTTAACAAACCATCGCTAGGTCTTGTGTGTCCACCAATTCCACCAACATCAGCTTTGATAACTGTGACAGTAATTCTCAATATTTTTAGTCATAAAATACTTTGATTTATAGTATGTGAAAAATAATTGAGGTCAAACAATAGATCACCAAATTATTCAAAATTTGTTGCAAAGAATCCCAAAAAATCGAAATGGTAATAAAGCCCTTGCTGATGAGGATTCGTTATGAGCGCTAGCAAAAAGCCACACCTGAACATGATTGTTACAGGTCACATCGATAACGGTAAATCCACTACGATGGGTCACCTCTTGATGGATCTTGGACTTGTTGATGAAAGAACTATTGCAGCACATGCTGCAGAATCTGAAAAAACAGGAAAGGGAGACACCTTCAAGTATGCTTGGGTTATGGACAACATTAAAGACGAAAGAGAACGTGGTATTACAATAGATCTGGCGTTTCAGAAATTTGAGAGTGCAAAATATTTCTTTACATTAATTGACGCTCCTGGACACAGGGACTTTATCAAAAACATGATTACTGGAGCATCAGAGGCTGATTGTGCAGTTCTTGTTCTGTCTGCCAAAGAAGGTGAGACAGATACTGCCGTGGCACCAGGAGGCCAAGCAAGAGAACATGCATTCCTTTTGAGAACCCTAGGTGTAGGGCAGCTAATAGTTGCAATTAACAAGATGGATGATAGCAATTATTCTGAACAAGCGTTTAAGGTGGCAAAAGACAAAGCTGAAAAATTAATCAAATCAGTTGGATACAAACTGGAAACGGTTCCAATTATTCCCGTTTCTGGATGGAAAGGTGATAACCTTGTTAAAAAGTCTCCAAACATGGCTTGGTGGACAGGCAAGACTCTACTTGAAGCATTTGATGATTTCAAACTTCCAGAAAAACCAACAGGCAAACCACTCAGAATCCCAATCCAAGATGTTTATACTATTACTGGTGTAGGCACCGTCCCAGTAGGCAGAGTTGAAACTGGAGTTGTAAAGGCAGGACAAAAAATTGTTGTCATGCCAGCAGGAGTACCAGGAGAAATCAAAACAATAGAAACTCATCATACACAAATGGAATCTGCTGAAGCAGGTGACAACATTGGATTCAACCTTAGAGGTGTAGATAAAAAAGATATCAAAAGAGGAGATGTAATTGGAACCCCAGACAGTCCTCCAAATGTTGCCAAGGAATTCAGAGCTCAAATTATTGTAATTCATCATCCGACTGCAATAGCACCAGGTTATACACCTGTGATGCATGCACATACAGCACAAGTTGCAGCTACAATTGTTGCATTTGAAGCAAAGATAAACCCGCAATCCGGTGCTGCAGAGGAAAAGGATCCAAAGTTTCTCAAAGCAGGTGATTCGGCAATCGTTCGAATTAGACCAGTCAGACCACTGCCAATTGAAACCTTCCAAGACTTTCCAGAGTTAGGAAGATTCGCACTCCGAGATATGGGTGCAACAATTGCTGCAGGTGTTGTAAAAGAGATTACTGAAAAATACACCGCATAATGTGGTCTGAATGACACAAACGGCCCGAATCAAGCTTACCAGTACAAGTCTGCCTAGGCTTGACGGGGTTTGTAGTGAAATTAAAGGCATTGGAGAAAAAACTGGCGTAAAAGTAAAAGGGCCAACTCCACTTCCTGTGAAAAGACTCAACGTTGTAACCCGAAAATCACCATGTGGTCAGGGAACCAACACTTATGAGAAATGGGAAATGAGAATACATCGTAGAGTGATAGATCTTAGTGCTGATGATAGAGCAATAAGGCAGTTAATGAGAATAAAGATACCAAATGACGTTTACATCGAGCTGACACTAAAATAATTCTGTTAACCTTAAATTACAGATATTTTTGATGAATGTGATGACTACAGAAGATTCTCAAGATATAGTCGAAGAAAAACCACAAATCGCAAGTTTTAGCGTAGTGTATACATGTATGCGATGTGGAACACCTGTGACGCAGACTGAGCTAAGTAGATTACCTGAAATAAAATGCATCTGTGGATTCAGAGTCTTTAGCAAGTTAAGACCCCCAGTAGTGAAATCCCTAAAAGCAGTCTAATCGTTTCTGGTTCCTCGGTATGAGTGATATCTTTGCAGATGAGATCTCATCTGTTCCATACTTGAAAAAAATTCATTGCATTCTTTGCAATCATAAAGCGAATCTCTCTCATGAACAACCTGTTCATGCTGCATCAGTTCTTCTTGCTGTTTGAACTTTTTATCGCATTTTTCACATTTGAATTTTTTAAAAAGATGTATCATAAGCTATTCTTTGCTTTTTGTGCATCCCAACAAATCCTGCAAATTTGCCCCTGAATAGACCACTGTTTCTTTGGATTGTATCTTATAATGCCAAGTTTACTTCCACACGAAGCACAAAAATTTCTTGACTTAAAATGTTCTGACTCTTTGTTATCAAAGCATGGTTTACAAAGAAGGCCTTTCATCTCCCATTGCCATCGTGGTTCCCATAAATCTGGAACATTTTTTTCAATACCACAGACAATACACTTTTGCTTTACACTCAAATCATAATATTTTTGCATCTCGTTGATATAACAATCAGAACACAAAGGCCCTTCAACATTCCATTCTCTTTTTGGTTTGTGTTTATGAGTAATGTTTTTTTTGCATACATTACAAAAGGTTGGCTTGCGATTTAGTAATCTCATAGATATAATTTGTATATCTGTTAAAAAAACATTGATGGCAAATCTTTATCAGAATGTATTCATACTGAAACTTTCCTTCATGCGCTAGCGTAGATTATTAAAATCTGACAAAGAAATTGGCGATGGTTCTAACTCTGTTCTAAAGCTTCTTCAATAAGTTGACTTGCATTTAGCATGCCTTTTCGTTTTGCAATCTCTTCTACCATTTTGTACTGATCCGTGGTAAAACAAACTGGCATTGAACGTTTTTCCATAAATGAGATTCAATATTTGATTTAATATCCTTTTTGGTGTGCTAAAATCACGATTTTTATTCTGTTATGTTTCATCAAGTACGTGGCAAAAAGAAAACAAATTTTGGTAATAGGAAACAATGAAAGCGAAATAATACCTGCGATTGAAAAAATAGCATACGATACAGGTGTAGAGGTGGCTAAATCTAGATCTGTGTTGGTGACTGGAGGACTTGATGGAGTCATGCGTGCAGCTTGTAAAGGTGCCAAAGATGCAAACGGTCTTACCGTTGGTATCATTCCTCAAAACGATCCCTCTTTTGCAAATGAGTATTGTGATATAGTAATTCCTAGTGGATTGGGTTTGGCTAGAGACTTTCTTAATGCGCTTTCCTCAGACGGAGTCATTATAATAGGAGGAGGTTCTGGTACGCTTTCTGAAACATGTGCTGCATATATGCACAAAAAACCAATTGTAGCGATAAGAAACACTGGAGGAATAGCTGATATGTTTGCTGACAAGTATCTTGATCATAGAAAAAATGTTCTGATAGTCGGTGTAGATTCGCCAAGAGATGCGGTCAATTATATTTTAGAAAAAATTAACTCTGCATAGAGACTAGCAAAGGATCTGGTTCATAAAACTGACCATATCTTTGGGCTTGTGTTTTTAATTCTTTAACAATGTTTGCAAGTCCAAATTCTTTTCCAGTTTCAAATATAGGTTTTTTGAGCCCCATTCCAAGCTGTAGGGCCTTCTCAATCTCCATTACATCACTCGCCTGGTTTGTAACAAGCCATGCTGCATTGTTTAACATGTTTGCAACAAGTCTTATTGGATTAAACTTTTTTGCAAGATCCTCAGACAATGGAATTCGTTCATATTTATCACCTGAATATTCATAAAATCCCGAACCAGATTTTTGGCCAAGCTTTTTTTGGTTAAACAGATCCTCTACTTTTGGATGTGGATTGATTACTTTCTTGTCCCTTGAATGCATCTCAATTGTGGCTTTGTGAATAACATCGAGTCCTGTAAAATCTGCAAGCTCAAATATTCCCATAGGAAACCCAAGCCTAAACTTTATCGCAGAATCTATCTCTGTCATGGAAGCATCATCTCGTTCCAATGCCCAAGCCGCTTCATGAACCAATGGAATGAAAATGCGATTTACAATAAATCCTGCCACGTCTTTTTTGCACAAAACTGGTTCTTTTGATACTGATTTTACAAAATCAAGTGTGGTCTGAACTAATTCGGTTGATGTTTTTTGTCCAGGTATTACTTCAACTAATTTCATTAGCTGTGGAGGGTTGAAAAAATGAATTCCTATAAAGCGCTCAGGCCTTGATGTGGTATTTGCAATTTCCGTTATTGGTAACGTGCTGGTATTTGATGCAAATACTGTTTTTTTATCTGCAACCTTGTCAACCTCTGCGTAAACCTTTTTCTTTAATTCCATAATTTCTGGAACTGCCTCTATCATTAAATCACAATTTTTTAGAGCGTCAGCGAGATCAACCTTGGGAATTATTCTTCCAAGGATGCTATCTGCTTCCTGTTGTGAAAGTTTTTGTTTTGATACTAGTTTGTCTAGACTCCACTTTATCTTCTCCATGGCCTTGTCCAAGAACTGTTGTTCGACATCTCTTAGTGTTACATTGTATCCAGACATTGCCGAAACTTGAGCAATTCCATGACCCATTATTCCAGAGCCTAGAACAGTAACGTTTTTTATGTCCAACAAGATTTGTTGCTATGCTCCCTTTTTAAATTATGACAAATCCACTTTCTAGCAAATCTCTTTTACCAGCTAGCTTCTTAAAACAGAAAAACGATTGGTTGCTAGATTTTGGACGTTGAAAAATTCACTGAAGATGTATATGCAATAGCACAAAGACTCTCAGAAGGAAAATCAGTTGAAGTCAAAGCAAGAATAAACTATGTCAGGGAGAAATTAATCGAACTATATCAAAAAAACTTGGTAAAAATAAACCACTCTGTTTTAGAGATAATTTGCGCATCAAATCTGATTTCCCAAGGGTATTCGATAGATATCGAAAAGTCGCTTTCTGATTCACTTGTGTGCGATGTGTTTGCAACAAAGGGTGATGGCACATTCATAATGGAAATCGAGACTGGATTTACACCACCTGATCATGCTTTAGACACTATAGATTACTATGTTGCAAGAATAGCAAGCAAGATTGCCAGATATAGTAAATATTGTTCAAAATTCGGTCTTGCCACCCCAGTAGTTGGGATATTGCCTATTCCAAAATTATTTTTAAAGTCACCTGGAGAGCGTAAAGAAAAAGAAATCAAAAAGATTAAAACACTATGCGATAGGTTTTACAAGAACCCGCCAATAGAATATGACGATATACTAAATGCTCGATTGCACTCGATTTATCTTATTAATATAGATAAAGGATTTGCAAAGCAGCTTGATCCGTGTAGTTATCTGGATCTTACTGAAAAACTACAAGAGAAAAGTGAGCTTGATCTTTGATGTCGTTTTGGAATTGGAGTCATTTAAACACCACATAGGGAAGCACTTTGTACATTCCCATCATATAACAATATTAATGAAGCAATATCACAATCGGTTACATAAGATGGTACTTGAACAATATTGTACATTAGATCGTTTGGAGAATCTGCATGTACTAGCCCAAGGGCGTGTCCAAACTCATGTCTTGTAATTGATGAAATTTGTTCTCCTGAAATGTTGTTAATATCGTATATTGTAATCTCAGACCTTACTATCTTGCTATCCTCTAACACATGAGTTGTATACCCAGAATAACCGTCTGCATTCTTGGCATCCGTTACTAGTATGACAATGTCCGCATTTTTGTTATTTTCACTAATCATCTCAATTTTTGGCATAGCGGTTTTTGTATCGTATTCTGATGCCGTGTTTAATGCCTCATTCCAGCTAACATAAGTCGTGGTATCATCAAACTTTATTGTGCCATAGCCTGTTATTGCGTTTTTAACCTTCTCCAACTGGTCAGCAGAAAGAGGCGTTTCTTTGACTATTGAAACCTGTAATGTTTTATCTGTCTGTTCTTTCCACGGAAAAAACGTGTTTATCGTAGTAAGCTCGCTTCCCTTTGCATTGATTGGGAAGAACACAAGAAGAATCATTAGTGGAATGGCAATAAGGGTTATTTTCAATTATGGAAATGAGGATCTAAAAACCACAAATGCACAAGGACGTCATATTGCTTACAGACACTTCCAAATTTGGAAATAACAAGATAAAATATGCCTGGACAAAATTTTAGAAATGAATCTATTGTATGTATGTTATAGAATTTACATACATGTCGAGTTTTTCATTTCATTAAACACATTTACTCATGTTATCAAACCTAGATCAATTACTAGTTTATAGTTAATAGAACCAAAATCTAAAATTCATTACAAAAATTTTTGAAAAATTATTTGATCATAGAAAAGCTATCATTAATCCTCCATTTCCAAACTTGGCAGAAGGGAGTTTTATACCAATTATCATTACCAAATTTAGTAAAATGAAAAAATTCAGTCATCTTAACAGTAGGATATGCAGTTTTCTTATTGCAGTAATATTATTGAGTGGAGCTACAGCATCCAATATTCAGTTAGCAGCTGCTGTTACTAGTCCTGTATTATATGCAGGTACTTCAACTGTTGCCGCTAATCAATGGCAAAACCCAACTAATGCACTAGGTGTTGAAGATTCTCTTTGTACAACTAACTTGGGCAATAACAGAATAATAAAACTGACTAACTTTGGTTTTAGCATCCCGTCTGGTTCTACAATTGATGGTATTAAAGTCGAGGTCAAATATGCATCATCTGCTGGTAGCAACTCGGATGTTCAACTCCTAAGTTCCTTACTTGCCGTAGGTGATGTAAAAGAAATATCACGACAATCCTCTAGCACTGATACTTGTGTAGAATCAATCTTTGGTGCCTCTAGTACTGCTGGCTCGTCAAGTGATCTTTGGGGTGCATCTTGGACAGTAGATGACATTAATTCCACAGATTTTGGAGTACAAATACAATCCAGCTCTGCTGCAAACAGTGAATTTGTAGACAGCGTAAGAATTACGATAGAATATACAACAAACGATGATGACGGTGATGGAATACCAAATGATAGTGACAATTGTCCTACAGTGCCAAATGCAGATCAGGCAGATAATTATGGAACAAGTGCAGGTGACGCTTGTGAAGATTCCGATTCTGATACTATATTAGATATTACTGATAACTGCCCTACCACACAAAACACAGATCAAGCTGATAATTATGGCGGTCCTTTAGGTGATGTCTGCGATGACAATGATCTAGATACCATCTTTGATATTCCTGATAACTGTCCACTAGTTGAGAATCTTGATCAAGCCGATTCCGATGACGATGGACTGGGCGATGCATGTGACCTAGATGATGATAATGATGGCATCCCTGACGATGATGATAACTGTCCTATAGAGGAAAATCCAGGTCAGGAAGACTTTGATCAAGATGGATTAGGCGATGTATGTGATGACGATGATGATGGGGATAATGTTCCAGATGATCTTGACAACTGTCCTCTTGTAGTCAATCCAGATCAATTAGATAACGAAGGAGATGGCATAGGGGATGTATGTGATGACGATGATGACAATGACGGCGTATTAGATGACTTCCCTGACAATTGCCAATTTGCACCAAACGCAGACCAGACAGACACTGATAACAACGGTATTGGTGATGCGTGTGATGGAGATATTGATGGTGATGGCTTACCAAATGAAAATGACAACTGTCCAAATGTTCCTAATCTTGATCAATTAGACACTGACGGTGACGGTGCTGGAGATGCATGTGATGACGATGATGACAATGACGGCGTATCAGATGACTTCCCTGACAACTGTCCTCTAATAGAGAATGCAGACCAATTAGATACTGATCAAGACGGAATAGGAGATGCATGTGATGACGATGATGACAATGACGGCGTATCAGATGACTTCCCTGACAACTGTCCTCTAATAGAGAATGCAGACCAATTAGATACTGATCAAGACGGAATAGGAGACGTTTGTGATGAAGATATTGACGGTGATGGAACACCAAACAACAATGACAATTGTCCACTTGTAGTCAACGCAGACCAAACAGACATTGATAACAACGGTATTGGTGATGCATGTGATGGAGATATTGATGGTGATGGAACACCAAACGACAATGACAATTGTCCTACAGTGCCAAATGCAGATCAACTAGATACTGATCAAGACGGAATAGGAGATGCATGTGATGACGATGATGACAATGACGGCGTATCAGATGACTTCCCTGACAACTGTCCTCTAATAGAGAATGCAGATCAACTAGATTCAGATAGTGATGGAGTTGGTGATGTTTGTGAAACAATAGATCTTACAGTTACGGCACTAGACCAAACAATAATCAACCTATCATGGACTGGTGCACCAACTTCAGAATGTGGTGACTTGATAGGATATGACATTTACAGAATGGGGCCAGACGACGAAGGCCTTGTTTATCTTGCTTCTGTAGGTGCTGATACAACAGAATATTCAGATACCGAACTTGATGGAAATACGGAATACACATACATGGTAGTTGCAATCTACGACGGCGAATGTTCCCCAGTAGAATCTAACGAAGCATCAGCAACGACTGCTCCATTTGTAAACAAGAAAGGAGGATTATCATTTGATGTAACCGCTCCAACTACAAACGGAATAAGCTTCTCCTCGACACAAGATGGAACAGATACTGAAGGATTTGGTGGAAGACTGGCATCATACTCTAATGATATTCCAACACAGGTGATGAACACAGGAGTAGAACAACGATTCCAGGTTAACATTTATGACAACAACGGAATTGCCGCAGTCAAACGAGTAGTGATAAACATGTTCTTTGACTACATGCAAATTCAAAAAGCAGATACTTACTTTATGTATGAAGAAGATGGACAAAAATTAACAGTATCAGATCCAAACGGATTCTTTGGAGATGTAAAAGTACATAGAACATTTACAGAAACAGAGATGGTACTAACATTTGTCTTTACACCACAAAATCCAATGCCAATAACTGACTTGGTGATCAACGCTGAAGACGAATTTAGAAACAACCAGAATACTATTGTCTTTGGTGCGTTTGAGATTCAAGGTGAACCAATATCATCTGTAGAATCTAGCATGGCAGCAGCAGAGATTCCATACTACAAGAATCCAGACTGGAACCAGTTTGTGATAGATGCAGATGGAAATACGTTGGCCTATGATTCCTTTGGTAACTTGGACATAAAGCCGATGCAGGTAATAGTACCATCCGTACAATACGGTGATGTAGGAAAATCTGAGAGACATGATGATGGTTTCTATGATAAAGTATCAGCAGAGAAGGCAAGAATACAAGCACTAGTAGATTCAATGAATCCACAAAAATTACTTGAATCAGAAGAGACGGCAAAGAATGTCAAGATATTCCAGTATCCAAGTAATGTAGGTAAAGGCGACAGAGCTGATACCAAGTCAATGAGTGATCTAAAACAAAAAGAGCATTCAAAAGCGATGAAATTAGTCAAGAGAATTTCATAAGATACTTTCATCAAGAAAATTTATTTTTCAAGATTTAATTTTTTTGTAGTATTAAGAAAGAAAATATCTGCTAAACAGTATGTCAACGAAAAAACATACAATAAACTTAGACTGTTTTTTTGAAAATCACTTGTTAATTCTATGGCTTCCAAAGTTGGCAGAGGGGATTTTAATATTACATTTCCAATAACCGGAATGTATAAAGATGTTTGAAGAAAAAACACTAGCGAAACTACGAGGTATTATCTTGGCAGTTGTACTGATAAGTGGAACTTTAACCGTCGCATTTCCATCTGTACTTCCAGATGCATATGCCGCTCCAGCAGGCAAGCCAGCAAAAGTTGTCAACCTCCAAGTAGTGGTTTCTTCATCACAAAATCTTCTAATTTGGGAAGCTCCAGATGACAATGGTTCACCTATTATTGGTTATCACATAGAAAGACAATCGCCAAACAGTGGTGGTTATGTTGATCTGAGTGCAAATACTGGTAATACGAATACATTCTTTCTTGATAATATCGGAGTGACCCCATCTACAACTTATAATTACAAAGTTAGCGCAATTAATGCAATTGGAGAAGGTACATCCGACGAACAGAGAAACGTAACAACCCTTCCTGGACCTTCAGTTACACTTAGTACAACAGCCTCTGATCCAACAAACGTATCACCAATCCCAGTCACAGCAACATTTAGCGAAGATGTTTCTGGCTTTACAATAGATGACATTATAGTGACAAACGGAGTTGCTAGTAATTTTGTTGACGTCGATGGCACAATCTACACATTTGATGTAACACCATCATCTGATGGATTAGTATCAGTAGATGTTCCTGCAAACATAGCTGTTGATATATTAGGATCTCAAAACACTGCAGCGGAAACTCTTAGTATAACGTATGATGGAACTTCTCCATCTGTCGTATTATCAACAACTGCATCAGATCCAACAAACGTATCACCAATCCCAGTCACAGCAATATTTAGCAAGAATGTTTCTGGCTTTACAATAGATGACATTACAATAACAAACGGTGTAGCAAGCAACCTTGCAGGTGGACCAAGTGTATACACATTTGATGTTACACCAGCAGATCAAGGACTAATATCAGTAGACATTGATGCAGACGTTGCAACAGACGGAGTAGGAAACGGTAACACCGCAGCTGCAACACTTAGCATCACCTATGATGGAACAGGACCATCTGTCGTATTATCAACAACTGCATCAGATCCAACAAACGTATCACCAATCCCAGTCACAGCAACATTTAGTGAAGATGTAACAG
>JBQTHX010000019.1:0-41055 GCA_052389415.1 Nitrosopumilaceae archaeon
TTTTTAGATATTTAATTAGAAAGTAAAAATACTGATTAGATGCTTTTTATTTTAGAATTGTTTAGCAAAAATTAGATTAAATTCAAATTTAATCAAAGCCTATTAACGCTGTAAACTATACCTGCAGTAATGACGACAAATGCAAGCAAAATCATGATAGTGACAATTGCAGCTATCGCAATCATTGCAAGCTCAGCTGTTGCTAACATGCAGACATCTGAAAATCAGGCTTTTGCTCAACAAGTCATACCAGCTTCAAGAGAAAAAACAATCTCTGTAACTGGTATGGCATCAACATCAGTCGATCCTGATCTCTTAAACATACAATTTGGCGTAGAAACACAAGCAAAAACTGCAAGTGAAGCAATTAATGCAAACAATGAATTAATGAATCAAGTTGTTGAAGCAATCAAAATGCTGGGAATTACAGACGATGAGATACACACCTCCAGCTTTAGCATATATCCTATCTACGACAGCATAACTGATCCAAAAACAGGAATATACATTAGATCAGATCTGACAGGTTATAGGGTTTCTAACATCTTATCAGTAAAAACTGATAACCTGACCATGGGCGGTGACCTCATAGATGCAGCCGTTCAAGCTGGCGCAAATAGGGTGGACAGTGTGCACTTCTCACTTTCGCCTGATAGACAACTATCTGTGCAAGATGAACTTATTGGAAAAGCAGTAACTAACGCAAAATCAAAGGCTGAATTAGCTCTGCAACCTCTAGGGCAGAAGATAATCGGAGTAAAGTTGGTATCGCTAACAGACTTTGGTTTTCCTCCTCCGCCGATTCCTTACTATTCGTATGGAGATGCGGTTCTTGAAAAGTCAGCAGCGCCTATTTTCCAGTCTACACAAGATGTGACAACTACAGCAAACGTAATCTTTTTGATTGGAGAAAATTAGCTCCATTCCATCTTTTTTATTTTTACTAGATAACTATTGATAAATGAAATTATTTCGAGTGCTGGGAACATAAAAGATGCCTCGTATCCCCGGCCATAATTTTTGTTAGGTATTTTAACTGAGTGTGTTATTAACAATGTTAAATTGGATGCAATGCTTGAAGAAGAAATGATAGATCTGTTGACATTTTGTATACAAAATGATCCTGATGCAAAAAAGAACCCTGAAAAGAAGTTGCGCGTAAATGAAATAGGAAGGGAATTATTTGCAGATGGCGGAGTAGACGCTATGGAAAACATGTACTTTGCGATAGAACAGAGAATCACTGAAGAAATAAAAAAGGATCCAACACCTTATCGTGCTTGGTGGAATGATATTACAAGCGCTTGGAAATACTAGCCTTTAATCCCATTTATTCAAGATACAATCTCTAGATATGACTAAAGTCCATTAGTTGAACTTGCTTATAATTTTTCTACTATTTGCTTCAAATGATCTGGCAAGTCTTGAAGCTCTCCAGTATGGCTTGTATTATTCTGCAAAACATCTGTACCAATTCTGCGAACTTGTTGTGTGGCAATCAAAGTATCTAACATCCTGTCAATCTCTTTTTGTGTAAGGACTCCCTTGAGCTTCTCAATTAAGATGTTCTCTATCTCGAATTTGTTTATTGCGTATTGCAGCAGGATCATCTTGTCACTTGTAGAGAGTTCTACCATTGAATTCTGAACCATTCGTGAAATAAAAAATATTACTAAATTACAAACAAAGTATATACATAATATGGGAGATTTCCTCAATCTAAATAGAAATTGAGGTTATTGATGTTTGGAACCACTAGTATATTGTGATGCATGTTTTTTCAAGGGAACCCCTAAGCTATGTGAAACATACAAAGGAACTTTTACAAAGATATGTTCTGTTCATTTTTCGCAGCAAACTAAAATAGATCGTATCTTAAACAAGGTAAACGCGCGACCAAAATTAGTAAATCGACGATGGACCTGCATTTTAAACAGATCAGATCGCAAATATTTCCTTGATTCTCTTTGGGGTATAGGAGTTACTGTTCATACTTTAGAAGATCACGTCAAAGTCTTGAAAAACCTATACAAACCTGAGGTTAGAAAACTAGGCAAATTATCCGAAATAGAGATAGATCCCAATGAAACGTGGCAAGAATTTGATCCTCAAAAGCGTGTTTGGAAATCACTTGATGCATCTAACAAAATAACAAAAATTAAACTGGGCACAGTACTAAAAACAACTGATCTTGGAACTGAAAAATACTTTCGTACAATTACAAGCGATGGAAAAATAATTTTAGTACCAATGGAAAGACGAGCTGCATATAATATAATAGTGACACAACTTGAGCCAACAAAAGTAGTATGGCAAACCGAAGCAAAAAACCAATTTGGATTTATTAATCTTGATTATTTGGAAAACCTTCCAGAGGAAATTTTCACTACTCTACTTAGATTTCGATCGGACAAAAAAATAATAAAGCACATGAGTTTTGAAGAGGAGGATTATGAATTAATAAGGACGATTCTTGAATCTGCCAAAATTGAACTACAACGCACAAATGAAACAATAGATTTGGAAGATGAGAAAAAACCAGAAAATCTAACTATTGATATGGGAAAAATAGAGAAGGATCGAATAGACGCATTTTCTAAAATGATCATAGAGCTTGGTGGAAAATTGGAGCATGATAATAACTATTTACAGATTACAGGTAAAGTGGATTCGGTTAAGCTGAGTTTCATTCAGGGAGAAAAAAGTAATCAAGAGGGCCGAGTAATTTCAGTGCCACTAAGTGCGTTAGAGGATCCTTTCCGAATAACTGATCTTCTAGCATTGCTAAGAAAACGACTTGGGTTATTACCGATGTCTATTGAAAACCTCGTTTGCCGACATTGGCCCATTCTCAAAGACACTGATTTGCAATATACAATACAATCTTTAATAGAATATTGGAAAATAGACAAGAACTTAGCCTTGAGTGTTATTAATGATACGAAGAAATTTGACAAGATAAATGAATGGAACAATCAGATTAAAACAGGAAAAATAAGGTCCAATCTTGATACAGTTGTGTTAGGTAAGATCCTAAAAGCCAAATAACAGTGCTCTGATTCTGGAATAAAATGAGATTTTCATTACTTGGAATCCATTAGATTTACATCAATTGATTATTATTGATATGTATATCAATATTTGATAGTTGGAAAAAGGTAATGTGTTTAATATGAAATCAGATAAAAAACTAATGCAAAGGACAAAAAATTACTTTGTTGGACAGGTCATGATTAAAGACATTTCCAAAATTATTCGATCAAAGGAAGAGAAAATATACCACGTGACTTTCAAAAAAGGTGCAAGGACAAAAATTCATTATCATCAAGCAGGTCAGACCCTAATTCCTACAGGTGGTAGGGGCGTGCTTGAGATATTTTCTACTAAAAATAATGGTTCTACTATTAAAATCAATAAAACACAAAAACTCGATCTTGTACAAGGCGATGCTGTATACATATCTGCACATAAACTTCATTGGCATGGTGCTAAAGGAAAAAAAGATTTTTCTCACATTGCTATTAATGCAAAATTACCTGGATACAAAGAATCAAAAACAATTTGGTACGATTCGGATTTTAAAACATTTGCTAAAAAAATATAGTTAGGTATAAGTAGTCTGCTAAAACCAGTTCATATTGATGGCTGAAGCTAAATTTAGAGAAAACAAGCTGCATGATATTGTTCATCTTGGAGTCCGAGCAGTTGTTGGAACTATATTTATTGCTCATAGCTTAGGAAAATTTAATCCTGGATTTGTTGGATTTTTGAACCAAATTGGAATTCCGGCAGAAATGCAGTTTTTACTTGCATTGGCCGAATTTGTACCTGGAATTCTCTTAATTATAGGAATCCTAACAAGAATTTCTTCTTCTATACTATCTATAGTCATGCTTGGTGCTATCTTTCATGTAAAACATGCTACAAACTTGACAGGGCAAGGAGGTTTTGAACTAGAACTCTTGTTATTGGTTAGTGTTCTTTCGATCATTGTTGCAGGACCAGGAAGAGTTTCAGTATCACATGTTATTAAAAAAGTTCCTAGATTCCTACACTAATTCTCAAGGAAGATCGGAGTTTGTTGTGACGCAATATTTGTGGACCCATTTTCCTTTTTGATCTTTAGCAATTTCCTTTCCAATCTTTATCTGATCTCCACACGATGTACATGAAGTGTTAAATTTTGCTTTCATAGCATATTGAGTACAAAACAATGTAAAAATACTTGGATTTAATTGACATTAACCATTGGTTAGCTCTTGATATTCTAAATGATTGTAATTCTTTACCGACACAAGGTTTCAACCAAAGATTTTTTCATATATGCCTATTCTTGAATCTAAATGCATGAATCTAATTTAAGGTATCTAAGATGTGTTAATTTCAAAAAAATCCTTGACTGATTTTGAATCATGATCTTCCACATTTTCTTCAATTGTTTCTATGACGGAATGATACGATTTTCCAAATAATTCTTTTAACGCATCAACTAGATACTCGCGATTGTCATAACAGTCTATTAAATAACAATTGTATTTTGAATAAATGTTATAACATACTTGTTCTAAGACAGGCTTACCCATTCTTTCTAAAGCCTTTGCAATAGAAATAATTACGTCATTTTTTTCAGATTCCGATGTCACTTTATTTTTTATTATTGATGTTGGCTTTGGATTTTTGTTTATTTTTCTATATTTTTCAAACCATGTATCAGGAGGAGTTGGAAAAAGTCGTAAAATATCTAATTCATACTTACAATTCTGATGTATGATTTCTTCTGTTGTATTTTTACATGTTTTACATACTAGTTGAGTGGGTTCTCTACAAATGATACAGTTTACATTACTTAGTAAAAATTCCCCGCATTTTCTACACAATTCAGTCATTTGTTAATCTTGTTTTCTATTCTACATTTCATAAAGCCAACTTTCCCAAAATGCAAATATTCAGCTTGTTTATAGAATTGGATTATTATCACTTCGTTGTATTATCTATGTTGATGAAAATAGGTGGTGTAATGCATGCACAAAATTGAGATTGAAGGCGGAAGTGGTGGAACTGTTATTTGAAAAAATAACCCGAATGACATGTATCATTTTTTCAATGAACCATTAGATAGCCGGACGATTGAACTCCAAACGGTATTAATTTTATTGTATTCACTTATCTATTAGTGTAAACTATTAGCTAGGTTGCTAACTAATACTAATAACTGCACTTGTGTGAATGAAAACATGAGCAAGAGAATGATAGAATGTGAGAGCTGTGGCTCTAAAAATGCATATGTTATCCTTGATCAAAAATATCACGGCTATCGTGGTGTGTGTCCTGATTGCGAAACAAACTGGCCTGAATCGTAGTTTACATAATCTTTAGATTCACTGCTTTCAATACTAGCATGTGCGTCCCAAGGAAATAGCACACGATTTTTTGGAGTTTGCAGGCGAACAAAGACTCGAAATAATGCTTCGGCTTTACATAAAAAAATACAAAATTTCTGTTATTGCTAAAGAGTTAGACGCTACTGTACCTGAGGTATTTAGAAATTTTGATAGGCTTGTAAAAGCAGATTTGATTGAGAAGGAAGCAGATGGAAGCTATCGTCTTACGACATATGGTAGAACAATATGTACACAAATCTCATCTTTTGCATTTGTATCGGAAAATAAACAGTATTTCAAAAATCATGATTTTGGTGATTTGCCACAAAAATATATTCATAGAATTGGCGCGTTAGAAAAAAGTCAATACATCAAAGGATACACCAAAGTTTTGGAACTTTGGAAAAATATCATTACAAATGCAACTGAATACATTTATGGCATCTTGTTAGAGGAACCACTCGATCTTATTGAACCAATTGCTAGTAAAGCGAAAAAGGGCGTTAAAATAAATTCTATTTTCTCTGAATCTACAATTGTTCCAAAAGGAAGAAAACAACTAATTGAAAAACTTGATTTTAAAACATTGACCAAAAATGGTCTAGTTGAGAAAAAAATGAGAAAAGATGTTAAAATAGGTGTATTTTTGAACGAAATTGAGGCATGTGTAATGTTTCCTACAGTAGCTGGTGAAACCGATATTGGTTCCATGTTTTATAGTGATGATGATTCCTTTCATGAATGGTGCCTTGATTATTTTAGATATTCTTGGTATGGTTCAGACGTCTTCAAGGAAAACAAACTCAAAGAATAGAACAAAGATTTTTTAGAGTAAACTTTTGATGAATTCACACTCAAAGAAAAATGAAATCCATAAACTTCACTCTGCTTGGAGATGAATCAATTGCAAAAGAATTTGGTAAAAAAGGAACAACCACAGACATCACGATATATGATAAAAAAGACCCACAATTTGTCAAGACTTGGACATTGCCTACTGGGTTTCCAGAAAAAATTCAACCGCTTTTTCAAGCCATAAACATAGGAGAATATGTCATATTTCATGTGACAAAGTTAGACAAATTCACAGGAGAACAAATAGTTGCATTAGACAGTTTAAAAAAAAATCAGGGTTTGTTGAGTCATTCCTATGAAGTTGATAGAAATAAACTTCTTACTATGATAAAAGGAACTGTAGTAGATCAATACAAACTAGTTGAATTGACAAATTTAAAAAAAGAATTAGAATTATTGCAACCAATATCAAAAGATGGTAATGTCAAGATTGTAATAGATCATTGTTTTGATGTAAAGGGCGTTGGAACTGTAATTCTTGGAAAAGTAGTTCAAGGTAAAGTAAAGACATATGATAATCTCAAATTGCTGCCAGAAGGTTTGGATGTTGTCGTAAAATCAATTCAAATGCATGATGATACTGTGGACCAAGCCATGTCTCCTGCTCGGGTGGGTCTTTCAGTAAAAGGAATAACTCCCGATGATGTTCAAAGAGGGGACGTTTTATGCGTGCCTGATTCTATTGAAACTGGTCAAGAAATAGCTCTGGATTATCGTCAAAGTTCTTTTTTCAAAGCAGATCTTGCTGTAAACCAAATGTTTCTGATAAATATAGGAATGCAAATCAGACCCGCAAAGATAATCTCATTAAGTCCATTCAAACTGTCATTAGGAAAATCTGTTGTATTTGAAAAAGGTGAGATCTGTGTTATTCTTAAACCAGAATCACAAACAATTAGAATAGTTGGTAGTGGCAAAATAATCTAGGTTAAATTGGAGCATCTTTCTTTCATTTTTATGGTAAGATCTTAATGAGACTTGTTATTGGAATTACAGGAAGTACTGGAATAATATACGGGGTAAAAATGCTCGAGGCACTAAAGGGATTGAGAATTGAAACTCACTTGATCATTTCAGAATGGGCAAAAAAATGTCTAGTCTTAGAAACAAAATATGATCTAAAATACTTAAAATCACTAGTAGAAAGTTATTCAGATGATTCTAACTTGGCGGCAAGCGTATCTAGTGGCACATACAAAACTGATGGAATGATTGTCATACCTTGCAGCATGAAGACTCTATCTGCTGTAGCAAATGGTTATGATGAAACTCTTGTGGCAAGAGCCGCAGATGTGACAATAAAAGAATCAAGAAAACTAGTTCTAGTCACAAGAGAGACTCCATTTAGTAGTATTCACTTGGAGAATATGTTAAAACTTGCAAGACTAGGAGTTACAATCCTTCCTCCCATTCCAGGTTTTTATAATAAACCAAAAACAATAGATGACTTGGTAGACCATACTGTAGGAAAATGTCTTGACCAATTCAACATCGAGCATAATCTATTCAAGAGATGGAAAACCACATAACAAAAATAAATACATGATGGATTAAAAACATGGCAAATCTAGACATTACGGCATTTGTTGTTTGGTCTGCAATAACTTCAATATTTCTTACGGTTGTATTTCTGGTTTATAGAAAATTCAAGATGAAAAAAAATGCAACACCTTCACATTGAAAAAAAAGGACTAAGAGGCCTGGCTATCGCAGAGAGTTTCAAGGAAAACGAAAAGATGTCTCATCTAGCTGGGGTCGTGATGCGACGGGATTTCATTATAGATGGTTTTGTATTTGGGTATAGTACGATAGAAGGAAATGATGCAACTGAAGCCATTTTACTAATGCATCAAAAATTGAATCGTGATGATATTAGCTTTGTAATGATTTCGGGTCTTATAATTTCGATGTACAATATTGTTGATATAAAGAAAATCTGGGATAAATTAAGAATTCCGATAATTGGAGTTACGTATGAAGATTCGAAAGGAATTGAAGATTCCATAAAACGTCATTTTCCTGATTCTTATATATCAAAACTTGAAGAATATCATAAATTGGGAGAAAGAACTAGAATTACTCTTAATACAAAATATGACGTATTTGTAAGAATGGAAGGGTGCACGATTCTAGAAACAAAAAATCTTTTAAATGCTCTGACCCTTCAAGGTGGTGTCCCAGAACCTCTCAGAGTGGCACAAATGTTGGCAAAAACCAAATAATGACTATCTTCTTTCTTCTTGCTTTAACATCCATTTTGTATTTTTTATTCGTGGTGCAGCAAATTCTAGATGACCAATTATTCTGTCGCCTTTTCTAACTAAGGCAAATTCTGATTTCTCAGCTCTTAGCAAGATAAGTTTTGATTTGTAAGCGCCTTCGATTACTCTAATTTTGAAACGTTTACTTGCTTTAACGACAAGCTCTCGTGCTGCCTTGACATCACCAATCCATGAAAACATTTCAAATGGACCAAAGTTTTTAGTTTCTATTTCATAATCATATAGTCTTGCTTCAAATTTCCAGTTTTTCTTTCTAGCCTCCTCATTAATGAATTCAATAACCTGCACTCCATATCCTTTTTCTATGCCAAAAGTTTCAGAGCTTGCCATCGGTATTTCTTTTCATATGTGTGAACCTATTAAATTAATTTGAATCTTAATTCAATGTTGCATGTGATTCTTCATCATAAAGGAAATAACCCCGAGGTTAATGCTGAATAATTCTACAAGATTATTACACACGATAGAGTATGGATATTGATGGCTAGATCTGCATCTGAAATCAGAAAAGCAATAGAATCTAACTGGAACGAATATCTGTCAAGATATGGTAATCTTTTTTCTTCTAACTTTATTAGCGGTTCAACTCCGCCTTCTGTTTTTGTAGGATCCTATGGGTACCCTAAAGTTGCTGTAGGACCAATGCTGCCTCCAATACATGGTGATACGATGATACTTGACTTGCCCGAACGTTGGTTAGGAAAAAGCCTTGAGGAAATTGTAAATTATAGATTAAATCTAGTCAGAGGAATACAACAAGTAAAAATTTCAAACATTCGCGAAAAATATATCGAAAATCTGCAAGAAGTATCTATGGCAACAAAACCAATAGATTCCGATATAGATTTTGTTAGAATGTCAAACCATACTACGATCGATGGTGAAAATCCTCCGTTTGGTCCGATTGGGGAAATAAAGAAAGTACAATTTTCAAACTCATCATCAGATAAGAATATTCAAAGAGTTTTTTACGACAAAGATTTGATGGCTCAGGAATCTGTATTACAATTATATAATAATGGTATTGAGATATCTAGAATTCAAAAATGCTTTAGCATTGGAATGTTTGGTAAAAACAGAAAACTTGTTCCCACACGTTGGAGCATAACTGCAACTGATGACATTATTTCAAAATCTTTGGTTTCAGAAATAACTGAGTTTGACATAATAGACAGCTGTAGAGTTTTTACTTTTCAGCATCTTGGAAACTTTTTCTCCATCGTTTTATTTCCAAGTAGATGGATGTTTGAGATGCAAGAGGCGTGGTATGATTTACAAGGTAATGTTGGATTTGGTTCAGATTTTGAAGATGCAAGAGGACTTGATCATTATCCTAATACTGCAGGAGCGCATTTTGCATCAAGATTAGGAGTAGCTGAGTATCTTTTCAAAAACAAAGTACAAGCAGGAGTGATAGTATTACGTGAAATTAGACCAGAATATGCTATACCTCTTGGTGTATGGCAAATTAGAGAAGGAATTCGTATGGCCATGAAACAAATTCCAATTATTGCTTCAAGTTTTGAAGAAGGATTTGTCTTGGCATGTAGGACTCTTAGCATAGACAAAAAAGAATGGCTTGCTAATAGTAATTTGCAAAGAGCTCGAAGACAAAAATCAATATCTGATTTTTTCTAGCTCCTAGAGTTTTTATTTGCCAGTAATTGCTCAGTAAATAATGCAAGAAAGAACAACAACTTATGCAATTATATTGCTTGCATGTCCTACAATATTCGCACTTGCAGCGTTTCCAGATTCTTTTAGTCTAAGCTGGAATCAAGGAAGGGGAGGATTTCTCTTTGGACTTGCATTTATGGTTGCTGAGCTTGTTGGATTTAGACTTGGTATTGCTAAAAAGAAATTGCTTGCAGTAATACCACTTGCCGTTCTTACAATGATTTATCTTATTGGTCTTGAATTCGGTTTACGAGACTATATAGTTTCCATTGCTCCACAATTTAATGTACAACTGATACACTCATGGACATGGTTGTGGGACTTCGTAGTTATGGCGTTATTTCTTATTTCAGCTATGAGTATTCTGTTTGGTAAAAAATGGATTAGAATCTCTCCTGCAGGACCAATATTCATTGCTGGTACTGCTGCAATTTTATCGCTTGACGCTTTCTTTCCATATGATACATTAGGCCCGTTGCAATATGTAGTACCTTATTTAGTTAAAACGAATGCGTGGATAATTGATGTTTTGAATTTGGGTGTTGCAAGTGCACGTGATAATGTTATGTTTCTAAAAGGAGATCATGGTCCGTTCGCTTTACAAGTCTTCTGGCCATCTGCAGGCGTTCACAGTGTAATAATCTATTCGCTAGTTATGATGGCCTTTCTGTTCAAGATGAACATTCCTACAAAAAGAAAAGTGGTCTATTTTATTCTTGGAATTGTAGGCACAATATGTGTAAATATGATAAGGATATTTTCATTATCTCTTTTTGCATTAAAAATATCAACAAATGTTGCAGAATTTGAAGAATTTCATTCTGTGGCAGGTGAGATAATGTTCTTGCCATGGCTCTTCATCTTTTTAGTTGTAGTAACATACATAGAAACAAAACGAATTAAAAAATTCGAAATTGCAAAAGAACATGATAAAAATAAACAGGAACATTAAACCAGGAACATATCTACTTCACGATATCTTCGATGGATTGAAACAATCCGCAGTTTTGATGGAAATATTCAAAACAAAAAATGAGCTTGATGATGTTTTTACAAAAACTAATGTGATTGTGGAAGATAGTGATCATTACATGTTCGTAAAAAATGATGACGCAACAATTGTAATAGGATTTAATCATTTAAAAAACTCTGATTCCAGGATATTGTACCTTGATATTGTGCATGAACTTGTACATGTAAAACAACAACGGGCTGGTCTTGATCTTTACAACAAGTCATATGCATATGTTGATAGACCAACAGAAATTGAAGCTTATGAAATAGCAGTAAAGGAAGCAAAAAACCTTGGAATGAACGACGATGAAATCATGAATTATCTATTTGTGGAATGGATAACTCCTCAAGAACATGAGAGACTGGCCTCTCATGTTGGACTTTTCAGAAATACCTAGTTATGCTATCTTGACCTGATATCTCAGAAAGATCGGAGACTCTAACCCCTATCCGACGTACCAATATTTTTTGATCTTCTAGAGATTCTACAAGAAGTTGCAAAACTATTTTTTTTAGTTCGTCAAGACTAGTAGTAGAATTTCTAAGAGTTCTAGATTTTGTTTTGTTTGATAAATCTGATTGTACAAACTGAATTCCTATAGATTTAAACATTAAATCGTCTTTTAGAATTGCAGCATGTACATCTTCACATAATTTCACTAACTCTTTTGCAAGAAAGTGGTATTCCTTTGAATCCTCCTTTAAGGTAATTATTCTACTGTATTGTGTGGCTTCTTGTCTAGGAGCAACTGGTTCATCATCAATTCCTCTTGCCGCGTTGTAAATATACGTACCAATTTTTCTGCCAAACATACTGTTAAGTGAGAATACATCAACTTTTTTTAATTCTGATATAGTCTCCAAACCCATCTCTGAGAATTTCTCTTCTGATTTTTTACCAATTCCAGGAATCACTCGAATCGGAAGTGTATCCAAGAATGTTTCGACTTTTTCAGGTGGTACAATCGTAAGCCCATCAGGTTTCTTAAAATCTGAAGCAATTTTTGAAACAAGTTTGTTGGTAGAAACTCCTACAGTACATGACAGTTTAACAGAATTGCGTATGGCATTTTTTAATTGTTGGGCCAGGTGACCTGCATTGACGAAACTTCCCTCTGTTCTTTTTGAGACATCCAAATATGCCTCATCTCTTCCTACGTACTCAAAAATGTCTGCAAACTCTTTAATCACGTTCATAGAATTTTGTGAGATCTCTGAATAATAATCAAAGTCTGTGGGAAGAAAAACCGCTTCAATTGAGCTTTCTAGTTTTTTTTTGGCAAATCTAATTGGCATCCCTGATTTCACTCCATATTTTCTAGCAAGGTAATTTGCAGTAGCTATGGCACCACTATCGCCCCCACGATCCGAAAAAACACACACAGCAACGGGTTTTGTCTTTAGATCTGGATTGCGTAGTTCTTCGCATTGAGCAAAGAAGTAATCAAAATCAACATGAAAAATAATTCTTTGTTCCATAATATTCTAGATTAGAAAATGTTTATTACATTATCGAATCAAATCATCTAAATATCTTTCAAAAACATGCTAAGACTATGGATTATCCTGTAGTCGCCCAGCCAGAAGGAGTGAAGATAAATCCTGAAAAAATGGAAATCGATAAACTTTATCACTGCATATTCAAAGATAAAGTTCTACTTTTTTTCAAAGATCAAAGTGATATGTTAAACTGTTATGAAATAGACGAACATGATTTAGTAGATTCTATCAAAAGATGTTCGTTTCCTGAGGAATTAGAAACCATCCTACAAAAATTTATACAAAAAGAAAATCTCAACCATTAAATAAAACACAACTTGAGATGGGGCTGTGAGTCGGCCGCCAAATATTATTTTTATCGGCAAGAAGCCTATTATGACATACGTAAACGCTACTCTTACGCTTCTTGCAAATGAGCCTACCGTGACCATAAAGGCAAGAGGGAAAAGTATAACGACGGCTGTAGATGTTTCACAGATGATAGTAAAAAGACTAGATGCGATGGGTTACAAGATCACTGGTGTAAGGATATTCTCAGACCGTATGACATCATTGGATGGAAGAGAACGAAACGTCTCTACCATGGAGATAGATGTATCGAGTACCCAAAAATGAAAAATTTTTCAAAATATGGCATTATTGCTGCAGTGACAATATTTAGTGCAATTCTATTTTATAATTTTGGGTTTGCAAATAGCTGCCAAATCAAACATTTGACAACTGTAAATGAAATAAAAGAATATCAGAAATTGTTAGAACCAGAGCTTTGCGACAATCTTGTGAATAAAATTATTGAATTAAATGAAGAATGTGATATTGAAATCGAACCCATTGATTGTGGTTAGCTTAAAGATTCTATTAGAAAAACCATACCAAAGTATATCAAAATACCGCTAATTCCAATCATAAACATTGTGTAGCTTCTATTTGATAGGATTTTTTTTCCTTTTGAGGACATAAATGCTACGGCACAAAGCCACGCATAATCCATCCATATGTGAAAAGCAAACATTATGGCAATTCCTGTAAATGATGCAATAAGTAGAGCATCAGAAATCAGCTTGAACCCGATTGTGAACCACCAGATAAGAAAGAATGGATTTAATGCACAAAGTATTATCCCTGCAAGAAATGGTCCGTACTTTCTTTCAAAAACGACATTTGGTTTTAGAACTGATCTGATTTGAATTGCCGCAAATACAAAAAGACTGATCGCACCAAGCAAGGAAATTGTTTCCCTAAATTGAGGTATGTTCTCTAATGAGATTGCTCCAAATCCTAGCAAAATTACAAGGGGTAACTCTACTACTGTGTGACCATGTGCCATCTTTAGGCCTGCTTTAGTGCCTTCCCTTATGCCATAAGCTATGTTTGCTGCAAAAAGAGGACCCGGAGACATAACCCCAGAGACAGAAATTATTATTACTGCAACTGCAAACTCCACAAGTTGCGTCATTTTAATTTAGAGATAGAGTTTTGATATAAGGATTTAATATGAAAAGATCTTACAATCTTTCTCTGTATTTGATCTCAGGAAATTAAGAACTTCTTCTGCATTTATAAAATATGAAAATTCTTCTTTGTTGTTTGTAGATGTGTTTACACAATACCGTTTTGCAGATTTGTTTACAAAGATCATATTTGATTTATTTTCTATTCTTATTCCTTCATCTAGGTCAAGCACTTTGATTGCCTTCTCCAAACTGTCTTTTGTTATTTCTTTTTCTTGATATGTCATCCATACATTGCATCCTTTAGTGGTTCTGCGTCCTCTTCAGTTTTTTTGATACTCTGTTCCACAACCTCAGCTTCTTGCAAAAGAGATCTTAAATCACAAGCCGTCCCTGGAACAATCTTTGACATTGCCATACAAATTTGTGCACCGGCTTTGAAATCTGGGCCCTTCTCTCTTGAGTTAGATAAGAGGACTATCACATTTGTGTCTGATAGCGTACCTTCATTTAACAAGATTCCTGGAATTCCTGGAATTGTCCCATTAGATAATAGAGGTATGCCAGCGTCTGTCAGCTTCTTTTTTGCTTCTTTAGTACTACCTACTCCAATAATAAAAGATTCTTGTTCATCACTCCGAATCGCAGAGCTGCTTACAATATACGCACACTTGTGTTTATTTGCCCAGTTCAACATGGTTTTTGCAACTTGTCTATGAAGAGATTCGTGTGGAGTAAGATATGATGAAAAAATTGCTACCTTGAGATTGTTGTTTACAAAAATCCTTGTAGGAAAATTAGGTAGACCATCTTTTATTATGGAAAGAGGCGGAAAAAGATCAGAATCGATTACGCCTGCCATTTCAAACTGTACTGTACTTATCATCGATTCCGTGGCTATGGCACTGGCTAATCCTGCATAAGGAAATCCATCGAGTAAATATCCTCCTTGGATCTCAATTGGTTTAATCTCTCTCACGGTGATATCATGAGACATATTTTTTCTACAATTCGCATCCTATTAAATCAGGATGTATCAATCAGTATCCAACTTTGATAACGAAAATCCTTTAATTGAATAAATTAGTTCCATGATTCCATAATAAAGATATGTATTCCTTTTTGTTACGTTCTAATCCTAAAGAATAATTTGCACTCGAATGATTACAAACTTGATAATTAGGGAGTATCTGATTGATCTAATATGGCAGAAGTTATCAGATTTTGTGTTCCCATAAATGCCATGCTGGCAACCGGGCTTTCTAACAATCTATTTATTGCGTTTAAAAGATCATCAAAATCAAAGGTTTTATCAATTATCTCTACTGAGGGCGTGCCTGATAATCGTTCAACAACGTCACTTCTTAGTACTGCCGTTACCATCAATATCTTTGCGCTTCCATTTACTAGTCTAATGTTTTGTAGAGCGTAAAACCCATCATAGAAAGGCATCATTATATCCAAAAAGACAACATCTGGTCTTAGCTTCTGGTACAATTCAACTGCCTCTTTTCCATTATAACCTACTCCGATGACATTTATGCCGCAGAAATGAAGACGTTCAGAAAGCATCCTTACAATGACCTTATCATCATCAATGACGATAGCTGAGATTGTTTTCTTCTTTTTTGTAATATTTTCCACAGGGGAGAATTATTTTATTTTGATATGATGATTGGTATGTCTTATTAAGAAATAACAAACATAATTTTTTCAAGAATGACCAAAAAGTGTTTGCATATATAAAAATATTACAAAAAATTATACAAAAAACTATACAAAAACTATTAATTTTCTAATCAATTGAATCTGTTTATTAAGCAAAATTTGTAATGCACGGATATGATTTTATTTAGTGAAAACATACCCACCTTGTGGAAACGTTATACATCCTCATAAACTGTGACTTAGGTTCAGAAGTTGATATAATAAACGAGTTTATGAAAATCTCAGAAGTAAAAGAAGTACGTGGAACCTATGGGGTTTATGATATCTTTGTTAAACTTCAAGGTGACACAAGAGAATCTTTGGAAAAAATAATTACACATAAGATTCGTAGAATTCCAAAAATCCGTTCAACTGTAACCTTGGCTCCAATCATGGCTCAGGGTGGACGATAAACTAAAAAAAATGGTTAAACTGTTCAATTCTTTTTCCTCTGAAAAAGAAAACTTTGAACCTTTTGACAAATTAAATATTAAGATATTCATATGTGGACCTACATTATACGATTATACCCATCTTGGTCATGCAAGAATTTTTCTGATATGTGATTTTCTATGCAGATTTCTGGCAAGTAAAGGCTACAAAACAGACGTTCTAGTAAACATGACTGACATCAATCAAAGTGTCTTTAACAAGGCATTAGATCAGCAAACTGATTATAACACATTAACTAGATTCTATTCAAACGAATTCATCAAAGACCTGAATCTATTAAACATACACAACATAACAAGATTTGCTCATGTTTCTGACTACGTTCATTGTATTGTAAAACACATCTCATACCTAAAA
Source organism: Nitrosopumilaceae archaeon (assembly GCA_052389415.1). Classification (GTDB taxonomy): domain Archaea; phylum Thermoproteota; class Nitrososphaeria; order Nitrososphaerales; family Nitrosopumilaceae; genus UBA8516. The sequence continues at coordinate 16,678 of JBQTHX010000019.1, forward strand.
CAAAACAACTTTGCATACTCGGCCAACGGAAATATCTATTTTGATACTCAAAAGATAAAGAACTATGGAGAGATCTCAAAGCAGACTAGAAAACAACTAGGATTGCATCGGCTAGATATCGGTCCAAATAAGAAAAATCCAGAAGATTTTATGCTCTGGAACTGTTCTGAAGATTTTGGTTTTTCTTGGAACGGAGAATTTGGTAAAGGCGTACCATGGTGGCATATACAAGACACCACGGTGGCTCTTGAAAATTTTGGTCAGCACTATGATATTCACGGAGGAGCAAAGGAACTTGCATATCCCCATCATGATGCACATCTTGCTCAATACAAAGCTATGACTGGGATAGAAAATCCAGTCAAAAGGTGGATGTATATTGGATTGGTTTTATCCAAAAGAGAAAAAATGTCAAAATCTCTTGGGAATATGGTCTTAGCTCGTGATCTAGTAGACAAATACGGTCAAAATTTGATAAGATTATACTTGTTCTCGACACATTACAGAGACGACGTAGATTACTCAGAAGAAGGACTATCTGATAAAAAGAAATTTTTAAAAAAAATACTTTATGTCAAAAATAAAAAATCCCCCAAATCATCATCTATGATTTCTGGTCTTATTGAGGACTTTTTTAAGAACCTTGAGGATGATCTCAACTCACCAAAAGCCTTAGAAGTTTTTGAAAAGATATGTGATTTGTCACTAAAAGATGAGGCTATTAGTGAACAAGACCTGGAAAAAATCATAAACATTCTTGGATTGTCACTATGATCTCGAAAATAGAAGAAAATGAATATGGATTCACAAGTGTTTGGAGCAACATGACAAAACTGGATTGTGGACTATTTTTTGTAAACCCAAATCTACCAAATGACATTTTTTTTAATAAATTAACAAACATTACTTGTTTAAATGAAAAAATGATAGATGATGCACTTGTTTTATTTAAAAAAAACAATACGCAGCCATTTGTATATGTGTTAAATAACGAAAAACTTGAAAAATTGTTACAAAAAAAAAATTTCAGGCTGTATGACACTCATCATATAATGAAAAAAACCATATCTCATCCAATAAATCACGATCCAGTTCATCATATTGCAAGAAAAGATTCATTATTGTGGACTGAAGTTTTCTGCAAATCTTATGACTGTCTTGACTGGGCTGAAGAAGTCAATTCAATTGTCCGAAATTCGATTTCTAACGTAGATTATTTGGTGGATTCTGAATACAACTCCTCATGTGTGGCATTATATGAAAAAAATTCTGTGTTGGGGTTATACTGTCTTGGAACTATTCCTGAATCTAGGAATAAAGGGTTGGCAAGATCATTAATTTATTATGCATTAAATCAAGTAAGAGAAAAAAATTTAGATTTTTTGATACTTGAAACATATGCTCGTGATAATTTACTACAATTTTATTCAAATTTAGGATTTAAACAGATTTACGAAAAAAAAGTATACACTATTTGAGTTTAGAAAGTAGTACAGAATAAAGAAACGGAAGTATTGTTATAGCTTCGGCAGAATCACAAGTAATTAATATGATGGAATAAGTTGCGTAATTATCGATATAATTTGGGTAAAAAGATTAGAATAGCAATAGCTGGTGTTGGGAATTGCGCTTCTGCTCTGATTCAGGGAGCTCATTATTACTCAAAAAATCCACAAGACACTGTGGGTTTGACTGCTTACAATATTGGGGGATATGAGCCTGGCGATATTGAAGTAGTTGCAGCGTTTGATGTTGGTGACACTAAGGTGGGAAAGGATCTTTCTGAAGCTATTTACGCAAGACCAAATAATACAGTTACTGTAGCAGAGGTTCCAAAGATTGGTGTTACTGTTCAAAAAGGCCCAACTCTTGATGGAGTAGGACGTCATCTTAGCCAGATTGTAACTGTATCTAAAGAACCTGATGTTGATGTAAAAAAAGTACTTCAAGACACTGGTGCGGAGATGCTCGTTAACTATCTGCCTGTGGGAAGTACAAACGCAGTAAGAAATTATGCTGCGAAAGCTCTAGAAGCAGGAATTGGATTTTTAAATGCTATTCCAGTCTTTATCGCATCAGAATCAAAATGGCAGCAAACCTTTGCTGATAAAAAACTCCCACTTGCAGGAGATGATGTTATGAGTCAGCTTGGTGCTACTGTAGTACACAAAACTCTTGTGAAGCTCTTTGTCGACAGGGGAGTTTTGGTTGATGGAACATATCAGCTTAACATAGGTGGTGACATGGACTTTTACAATATGCTTGATGAAGAAAGACTAGAAGACAAAAGAATCAGCAAGACAAGCGCAGTAAAGGCAATGGCTGATTATGATATTCCAATGAGAATTGGCCCAAGTGATTATGTTGATTTTATTGACAATGAAAAGATTTGTTACATAAACATAGAAGGAAAATACTTTGGAAAGATTCCCATTAAACTTGATCTCAAACTCAAAGTTATAGACGCATACAACAGTGCTGGAATCATGATTGATGCTATTCGTGGCCTCAAGATTGCACTTGACAGGAAACTATCAGGTCCAATGACTAGCATCTCCTCATATTGCTTTAAACATCCTCCTATACAAATGCCCTATACCGAAGCTAAGAAGGCATTTCTGGAGTTTGTAGAAGGAAAGCGAGACAGGTAAAACCAAAGTGTAGATTAAATCAACAATGAATTTGAAGCCGCATTGCAATAATTGTTAGCCTAGTCAATGAAACTTGTCAATATTTGGTTATTTCATATATGCTGGCATCGATTTTATTGGTTCATATAAAAAAGGTAGAGATATTTGGATTCAAGTCTTTTGGATATAAAAATACCATAGTGAACTTAGAACCAGGCCTTGTCGCAATCTCTGGACCAAACGGGTCAGGAAAGAGTAACATTCTTGATGCTATAACATTTGCGCTAGGAGAAAACTCACCAAAAATAATGAGAGTGGACAAATTACGTTCTTTACTTCATGACGTTGAAAACAAACATCATGGAACAAAGATTGCTCGTGTAAGTTGTCACTTTGATAATGTCGACAGAAAAATTCCTGTAGATGCCAATACCGTTACAATAACTAGAGAAATGGATGAGGGAGGAGAAAACATCTATTATTTGAATCAAAAAAAGATGCAACGAAATCATATACTTGATCTTCTCGAGGTTGCAAATGCAGGTATCCACAAGCTAAACATTGTACAACAAGGCACCATTACAAGAATTTCCGAGTTTAATGCTGAAGAACGTCGAAAGATAATTGAGGATATCATTGGACTGGCATATTTTGACGAAAAAAAGACAGAATCCCTAAAACAGCTTGATGAAGCAGACAGAAGATTGGAAATTGCGCTTGCTAGAATGGATGAAATAAAAAAGCGCATAGATGAACTGGAAGCGGAAAGGAATCATCAATTGAGATATGTCTATCTAGATCGTGAGCTAGGCAGATTTCATGCTATTCAGGCTTCAAACAAGTTGCGTGAGATAGAATCGCAAAAAGTATCAAAAGAAAGGAATCTGCATGCTATCATATCTGACACCAAGAAACTGGAAGAACAACGAGACCAGATAAAAGAGGAGATCAAAAAACTTGAAGAGGAAAAGCAAAAGTTCATGGAGGAAGTAAATGCATATAATATTGCAAAAGCTGCGATCGATTCCGAGCTTACAGTCGCCATGCAATCATCTGAACAAGCAAATAGTAAGATGATTACAAACACGCGAAGACTGGGTCAAATAGATGGAAGATTACCAGAGATTGAAACTGAATTGACATCATTACATGAAAAACGAACTCTATTAGAATCACAAATCATGCAACTAAAAGAATCCATCAAATTAATTGATGAAACAAAAAGATCTACTAATTCGGAGCTAGCCTTGGTTGACTCAGAAATTCATCAAGTTCTGAAACAACAGTCACAAGCTGCAACAAACAGAATAAAAGTAGACGATAAAATAAAAAATCTAACAAAGACACTCAATGATGCAAAACTTTCATTATCAAAAATAGAGTCAGAAAGGACAGACATTGAAAGCAAAATTAACCAAAACGAAGAAAAAATTAAATCATTTGCAACAGAAAAAGAAAAACTATTAGATCTAGAGCAAAAACTACGAATTGTAAGAGCTGGACATGAAGCAACAATTAACGAACTAAAATCAAGACTAGCAAGCATGACAGAAAAGTATTCAAAGACCGAGAAAGACATTGAAGAAAACTCTTTAATTTTAGAAAAAGCCAGCAAGACTGCTGCGGAACACGAGACAAAAATTCGTGTTGTAAAAGATGTAATGCACGAAGACTATTCTATAGCAAAGCTCAAGGAAGATTCTAAACGATTGGGAATTCAGGGACTTGTCTATGAGGTTCTATCTTGGGATAAACAATACGAAAGACCCATCTTGGCTGTAGGCTCTGAATGGTTAAAGGCGCTAGTAGTAAATGATTTTGGTACCTTGCTTGGACTGGCTGAATTTACTCAAGAAAGGAAGCTGCCAAAGATTAAGATAATTCCGCTGGATGCAATTCCGAATTCCAAGATTGATCCTCCAAGTGAGGTAGGAGTTGTAGGTGTAATGTCTGATTACATTAAATGTGATGACAAATTTGTTGCACTCAAAAACTTTGTCTTTGGAAACATCATTCTTGTTGATTCTAAAGAATCTGCCTACATCCTGTCAAAAAAGGGCTACAAAGCAGTAACTACGGATGGCCAATTTTTTGAAGCAGACGCAAACGCTGTAGTTGTGGATATTAACTCAAAGATATCAAAACTTACCAAAATAATTTTACTTAGCACATCAGTTGATGAAATAATCCAAGCCTTGGGGTTACTTAAAAAATTCATCCAAGAGAAAAAATCAAAACTCAAAAAAATCGAACGAATCAAAAAAAATCTCGAGGAAAGATATCATGCTTCAGAAAGTGGTCTGACCAATGTTGACTTGCATTTAACTGACATCAGAGCCAAAACAAAATCAATTACTATTACTGAATCTCAATTATTATCAAGAATTTCACAACTCAAACGGCATGATCAAAGTCTTATGACTAATGCAGCAAAGATAGAATCGTATGTTTCTTCATTAGAAGAGCGCATTACAGTTACAAAAGAGAACTATGCAGAAGAAGAGCAATCTAGAATTGCAAACAAACTTGCAACGCTAAATGACAGAAAATCCAACCTTTTGAGTGAACAAACCTCGATTCTAAGTCAGATTAGAGAATATACTGCTAATCTGACAGAACTTGCAAACAATGAAAATACTGTAAAATCAAACATGAGGACTCTTCATGAAGAACAATCTAGATTAAATCATGAAAAAAACGATCTTGAAGTAGAACTTCGCGCAATGTCAAAAGAAAAGGAAACGGCAGATACTATTCTTGTATCTCTGAGGGAAAAGGAACAACAACTAATCTCTACATCAGGAACCTCAGTTTCTACACTGAAAGAATACGACATTAAGCTAAAGGAGCTATATGATAGTGAAAAATCTCTTACAAAAGAAATCAATACTCTGGAAAGGCAATCAGATTCACTTTCTCGTGATGTGCACGACCTTACAGAGAACGAAGTTAAGATTAGGACTACCCTAAGATCCTATGGTTATGATGAACTTTTGGAAACATTTGATGTAGATCAAATACTGGTAAGGCTCGAGGCAGAAAAAAAGGGTTTGAGCGGAACCTTGAATACAAAAGCTCCAGAAGCGTATGTTGAGATATCAAATGGTTACAGATCCATGTCAACAAGAAAAAATGAACTTGAAGAAGAAAGGAATTCAATTGTAAAATTCATCGAAGAAATCGACAAAGACAAACGACAAACATTCTTGGAAGCATACGACAGAGTTGATCAAGACATACGAAAAGTTTTCAATACAATGACAGGTGGCAATGCATGGCTTGAAATTCAAAATGAAGACGACATATTCAATTCAGGAATATCGTATTTGATACAATTTCCAAATAAGCAAAAAAGAGAATCAACTTCAATTAGCGGCGGTGAAAAGACTCTTGCTGCAATCACATTCCTCTTGGCATTGCAGACATTAAAACCATCGCCGTTTTATCTGCTTGATGAAGTAGATGCACATCTTGATGCACTAAATACAGAACGCCTCTCAAAAATACTTGTAGAGCGTTCTATTGGTAACCAGATTATAATGGTCACCTTGAAGGACTCTACTGTACAAAAGGCTCAGCTAATTTATGGCGTTTATCCAAAGAACGGTGTTTCCCAAGTTGTCGTCTACAAACATTCTGACGCACAACAAGTTGCTAATTAGATGATCTGAAATGATTATTCTCATGCATTTGACTTGATGGTATTGCCTCACAAGGAATAAAATACAAGCCGACGAAAACCTACAACTCAGTGCATTCTAATTTCCTTATCTTTGTATAGATTATTTGGATCTGGATCAGATATGGCATCAATCAAAGCTTGGGTGTATGGATGTTTAGGAAGCAAAAGCACATCTTCTATAGGCCCATCTTCTACAATCTTTCCTAAATGCATGATGGCAATATTTTGTCCAAGATACCTAGCAGTCGATAAATCATGTGTTATGTAAAGATAAGAGATGCCGTGTTTTTGTTGCAGTTCACGCATCAGCTCCAACACTTCCACTCTAATTGAAACGTCAAGCATAGATACCGGCTCATCTGCAATTATCAACTTTGGTTTTAAAACAAGAGCTCTGGCTAGTACCACTCTTTGTCGTTGTCCTCCTGACAGCATGTGTGGATATTTGTTAAAAATGTCTTCAGCTGGTTCTAGCTTTACTTCATGTAATGCCTCCAAAACCATCTTCTTTCTTTCATCTTTTGTTCCGATTTTATGAATCTCAAGAGGCTCCATTATGATGTCTGATACCTTCATTCTAGGATCTATTGATGCATAAGGATCCTGATGTATCATTTGACACTGTGTTCTTATCTTTTCTAGACTTTTAACATCTTTACTTATCTCTTCACCATCAAAAAAAATTCTGCCAGAATCTGGTTCTATTGCTCTTAGAATGAGTCTTGCCGTTGTTGATTTTCCAGAACCTGATTCCCCTGCCAACACAAGAACCTCTCCTTTTCTCAATGAAAATGAAATATTGTCTACAGCTTTGTCAACCCTGCCTGAAGAAGAAAAAATTCCCTTTTTGGTAAAGTGTTTTGTCAAGTTTTGTACTGATAGAATTTCGTCCAATAATAGTAATTGAAGTATAAACTATATCAAGAAATCTCTTTGTTTTTCAATTATTCATAAAGGAAACACTTCACGTAACCAGAATCTGTTTTATAATTTGGCACATCTTTTTTGCATTTCTCCATAGCTTGGGAACATCTTTCAAGGAATCTGCATCCTTTAGGTGGGTTTATCAAACTTGGGGGAGTACCTTTGATGTAATTTGTTACCTTGTCCCCTCTTAATCTAGGAATTGACTTCAAAAGACCTTGTGTATATGGATGCTTTGGGTTTTTGTAAATTTCAGATGCAGTTCCAAATTCAATCATCTCCCCAGCATACATTATCCCAATTTTTTCTGCAATTTCAGAAATTATGGCAAGATCATGAGTGATCAGCATTACTGACATGCCATTTTTTTTCAATTTTTTTAACAAATTGATTATCTGTGCCTGAACAAGGACGTCAAGCGCAGTTGTTGGCTCATCAGCTATGACAAATTTTGGTTTTAAGATTAATGCCATGGCAATTACAATTCTTTGTTTCATACCTCCACTTAGCTCGTGTGGATATCTTTTGAGGACATCTTGCGGTAGCCCTACTGAATCTATCATTTCTGATATTTTTTGTTTATAATCTCCTTCAAAATGATGTTGTTTTAGAACCTCAACAAATTGTTCTTCAATGGTAAAAACTGGATCCAAAGAATTCATGGCCCCTTGGAAAACCATTGAGATGTCTTTCCATCTGATATTTTTTGCAAATTCTAATTTTGACATTTTTAAAATTGATTTTCCATCTAGTTTGATATCGCCAGACATCGTGCTGTGTTCAGGAATTGTTCTCATGATCGAAAGTCCAAGTGTGCTCTTTCCACAGGCACTTTCACCTGCTATGCCGATAGATTCACCACATTCTAAAGAAAAACTTACGCCATCAACAGCTTGAACTGTTCCCCTTGACGTATAATAAGTAGTTTTTAGATTTTCAACAGAGATCAAAGTCATGGATAATTTTAGAACGCTGAACTAAATGTAGGTTTTGGAGGAAGGGGTTATATTCTAGTTTTAGTAAGCTAAAAAAACTGATTTACATGAACCCAATCAATATTTTTGATGCAAAGAATGATCTTGTATGGAGTTTGAATAGATAACTTGTGATTTTATGGATTTCAAAAGAACCCACTACATTGGACAGCTTGATTCATCGATGGAAGGAAAGAAGATACAGGTCGGAGGTTGGGTCGAGGATATCAGAGAACTAGGAAAACTGACATTTCTCACACTTCGTGATGTGACAGGTGTGGCACAAATAGTTCTTGTTGGGGAAGAATCTCTCAAGCAGATAAAAGGATTGACAAGACAAAGCGTCATAAGGGTGTCTGGTATAATTCAACAATCAAAGGCACGAGACTTTCCTTTTGAAATAAAATCTGATAAAGTAGATATTCTCACTATGGCAATACAGCCTCTTCCCATTGATCCAATAGGGCGCCTTGAAAGTAATATTGATAATAGATTAAATGCACGTGCCCTTGATTTACGAAACCAAAAAACAGCGGCAATATTCAAGATTCGACATCACGCACTTGCTTCAATTAGGAAAACTCTAACAGAGAAGAACTTTCTTGAAGTGAATACTCCCAAACTTATTGGAAGCGCAAGCGAGGGTGGTGCAAATCTTTTCTCACTTAAATATTTTGAAAAACAAGCCTATCTTGCACAGAGTCCACAATTGTACAAGGAACAGCTTACAATCGGTCTTGAAAGGGTTTTTGAAATTGCTTCATATTATAGAGCTGAAAAATCACATACAGTAAGACACCTAACTGAATTTACTAGCGTGGATATTGAGGCAGCCTTTATGGATTATTCTGACGTCATGGATGTTTTGGAATCGGTCATTACTAATGTCTTTGTGGATACATCAAAAAATTGTACAGTTGAACAAAAAACCCTTGATATTGAGAGCAAAAAACCTTCTACACCTTTTGAAAGAATTACTTACAGCAAAGCAATTGAAGAGCTAGTACGAGATGACATTAAACTCGAATCAGGAGATGATTTGCAAGACGCCCACCTTCGAAAATTGGGAGAAAGACATCCTGGATTTTATTTTCTGACTGATTGGCCTATGAAACTAAAACCATTTTACATTCATGAAAAAGACGATGATCACACACTGTCACGTTCATTTGATCTTCAATTTGGATACCTTGAACTGTCATCAGGTGGCACGCGTCTGCATGATCCTGCAAAGCTAAGATCAAGGTTGATAGAACAGGGTCTAAATCCCGCCCAATTTGAAGATCATCTTAAAGCGTTTGATTGGGGTATGCCACCGCACTCTGGTTGGGGTTTGGGTCTAGATAGGTTGATGTCAGTACTTACAAATATTGATAATGTAAGAGAAGTTGTCTTGTATCCGCGTGATCCGGAGAGGCTCTTTCCATAAAAGGATAAATCAAATTTTACCTCTATCAATTTATTGCAAAAATGTGAGTTTTGTGGATCACAGTTTGGAGAACGCAGGTGTTATTTTTGTGGTAAACAATGCTGTACTTCATGTATGACAGATGACAGAAGCAGATGCAAACGTTGCTATGTAAACAAGAGAAAGCTTGGTTGGAAAGTTTTAAGGCGAAACAAAATTTTGCTTGGATTCATTGCGTTTGTATGGATTTATGCAGTGTATCCTATCCCATTAGTTCCTGGATTAGATCCAACATTTTACTGGATTACACTTTTTGCAGCAATCTTGTTTATGATTCCCGCAGGATTGATGATATTTTTTTGGTCTCGAAATCCGCCTGCATCAGACATTTAGCCAAGTCTAGAAATAACTTCTTGTGTAAATTCCTGCGTAGTCCTATCTCCACCGATGTCTTTTGTTTTTATCCCTTGTTTTACGACACCGTATACAGAAGATTCTAGTTTATTTGATATTTCAGCACATCTCTTATCGTTATTTTTTTGTCCTAACCAATCAAACATCATCTTTGCTGAAAGAATGAAAGAGGAAGGATTTGCAGCTTGTTTTCCAGCGATATCAAACGCCGCTCCATGAACTGGTTCAAATAAAGCAAAATCATCCCCAATGTTTGCAGCTGGTGCCATCCCAAGTCCTCCTACCACTTGAGCTGCTTCATCAGATAAAATATCTCCAAACAAGTTTGTTGTTACTATGACGTCAAAATATTCTGGTTGTCTAATGAGATTCATTGCACAAGCATCCACGTACATTTGTTCAAAACTTATCAGGGGAAATTGTTTTGCAACCTCACTACACGATCGTGCAAAAAGACCATCTGTCTTTCTCATCACGTTTGATTTGTGTACACAAGTAACTCTCATCTTCTGATTCCGTTGTGTTGCAGTCAATAATGCGTATCTTGCTATCCTTTTTGATGCACTTTCAGAGATTGTACGTAAAGCAATAGCTGTATCTTCGATCTCAAACTCTCTGCCAGTATAGAGATCCTCTGTGTTTTCTCTTACTATGACTAGGTCTATGTTGTCCTTTAGTGCAGGCATGTTTGGATAAGATTTGGCAGGCCTAATGTTTGCATATAGATTAAGAATCCTTCTTAAAACAACAATTACATCTGCTGCACTTTCTCCGACTGGTGCCTTCAAGCACGCGTCTGATCTTCTGATGGTATCTAATGTTTCTTCTGGTAAAGCTTTTCCTGTTTTTGCTAATGCTTTGTCACCAGCTTCAAGTTTTTTTATCTCGATTTTTAGATTAAGTTTATCATTTATTGTTTCTAAAACTTTAATGATTGATTCTGATATCTCAGGCCCTATGCCATCTCCTGTTATGAGAGAAATTTTATACATCTAACTTCCCAATTTTTTTTGTTTTAGAATATTCTTTAACATTATTCTGTTTATTCCATCAATCATTGCTTGTACGCTTGTGATTACGATATCTTCACCAATTGATTTTGCTGAGGCAAGATTGCCATATACATCTTCAACTTTTATTGTTACTTCACAAAGAGCATCAGATCCGCCTGCGATAGAATCAAGTCGGTAATCTTTTATTCGTACTTTCGCAATCTCTCCAGTTATCTTCTGTATTGCATTAATTGATGCATCTACAGGGCCAACACCATAATCGGTTGCGATAAAGTCCTTTCCTTCTATGTTTAGTTTCACAAATGCATATGGCATGTTGCCAACGCCGGTAGAAACAGAAAACCCTGTTAAATGAACCAGTCTTCTAAGACCAGATTGTTTCATTACCTCGCCTGCAATGGAAAGTAATTCAACATCTGTAACATGTTTTCCTTGATCTCCGAGTTTTTTCACTGCCTCAAGAATTTCGTGAATCTGTTCTTTAGCGGGCTGGATCCCATATTCCTCTAGCATGGCAGCGACCCCATGCGCTCCTGCGTGCTTTCCAACTTGGAACCATCTTGTCCTTCCTACTAGTTCGGGACTGATTGGTTCATAGGTCAAAGGATTACTCAAGACTCCATGTGTGTGGATTCCGGATTCGTGACCAAATGCATTTTCTCCGACAATGGCTTTGTTTGGTTGTACGTGCACTCCTACTACACTTGAAACATACCTTGATGTCTCGTAGAGTAGTCGTGTGTTTATGTTAGTTTCATATTTCTTATCAAACTGTAAGCATTGTAATGCCATTACAAATTCTTCAAGTGACGCATTTCCAGCTCTTTCGCCAATTCCATTAATTGTTACGTGCGCACACTGTGCACCTGCTTGAATTCCGGAAATTGCATTTGCTACTGCTAATCCAAAGTCATTGTGACAATGAACACTTATCGGTAGTTTAGAAGCCTCTAGGGCATCTCTAGTAATCTCTGCCATGTATCCTGGAGTGGAATATCCTACAGTGTCTGGAATGTCTATCCTATCTGCACCAGCATCAGCAACTTCCTTGAAGACTTTGCGCAAAAATTCTCTATCGGTTCTTGTTGCATCTTCGGCGGAGAATTCTACTTGTAATCCTCTTGATTTTCCATATTGAACCGCTTCTATTGCCTTCTCTAATGCTTCCTCTCTCGAAAGTTTTAATTTGTATTTTAGGTGAATGTCAGAAGTCGCAATGAATGTGTGAATATATTTAAGACCTGCTGTAACAGCCGCATCAATATCTTTTTTGTCAGTTCTTGCCAATCCACAAATTTCCGCTTTCAAATTAGCACTAGTTATCATCTTTATTCCACTCATCTCACCTTCCGAAATTATTGGAAATCCTGCTTCGATTGCATCAACGCCAAGCTCATCCAGTCTTTTTCCGATGTTTAGCTTTTGTTCTGGTGTTAAAGCAACTCCTGGAGTTTGTTCGCCATCTCTTAATGTGGTATCGAAAATTCTAACTTTCATCTGCTCCACCTCGTGCTAATGCACATATTCCAGTTCTAGCAATGTCGATGATTCCAAAACCTCTTACAAGGTCTTCAAACGCATTTATTCTATCTGGCGTTGCAGTCAATTCTACCATAATCGAGGTTTTTCTTACGTCATGTACTTTACACTCGAATGCTTTTGCTATGTTCATAATCTCCATACTGTCTGAGGGTTTTCCTACTTTTATCTTCATCAGTACAAGTTCTCTGTATACGCTCATCTTTTCATCTAAGCGTTTTACCTCTATGGTATCAATCATCTTGTCAAGTTGCTTAATTATTTGAGCCACCTGTTTTTCGTCTCCTAGTGTTGTTATTGTCATCCTTGAAAATTCTGGATTTTCAGTTACGCCCACTGAAATGCTATCTATGTTAAAATTTCTGGATCTAAATAGATTTGTAACCTTAAACAATATTCCTGGTTTGTTCTCTACAAGTAGTGAAATTATACTCCACATTATGAACCACTATGAAGGAAGAATCATATCCGTTAGAGGAGTCCCAGGAGCAACAAATGGTAAGACATCCTCTTCTGGATCTATTGGGATGTCTATTACTGTAGCTACATCGCTTTTTAACGCAGTTTTTATTGCATTACCTATCTCATCAAGTGATTGCGCTCTAATTCCTTGAGCTCCATAAGCTTGGGCAATTTTTACATAATCAGGGCAATTCTTAAGATCAATGGCCATCATTCTTCTATCATAAAAAGTTCTCTGCCACTGTGCAACCATTCCAAGAGAAAAGTTATTCATGATAAAAACAATCACAGGCAAGTTATCTAGAACTGATACTGCAAGGGAATTTTCTGTCATGTTAAAGCTTCCTTCTCCAGCGATATCGACAACCGGCACACTGGGTTTTGCTGCTTTTGCACCTATAGAAGCTGGAAATCCCCAACCCATTGTACCAAGACCAGTAGAGCTAAAGAATGTTCCAGGATGTATTACATCAAAAAACAATGATGCCCACATTTGATGCTGACCCACTTCGGTTGTTACAATAGATTGATGTGGAAGTACTTCTCTGAGTTTACGTAATACTTTGGCAGCAGCAAGTGGATGATCGTGTAGTTTCAAGTTTTCTCTATAGTAATCTTTTGTTTCCTTCATTCTTTTTAACCATGGATAGTCTTCATTGCGTTTGATTGCTTTTTGGACCAGCATCTTTACCATTATTCTTAACGACGCTTTTACATCCCCGACTATTGCCACTGTTGTTGTTTGGTTCTTGCCAATCTCTGCGGGATCCACATCCATGTGAATAATTTTTAGTCTTTTTTCAAACTCTTCAAAAGTCCCAACGGATCTATCTGAAAATCTTGAACCGGCAGCAAGAACGCAGTCTGCCTCAGTCATCATCTTATTTGCTTCTGCATGGCCATGCATTCCAATCGGTCCTAATGAGAGAGGGTGGTTTTCTGGAAAGGAACCTTTGCCCTTGAAAGTAGTAACTACAGGAATCATAAGAAGCTCAGCTAATGATTGGATTTCAGCAAATGCACTTGAGATAATGACGCCTCCGCCTGCAAGAATTATTGGTCTTTCTGCAGAAAGTAGCATATCTATTGCACGCTCTATCTGAGTGATATCTGGATCAACCCACGGATGATATCCTCTGATTTTCACTTCCGATGGAAATGGAATTTCGGCTTCATTTTGTTGCACATCTTTTGGTATGTCAATGAGTACAGGACCTGGCCTGCCAGTAGAGGAAATGTAAAATGCCTTCTTTACTACCTCGGGTATTTCAGTTGCACTTGTAGGTTGAAATGCATATTTGACAATTGGATTTGAAATTCCAATAATGTCGCTTTCCTGAAATGCATCACGTCCTATCATTTTGAGTGGAACTTGACCTGTTATAGCTACCATGGGTGCAGAATCAGCTTGAGCTGTTGCTATTCCAGTTACAATATTTGTCGCACCGGGACCAGATGTGGCAAAGCAAACTCCCGGTCTTCTGCTTACTCTACCGTAACCATCTGCCATGTGGGCTGCTGATTGTTCATGTCTTGCAAGTATGTGTCGAATGTTACTTTTGTAAAGCTCGTCATATATTGGCAAGTTTGCACCACCTGGAAGCCCAAAGGCTATGTCCACGCCCTCCTTTTCAAGGGCGACCATTAAAGATCTAGCACCTGATATTTTTTCCATTTTTATTCACCAAAAGTAAAACTAAAAATCTACAGTATCAGGTCGACTAGCAAGATACTAGAAATGCCCGTCGATCCTCCTAACTTCATTTTGAGTCTATAATTTGTCATCAAATATAATTTATAAATATTTCTAGAAAAATCACTTAATATTATCAAAAATATGCAATCCTTTTCATAATTATTTTAAAATCGACTAGACGTCAAGTGTTAGAAACTTTACATTTTGAGAATCTTTTCATAAGGCTTAAACGGCAAATCAGATAAGCAAGAACAATTTTGCCTGATACATCAGAAATAATTGAAATAATTGGCCATTTTTTTGAAGTCGGAAAAACAAAGAATCTTGCGCCGCTTCGAGCCATCCAGCTTGACGATCCTAGATTTTCAAGTTATAGCGATATTCCTCCACTTGATTTGAAGGATTATTCAACTACAATAGCATTACAAGAACTGCGATTTGTTAGTGTTTCTGACTATAATTATGAGATCAAGAATCTGCGAGTGGATCTCTTTGGTGACACTGCTGTAGTAACTTTTGGGATAATTCAAACTGGTGTTCTTGTGGATAACTATAGCTTTCGTGGACAGCATTTATCCATGGAAAGCAGAGGAACGTTTGTTTTAGTAAAATCTCAAAAATGGAAGATAGTGCATATACATTTAACAAAAATTTCTGATTAAACAGATGTTGCAGTCTTTGTTCTTTGTTCCGCAGTTTTGAGTTTATTAAATAAATCGTGTGCTTCCTTGACAGATGTATTTTCATGTACAATCGCTCGTACGGCCTTGATCATAGAAACGGGATAATCTGATTGCCAGATGTTTCTTCCCATGTCTACCCCCACGGCTCCAGCTTGAAGCGCGTCATATGTTAATTGTAATGCATCAAGCTCAGTAGCAAGCTTTGGTCCACCAGCTATAATCACCGGAACGGGGCAACTATCTACAACTTTTTCAAAATTTTCACAATAATACGTTTTGACTAGATGTGCGCCAAATTCTGCTGCAATCCTACAAGCAAGAGAAAGATATCGTGCATCACGTTTCTCAAGTTCTTTTCCTACAGCAGTTACTGCAAGAACTGGTATCCCGTGTTCTTCTCCTTCATCTACTAGTTTGGCTAGACTTACAAGAGATTCATGTTCATACTGAGCTCCAACAAAGATTGATAGTGCAAGAGCAGTTACATTGAGTCTAATTGCCTCCTTTATTGAAGTAGTAATTTTTTCATTTGAAAGATCTTTTCCAATTATG
The DNA here is from genome assembly GCA_052389415.1 of Nitrosopumilaceae archaeon. Lineage (GTDB taxonomy): Archaea > Thermoproteota > Nitrososphaeria > Nitrososphaerales > Nitrosopumilaceae > UBA8516. Next base: position 32,655 of record JBQTHX010000019.1, read on the forward strand.
CTAGCGCCTCCTGAAACTCTTAGTACCACTGGTACAGGAAAATTTGGATCAACTGAGGTACGCAAGACTCCACGTGTGAGCATAAGAGAATCAGCATAAGGCAGTAATGGTTGTATTGTTTTGCGAGGTACTTCTAATCTTTCTGTTGGCCCCAAGAAATATCCATGATCCACTGCAAGCATTACACCTCGTCCAGTCTCTGATCTAATTATCCTTGCAAGACGGTTTTTCATCCCCCAGTCCATATTGTTCCTTGATTTTCAAAATGAAAGTTTGCCTTAGTTAAGCGTTTCTGAATTTACAATAATAATTTTCATCGAATCGTTTCCATTGTGTGCATATTCAAATGCGTTGTGAGAGTCTATAAGATCAAATTTGTGTGTAATGATTTTTTTGACATCGGTCTTGCCTTCTAGAATTAGCTTGAGAGCATTCTGAGTATCGGTATCGGAGGCTGCATAGCTTGGCGTTATCGTTATCTCTTTAGAGTACACTTTGCTCATGTCTATAGAAAGTTTTGCATCTTTTGTTGGTACTCCAAACAAAACAATAGTACCTCCCTTTCTAACAAACTCTATTGCTTGAGTAACTGCATCTAGATTTCCTGTTGCAATGATTGCTAAATCGACGCCACGATTTTCCGTTTTGGATAGGATCTTGTTTTGAGCTTCGGGATCGCTTGACTTAATGGATTCAGTAACTCCAAATTTTTTTGCAAAATTTAATCTAAAATCATTAATATCAAAGCAGAAAATATCAGATACTCCAAAGAGCTTGCTTAACATTACATGCATCATTCCTGTAGGTCCCATGCCAAAGATAGCTACAGCGTCGCCCTTGCTGAATCTGATCTTATTCCATGATCTAAGGCAACAAGCCAGCGGTTCTATCATTGCTCCCTCTTCAAAACTAAGTGTATCTGGAATTTTTATCACTCCTCCATGCAATACATTCCACTCGGGAACAATAAATTCTTCAGCTAATCCACATGGGAAAAGATTCGTTTCGGAATATTTCTTACACATTGTCTCATTTCCATGCAAACAGTAGTGACATGCATAGCATGGAACATGATGATGCACAAAAACACGCTCTCCTTTTTTGAAATCTGCGACATCTTTGCCTACCTCCATGATAATTCCGGAAGGCTCATGTCCTAACTTCATTGAAGACTGTGTATATTTTCCGTAGATTTTTTCCAAGTCAGAGCCACAAACGCCACAAGCTTGCATTTTTACTAAAATATCGCCTTTGCCAACTTGAGGCTTTTCTATTGCTCTAATTTCAACTTGAGATGGACCTTTTACAAATGCTGCTTTCATAGTTAATTTCTAGAAATTCAAGTATATGTGGCTTAAACTCCAAGTATCTGTTTTAACAACAATCTGTAGTCCACTTCTCCCTTTTGACTTCCAGGTGCAGGCAACTCAAATACTAGGGGTGTTGATTTTTTTGAACGCAACTCAGTTAATTTGTTGCCAATATTTTTTGAAATATCATCACTAACAAGTACTAATCCAACTGAGGAGTCGTTCATGAGTCTAGTAATTTCTACAAGCGCTTTCTCAGGCGATTCTACTATTACTCCTTGTACTCCTGCAAGTTGAAAACTAGTTACAAAAACTCTGCTGCCAACAGTAACTATCTGCACAAATCGCGTTTTCTTATATGTACATTTAACTTTTGTTATTTTCTGTCAATCTTTAATAGTGTCAAAAAATAGCAACGTTTCATGAAACGTGATCCTCCTAGGAAAATAAAACTAATGATGACAATTATTCTCTTGTTTACTGGTTCGGGAGGACTTATTATTGGAAGTATCCTCAACGAATCATTCATCATTTTATTAGGTTCAATTAACTTGGCATTTGCAAGCTTTATTGGAATTCGTTACATTCAATCAAAACCACATAATGAAAAAAAATAATATCTAATAAATGAAAATGGTCTTAAGTTACTAGTTAAAACAGTATTTGTATGCAAGAAGGAGACCTGGCACCTGATTTTGAACTGCAAGACAATAATGGTAATGTTGTAAAACTAAGCACCTTTAGAGGCCAGAAAAATGTTGTTCTTTGTTTTTATCCAAAAAACCACCTATTTTCTTGTCCTTCTAAACTGGTTTTTAAAAATGCACAAAGTACTATCACTGTTTATCCTCAAATACTGGCATCAGACTCTGTTTTGTTCGCAATTTCTATAGATACAGTAGAGGATCAAAAAAAATTCGTAACAGAATACAATATTCCATATAATCATTTGAGTGATCCGAAAAAAATTGCTTGTAAAGCGTATGCTGGTCTTAATCTAGCTGGACTAGCAAAACGCTCTACCTTTATCATAAACAAGGAAGGTAAGATTGGAAAGATTTTCAGAAAGATAGATGTGGACTCACATGGTTCAGAAATTCTTGCAGCTTTGAAAAATCTCTAGTTTTGAATTCTAACCATAAATATTTAAAGATCTGAAATAAGATTGGATTCGTGCTAGATCTAGTAGCAAAAAAAATGTTCCTTACCAGAGGTAGGGGCGTACACGAAGATCAACTTACAAGCTTTGAATACGCATTGCGTGACGCAGGTATTGCTGGAACTAACTTGGTTTTGATTTCTAGCATATTTCCACCTAAGGCAAAAATTATTCACAGATCAGAAGGACTAAAACTAATCAAACCAGGGGCAGTTACCTTTGCGATATACGCAAGGCAGCAAAGCAACGAACCTCATAGATTGATGGCTGCTTCCGTAGGAATTGCAGAACCACGTGATAAAGAACGATACGGGTATCTTTCTGAATATCACTCCTTTGGTGAAACAGAAAAAGAAGCAGGAGATTATGCGGAAGATATTGCTGCACAAATGTTGGCATCGTCATTAGGGATAAAGTTTGATATTAACAAGAGCTGGGACGAACAAAGAAAACAATGGAAGATTTCTGGAGAGATATACAAAACACGAAACATTACCCAAAGTGCTGTTGGTGACACAAAGGGCAGATGGACTACTGTATTTGCAGCTGCAGTTTTGATTCTTTAACTTTTAGTTTTAATATTTTTCATATACCATGCAATAGCAACTGCCGCAGCTATGCCTATTCCAATTAAGATATAAAATGAATTATCAGGTTGATTTACAACTATACTTTCTGATAAATCTCCTATTGTAACCATCAATTCGTTATCTGATGCTTTTGATGTCTGACCAAAAAGATATTTTCCTATTATTGTCTCCCCAGAATCTGGATCAAAAAACCATCCGTTTTGGGTAAGATCAGAGGGATAAGTTTCGCCATCTTTTTCTATAGTTGGTACATTCTGGCTCCCGTGTTTAGTTACCTTTATTGGCTCTGGCGATAAAACTACTACTTGTACTAGTGAATTAAGTGGATAAAATCCTGAACTGAAATATTTTGATCTCTCAAGACTTTCTACGTCAAAAAATTGTAATGTATCTATTGATGTAATTTCTTTTGTTATTTTTTGATCACGTGAGACTTGCAGCTGAAAAAGAGAAGATCCTGTTTTGGGTATGATTGAAAAAGTCATAGAAGAGGCTGGATCGTTGGCAATTATTTTTGCAACATCTAAAAATCCTCCAGAATTTCTTATTTCTTTAGGAATTAAGAGTGTGGATAATCCTTCAAATAAAAATGACGTATCATATCTTTCAAAAGTATAAACAGCTGATACGGTTCCCCTTCCAGAAATTACTCCAGTGGTTTCTAGTTCTCTGTTTATCTTGTCATCGACATGAATAAAAACCGAATGAAATTCTGCATCAATGTTAAATGATCTATTAATGTCATTAATCAACGCATCACCAATCTCTCTTCCTTTATCTTGTGCTTCAGCTATTCCGCCAGAAAATCCATCTCTTGAAATATTAATCAAAACACATGTTTTGTCAATCACGCCAAGTACACAAGAATCTTCATTAGTTATTACTACGGCTGTAACATTTTTGAAGCTATGAATCTTCTCGTCAAGTTCTATTGGAACAAGAATTTCTTGATTGCTAGTACTTAAAACAGAGATTGAGGCTGATGTTTGATTTTGAAATTTTTGATCAATTACTACTTGAGCAGTCTCATGAAATGTTGCTAGTCTTGGTTGTTGCGCATATGAATCAGATGTATAAAGGATTAGAAAAAAAACCATCAATGTAAACATTATTACTTTGAACATTGATGCAAAGTTTTTGTGTGTAACTATTAAGTCTACTCCTGCAATTTTTCTATCTTTATTGCAAATCGTTGAAAAGGCTCTTCCTTGTAATGATCTTTGCAAACTAGAATTGTTTCATTTGGTTCTGGACCACAATCATAAGTAATCAAATATACAGGATCCTTGTTGCAACATCTGGGAAATTTCACCTAGTTTACCTTGACAAGATAAAATAAAATAGTTTAGCCCGATCTATTTCCAATAGTTTAAATTGTAATCATGAATCAGCATTATTGACATCGGTTCAAACCGTAGGGGAACATTGCCTAACAGTGGGGGCGCCCGCTGTTAGGCGCTTTTATGATTTTACTAACATGTCGATTTGACTTTTAATATATGTAAACCCGCTTTGCCAGAATTTTTCAGATGTGATGTCTATATCATATTCTTTTAGAAGAGTTTCTGGTTTTTTTGATCCTCCTGCGCGAAGGATTTCAAGATAAATCGGTACAAAAGATCTTCCTTCTTCTTTATATCGTTGAAAGAAGGAAAGCGCAAGCAAGTTTCCAAATGAATATGCATAGCAGTAAAAGGGAGCATGATAAAAGTGAGGTATGCAACTCCATTCGATTCCAAAATTTTCTGAGACTTCTATTGAATTTGCAAACTGTTCTTTGAGATTTTTTTTGTACTCTAGATTGATTTCTTCGATGGTTGCACCATTACCTATCTTGTCATGGGCAGATATCTCAAAGGCAGTAAAGAAAGCCTGTCTCATTATGGTTGAATAAAGATCATCTACTTGTTCTGTAAGCATCAGTAATTTTTCGTCATCTGACACTTTGTTTAAAATTTCGTCGTACAGTAACACCTCAGAAAATGTAGATGCAGTTTCTGCTAAAGGTAAAGATGCTTCTTGAACAAATATGGATTTATCAGATGCTGATTGGCTATGTACTGCATGACCAAGTTCATGAGCTAAAGTAAAAACATCATTTGTTTTTCCTACAAAATTTACAAAAACATATGGTGAAATATCTGGCGATATTGTACTACAAAAAGCACCATTTCTTTTTCCATGTCTGACAGATGAGTCAATATGTTTTTGTGTAAATATTTTTCTTGCATATTCTGATAATTGTGGGCTAAATTCGTTTAGAGTTTTCAAAACAAGTTTTGCTGCCTGATCAAATTTGTATGTTTTTTGTTTTGATTTTGATAAAGCTGGTGCATAAATGTCGTACCTTCGGAGTTTTTTCATTCCAAGCATTTTTGCTTTGTGTTTGAAATAAGTTTGAAAAATATGTGCGTTATTTTTGCAAATTGTTAGAAGTGAATCTACTGTTTTGTTCTCTAAATCATTCCCAATATTTCTAACAGAAATCGGCGACGAATAATTTCTAATTTCTAGACATTCATTTTTCCAGTTTAAAACTAGATTTTGATAAATTTCACCAAGTACTCCTTTATGTTCGTCGTACTTTGCTAAAAGTGACTTGTATGCAACCTCCCTGATTCTTGATTTTTGATTTTTAATTAATTGTGTAAGCTGTTCTCGATTGTATTTTTTTTCAGTACCATCAATCTTTACCACATATTGGAAACTATTGGTAATTTTATCGTATAATTTTACTAGTGCGGCGCTTCCTGTGACATCCAAGGTATTGACTATTTTTTCCTCAGGTTCAGAGAGTGAGTACTTGGCAACTTTACGTTTATGCCCTAAAAACTCGGTCAACTGACCTGCTTGTCTCAATAACCTATCAGCGTTTTTTTGGTTAATCTTTTTCTTCCACCATTGATCAAAAAACAGTGTTTTATTTTCAACCTCAGAACTTAATTTAGTCATAGTTGTAAGTAATGTTGTTGCCTCATCAGACTGGGTGTTAGCAGAATAAAGAAGAGAGGAATAACCGCTAACTATGCTTACTTCTTTTGAAATTTCTTCTAGCTCATTTAGTATCTTAAAGAACCTCTTTGATGAAATAGATTCTTTTAGATGGGCTTTGTTTTTTTCAAAATTCGTTGCTCTGGTTTTTATCTCTTGGATTTTTTTAGCAAACTGAGGACTCTTGTAGTTTTTTACTAACTTTGTCAAGTCCCACTCTCCAAGATCAAAACACTCCATTTTATCTAGGAATGTATTATTGTGTTAAAAACTATGTGTGATTAAGAATGAATTTATCGATCAGATTTGTTTCTAGTAATTAACCAAAAGCTCAATAATTGATCAAAATCTGCCCTTTGCTGGAATCAGAATTAAGACATGACAATTCCCAAAATCAAAAATACGATCATAAAATGATGACCGAAATGAACGAAAGCTTTTAATCATGTTATTTTATTCCCAGTAATATTGCAATCCAAGTTTTATGCGCTGACTTTAGCATTTTTGCTACTTTTTAGTGCCTTACCAAATGTAATGGCTCAGGGAATAGATCGTGACAAGGACGGTATTGAAGATGATATTGATGATTGTCCTGTTTTACCAGAAGATTATGAAGGAATAATGGACGAGGATGGATGTCCTGATCTGTATCTTTCCACCCTGGACACGGACTTTGACGGAGTTTCAGACCTTTATGATACATGTCCGGACGCAAAGGAGACAAATAACAAGTTTGAAGATGAAGATGGTTGTCCAGACGTTTCACCTGCTGAAAAATCCAAAGGAATGCTTGATGCCGATGATGATGGAATAACAGACAGACGAGATAACTGCCCTAGTCAGCCAGAGACGTATAATAAATACTTGGATAGCGATGGATGTCCCGACAAACTTGACTCCCAAATTGATACAGATAGGGATGGATTGAAAGATACTGTAGATAAATGTCCTACCTATGGTGAGACATATAACAAATTTATAGATGAAGACGGATGTCCGGATCGCGTTGTTCCTGTCTCAAAAGATGCCATGTTAGTTGACAGTGATGATGATGGAGTTCCAGACTGGCAAGACAGATGCAAGACAGAAGCCGAAGTGTTTAATCAATTCAAAGACACAGATGGATGTCCTGATGAATATATCCCACCACGTGAATATGTTCCAGGAACACCAGACGATGACAAGGATGGATACTTTAATGATGAGGACAAATGTCCTACTGCACCTGAAACTTGGAACAAGTACAAGGACAACGACGGCTGTCCAGATGTTTATCCAAAAGAAAGATTACTTAATGATGATACTTATCATGTTGAAGAAGGAACCAAAGTAACACTGACAGGAGAAGGAACTGATCCAAATCCTGAAGATGAATTAACTTTTTCATGGATGCAAAATGAAGGTGAAGATATTGAATTATCATCAAACACTGCAAAAAATCCATGGTTTATTGCACCAGATGTAGATAATGGTCAGACAAAGATCCTAGGATTTGAATTAACTGTGGAGGATGGACGTGGTGGCAAAGACACAGATGCAGTAAGAATTACAGTAGAACCAGTAAACGGTTATCCAACTGCAGATGCCGGTGAAGATCAAGCTGTTGATCCGCTTTCAGATGTTACTCTGGCATGCTCAGGAAGTGATCCTGACGGTGACAAATTATCCTTTGTATGGAGACAAATTAACGGAGTTCCTGTAGTCCTTTCTTCAAATACTACACCTACTCCAACATTTACAGCCCCATCTAGAATTATCCAACAGCCATTAACATTCGAGTGTACAGTATTGGACGGATTTGGTGGAAAAGCAGCAGATACTACTATGGTAACTGTAGGCAAGACAACAGTAAGCTTGCTTGACGCAGATGCTGGTCCAGACCAAACAGTTGACGAAGGCACTCCAGTAGACTTGGATGGAACTGCAAGTAGTGCTCCAAACGGTGAAGAATTGACCTTCTCATGGCTTCAAACTTTTGGTGAATCTGTATTACTAGAAGGCGACAATACGGCAACTCCTTCATTTATTGCACCAGACGTAGAAAATGGTGAGACCAAGGTTTTGATGTTTAGACTTACAGTATCAGCTGAAGGATTAGGTAGTGCTACTGATCTAGTGGCAATTAGAGTAGTGACAGGTAATAATCCACCCACTGCTGATGCCGGTCCTGACCAAACAGTAAACAAACGCTCTCTAGTCAAACTTGACGGTTCTGGTGAAGATCCTGATGGTGATAAATTAAGATATGATTGGAAACAAACAGGTGGAGAACAAGTGAAACTGTCTTCAAATATTACTCCGGCACCAAGCTTTACTGCTCCAGCAGTACCAAATGGTGGTTCAAAGACTTT
>JBQTHX010000020.1:0-3156 GCA_052389415.1 Nitrosopumilaceae archaeon
CAGTTCCGCTTCCACTAATTCCAGCAATTGATATGTTGCTGGTTCCAGAAGATCCTTTAGAAACTGTAATTGCATTTGGATTTATTGTCATTGAATAGTTAAACGATGGTTTGCCACCAGGTGCAGCATTTACTGCAGGTACTGCAACAGCTAGTGTTGCACTTATCAGCAGAACAGCTATAGCAATACTGCAGATTTTTGCGATATTATTTCCAAATATGGGCCGCATTGTTTGAATTATGGAAATGAGATATTAAAACCACTTCTGCCAAAATTGGGAATGTTAATAGTCTTGATTTTTAGTATTCCAAATTTCATCAAAAAATATAGCAGACTTTTATTTTTCAAATGGAAGACTGCATTAAAACCCAAGTGTAACTTGGTAAATACTTGTCCTTTCGTCTATGGCTATCCTGCAGATGTTGAAGCATATCTTGAGGCTGAAAAGCTGAGTCAAATCAAGATTTTGGAGTGGATCTTATCAAAATGAATAAGATGAATAGTATACAAGTACGAGATTTCCTCTTATAGAAATATGACAAAAACTTGTTATCTTTGCAAAAAAGAGTTTGGACTGCTAACAATAAAAAAATACTCCAAAGGAGAAATAATACAAATTCACTTAACTACTCCTGAGGGAATGACCAGTGATGCAAGAATATGTTTTAGTTGCCTCAAATCGTTAAGAAAATTATCCGACGAACAAGTCAGGGAACAGGAAGAAATTGAAAAAGGAAAAGAAACTCGCTACTCTATACCGATAATAGGTGTTGGCATTGTCATCATAATCATTGGATTGGACATACTTTCTTGGAGTCTTGAGGTACGAATGCCTGTTGCTATTCAGTACATGATTCTTGCAGTGATAGTGATGGCAATTGGAGGCTATGTTATTTTTAAAGGCAAAAAAAAGTCAAAAACTCTGTAAATCTTATGTCAGAGAAATGTCATATAACATTCAATCTGACAAGTTTGAGTATATTATAGAGAGAGAAAATTTCTTGTAACAAATTCTTTTGAGAATCAGACGGGTTAGGAATTATCAAACAGATCAAACAATCTCAGGAAACAAAATGGATAATGCTACATCATAATCTTAAATCTTTGTACCAATGACTAGATTAAAGTTGTATACCGAACCATTTGATGATATCAATTTTATCGGAATTGTTCTTCCATTTGCGGCGCTATTGTCTGTGGAGGTTCCACTTCCATCAAAGGTAACTACTAGAGTTCCCTCTTGTCCTGGTAAAATTGTTGCTACCTCTCGTAGTATTTCACCTGCACTTGCTGTTTGTGTGTCTGGTACTGTGTAGATTCCAAATACGCCAGCATTATTTGAGATCTCTGGGTCAGTGGTTCTAAAGTCAAGTACTCTACCATTTACTTCTAGTCTTGAAAGGTTGTATGGTTCATTTCCAACATTTCTTATGAAGATGGCTCCTGCCTCTTCATCAAATTTTCCATCACCCGAATTGTCATCGCCATGGCATGTTGTCATCCCTTCATGTGTTGTAACACCTCGAGTTGCTGGAGAATGCGAGTTATCACATGGAGGATTATCTAGTATTTCTCTCATATCATATCCTGACATGACAATAGTATCTACAGAAGGTGATACTGAGATGCTGGAATTCCCAAAGAATCCCTGCGTGAAAACATAGATCATCACTCCCCCTATTACTGCGATGGTTATCAAAAGTAATGTAGCAATAATTGGAGCCACGCCTTTGTGTGATTTTTTTCTGAAATACATTATGGGAAAAACTTCCGCTGGTTTGGATTCACCAGACAACTGATTTGTCATTACTTACCAACTTGTCAGTTTGATAAAAATTGGATCTGCCAATTTTGGGAAAAGAATTCCTTAATGTTAACTCAGTTTTGCGGTTCCAAACAAAACTGAGAACTGCTTGCACCATATTAGAACGGAATCATATCTTGACAGATCAGTCCCGTCTGGTATGTTGTAGTTCTGGTTGCCATTGTTTGCTTTAAGCCTACCAAGATTCACATAATCGGTTGCCTTGTCATCCGTAGATAGATAGACATACAGATCTGGCCCGTTGGTAGACTCGAAATTTTCTAATCTTAAAACATCACTTCCGTCTTCCAATGAGATCACTCTGGCTTGTCCTTGCGCGTCGTGTATCCCATCACCTACTCCAACAAAGTCTCCTGACAAGAACATCATTATAGGTTCTCCTTTTGAGATTACAGCTTTTTCCATTTTTTCTTTGTCTGTCATGGCATCATCTTTTTTCATCATGCTATCGCTATTTTCTCCTGTCATGCTGTCATCTGTCATCATCTCAATAGTTGGCAACGGTTCATCGATAGTTGTATTGATGAAAAGAGGCGATATTGCGTACACGCCAGCAGGTAATGCAATTCCCGCTACAATGACTGCAATTAGTATCTTCTTGTTCATAAGGGAGGAATTATTTCTAACTATTAAATCGATTTTTCCGAATCATATCCAAATCAGATCCAAATTTTTCATCCAATTTTTCTACTTTTTGCCTTTATCTTAAGCGAGTTCTGCAGTTGTAGAGATACCAGGTCCAGTTACAGTAACTTCTCCGCTTAATTCAACAGGATTTAGCCAACAATTGTTGTCGGTTGGTCCATCGTTACATTGAGAATCTAAATCCAACTCTATGATGTCACCTATTGCAATTGCAGTAAAGGTTTGATCATTTACTGCGATTTCATAGGAAGCGCCATCAACTACGGCAGTATCAGTTATTTCAACACTGAATTTCAGTCTGCCATCTTTTAACTCGAATTTGGCTTTTCCGTCAGCTACTGAATCAAACTCGCCTTCTAGTTTTGTTTCATCTTCAGATTCGTCATCTGTTTCATCTTCTGATTCGTCATCTGTTTCATCTTCTGATTCAGATTCGTCATCTGTTTCATCTTCGGATTCAGATTCGTCATCTGTTTCATTTTCCAAATTTGCTTTGGCCTCTTTTATCAACATTTTTACATTCTGTCTATGCTCTTTGAACAATTCTCGCATCTGTTGCCTCATGTCTTTGTACATTTCTTTTATTGCGTCAAGATTAGTCTTGCAATCTTCACGGGCCTGTTTCACTTCTTCTGGACCGTTAGCATTTTTTACGCTCTCACGACAATCCTTTATTACATTTAGTG
>JBQTHX010000021.1:0-14278 GCA_052389415.1 Nitrosopumilaceae archaeon
GTAACTGCAGCACAGCCAGTAATAGAGTATGTTTATCCTGATTTTGTTGGAAGGACAGAAAGACACGATGGCATGATATTAGAAATAGAGAATGAAAAGACAAGGGCAAACCAAGTGATTGCATCAAAGTACAATCTAGAGACAGAGACCTTTGTAAACGATGATCTCAAACCATCTGATACAAGACGAGCACCTGAGCTTAGCTTGACTACAGTAGGTCATAAGATTCGTGACTTTACATTGTCTCCAGAAGAAAATAGAGAATTGATAAAAGAACTTGCCTGGCAGGAATACCTAAAGGCGCAAAAGGTTCTTGACTTCATGTATCCCAATCTATATAATTGATTTTGGGATAAAATATATCGTCAAATAGTTTATAATCTGAGCACAAAATACCATTACATTAACAAACATGATTACAAAACTTACAAATCTAGTTTGCTTCTAGTTTGGAATCCACTTTGATGTGTATCTTTTCACCGTTTTGCAGACTATGATACATCATCTTTGTCTTGAATCCTTTCTTTGCTAAATATCCATTCAAAAGCATTGCCCATGGGAGAGAATGTCCGCTATTTAACTTGGATTCTATTATGATGTGATTTCCTTGCTGTTCGTATCGAGCTTGGCCAGAACAGGTTATCTGCAAAGTAGAATCAACCAGAGTTATTATCTCATCAATAGTCTTTGTCTCTAGATTAACTTCATTTTGTTGCAAAAACTCTAACATGTTTATCTCCTTATTTTTTGAATGAAGTAATGAATTTAAGACAAACCCAAGGCCATTCTCATTTATTGTTTCAATTATTTTGAGTACTTCTTGTGCATCAGTCTTTGTCATGTCAGAAAGATTGTTTATCTTAGTAGATTTTTTCCAGGTTTGTTCAAAAAGTTTTGCTTGGTTAGTTCCCAAGACTTCGGTTGAAAGAAATATTGCTCCCTTTCCGTTACTGCTATTGATCATAAGAACTTCGGAATCATCAAATGTTACTGAATTGTGGCTAATTTCGGAGGTTTTAATCTTTATATCATCAGGAATTAATTGAAACGACTCTGAACCCACAAGACTTGGGGGAATTATTATTCGGATATCAATATTTTTTCTCGACGCATGAATAAGGTTTTCTTTGCATTGTGAAAAAAGACCCAATCCCCATGAATCAAACATTGCATGAATTGAAGTCTTGGAACCTTCTATCATGGTTTCAAGCTGTTTTAATACATAGTTGGGAGTCAGATGAAAATATCTCTTTTCTTCAGAACCTCGAGCTTTTTTGCTATCTTCACTTACTCGTTTTAGCTTTGTAACCAAGCTGTTCATTCCGTTTACTTTGTTAATTTGTTCTTGGACTAGCTCATCAAAAGCATCTTCAGGTGATATGCCTGTACACATTATTGGTTTGCTCTTTGAAATGATTGCAAGTTTTTTCTTTACTAGTTTTAATAATGTTGGATAAACTTTTGTTCTTGGAAGATTAGAATAGTAAGCAAGTTCGCCAGCAGAAATGGTGCCTTTTGTTATCAAAGCAACATATGCATGTGCTTCATATTTGCTCAAACCAAATTCTTCTAAGCTTACGGCTAAATCTTGTCCTTTTACCATCTCCAAACTTTTTGTTATTTGTAAGGTAAGTTTAATAGCTAAATTCATTGGACAAATGTTTGAAAATATACTACGCTGTATCTGTTGTAGTAGTTACCATGGTCACACAAAAGAGTGTGACGTGGGTGTGAAATATAAAATCCAATACCTAGGTTTGAATGTCGATAGGATCAAAAATTGAGATAAATAATTTACAGACGAATGTTGTAATGAGAACAAGCACACTCAAACCTAGGCTTGAATATGCAATGTTACTTGTTGATAAGATTCTTGACATACTAAACCAAAACAGATCAGAAATCAGGAGAATCAATCAATCCATCTATGAAAGATCAAACAAAAACAGCTTGAATTCTGAATTTAAAGAAAGATTTGTGGCTGACTTGAAGTTTTCTCATGCAATAGAGTCGCTGCGACAAACAAGAAGATGTATGGATTCAGTCTTTGGTTTAGGAAACATTGTTTTTGTACTTGCGCCAACAATATCTATTGTCCGAACTGTACGTTCGCAATTGTTTGGTCTAAGTGTCGATGCTGATGCGTCTCTTGGCGAATTGGCTTTGATTCTCGGGGGTATAATTATTGATGCAGGACACCTTACAGGCACAAGTTTAGATTTTGATGAGGCCAATAGGAAGTCTTGTCTACTGTTAGATGAAGCTAAGTTGATTGCCGACTCTAAAATTAGCAAGCAGTTCCCTAATCTAGATTTCTTGTAAGCAAGGCTCGTCATGCTTAATTTTAGGAAGAACGGGTCAGTACAGGATATTCCAAATCATGTTGAAAAGATAAGGATACTTTCTTCAAAGATAGAACAAAAAATTATACAAAAAGGCATAGACAAGAATGATCAATTCGTAGAAACGCTTTCAGTCGAAGAGCTAAAAGACCTGAGACAAGTCATGATGGCCGCTGATTATTTATTATCAAAATATCAGGACAAAAAAGAAATTAAAGAATTCTTGGAGGAATTTGTCGGAATTATCATGCATGCAGCAAACTCTGTAAATATAATAAAAGACGATATGGACGATCTTCTCATCTCTGCAGAAACAGCACTAAAGCAGATACAGGACTTGCATTACGATGTTACTCAAAATTTACACCTTGGGCAATTCGCACAGAAAAGCCTTGATGAATATAAGGAGTCCAAGAGTGAGACACTCACTAGTCCAATTAATTTAACCAATACTACTACACCCATTTACACACATGCATACCTAACAAAAACCGCAGTGGAAATTTAGTTGTGGTATGAGTCTAGCTCCTCAAGAATTAGAAAATAGTGCAAGCAAATTTGCAGCTGAGGCAATCAAACTTGATTCCCAAGGTGCACGAGGTATGGCTATAACAAATTACCAAAGAGCAATAGAATCTCTTGTAAAACTAATACAACTATACCCTGATAATAAACTAAATAAGGTTTACATGGAACGTTCTGCAGCGTATCAAAATAGGATAAAGGCATTACAACTCACTAATGTTGCATTAGAGCCTGTAGTAGATCCACAGGCAACTCCTGAACAACAAAAACAGCAACTTGCCAAAAATGACTTTGATGAGATGGTGATGAAAGAAAAACCTAACGTTAGCTGGGAGGAGGTAATTGGCCTTGACGATGCAAAAAGTGCACTACGAGAATCAATAGTGTATCCAAGTAAGAGACCAGATCTTTTTCCACTTGGATGGCCAAGGGGCATGCTACTTTATGGTCCTCCAGGTTGTGGAAAAACAATCCTTGCTGCAGCTACTGCAAGTGAAATTGATGGTTACTTCATAAACGTTGATGCAGCTTCTATGATGAGCAAATGGCTTGGCGAAGCAGAAAAAAACGTATCGAAGCTTTTCAGTATGGCCCGAGGTTATGCCGAAAAGGAAGGCTTACCAGTAATACTGTTTGTTGACGAAGTAGATTCGCTTTTAGGAAACAGAAACAGCGAAGTCGGTGGGGAAATTAGAGTAAAAAATCAATTCCTCACAGAAATGGACGGAATTAATGGTAAAGGAAAAGACCTAAAATTATACGTGATTGGCGCAACAAACAAACCTTGGAGTCTTGACTGGCCATTTCTTAGACGATTTACAAAGAGGATCTATGTTCCACTTCCAACACTTGATGCAAGAACAAACTTGTTTGAACTCTACAGTTCTCCACTAAAAATGGACGAGAAAGTAAAACCTTCAGAGCTTGCAAAACTTGCAGATGGATACAGCGCAAGTGATATCAAAGACATATGCCAATCTGCACAACTAATGGTAGTAAACGAATTATTCAATTCACCAAACTATTCACCAGAACCAGTCGTTGGTGAAGAAAAACAACAACCAAGAAATCTTACCATGATAGACTTTAAGACAATTCTTGAAAGAAGAAAACCAAGCGTAAGTATGGAAATGATTCGCGCCTATTACAAATGGAGCGAGCAATTCAGAGCACTATAAATCATCAAAAGCCGATCGCTAAAATTTTTCTACAACAATTTTTTTACATTCGTTTTATCAAAAAACTTAAATCCCTAATAGAATTCACTTGCTGAGGGTTCAAAATTCCGATAAAAAAAGCCAAACATGTAAACAAGTTTGGTAAGCTTATCCTTGAAGATGGAACGGTTTTTGATGGGATGGGTTTTGGTTATTCAACTACTGTTTTTGGTGAAGCAGTATTCAATACTGGAATGGTTGGTTATACAGAAGCTTTGACAGATCCTTCTTACAGCGGACAAATTCTGACGCTTACATACCCTCTTGTAGGAAATTATGGCGTACCTGATCCATCGATAAAGGACAAGGATGGAATTTCTGAACATTTTGAATCTGATAGAATTCAGTCACGTGGCCTTGTTGTACATAATCTTTCAATTACTGCGAATCACTGGAATCTCTCTCTTACACTTGACGAATGGCTATACAATGAAAAAATTCCTGGAATATCAGGAATAGATACAAGAGCCCTAACTAAAAAACTTAGAATAAATGGCGTAATGATGGCAGCTCTTGCAGTTTCTGAACAAGAAATTGATGAAAGTGATTTGAAGAAGAAACTTGTTTCTGCACAAAAATACATAAATGAAGAATTTATGGACGTTGTATCTACAAAAGAACCGCGAATTTACGGGACCGAATCAGAAGCAGTAGTTGTTATTGATACCGGAGTAAAAAATGCAATTTTACGAAACATACGAAAAATCGGATACAAAGTAATTCAACTTCCTTGGAATGCTTCAATTGATAAAATACTTTCATACAAACCAAAAGGTGTTGTATTAAGCAACGGACCTGGTGATCCACAAAAATGTGCTGACACTATGAAGACGGCAAAAGAACTTTTAAACAAAAATATGCCTACTCTTGGAATTTGTCTTGGGGCACAAATAATGGGGCTTGCAGGAGGAGCAGACACATTTAAGCTAAAATACGGACATCGAGGACAAAATAAATCATGTATTAATTTAGATAACAATCAAGTTTACGTGACAAGTCAGAATCATGGATACGGAATAGATCCAAACTCTTTGAAAAAATCAGATTTCAAATTATGGTTTTCTAATGCTGATGATCAAACAGTTGAAGGAATAAAACATAAAGAAAAAAAATTCATCGCCGTTCAATTTCATCCAGAAGCATCTCCTGGACCTTTTGATTGCAAGTTCATTTTTGAAGAACTAAAACGATTAATGGAGGAGGGAAACACTGCCAAAAGATGAATCACTAAAAAAGATTCTTGTTCTTGGAAGTGGGGCAATAAAAATCGGAGAAGCAGGCGAAAGTCGCTAAAACGACCGCAAATTCGACTACTCCGGTAGCCAATGTCTCAAGGCCATTCGAGAAGAGGGAATCAAAAGCGTACTTATTAATCCGAATATCGCAACAATACAAACAGACACTAGATTTGCAGATAAGGTATTCTCTATCCCTGTAAATCCAGAATATGTTGAATCAATAATTGAAACAGAGCGACCTGATGGGTTAATGCTTGGATTTGGTGGACAGACAGCTCTTAACTGTGGAGTAAAATTAGAAGAGTTTGGAATCTTGGAAAAGTACGGCGTCAAAGTTCTTGGAACTCAAATTGATGGTATTCATGCCACCGAAGACAGACAACTTTTCAAAGATTCAATGATTGCATGTAGTGTTCCAGTATTAAAAAGTAAGACTGTTTACAACTTTGAAGAAGCAAAACAAGTTGCAAAAGATCTAAGTTATCCAGTAATTGTTAGAGTAGCATATACTCTTGGGGGCAAAGGTGGAGGCGTAGCAAAAAACGAAATTGAACTACATGAGATTGTCAGCAGAGGTCTCAATGCCAGTCTAGTCGGACAAGTTCTCATTGAAGAATACATTGGTCACTGGAAACAGATAGAATACGAGGTAATGCGTGACTACCTTGGAAACAATGTCATAGTATGTAACATGGAAAATGTATTATCAATGAGAGTACATACAGGCGATAACATCGTTGTAGCTCCATCGCAAACACTAGATAATAATGAATATCACATGTTAAGATCAGCTGCACTGCGAGCAACACAACATGTTGGAATTGTAGGAGAGTGTAACATCCAGTTTGCATTGGATCCTGTATCCAACAAATATGTCGCAATTGAGATGAATCCAAGACTTTCTCGTTCATCGGCTCTAGCAAGTAAGGCCACCGGGTATCCAATTGCATACATGGCGGCAAAAATTGTGATGGGTTATTCCCTCTCAGAATTAGTTAACCGTATCACAAAGACAACTACCGCATGTTTTGAGCCGTCTCTTGATTACATTGTTTGTAAACATCCGCGATGGGATTTTTCAAAGTTTGAGCTTGCAAACCGCAATTTGGGACCTACTATGAAATCTGTTGGAGAAGTAATGGGAGTAGGTAGATGCTTTGAAGAATCATTACAAAAAGCAATTAGAATGTTAGAGAATCGAAAGGACGGCCTTGTAGCAAACTTGGATACTGGTAGAGTATATGATATTGAAGAAATTGAAAATAAACTCCAAAACACAAATGATGAAATTTTATTTTATGTGGCAGCTGCTATACGCCAAGGTATCACAGTAGAACAAATTTACAAACTTTCTGCAATTGATCCTTGGTTTATTGAAAAAATAAGAAATATCGTGGAGACAGAAAAGATTCTAAAAGAAACTTTCTCAACAAAGACGTTACATGATGCAAAAAAATTAGGATTTTCAGATAAACAGATTGGCAGAATAATACACAAAGATGAAATCGAGATTAGAAAATTACGTAAAGAAAAAGGTATCATTCCAGTCGTAAAACAGATAGACACTCTTGCTGCCGAGTGGCCTGCAAAAACAAACTATTTGTATTTAACGTATGGTGGCGACACTAATGACTTTGAAGTACAATCAAGTCAAGACAAGATAATTGTTTTGGGTGCAGGTCCATACAGAATAGGTAGTAGTGTAGAGTTCGATTGGGGAACAGTAAACATGGTGTGGGGTCTACAGGAAAATGGTGTAAAGGAAGTTTCTTTGATCAACTGTAACCCGGAGACTGTATCAACTGATTATGATATTTGTAATAGGCTGTACTTTGAAGAGTTGACACTAGAAAGAATACTTGACATTGCAGACTTTGAAAAACCAACAGGAATAGTCACTGCTGTTGGTGGTCAGACAGCAAACAATCTCACGCCAAAGCTTGCAAAAAATGGAATTAAGATAGTCGGAACATCTTTTGAGGATATAGACAGGGCAGAAAACCGTTCAAAATTTAGTCAGGTTTTAGATGAATTACATATTCGGCAACCTCTGTGGCAGGCATTCTCAAAACTAGCTGATGCTAAGAAATTTGCAAATAATGTTGGATTTCCTGTATTGGTCAGACCGTCCTATGTCCTAAGTGGAGCTGCAATGAAGGTTGTATGGTCACAAACACAATTAAAAAAATATCTGGAAGAGGCAACAAACGTGTCGCCTGATTATCCTGTTGTAATTACAAAGTTTATGTTAAACTCACTAGAAGTTGAAGTTGATGGAGTATGTGATGGAAAAAATACGGTTATTGGCGCTGTAATCGAACACATTGAGAGTGCAGGAGTGCATTCTGGTGATGCAATGATGTGTATCCCACCATGGCGATTAAGTAATAAAGTAATTGAGACTATCACTGATTATACAACAAAGATTGCTACAGCATTTTCAATAAAAGGACCATTTAATTTGCAGTTTCTAATCAATTCGGATCAAGTTTATGTTATTGAATTAAACATCCGTGCATCACGTTCTATGCCATTTGTTTCTAAATTTGTAAAGTTGAATTTGATCAACTTGGCAGCACGTGCGGTACTTGGCAAAGCATTACCAAAGATACCGAAAGACAGATGGAGAAAAATTCATTCTTACGGAATTAAAGTTCCACAGTTTTCATTTATGCAGTTAGACGGTGCAGACATTATTTTAGGAGTAGAGATGCAGTCTACCGGTGAGGCGGCATGTTTTGGTGACAGCTTCTATGACGCATTGGCAAAGGGGCTAATATCTGTAGGTTATTCATTGCCAAAGCAAGGCAATGCACTCATAACAGTGGGCGGTGCAGAAAACAAAGAGAAATTACTTCAGACAGCATTATTACTAAAAAATCTAGGGTACAAGATTTTGGCCACCGAGCACACCGCAGAATTTTTGTCTGACAAAAGAATAGGAAATGTCGATGTCGTATACAAAATCAGTGAGCCACGAAGGAAACCAAACATTGCTGATCTACTTTACGAGCGAAAGATAAACTTCATTGTAAATGTACCAAGCACAGCAACTCTGGAAAAGTATGTAGGAATGCTTTACGATGAATATCAAATACGAAGAAAAGCGGTGGAACTAGGGATTCCGGTTCTTACTACTACAGAGCTTGCAGACTCGTTTGTCAAGACGCTTGAATGGTTGCTACACAACGAAACTACAAAAAAACCTCTAGACCCTTATGAATCAGTAAATTAGATGACTTTTTCAAGCAAGGTCTCATTGCCTATGATTGATCCATCAAGAGTTACAATTTTTGCCGTATAGTTTTTTATTCGTTGAATTATCGGAGAAATTGATTTTTTGTATCGTTTCTGACTGGCGTAAAAATATTTGTTAAATGTGGGAACTATGATGATCTCTATTTCTCCGTGTAATGATGGAAAAATGGCATTTTTTTCAGTCCTTAATGAAACCCATACTCTTTGACCATCCACTACAGAGCCCTCGCTGAAAAATACAGGATGAACATGCCCCATGATTATTTTATTAATGTTTGAAAGATTTTCTGTCGGCATAGTATGTCCATGAGTTAGAAGCGCATCATCAATAACGATTCCGGAGGTACTTGTGACTCTGACGTTGGCTGGCAAGAGTTTTTGGATATTCCCATCATGATTTCCTGGAATTAATATGGTGTCAATTTCTCTTGCAATTTCAAAAAACAATGGAATTGTCTTCCACTCGATATCAGATATCTTTCCTATGCTTGATTTTATATCACCTAGTAAAATAAGCGAATCCGGTTTTTCAGATTTGATAATTGTTCTGATTTGATTTAATGGCTCCTGAATAATCGAGTTGATATCAACATAAATGTCATTTGCTGAAAAGGCATTCTCAAATCCAATATGCAAATCTGTAACTATCAGGTATCTCCTCAAATCATCTAGAATTAAGGCTGGATGTGATTTGATAATTCTGGTCTTGAACATGAGATAATGTTGTAATGATTCTTTGCTTAATTTTAGGTATTTGCTCCTCCATTTTTTATTTGATTCAGCATAGATCACTATGCTTTGATTTTTCTAACACTCTATTATCCTACAATTTTTTTTATATAGCCAGTCTCTATGTGCAGGTGTGAAAAAAGACCCTGACAATTTGAATGCAGTTATATCCGGTAAAGGTGTAAAACTTCATTATTTTGAACCCAGTCAACGCAAAATCTGGACTGTAGTGGGAAAAGAAAATGAGCATTGGCTTGACCCAGAAATAGGCTATTGCTCTTGCGAAGATTATTTCTTTAATACACTTAATGGTGGCGACGAATGTTATCATCTAAAGTCTATTAGAGCAGCAAAAGAACAAGACAAGGTAGAAGTAATACAATTCTCCGATGAGGAGTTTTCGAATTTTGTATCAGCTTTAATTTCTGATTTGTAAACTATAATTTTATTTGGAAAAGATCGTCTTTTGAAACTCCTTTCCAAAGCCCCACCATTCCTTCTGGCGCAACATGCTCCACTTTGGTAATTTTTTGAATCTTGATATGATCTGGATTTGGGGGCATCCAAAGCATGGCCATGTAATCGCCAACGTTTCCTACCTTATCTGGTCTTGCTGATACTATCTTCTCTTTTAAAAATCCACTTGAAACTAGTGCGTTTACTGCAGCAGGTTGAAGATCCATCCTTCCATGGACAAAAAGAAAAACTTGTTTTTGGTTGTCTATTTGGCTCATATCTTATCTTCCTTTGCTATTGTTAATCAATATTTCCCAGCTCAATCTTGGATTATATATCAGATGAGAAAAAACAAATTATTGACAAACGTTCTAGTCATTGGTTCTGGCGGAAGAGAACATGCTCTTGGCTGGAAACTATCTCAAAGTAACCACGTGGATAAAGTCTTTTTTGCACCAGGCAATGGCGGTACAAGCAACAATGTAGACATACCTGTTGAAGATCTTGATAACCTTGCAAAATTTGCCTCTGAAAATGAGTGTCTGACTATTGTAGGACCAGAAATTCCTCTTTCATTGGGTATAGTAGATAGGTTCATGGAAAGAAGATTGAGAATATTTGGTCCTACTAAAGTGGCTGCTCAGCTTGAATCAAGTAAGGTGTGGGCAAAAAATTTCATGAAAAGAAACAATATTCTAACAGCGCGATTTGAGATCTTTGATGATGCAAAAGAAGCAAAAGAACATGCTAAATCTGTTGACTATTCACTTGTAGTAAAGGCGGATGGTCTTGCAGCAGGAAAGGGCGTCGTTGTTTGTAATAATACCTTGGAGGCTCTGAATGCAATAGATGAAATGCTAATACAAAATAGATTTGGTGCTGCCGGGTCTAGAATAATTTTGGAAGAACGAATTGACGGTGTTGAAGCATCATACATAGCACTTTCTGATGGGGATACATCAATTCCTATGGCGACAAGTCAAGATCATAAGAGAATTTACGATGACGATAAAGGACCTAATACCGGGGGGATGGGTGCTTATTCGCCAACACCAGTAATTGACAAGTCTGTTGCAGAAACTATACAACAAGATGTAATCGATAAAACCGTTTACTCTATGAAAAGCGAAGGGAATCAATTCAAGGGATTTTTGTATGCTGGAATAATGCTAAAGAATGGAGAACCATATGTTTTAGAATTTAATGCTAGAATGGGTGATCCAGAATGTCAACCCATAATGATGCGGTTGGAATCTGACCTGTACGATTATCTCAATGCCAGCATAGATGGTACTCTCACAAAACTACCAAAAATGTCGTGGAAAAAACAAAGTGCTGTCTGTGTTGTTCTTGCCTCAAAAGGATATCCTGACATTTATCCAAAAAACGATGAAATCTCTGGCCTTGAAATAGAAGATAAAAATTCATTTGTTTTTCATGCAGGGACAAGGCGCGAGAATGGAAGAATATTCACAAATGGCGGCAGAGTTCTTGGGGTTACTGCTTTGGGGGATACACTTGATGAGGCAATTTCTAACGTTTATTCAAGAGTTGAAAAAATTTTCTGGCAGAACAAGTATTTTAGGAAGGATATAGGAAAAAGGGGAGTTAATTTAGGTCTGAAACAATGACTTT
Source organism: Nitrosopumilaceae archaeon (assembly GCA_052389415.1). GTDB lineage: Archaea > Thermoproteota > Nitrososphaeria > Nitrososphaerales > Nitrosopumilaceae > UBA8516. The sequence goes on from JBQTHX010000021.1 coordinate 11,401, forward strand.
GTCCTCCGTGACTATGCAATCTATTCTGATATCGTGATCCGAATGCGGAAATGATTTTATGATCTGTTTTGAATAGCATAATGCTATGGTTCTTGATTTTTTACTAGAAAGATATTTATCATAATATCCAAAACCATAGCCAAGCCTGTATCCCTCTCTTGTAAGTGCGATTGCTGGAACAATAATTACATCCATATTTTTTGTTTCTTCACAATAATCCTTTGGTTCCATGACAGAAAAGTTTCCTTCTTCAAGATCTGAGAGACTATTTATTTTTTTGAAAACAAGATCTTTTTTTACGACCTTTGGAAGTGATACTTCCTTTTTTGATTTTAGAATGTCTTGTAAAATGTCATAAGTCTTTACTTCACTTCCTATCGAAAAGTATATTCCTATACTTTGTGCATTTCTAAAAAAATCTACCTTTCTAAGATTATCATGTATCTGATTACTTGTTAGGTTGATAAAATCCAGTGATAAAGAATCCCTGGCATCCAATAGTTGCTTTCGCAACCTAGATTTTTCAATCTGAGACAAAGCCCTTGCTTATTGAAGCTGCAGTTACACTATTTTTTAAAAGCATTGCAACTGTCATGGGACCAACTCCGCCTGGAACTGGTGTGGCAAAGGATGCCTTTTTTATAATTTCATCGTAATCTGTATCACCCATAATCTTCCCGTTCTGTCTGCTAATGCCTACATCAATAATAACTGCGCCTTTTTTTATCATTTCCTCGTGAAGAGTAAACTTAGTTCTATCACCTACTGCTGTTATCAGAATGTCGGCTTTTTGACAATGTTCCTTAAGATTATTGGTTTTAGAATGGCACATCGTAACTGTGGCATTTTTTTCAAGCAAAAGGTGGTATAATGGCTTTCCCACAAGATTACTACGATTAATTATTACCACATGTTTTCCAGTCAAATCAATTTTATAATAATCAAACAATTCCATTATTCCTGAAGGTGTACATGGTTTGAGAATGGCCTTTCCTGATGAGAGAAGGCCAATATTATATGGGGTTAAACCATCTACATCTTTTATCGGAGAAATTCTTGATAAAGTTGAAAATTCATCTATCTGTTGTGGTAAGGGCAATTGAATTAGAATTCCGTGTACAGATTCATCTTTATTTAACAAATCAATAAGGGAATTCATCTCTTTTTGTGAAAATTCCTTGGGAAGTTTATGATCCTTTGTTACAATGCCAACATCGGCGCATGCCTTTTGTTTATTTTTGACGTAGGTAGCAGAGGCTAAATCTTCACCAACAAGAATTGTTGCAAGACATGGTGTGATACCTTCAGATTTCAATTCTTGCACTGCTTTTCTAACTCTCTCTTTAACAGTGTTAGCAATCAGAATGCCATCTATTTTTTGACCCGTCACAAATTTTCATATGGTATATGATATTTAATCTTTGGAGTATCTTAATTATCTATGAGTAGATATGACTAATAATGAATGGTAATGAACATGCCAATTTCATTAGATACGAGTTGGATAATATCAAAGCAAACCAAATCAATCTTCATGGTGATTGTGTTGCATGTCATATGATTTTTAGGTTAAAGGAAAAACTAAAAAGTTCGGAACAAGATGCAGCTGACTTACTTTCTGAAGTTTTGACTAGTAACTCTATTCTTAATCGAGAGTTTATTGATGTTGTAGAAAAAATACATATGAAAGATAGAGGTCTTGGTGGAACCTTTTCGTTGAGAGATAGAGAATCAAAGGATAGTTATCTTGAAGCTTATTTTTCTAATGTCCTAGATGAGCTGACCTCAGATCTCATCACAACATCCCATCAAATAATACTTAGAAAACTTCTTTTAAGCTACCTTGCGTTGTATCTTGCACAAACGATTGGAGTAGATCACCATGCAGCTACAGAAGAGCTATATTATCTTCTGCGAAAAGATGATAGCAAGGACTCTAAGATAAGCCAACTTGTTGCAAAGTTTGAAGCAAAAATCAAAGCAAATTCTAACCACGAAGGTATTTAACATTAAAGTGCAAAAAGGGAAAAGGCAATGAAATTTGAATTTGATGTCAAAGAGTACGTGAAAAATATTCCAAAAAGTGGAACATATTTTCATACATTCATCAATAATGAGAGTCTTGCAGCAGGAGTGCTAAGATTGGCGCCAGGTGAGGACGATACACAAACTCCACATGATAGTGACGAAATTTACTATATTATTGACGGAGATGGTTTTCTAAATATCTCAGGAAAAGATTACCCGATAAGGGAGGGATGGGCATATTTTGTTAGTAAAAAAGTTGAACATAAATTTCATGGAAATAAGAGAGAACTAGTAGTGCTATATTTTTTTGGTGGTCCTGATTCTTAAGAAATTATTGTCCTTCTACCTATTATCTTGATTCTTTTTTCAGCAAAAAGTTTTACAGCTTTAGAATAAATGATGTGTTCTTTATCAAGAATTCGTTTTGACAATGTTTCTTCAGTATCGTTATCTTTGACTCTAACGACAGCTTGTATGATGATTGGTCCTGTGTCAACTCCTTCATCAACAAAATGAACCGTACACCCAGAATATTTTACACCATAATCAAGGGACTGTTTTTGTGAGTGTAATCCTGGGAAAGAAGGTAAAATTGAAGGATGAATGTTCATTATTCTTCCTTTGAAATGTCTGATGAACTCTGGACTAATTATTCTCATGAATCCTGCAAGACAGACTAGTCCATTTTTTGGTGTTACATTGTTTTTTTCCAGGATTGCTACAATTTTTTTATCATAATCCCAACTTCCGCCTTTGATTCCTTTTGACTCGATTACTTCCGTTTTGATTCCAAACTTTTTTGCTATGTCTAATCCTTTTGCATTGGTATTGTTTGAAATAACTAGTACTG
>JBQTHX010000022.1:0-2842 GCA_052389415.1 Nitrosopumilaceae archaeon
CGTATTAAATTTCCAAAAATACAGAGAATCTCATGCTATGCAATGCCAAAAAATTTATTGGAAAAATCTTCTGAAGACTTGAAAAAACTCTATGACGCAGGGCTTACAATGTTTTACATAGGAATAGAAAGCGGTTCTGATAAAATTCTCAAAAAAGTAACAAAAGGTGCAACAGGTCAGACCATCATCAAGGCATGTAAGAAAGCAATGGATGCAGGACACATAATTTCATGTATGATAATACTTGGGCTTGGCGGCAAGACTCATTCAAAAGAACACATTGATGAGACTGCAAAAGTAGTTAGCGAAATATCACCTAATTATCTTGGTGCACTGACACTACATATCGAAGATGGAATTAGGGAAGAATTTATGACAAAGTTCAAAGAACCTTTTGTTCCAATTGATGACTCTGATGCCTTAGCAGAGCTAGAGAATTTAGTAAGCAAGATTGAGACAACATCACAAATTGTGTTTAGAGCAAACCACGGTTCAAATGCCTATCCAATAGGTGGAACTTTTCCAGAAGATAAAAAAGATATTCTAGAGAGAATAACATATCTTAAAGATCATCCTGAACTATGTAGACCACAAGGATTCAGAGGATTTTAAGCCAATGACAAGGCAGTTTCTAAATGGAACCGTAACAAGATCTATCATAGCTAAAGTATCATCACAGAAAGCCTGGAGAAGATTAAGCGATATCGGAAATTTGGCCAAATGGATTGTTGGGATAGAAAAGTGTGTTATCACATCTAAGAAAAGAAAAGGAATAGGCGCAACAAGACTAATAACATTCCAGAATGGATTTATGATTGAAGAGCAGATCGTAACTTGGAACCAAGGCAAGTCTTTTTCATATCTAGTAATTGGCAGGAATTTGCCATTTAGAGCGTATTTTGCTACACTGTCATTAAAGTCTCTTGCGAAAAACCTGACAAAAGTTACTTGGAAAGGATACATTGGAACAAATAATTTAACAAAATCGAAGTTCAAAAAAACAATTGCAAAATATGATGCCCTTTACAAAAATTCGCTTCCGAGGCTCAAATTATTAATTGAAAATAAGATCTGATAATGCTTTCATCTTGGATTCCTTAATAACTGATAATAATCCAGAATTTGATAAAACCTTTGGATAAATATCAAATTGTGATTTTTATTATCAACAGGTTCATTAAAATCAAATTTCTGTGTGATCGTTAAAAAATGAATCCAGATCTCTAATGATCAATCTATTTCTTGTAAATATTTTTGTTCGATCTAATTTCCAAGAATGGGACAAAAAGATATCTCCAATGGATATTATTTTTTTATAATGGGAAAAACAAAAATTATTTCAAGGTTATTTTTAATGATAATTATTTTAGGTGCAACTTATCAATTTTCGCCACAAGAAAATAATTTACTAATACCCGCATATGCTGCTGAATTTGTAGATTCAACATTTGTTAGTGGCCTGAATCTTCCAGTGGCGATGGAGTTTGCTCCAGACGGACGACTTTTTGTTGCAGAAAAAAATGGAGCATTACGAGTAATAAAAAATGGTGCATTACTTGCTACTCCGTTTCTAACAGTTTCAGTTAACAGTTCAGGCGAGAGAGGTCTTCTTGGAATTACATTCGATCCAAACTTTGCTACAAATGGATATGTCTATGTGTATTATACTACTAACCTCAATCCACACAATCGTGTAAGCCGCTTTACAGCTGATCCTACGAATCCTGACAGAGCACTTGCAGGACGCGAGCTTCAGATTTTGAATCTGGAACCACTGACCACCGCTACAAATCATAACGGTGGAGCACTCCACTTTGGAAAGGATAGCAAGCTCTATGTGGCAGTCGGTGATAACGCCTTCCCACCAGACTCACAATCACTTGCAAATAGATTTGGCAAAATTCTTCGAATAAATTCTGACGGTACAATTCCTCCGGACAATCCATTCTTCAATACTGCTAACGCAAGACAGGAGATATGGGCACTTGGATTACGAAACCCATTTACTTTTGCGTTTTCTCCATCACCTTCAAGCAATCTAATGTACATCAATGACAATGGACAAGACGATTGGGAAGAAATTAACTCTGGAACCAGTGGCGCCAATTTCGGTTGGCCCACATGCGAAGGAGTCTGCTCTACTCCGGGCTTTGTAGATCCAATTCATTCTTATCCACATCCTACTGGTCAAGGAAGATCAATCACTGGAGCAGCATTTTATGAAGCTACACAATTTCCATTAGAATATCGCGGCAACTATTTCTTTGGTGATTATGTAGCTGGATTTATCCAAAGGCTAACTCCTTCTGGACAGGCAATAGACTTTCTCATCAATCTTAATTCTCCTGTTGATATCGACATTGGATCTGATGGGAGTCTTTATTATTTATCGATAGGGAGCGGTTCGATACACAGAGTTCAATATGTGAGCACAGGAAATAACAATCCAATCGCGGTTGCTTCTGCCAATCCTACATCTGGAGCAGCTCCACTTACTGTCAATTTTAATGGCTCTGGAAGCAGCGATCCAGATCCTGGTACAGTTCTAAGCTATTCATGGAACTTTGGAGATGGTACTCCAACAGCTACAGGAGTATCGGTTTCACATACATATAGTACCGCAGGACCATATGTCGCAACTCTAACAGTAAATGATGGTAACGGTGGTCTAGATTCTGATACAGTAAACATCACTGTCGGAACACCACCGGTTGGAGTAATAAATACTCCAGTACTTGGAACAAAATACAGTGGAGGAAACACAATTGCTTTTAGTGGAACTGCTACGGATGCGCAAGATGGCAATCTCCCAGCAAGTGCGTTTCACTGGACAATAGTTTTC
>JBQTHX010000023.1:0-2203 GCA_052389415.1 Nitrosopumilaceae archaeon
TATGTTCTGTACACATTGACATTTCCAAAAATTTCATCCGGATCAGATACAGTCAGACCTCCAGTCTCCTCATTATACAAAAAGAATGTATCTCCTTTTTTCACCAGATTATCAAAGTGCATGTTTATTGCAACACTCTTGATTGCAGATATTCCTGAATTGTCTGAAACGCTAACTTCCAGTTGTTGTTCTACTCCTGTATGCATTATCTGAGTAGGAATTGGACCCGAATATGTAGCCAATTTACCACCAAATCCATCAGTCAAAGTCTCATCCTGATCTGATAGGAATTTGATGTTTTTTGCAGATGGTGCATTTTGGTCTAACTTGCTGATTTTGTTTACAAATGAAAGTGTCGTTGCATTTACCAAGTTTGAGGTAGATAAGACGTCATCATAAATCATTTCAGATATTCTATAGACATATTGTGTATTTCCAACTAGACCCTCATCAGAGTATTTCAAAAATTGTGGGTTCAGATTGGCTACTTCCACAAAATTTGTTTCATCTACAGATCTTCGTTCTATTTTATAGCTAGTTACCAACAAGCCGTGATTCTCAAATGTGTTTGACCAGTCCAAAGTGATTATATTTTGCGAAGCTGGTATTGCTCTAAGATTTCCAAAACCAATGAAAACTTCATCAGCAGTCGAGGCTTCAGTTGATTCCATTGTACTTTCTGGTTCCTCATAATAGCTACTCTGTGATCTATGTTGTCCCGTAGACTCGTTTGGCAGTTCCGTATCAGAATTGTCGATTATTGATAGTATCCCCGAACCTATTACCGTATCAGTATCAGAGGATGCTGCTTTTACAGTAAACGTACTATTTCCTGCAGGTGTCATATCAAGTGTTGAAATTGTCAGTATTGAAAATTGTGGCATGATATCATTTTGTGCAAATGAAACTTGACTTGGCTCAAATGATCCAAAAGCTCCATCTGGAAGTTCACCGGTTATAGACAAATTCGCACTAAAGGCTTCGGTTACTTCCCCACGGCTTACCACTATGTAATATGTAGTTGATTCTCCTTGTATGACCGGATCAGGGTATTGTGGACTGATAAGAACAGAGTTTAGATTTGGTAGAGCATACACAGATTGAATAGCCAAGATTGAAAATGCAAAGACAGCTATCACTAGTAATGGTAAAATAAGACCATTTAATCTTGCAAAATTATTGTTTTCAATTATATATTCCGTAATTCAAAGTACAAAAAATTATTATAAAAATCTCTTCTGCCAAATTTGGGAAAAGGAGACCAAAAAATTTTCTTTGTAACACATTTTGAAAAACATTAAGCGCTTGGGACAGATAAATAGAATAAAGAATACAGATTGAAACAAAACAATACTATGATGCGTCCAAGTCTTTTGGAACAAGTTCAAGGGATTTGTTAAAGCACTCTATTGCTTCATTGTATCTTCCTAGGCTGCGAAGTGCAACACCTTTTTGATTCCATAGTCTGTTATCATCCGGATATAGTTCCAGGGCCTTTTCAAAAAGATTCAAGGCTTCATCATATTTTCCATCTTGCACTAGGGATTTTCCTTTCTGTAAAAAATTTTCAATCTGTGTCGATATGACGACAATATCTGCAATCTTGTTTAAAGCAATTACTAGCCTGAAACAGTCATTGCTATTACCTCAGATACTAGTTTTGCTGCAATTGCAGCAGTTGTACCGTTATCATATGGAGGTGAGAGTTCCACCACATCCATACAACGAATTGATTTTTCTTCCATGGCGCATATCATGTCAAATAACTCCCTTGAGGTGATTCCCATTGCTTCTGGATTTCCAACACCTGGAGCAAATGCGGGATCAAGCACGTCCAAATCTATACTAAGATAAATTTTATCAAATGTTGAAAGAGCGTCTTTTACTAGCTTTGGACCATTACCGTCACGTATATCTTTGTCAGTGATAGTATGCAGTTTATTTTCTAGTTTGAACTCTAATTCATCTTTTGCAAAGGCCCGTGCACCAACATGAATAATATTATCAGCTCCGCGTTTTTCTACAACTCTTCTCAGATATGCTGCATGACTGTACTTTGTGTCGGCATACTGATCCCTTAGATCATAGTGTGCATCAAAGACAACATATCCAGTTTCTTTTGGAAAGCCCATGTAGGTGCCATATGTCAGTGAATGTTCTCCACCAAGTATGAACAGTTGTTTATCTTTTGGTACAAGTTCAC
>JBQTHX010000024.1:0-13183 GCA_052389415.1 Nitrosopumilaceae archaeon
ACATGAGTTAGAGTGGCAGGAATTTTTCCAGAATCAATTGCCAATGCAATCTCTGTTCCAATTGCACCACATCCCAATAGTCCTATTCTTTTCATGGCGATCAAATTTGCAGTACGCCCTTGTTAAAGATATAACTTTAAACAAGTTTTGAACTATACGGGTTTAGAAAATGAGTTCTGGCCTTATGGAAAAGTTTCTCTTTGGAATAGCAAAGCAGTGGATAGCAGGGGATTCCATGCAACAGGCACTTACCTCGGCTCGTCTTGCAAACAAGAAGGGAATGGATGCCATCATAAACAGACTAGGGGAGCACATCACAACCAAATCTCAGGTTGAAAAAACAGTAAAAGAATACCTTGGTCTCATCTCAAATTTGTTCAAGTCAAAGGTGGAGGGAGGCGTCTCAATCAAACCTACTCAACTTGGTCTTTCAAGAAACAAGAAAGAGTGTTTGAAAAATTACGAGACTATTATCGAAGGAGCTGCAACATCGCAGTCATTTGTTTGGATTGACATGGAGTCATCAGAGCACACAGATGACACCATTGGAATTTATCTTGATTTGTTTGACAAATATGAAAGATTAGGAATTGCAATTCAGGCAAACTTGAAACGCTCTAGAGGAGACATGATGCATTTGCTTGAAAAGGGAGCAAAGATTCGTCTAGTAAAAGGAGCATATCGAGAAAATAAAGAGATTGCATATCAATCAAAAAAAGAAGTTGATCAAAACTATCGAACTCTGATGAAGATGCTCTTTGTTAAAGGAAACGAGTTTGGCATTGCAACACATGACTCTGTTCTAATTGAAGCTGCAATCAAACTCTCAAAGGTATATGAAAAAAAATTCGAGTTTCAGATGCTCAAAGGTATTCGTGACGAACTAAAACCAGATCTTTTAAAAAAAGGATTTGCCGTTTCAGAATACATCCCTTATGGAACAAACTGGCTACCCTATTCTATTAGAAGACTAAAGGAGCGAAAACGCAACATCCTGCTTTTGGGAAGCTCCTTTATTCACTCACACCGAGTCTGAGTCTGTTCTCGCATAAACTGTAGAAGATAGTACTCTCCTCCAGCTCCCTTGCCAGAAATTCCAGAGTCTTTCCAGCCAACAAATGGCTGAGCTCCAACCAGTGCTCCTGTGGTAGCACTGGCTTGCCTGTTTGCGTAGGTCACTCCTGCCTCGATCTCATCAAAGAACGTCTCAATCTCATTCTTGTTCTGGCTAAATATTCCAGCAGTCAGTCCATAGTTTGAACTATTTGCTTGCTTGATTGCCTCATCAAAACTGTCAACTTCTGAAACACAGACAAAAGGCAAAAACAGTTCCTCTTTTACTAGCTCACTGTTTTGTGGTAAACCAGTTACAATTGTGGGTTGTACATAGTAACCATCTTTGTACTGGGAGTCTTTGAGAACAGAGCCGCCATGAATTATCTTTCCATCTTTTTTAGCAATTTCTGCAGCTCTCTCAAATTTTTTTATTGCAGAATCATTAATCACTGGACCAAGATAGACATCTTTTTGCCAAGGGTATCCTATCTTTATTGCTCTTGCCTTTTCAACAAGCTTTTCCAAAAACTTGGTTGCAATTTTTCTGTCTACATACACTCTAGAGCATGCACTACACTTTTGTCCGCCATATCCAAATGCAGCGCGCATCACGCCATCTGCAGCTTTATCAATGTCAGCTGAATCAGTAACTATGGCAGGATTCTTTCCACCCATCTCTGAAATAAAGGGACGAGGATTTTTTTCACTAAAGGCTCGAAATCCTGACATGCCAACCTCTTTTGATCCTGTAAATGCAATTCCATCAACTAGTGTGCTCTCTAGAATTGTTTTTCCCACGACACTGCCAGAACCAGTTACAAAGTTTAGTACAGCAGGTGGCAGTTTGTGATAGATTGATTCTACAAACTTGAAGGCAGAAAGCGGCGTGTCACTAGATGGTTTTAGTACGCAGGTGTTTCCTGTAAGAAGAGCCCCCGTAGTCATTCCTATTGCAATTGCAGAAGGGAAATTGAATGGAGAGATGACTCCCCAAACTCCATAGGGTTTGAGCACGCTACGAGTCTTTTCGTTTGGATTGGCACTCTTTGTCTCCTTGGAATAGCCTTGGTTTATCTCGAGTTGTTCTGAATAAAACCTAAGAAAATCTATTGCCTCATCCACATCTCCCATGGCTTCTAGCCTATTTTTTCCATTCTCAAAAGTCATTATTGCAGCCAGGATAAACTTTTGAGAAGCAAGATCGTCAGCAGTTTCTCTGAAGATCTGAACTCTTTTTTGGTATGAAACTTCACTCCATCTTGAAAATGCATCCTTTGCAGATTCGATTGCACGTAGAGTGTCTTCATTTGAGGCTAGAGGAAAATTTGCAATTACAATATTTCTATCAGCTGGAGACCTTACCTGAAACTGGTTCTCAGAGTAGATCTCCTTTCCACCTATTATCATTGGGTATTTTTTTCCAAAATCTTTTCTTACCGATTCTATTGCTTGATCGAATTTTTTGTGAAACTCTTCTACAGCATTACTAGATACAGCTCTTGCCCAGGTTTTCTCGTTTTCAAACACATCATTGCTTGTGGCTGACTCCATAAATTGATTATCTATTAGCTAGTACACAAATCATTTTCAAAAAATAAACATTTTATCTATGTACACAAAGTGTGCTTATGCGAAACACTGTCTATCTTGACGCTTTAAAGAATCGTGAGCAAACCTTGTCTGTATTAAAGGGACAGAGATTTGAGCAGATAATCGAGGAAGCAAAAAGCAACTGGATAGAGTACACACCACAAAGACAAGATTCCATAATTGCAGGAATAGACAGCAGCTACAACAGCACAAAATTTCAGGGATTAGAATTATGGGTAGTTGCTGCAGTATCAATCAAGTCTGATGGCACCATAATTACAGAGCTTCACAACCAGGGGCTTGGGACACCACATCCAGAACTTGCCACTCAGGCAAGCAAGATGGAAATTGATGCCTGCGGAGCCTCTGTAGACAAGGTCGACTTGGTGGCTATCGATGGCTCGTTATACTCTCAATTTCTCACCAGACAGGCCACTCTGATTTCTTCTCTCACATCAGCTGTAAAAAAGAAGAATAATGTTGTCTTTATCTCAAAGACATCGATTACCAAAAATGAGTTTGGCAAGTTTGGTTCTCTGGCAGGAGATATTTTCTATTATAATCATGCGGTACAAAGACCTGGCTTTAGCAAGATCTTTGTTGACAAGGACCTTGGGCCAGGCAAAACAATTTCATCTGTGTATGCAAGACTACGAGATTCTACACCACTTGTCAAAATAGAACTGTTAGGTTCTGATCATGATGAATCAGAGATAAGATCACTTTTGGACAGACTAAACAAGAACAGTGTGTCAGGTTACCCATATGCTCTAAAGCTAGCACACAACAATTGCAAAATTTCTTACAATGATCTTGCAAGACTAGTTAGTCTATATGGCCTTGGAAATGAAAAAGGATCAAGGGAAGTACTAGAATGAACATTGGTGTAGTTATAGGAGAGGCCAAACCAACCGAAGTCACGGCACAATCTGTCCGTCCACTCTCCGTTGGCGAATATGTTGTTGTAGATTCACAAAACGGCAAGCTTCTTGGTCTGGTTGAGCGCTCTATTGTTTCAAGTGATGCACTGACTGATGTAAGAAATTTTGATGAAGCAATGGAGAGCAAGGAGGTAGCAGAGCTAAACATCCGCGACAAAAACTATAAAGTAAAAATTGGAATCTTGGGGTTTCTAGAAAAATTACAAAAAGGGCAGGCCATAGTTCCAGCAGTACCACCACTTCCTGGAACCTCGATATTAGAAGCTACACAGCAAGACCTTGGAGTGATATTTGCGCCAAAACAAAAAGAGTGGATTAGAATCGGCTCTCTTTTGAGGAACTCGGAAATTGAGGCAAAGATAAACCTAAACCGAATCGTCTCAAGGCACATTGGTATTCTTGCCATGACTGGGATGGGCAAGAGCAATCTTGTCTCTTTGATAGCAAAACAAGTTTCAGCTCTAGAAGGAACCTTGATAATTTTTGATTACCACAACGATTACGCAAATCTTAGTGTTCCAAAGATTAGTGTCACTGATGCCAAGATAAATCCAAGACTCTTGCAGGCAGACAAGCTTGCCGAAGTAATCGAGCTTAGAGAGAACGCAGACAAGCAGCAAAGAGTCTTGCGAGAGTCTTTTACGGCATCTGTTAGACAGGCCAAAGACTTTTGGACTGCGCTTGAAGAAAGCGTCTCTGAGTTTGGCCACACAACAAAGGGTTATGCAGATAGTGCAAGCAGAGTACTTGACAAAATAGATGACGCAAAGCACAGATTTTCTGACATCTTGGATCCTGATTGTGGGGATCCAGTTGATCTGATAAAAGAGGGCAGAGTAAATGTCCTAAGTGTTGCCGAGCTTAGCGAAAGACAGGCAAACGTAGGGCTGTCTTACTATTTACAAGAGTTACTCAATGACAGAAAAGATTCGTACTGGGCAAAAAAGGGAAGAAAACTTTCAGGAAAGACAGCAAAATTTTCATCACCACTTTTTGTAATAATTGAAGAAGCTCATGTCTTTATTCCAAAAGGAGAACACACTGACACAAAATACTGGGCATCCAAAGTAGCAAGAGAGGGAAGAAAGTTTGGAATTGGTCTTGGCATAGTTTCACAAAGACCAAGAAACATCGACCCAAACGTCCTAAGCCAGATGGGCTCTCTTGCTATCATGAAGATAGTTCAAGATGATGATCAGCAACAAATTGCCTCTGCAGCAGAATCTCTAAGCAAAGACCTTCTCACGCAACTCTCATCACTAAACATTGGAGATGCAGTGCTTGTTGGGCAGTGGGTAAACCTTCCGTCTATAGTTCATGTAGATGAAGTAAAGGGAAAGGCAATAGGCTCTGATCTGGATGCAGTAACAGAGTGGTCCGAATCTTCAAAGTACAAAGAGATTGCAGCAGAATCCACACAGGGTCTTATACAAAAAGACTTGCTAATGGATTGACATGATCTTTTCCCACATTTCTGATACACATTTGGGATTTGTACAATATTATTCAGAAGAAAGAGAACAGGACGTCTACACTGCATTTGATCAGGCAATTGATACTTCGATAAAAGATCATGTCGAGTTTGTAATATTTGCTGGGGATATCTTTCACGTTCCAAATCCAAGCGGCAAGGCAATCTTGATCTTGGCAAATGCACTAAAGCGACTAAAACAAAACGACATAGATTCTTTTTTCATACTAGGTGAACACGACATCAGCAGGATACGTGCAACGCCAGTTCCTTTTGTGTATCACAATCTAGAGTTTTCAAAATATATTGGAAACGGAAAACCATTTCATTACAAGGATGTCATGCTTGTTGGGTTTGACAAGAAAAGAAAGAGCGAAGCTCACACATTTGAAATTGAATTTGCACATATAGATTCTGAAGCAAAAAAACATTCTGGACACAAAATTCTTGTCTTGCACCAGGGAATCGCCGAGATAAACAAGTTTGCCGGAGAGCTAAACTCAACTGACCTTCCAAAGAACTTTACATATTATGCCATGGGACACCTACATGACCGAGAACTCAAAAACTTTAACCATCTTGGAGGCCCGCTTGCGTATCCTGGTTCAATTGAGCTTACCTCAAGTGAGGGAATAAAAGAGACCCAGAAAGGATTCTACCAAGTTGATATTTCATCGCCTGAGGCAAGACCCACATGGATAAAGCTAGACACTCGTCCACAATTATCTATTAGAACAGAATTTGAAAACCTGAAAAACGAGGTAGAGTTGCTTTCAGGAAAACTACAAACATTTTCAAGAAAACCTATAGTGGAAATAAAAATTCATGGAGAAAAAATTGAGACCGATCTCGTGCAATCGCAAATTTCAAGACTGTACCCACTTGCATTAAGGTGCTTTTGGAAGTCTATACAAAGTGAAGAAAACAACGGTTCCACATTTGTCGATAGGCCAGCAAAGATAGACGATGAAATGTTCAAACTAGCAAAAGATATCCTAAATTCAGAATCATGGGCAAGCTTTGCGATCAGGGATCTCTTACCTTTACTTTCTGCAAACCAGATTGATGAAGCAAATCATCTTGTTATGGAACATTATGATCGGTTTAAAAAGGAGAAAAAAATTGCTAACTGAAATAGAGCTAGGAAATTTCCTATCGCATCATGACACAAAACTTGGCTTTGACAAGGGAGTTACAGTATTTGTTGGGCAAAACGGGGCAGGAAAGTCAAGTGTCATTGATGGAATCACATTTGCACTTTTTGGGCAGCACACAAGAAACTCTAACAAGGGCCTGATTCGACGTGGCGCAAATCAAGGGTATGCCAAAGTAGACTTTACCATCTCCGGAAGAGCCTTTGTGGCTGTGCGAAAGATTGATTCCAAGGGGACCCTGGGAGCACAATTTTTTGAAAAAAGAAACGGTGAGTTGATTCCTCTAGCATCAGGTGAGAGAAAACAGTTTGGTGAATCCATGACAAGAGAGATTGAATCTCTAATTGGAATGGATTTTGACAAGCTCAAGATTGCATCAATAGTTCAACAAGGAGAACTAAATTCCATTATTGATGCAGATCCTAAAAAATTCAAAGAACTTGTTAATGCAATTATTGGAATAGACAAGCTTGATACTGCGTTTAGTTCAATGAAAGATGTAATTGAAAACTTTCGTGAATCTGTTAGAAAAAAACTAGAGTACGATGACACTGATACCGAAAAATTAAGGTCAAGACTTGAGCTTGTTGCAAAAGAGATCCGTGATGTTCAACCACGAAAAGAAGAATTGATGGCACAAAAACAAAAACAAGAACGCGAGCTAAGAATGCTTCAACAAAAGATTGATGCAGAGTCGCCAAAAGAATCCAAACTAAAGGATCTTGATATCAGAAAGTCTGAACTGGTAAAATATGTCAAGACTGCAATTTCGTCGCTTCAAAAAGAGATACTAGAAAAACAAAGGAAACTTTCAGACTGTGAGGGATGTTTTGATGAAGTCTCCATCAAAAATGATATTGAAAAACAAATAAGATCTCTTGATGATGAACTAGAATCAAAGCGTGAAGAGATCCGAGGTCTGTCAGAAAAGGTTGGTAAGCTTGGCGGACAAGAAGAGATTGCAACGAAATTAAAGCTAAAGGATGGCAAGTGTCCGGTATGCGATTCCAAAGTAGACACGTTTAGTCCTTTATTCCAAGAAGACCATATTAGAGAAGAGATTACAAAGATGAGACAGACAATTGGCTCTCTTACCAACGACGAAAAAAAGGCAGTATTGGACAAGCGTGAACTAGAGACCAAGTACAAAAAGGCTATACAGGCAGAAAACACGCTCAGAGCACATGCCATTTCAAACCCAAAAGACCTTCTCCAACTAAAAGAAGAAATTTCAAGACTACAAACTAGTGTAGAAAAAATCCCTGTAAATATTGACTCTTCGATGAATCTACTGCACCTTGCGATTGACACGCACTCTAAAACTCTTTTAGATACAATATCTACTTTGCAAGAAGAAACAAAGGGATTTGATCTCAATGAATTCAAAAACTTGAAGATTTCATTTGAGCAATCAAGAAGATTATCAAGTGAGATTGATCAGCAGCTTGGCGCTATTACACAAAAAATCCTCGATGCAGTACTGGAGCAAGAAAAATTATCAAAGATTCTAGACGAGCTTGTTGTGGTAAAACAATATGTCTTGGAATTGGAAGAGATTCGCAGTCAGATCTTCAATAGAGATGGTCCTGTTGCAACTAGTCTGCGTTCTTGGGCATTGAACCTAATATCTCAAAAGGCATCTGAATATCTTGCAGCATTCAATGTAAAGATTCAGCGAGTCTTACTAGAAGAAAAAGCAAGAGATGTTGGAGTCTCTTGCTTTTCTGGAAACTCTGTTTTGGATCTAGATTCACTTAGTGGTGGAGAAAAAGTCAGCATCGCTCTGGCCTTGCGACTGGGGATGGCTCACATTCTTGGTGCATCAAATCTTAATTTTATCATCTTGGATGAGCCAACAACTCATCTTGATGAAGAGCGCAGAAAATCGCTTGTCAACGTCTTGTCACAAGCATTTGAGGCAAACCTTGGCTCGATATCGCAGTTTATTATTATCACTCATGATTCAGAGATTTTTGAAAACTCTAATGTGGACATGATATACAACTTTGAATCTACAGAAGAAGGTACCAAGGTAACCCCACTCTAGCCGCCAGTAAGCTTGGCAAACCTCTCGTTCTTGCTTAATTTTTCCATAAAGTGCAGGTTTGATAGAGCCACTACTGCAGATTCCCTTACGGGTTCACTAGAGTCTGATAACGCACCTTGTAAGGTTGCCTTTGCGTCCTGGCTTCCTATTACTCCAAGTGCTATTGCAGCTTCATGTCTTACAAAAAAGCTAGGGTCATTTTTTACCGCATTCTCTAGTGGTCTTACTCCACTTCGATAGCACATCTGTCCAAGTGAAAAGGCAGCTTCATGTCTTACAAGCTCGTTTGGATCATCCTTTAGAACTTTGGAAACATATGGTACCATCTCCTCTCCACCAAAATCTACAAGAATGCATACTGCTCTTGTTCTAATGACATAGTCATTGTGATCTAAGAGTTTGACAAAGTATTCTTTGTCTTTATTTTCGTATCTTTCTTCCATCTCTGACAACAATTCTATCCGTGAGCTGGGAATGGTTTCCATGCACACAATTTTATAAGCGAATATTTATTCATTGATAAACATGACACGATGTAGATACTGGCATCTCTCAATAGATGAGCTCAAAAAGGTAACATATGATCCAAAAAAAGTACTGGTCTGGGAAATAAAATGTGCAAAAGACGACAGCGGAGCACACTTTGGAGTATTCATTTACAGGAATGGCACGCCTTGGGATTACAAAGAGATCAAGGGAATTGTTTTTTATTATAACATGATTCCACGCGATGAAGTTCAAAAAATTTCAGAATTTCTAAAAAGCAAGTTTGGAGGAGATCCAAAAGAAAAAGGAGAACGCATCTTCTTGGTGGATTCTCGCGAATTTTATTCTCCAAATGATATCGCAAGCCTTGCTACCGAAATTGGAAACAAGTTCGAGACAAGTGTTGAGATCTCTGTTGAGCTTGAAAACTTTACACCGCAAGAACAGGAACAAAGTAATTTTCCCTCAAGCAAACTTTTGCCAATTCCAGGCAAGTAGATAAATATAGATTCAGACAATTTTTAGATCTCCGATGGATGAACTAAAACAGATTGGCACACATCTTGAGGAATTAAGAAAGCGACTTCTTAGAATGGTTCTAGCAGTTGGTCTGATCTGTCTGTTTGTACTTTCATTTCATCTTACTCCATTTGATTACAACGGCATTACACTTTACTATCCAACTCTGGATCCCCTTGACAACATTGCAGCTCAGCTGACCGTTGCAATGAAGGATCAGTTGGTGCCAGACTCTGTTCAGCTAATTCAGACCGCTCCAGGACAGGCCTTTTTTGCACAATTTTATGTTGCTGGATTACTAGGACTTGTCTTTGGGATGCCAGTCATAGTAAGAGAGTTTTTTGCTTTTATCTCACCTGCTTTGGATAAAAGGGAAACTAGAATAATTAGAAACATAACAATTCCTGCCGTCGCTCTTTTTGTTATAGGATGTCTCTTTTCATACTATTTTGTAACACCGCAAATTTTGGAATTTCTTTATACATATGGTGAGGCAAGCGGTCTTGTCACTTTTCTTAATATAGTTGATTTTATCACTTTTGTACTCCAGTTTCTGTTGGCATTTGGAATATCATTTCAGCTTCCCATGGTGATGTATGCGGTATCTGCAAGCGGTATGGTTGAGCCAAAATTCTGGAGAAGAAACATTCGCTATGCAATTGTAATAATTATTATCTTTGGAGCCATCATTACTCCAGACGGAAGTGGAGTAACAATGTGGTTTGTGTCATTACCAATGATGGCATTGTATCTTTTAGGAATGGTCTTTGTAGAACGCCAAGGCAAACAGACTGCAACACTTAAATCTTAATCTGACAAAAATAGTGTATGGCCGGAATAGGAATCCAAGAAATAATTATAATTGTTGTAGTTATTGGAATTATTATTTTCGGCGCAAAAAAGATTCCAGAGCTTGCGCGAACTTTTGGCAAGGCCAAAGGCGAATTTG
The DNA here is from genome assembly GCA_052389415.1 of Nitrosopumilaceae archaeon. Taxonomy (GTDB): domain Archaea; phylum Thermoproteota; class Nitrososphaeria; order Nitrososphaerales; family Nitrosopumilaceae; genus UBA8516. The sequence continues at coordinate 10,214 of JBQTHX010000024.1, forward strand.
AAAAAGCAAAGATAGAAGCAGACAAGGAACTAAAAGAGTTCAAAGAAAAACAAGACCCAAAATAAAACAACGCTTTTTTACCCAAGACTAACTCTTTAGCTTGTGATTAGAAGATCAGATATCCAAGAAATCGTAAATGGCTATTCTGATCTTACTGTCGGTGCGCTGGGGAGTCATTCTGCCCTTGAAATAATGGATGGCGCAAAAGACGAAGACCTCAGAACTGTTGTAGTGTGCCAACGTGGAAGAGAGACTCCATACAAGCGATTCTCTAGACTCTCTGATGAAATTATGATTGTTAACAAGTTTAAGGACATGCTATCTGCAAAAATTCAGAACAGACTGCGACTGTCAAACACAATTGTTGTACCACATCGTGCCCTTACAGCTTATCTTGGTTACAAAGGAATAGAAGACAGCTTCAAGGTCCCAATATTTGGCAACAGGGCACTTTTTCAGGCGGAGGAACGCTCTCACAAGAAAAATCAGTACTATCTTTTAGAAAAGGCAAGAATAAAGCATCCAAAATTATTCAAGTCACCAAAAGAGATTGACAGGCCAGCCATTGTAAAGGTGCAGGAAAAGTCTCGCAAGCTTGAAAGGGCATTTTTCAATGTCTCCTCTTATTCTGAATATAAAGAAAAGACAGAGACCAAGATAAAACACGGTCTGATATCAAAAGAGGATCTCAAGATTGCAAGCATTGAAGAGCTTGTTATAGGAACATACTTTAATTTCAATTATTTTTCCACTCCAATTTCAGATGAAGTGGATTTTCTTGGAATAGAAAGACGTCTGCAGACCAACCTGCATGATTTTAACGCTCTTCCTGCAAGGCAACAGCTAGAGATAGATGTATCATTACAAAACATCGAGGTTGGCCACACGCCTGCAAGTATACGTGAATCTTTGCTGGACAAGGTCCTATCAGCTGGAGACAAGTTTGTTCGCGCTGTGAAAAAAGAATACTCGCCTGGAATTATAGGACCATTTTCTTTGCAGAGCGTGATAACAAGAGATCTAGAGATCATTGTTTATGATGTGTCATTGCGAGTTCCAGGAAATCCAATTCTTGCAACTACCAGTCCGTATACAAAATACAAATATGGAAGTACGTTTGGTGTTGGAAGAAGAATTGCAATGGAACTAAAAAAAGCTCAGCAGGAAGGAAGACTGGCAGATATAGTAACCTAGGCTTCCATCTTTTCTTTAAGCAAACTCTTTCTTACAAGAATTGGAACGTTGTAAAATGATGCCAATGCAACCGCATCAGATGCTCGATAATTTCGCATGACAAGCTCGTTCTTTCCTGTAAAGTACAGGTTTGCACGTAATACACTGCCACTCTCATACACCTTTATCTTTACCATGAACAGCTCGTTTAGCTCTGCAATCTCTTCTATCATGTTGTAAATCGTTGGAATCGAGTCCCTGTGGCCATCCTTGAAATTTGTAATATGCCTTGCAACCTCGCCAGAAAAGGCTCTCATATGGAACTCTTTTCCATCATCTGCTTTTAAGATCAGGAGACCCTCTACCCCGTAAGGATCAACAAAGCCTACATAAGATATCTTGGCGTCTTCATAATCTGAATCTTGAATTTCATTTATCTTCAAGTTTGAATATACGAATCATCCATTGCAGATAAAGTCTTTGGCAAATACAGATACAATTTAATGTCACAAAAATTTAGTTACCGATAATGGAAACGCAGGTGACAATGCATCAATCCTACAAAGCTATGATTGTTGTAGGATTCCTATCAATCGGAGTCTCCTTTCTTTTCTATGCAAAATATGATTATGCTGCAGTAACACAGGAAATGATTCCATTTTTGGAAAGAATTGCAATAGCAATGTATGTTGTACTTTTCATGTCATTTGGAGCAATAGCATATGGTTTGTATAAATTCTATAAAGTAAAAATTTCACAGGATGGAAATTCAATTTCCTCAATAATTGCAAACTCAATTAATAATAAGAGATCAAAAAAAGTCTTTATTGCCAGTGCTATTGGTTATGGAATATTTTTTTCATTAACGTCTGGGATACTGGTATATCAACCAGAGGTAATTTTTTCGCAGCACTATGGAGCTACAGTTCCATCGATTCACATAACTCCTTGCTGCGGACCTGTAGGTTACATGCCATCAATTGTGGGATATTTTACAGAACATGTAGGCTTTAAGATAGTTCCAATCAATTTGGTACTACAAGTCACGGTATCATTTTTGGTAGGTCTTAACTTTGCAATTGCTTCAGGTGTATTTTCAATGTACAAGAAATCTGGTGGATTGGGTGGATTTGGTGCAGTTACTGGCCTCTTCATAGCTTGTCCTACATGTGCAGGAACCATACTTTCCACTCTTGTAGGGGCTGGCGCAGTTGGTGTCTTTGCAGTTGCTCTCTCACAACTTCAAACCTTGTTTATTGTGGCATCGATTCCAGTCTTATTTGTCACTCCTGTTATAATGGCAAGAAAGATAAGAAAAATTAATCTTGGAAGCTGCGATTTAGACTTTAAACCGTGATTGACTTTTTCACTTCAGGGGTCTTCCAGTCTCCAATGTTGTATCCATCACGTCTAAGAAATTTCAATGTAAGTTTGTATACAAGTTCATCATGGTCAACTGTTTCTAGAATCTCTTTCCAGGATACCTTTCCGTCTTGCTCTATCTTTTTTGAAATCTGTACTGTGATTCCCTCGGCAATCTCTTTGCATTGATCAAAAGTCTTGCCGTTCTTGTATGCTCGAGTTCTTGTATCACAACTGTCCATGTTAAAAATTAAATCTAGTTACATAAAAAGTTCGTTAAATTAGAACCGGAAACGTAAGAAACGCTGCATACCAATGTACGTCACGCTTTAGGGTTATTACCCCACGTTTCCGGCAAGATACATTATGTGATTTTATTATTTAACAAGGTAAGGTGATTTTCAATCTTGATAATTAGAGATGTTTATCTTTTCG
>JBQTHX010000025.1:0-8657 GCA_052389415.1 Nitrosopumilaceae archaeon
TGGATATTGCGCGTTTATCCGTTTGTAATTTTCAAGTGTTTCCATTGACTCGTAAAGTGAATAACGAAGATCCTCAATTATTCTTCTTTCATTTAGTACCATCCTAATTATCAATAATCCAACAATAACAGCAGACGAAACTATGATTACTAGTCTTAATGGAACTGCAATTAGAAAAGAGTTGAAGGTTTGAACTCTGACTATTGCATCGACAACTTGTGGCAATGACAAAATATAGCCTAGAACAATTTCTCCAATCAGCAAACCTAGGAGGCTAAATAATACCTTGAATACCATTCTCATGTTTTATCACCGCTAACATCGAACTACTATTTCCCATTTAGGGATACCAAAAACTAAATCTTTAACTTTTTTCCCATTTTGGGAATTTTCCTATCTATTTGTTATTGAAAGATGTCAAAAGCAACAGAACAAAATAAATTGCTCAATATTGTAAAGAAAATAGAAAAATGAGATTTTCGCTGATCAAAAATAATTATGCCAATATTAATTAAAAAATACATACAATTGGTTAAATTCTCAAATAGACAAACACAAATTCGATATGCAAGACCAGAGGGAAAACAAGCCTAGTCGTAAGAAGGACATATTTGAGACTCTGGCAGTCTTTGCAGTCATGACTGGATTATTACTTCCAGTAAGACTAGTGTTTTACACTTATGTTTCCACACATTGGTTTGGCTCCTTTGGTTTAGTCTCAGCCATCTCTATACTCATGGTAGTACTTGTCAAAAAGAAAAAGCTTGGACGGTTTGGTCAGATGTTTGAGAATCAGATGCGCAAAGTGCAACGCGGTAAGAGACGATTTTTAGCCTACGGTCAAGCTGCTCTGTTCCTGCTATTATTGGGAGGAACAATTATGGCAATTGAGCTGGGAAATTCTATTTATTTAGATGTCAAGAACCAGCTTTTGGAACGAATCGAAGGAATTGATAATCCAGAAAAGATGCTGGCCGAGTCAAAGAAGATGACTCCGCAGGACTGGTTTATGGGGTTTGTAGGTTTTTTGGTTGGGATATTTTTTGCTTATCCTACGATTGCAGCACTTCTAGCGATTCTTAATGAGATGTACGATGGATGGCTGTTGCATTTTTACACTGTAGCACTTGTTGAAACTCTTGAAATGACAGGCATTCTTATCTTTTATCGCATAACCTTCGCTAGAGAGAGAAAACAGTAATGGAAATATATCTTGTTTCAACAATTGCATTGCTTGAGAATCATTTCTGAACGATAATCTAAAACAAAGGCAGGCTTCCAAAAAATAGGTACAAACCTGCAAAAAACCCGAAGATCAGTGCAAAAGTTTTCCAGTGCCGTGACAACCATTCATGCATTTTCAAATGTGATCTAATCTTGAATTGTTACAGATATTTGATTAGGCTTGTGGTGCGTCCATCACCAATTTCTGAGAAAATGTTTTCAGCTTTCCCTAATTGCAGCCTTTACCTTTGATAACAGATCAGGCGGTATTCCATTAAACCCATGTTCTTTTGCATGAACCTCAATCTTTTTGAAAAGTTCTTCTTCTGTTTGCGCAGAAGCTCCCCAATCGCAATCTACTCCCACATCCGAACATTTGATGCTTTTTGTCATAAATGAGAATATGAGTGGAACTATTTATAGAATTATTTTGAATATTCATGAGGAGGAATTCTTGACTTTCAAGAAATATTCTAGTACTGATTCTAAAGTATGAAAGTGGAATTACTTGATACTTTTTAATATCATAAAATGCAATTGGGAAGATCTCAAACAAGAGTAACACTTTTCATTCTATAAAGATCTTAGGGTTCAGATATCAATTGGTTAATGGATGATGTGACTGGTAATTTTCCATTATGACATACTGAGATTATTCTAACAATTAGACCCATTAGAGTTTATGAGTTGTTATCCACAAAGATTGAAAAGTCGCATTGAAGAGAATAGCCCCGGGGTTTCTGAGGACGAAGTCTTGCAAGAAAATTGTTGCTAGGATTGCTCTTTTAGGTGTGTCTCTAAGAATACGATAGTGTTGTGCCAGGCATCCTTAGTCTCATCTGGTGAATAGTTTCCCCCTGTTGGATTGGCAAAGGCATGACCTACTTCTGGGTATACATGTATATCATTTTCTACTCCAAGATCATCCAAAGCAGTCTTAAACTCGTTTACAGATTCAACCGTAATGGATTTGTCCTGTCCCCCAAAGACGCCCATAATAGGCCAGTCAATCACAGAAAGACGTTCCTTGTCTGTAACCAGCTGCCCATAATAGATTATAGTGGCATCAAGGTCGTTTCCGCTTAGTGCATAATTCATTGATTGTGCACCACCAAAGCACCAACCTATGGTAGCGAGTTTTTCTACATCATACTCTGTTCTTAGAATGTTCTCAACTTTTTTCAGATTGGACATTCCAGTTTCAACATTAAAAGTGGTGACAAGATTTCTAGCATCATCGGATGTTGATGCCACTTGGCCAGCATACAGATCTGCGGCAAGGACTGTGTATCCATGTGATGCCAAGTTTCTTGCCATATCTTTTATGTTATCGTTTAGGCCCCACCATTCATGTATCAATATAACTCCTGGGAAATTTCCTCCCTCAGTTGGTCTTGCAAGAAATCCTGTTGAATTGTTATAGCTTTTCATCTCTGTTGTTATTTGATATTTTCCCAATTCAAAGATATCTGAATTTTGTGTTTTGCCTGTGATAACCTCTGGTAACACGTGTATACCCCAACCTCTTTGAATTAATTTTTCTACGCTATCAGCCCTGACACAAGCTGGTCTTCCATCTGATTTTTTCATAATAAGCTGGAGATCATTTGAACATACAATCTTCTCGATTGAAACTCCATCGTGGTATTGCTCCATTGGGGATTTCACAGATTTTGTGCCAGAAACTAATAGAGTGATAATATAATCTGAGGCATTGATCTCTTTGGTGCTGTACGGATATGGCTGGATCTCAATTAGCCTGATTGTAAAGTTCTCAAAGCTTTGATTCATTTTCTCTGCCAAGGTGGATAAGACAAAATCTCCAAGATCTTTCGAGCCTTCTTTAACATTCATGTGGACCTTGGCCTCTCCTTGCCAGATGCATTGAACGTCTGCTGGGCACCTAGAGTCTTCTACATCCAGCATGGTAATTTCAACGCCATTTTGAACCTGGACAATGCTTCCAACACCAATCTCAAAAGGAAGGCCTGTAACTGCAGAGAGTGTTTGAGAAAGACCATAAGAGTTCAAAGTTTGGTTGCCAGCCAAACTCAATGCAAATACTAGAGCAAGAATGATAATTTTCGTGTTTATCCTATACTTCAGTATAATTTAGATATTTCTTAGAATTTATTCAGTACAATAAGTTATTCAAATATCTTCCAAATCTAAAAATGTCTTTAAGATTCGCCTGATTTTTTCTTCTTTATTTCTTCACGAGCTTCTTCCAACTTTTCTTTCATGACGTCTATTTCTTCTTTCTTTTTATCCTTCATCTCTTTCATAGATTCTCTCATCTCTTTTGCCTTTTCTTTCATGGCTTCTTTTTGCTCTTTCATTTTTTCTCGAAGTTCTTCACTTTGTTTCTTCATATTTTCTCGCATTGTTTTAATGTCCTCATGCATTTCAGACATTTTCTCCTTCATTGTTGTCCTTGCCTCTTTAATGGCAGCCTTCATTGCATTTCTATCTTCTTTGAACAATTCTTGAAAAGCCATTCTAGCTTCCCTGTAAGCATCTCTGATCTCATCCAGCTTTGCCCTACAATCTTCTCTTACGGATGATCTATCTTCAGGAGCAGCATTAGCTATCTTCTCTCTACAATCTTTTATTGCATTTCTTGTATCTTCTCTTTGCATCTTAAATGTAGCAATTGCCTGATGTACATACTCTGATACTTGCGGACCAAGGTTTTCAGGCTCTGGACTGGTCTCAGTTTCAGTACTAGTGACTGTTTGGTTTGCAGACGAGCCTGTTTGGTTTGTAGTTGTTATAGTCTGGTTACCTAGTGCAATGGTTTGGTTTGTCATGGTACTAGTTGCGTTCATAGAACTAGTCTGGTTATTCATTGTACTTGTGGCGTTCATTGAGCTAGTTTGGTTGGTCATTGTACTAGTTGCATTAGTTGAGCTGGTCTGATTATTCTGCGCAAACGAAAATCCTGCTGGGGCCAAAAGCCCTGCACCCAACAATAAAACTGAAAAGACTATACTTTGATATCTCACACTTTTGCACTTGCAATCGTATATTTATTGATTTTGACTCAGCCACGAGAAAAATCTGGTTAATTTTGCCATTAGAATTCTATGAAATAAATTAATTAAAAAATAAATTGGGTGGAGGTTATTGTTTTTCAGATTTTTTCTGCTTTATGCTTTTCATAGCCGCAGAAGATTTCTCTGCCTTTTGGTCTTCCAACATCTTTTGGTAAATTGGATTTCCTAGGGAGAAACCTCTACAATCAAAATCTATTCTATCAAGATATACAAATTTTGTTTTTCCGTTGTATGTCTCTTCTCTGTCATACTCTGTGTAAACATTATAGTTTTTTATTTGACAGTCTCCGTAGCTAAATTGCCTAAATGGTTGATCACCTTTTTGGAATATTACATCTACATCAAATTCAGAATAGTCATGCTGTACAGACTTGCCAACTACAAATGATGTGTCTATAGCTTTGTAAAGTAATGGTTTGTCCCATCCAATAATACCTTCCAGTCTGAAGTTAGGAGCTTTGGTACGATCAAATCCACTTGACATTGTATCAAAGAGTTTGAAGGTGTACACGGTTTCAGTTGCTTCCCTGAAATGAAAGACTACCCGAAGTGTTACATCATTTACACTATCTGTCTCAATTTTTTGTTCCTGTGCAAAAATGGTTGTCAGCTGACTTGCCAATGCTAGAATTGAAACGACTAGGCTTATTGCAACAATTCTTTGAAGTTGTGATTTCATTATAAACGAGGAATGATTTTGAACAGTATTTAAAATCTACTTACCAAGAATGGAACATAATAGTTGTTCAAGATTTTATAACACTTGTATTTTATTTAACTTCATTTTTTTGCAAATAAGTTGTGATGTAAGATATTCCACCTACAATCACTCCAATACTTAGTACACCTGCAAATGTTGCTATCGGTGGAATGAATTGGTCCATTATTGCAAGGTTTGGTTGCAGCTCTATTGTATTTCCTGCACTTAGGATAAGATCCAGCGCACCAGACCCCATCAGTCCAGCAAGTATCATAGAAATGGTTGTTGCTGCACCACCTACATTCATTCCTATTAGGTGAATCCATGCCATGACAGATCTGATTCCTCGAATGTTTTTTTCCATGTTTATTTCAAGGTGATTGTAAAAAATCGCCGTGGTTGCTATTGCTACAACTAGTATCATGTAAAAGACATAACCCAGAAAGAACCATTTTGCTGGCCCCTCAAATGATAATGAAAGAAACTGAATGATGTTCACATTTGAGGAGATCATTTGTGCCCCAACAACAGATATTGTGAGACCCGTAATTATTGCACCTTGAATAATTGCAGACAAGATGAACTTGTTTCCCCAAGAACCTGTGCGTTTCATGGGCTTTCTTTTCATTTGGTCATGAATAAACTAATTGGAAGATTGCAGTTAAAGGTAAATAAGCACCTTAAATCAGATTTGCCTTGTTGTCAGCAAAAAATTTCGTCACAATTGGTCTAGTACAAACTAGTCTTTCAGAAGACATACAGCGTAACATGGACAATGCTATATCCAAGATAAGGGAGGCAGCTAGCAAAGGAGCAAAGATAATTTGTTTGCAGGAATTGTATCGAACCAAATACTTTCCTACTGATGAAAGAAGTGATGTTACAAAACTTGCGGAAACAATTCCTGGTGAAACAACATCGGTTCTCTCAAGCTTAGCAAAAGAATTGCAAGTGGTCATAATTGCTCCTTTGTTTGAAGTAGATGGAGACAATCACTATAACACTGCGGTTGTGATTGATTCTGACGGAAAGATTCTTGGAAGCTATAGGAAGATGCACATACCGCATGATCCTTTCTTTTATGAAAAAAGCTATTTTGACATAGGAAATTCAGGATACAGGATCTTTGAAACCCCCGATGTGAAATTTGGTGTATTGATCTGTTATGACCAATGGTTCCCAGAGGCGGCAAGAACCTTGGCTCTTCAAGGAGCAGACCTTATCTTTTATCCGTCTGCGATAGGATACTTGGAGGGAGACCCATTATCACAGGAAGACTGGCACAACTCTTGGGAGAATATACAGTGTTCTCATGCCATTGCAAATGGCATTCACGTTGCATCTATAAATAGAGTTGGGATGGAGGGCAACATAAAATTCTGGGGCTCTTCGTTTATCTGCGATGCATTTGGAAGACTCATAAAAAAAGCCAGCGAGACAAATGAGGAAGTTCTTGTTGCTACACTAGATATTTCGCAAAATAAGAGAATTCAGGATGGTTGGGGATTTTTAAGAAATAGACTCCCTACAACGTATGACCTTATCAGCTCACCAGTTGTAAACGAGAGTCCGAAGAGCTTGGGTTTTTCCATGCCAGCAGAATGGGAGATTCATGATTCAACATGGCTTGCATGGCCACATGATACTGTGACTTTTCCTGACAGAGTGGATAAAGTTGAAAATGTGTATCTTCAAATAATTTCAATCTTGTCTAAAAACGAAAATGTCAACTTGTTTGTTACTGATTTGAAAATGAAAGACAAAGTAATGGAGCTTTGCAAGAAAAAAGGAATTGAGTTGCAGAAAATTAATTTTCACATTCATGATTATGCTGATGTCTGGTTTAGAGATTATGGTCCTATTTTTGTATTAAACAAAGAAAAAAAACAGATTGCGTTTGTACATTGGGTTTTCAATGCATGGGGCAGAAAATATTCTGGCTTGATAAGAGATACACAAATTCCAAATGTGATTAGCAGTAGACTGCAGATAAATAACTTCAAACCCGGCATGGTTCTTGAAGGTGGTTCTGTTGATGTTAACGGCAGAGGAACCATACTAACCACTGAACAATGTTTGCTAAACAAGAACAGAAACCCATACTTGACAAAATCAGGTATTGAAAAATACTTGATGGATTATTTTGGAGCCAGTCATATAATATGGCTAAAGGGAGGAGTTTCAGGCGATGACACGGATGGTCACATCGATAATTTGGCCAGATTCACAGATCCTCAAACTGTATTGTGCACTTTTGAAGAAGATGAAAATGATGAGAACTATACTGTGCTGAAGGAAAATTATGAGATCTTGCTAAATTCAGCTGACCAGAGTGGAAACAAACTCAATGTCATCAAGGTGCCAATGCCTTCTGCCATTACAAGCACCGTACGAAATGAAAAAACAAGACTTCCTGCAAGCTATCTTAACTTCTATATTGCAAACAAGACAGTACTTGTCCCCACATACAAGCACAAAAACGATGGTAAGGCAATGAAGATTATTCAAAAACAATTTCCTGGAAGAAAAGTTTTTGGAATTGATTGTACGGATCTGATATATGGCATGGGTGCGATTCACTGCATTATGCAGCAACAGCCCTCGTTGTAAACCAGTGATTGTATTGAAACCACTAGTCTTTATTGTAATGATTTTTGCAGTTTGTTTTAGTCTAGTACTAGAGAATGCTCATGCGGAACAATATTCGATCCCCACTTGGATAAAAAATAATGCAAAGTGGTGGTCTGATGGACAGATTGAGGACGCCGACTTTGTCAAGGGAATCCAGTATCTGATAAAATCAGAAGTAATAATTATTCCACTGACAGGATCTTCAGATTCACAATCATCTCAGAAGATCCCAGCATGGATAAAGAACAACGCAGGTTGGTGGGCAGATGGAAAAATTTCTGATAATGATTTTGTCTTAGGATTCCAGTACTTGATCAGTAATGGAATAATTCGAATCAATCCAGATGCAATCTCAGACCAAGAACCTACAAAGAAACTTAGTGTAAAACTCGAAGGCAAGACTGTAGTTAATTTAGGCGAGGCACAATTTGTTACAGTAACAGTTACAGAAGGAAAAGATATCGTAACCGATGCCTCTGTTACTGCACGGGTCACCTATTCTTATGGAAATATTGTCAAAAACTTTGAAGGGGTCAGTAATTACTATGGCGAGTTTAGATTTTCTTGGAAGATTGAAGGATATACTCCTGGAACCTACACTGTAAAGATTGATGCTACAAAATCAGGATACACTTCAGCTAACGGTTTGTTTTCTTTCAAAGTTCTAGACTTGTGAAATAAAACTATCGTCCCAACCCATGTAGGGCATGGTAGTTAGTGGAATCCAAAATGCTGCAAGAAAAGCAATTTGAATAGCAACCAATATTATTCCAAGGTAGAGACAATTTTTGGCAAGCTTTGGATCATCATCCTTGACTACAAAATATGCAATGACTCCTCCTATAATATGAAAGAGTATCGGAAGTAAGAACCACCATCTGCTTCTTTTCTTGGTTGTATTTGAAACACTTGTTTGGCTAATCTGGGTACCACATTTTGGACAGAAACTACTTTCAGGAAAAATTTCGTTTCCGCAAGAAGAACAGAACATGATCTAATTATGGAGGTCCAAAGGACCAAGCAGAGAAAAACTTTGGAGTGATCTC
>JBQTHX010000026.1:0-3864 GCA_052389415.1 Nitrosopumilaceae archaeon
GCTGTTGCCAAAGCAATCAGTCTTACTGCAAGACCAGATGCAACAATCATAGTAATTACTCATTATGCAAGAATTCTAAAGTTTCTTTCAAAGCTTGACTTTGTCCATGTTCTTGCGGACGGCAAAGTAATCAAAGAAGGACCAAAAGAGCTTGCAGACGAGCTAGAGCAAAAAGGATATGGCTGGCTTGGAATCCAAGAGCCAATCCAGTCGTAATTTTAAATAAAGCAATCAGAGAACTAGCCACATGCCAGAAGAAAACCGCCAGTTTTTCAATTTTTCTTTCTTCAAGGTAGACCCCAAGTGGAGATGGATGGCAGATCTAGCAAAGGACGAGTCTGCAAAAGAGGTTGAAAACATTCTAACGCATTCTGGGATAAATTATAGATCCTATTCTACGCTTGGATTAAGAGATGATGCCGAGTTTTTGCTCTGGTTTGCCTCAGACAACATTGAACAGATTCAAGATGTAGTCTCAAAAATCTATCTGACTGTCTTTGGCAAGTATATCTTTCCAACACATGTCTTTCTTTCCAATACAAGACCTTCACAATACGCAAAAAGCTCTAGCGGGCATGGATGGCTTGCAGGGGAAGAGCAGAAAAAATATGTCATCGTGTATCCATTTATCAAGACAAGAGAGTGGTATCTTTTACCTCTTGAAAAAAGAAAGGACATGATGGACGAGCACATCAAGATTGGACAAAAATATCCAGAAGTAATCTTGAATACAACTTACTCTTTTGGAATTCATGATCAGGATTTCATGCTGGCTTTTGAAACAGACAGACTGGACAAGTTTCAAGACTTGATTATGGATTTGAGAGAGACTCGCGTTAGTGCTTACATCAAAGTAGACACGCCAATGATTGTTGGTGCAAAAAAAGATATTATTTCTTTGATAAAGAGTCTTGGATGATGAAGGCACTAAAAGAGTGGGCAACTGTTGTAAAAGCACTTGAGAATGGAAACCAGACAGTATTGCTACGAAAGGGCGGCATCTTAGAGACAGCTTCTGGTTTTAATGTAGAGTCTAAAAAATTTCTTCTCTTTCCCACATACGAACATCAACAACATGATTCACTAAAATCACAATTTTATGGATATCTATCAGATGTAAGAGAGTCCCAACCAAAACCAGATGTTAATAACATAACATCGTATGCCGAGGTCATTGCAGAATCTGATATTACAGATATGAATAAAATTGAAGAGCTATCATCGTTTCACATTTGGAGTGACTCTTACATTAGAGAAAGAATGAACTGGCTTCCAGAAAAACCCATGAAAGCAATCTTGCTCAAGGTTTACAAAATAGAACCATCGCAAGTGCCAGTCTTATCTGAATACCATGGATGCAAATCTTGGATAGACATAAATGTAAATGTAGAAAACGGACGATCGGTTTTGAGTGAGCAAGAACTTAAAGTAACACTAGAAAAGTTCAGGAAGATAGCAAATTGAGATACAAGACACTTGGTAAGAGCGGAATAAAGGTTTCTGAGATAGGATTTGGAGCATGGACTATAGCCCTTGACTGGTGGGGCAAGAAAATAGATGATGATGAAGCAAACCACATGCTAAAAAAGGCATTTGATCTTGGAATTAATTTTTTCGAGACTGGTGACATGTATGGCAAAGGAAAAAGTGAAAAACTCATCGGCGAGGTCTTTAAGGGAATGCGAAATGAAATTGTCATCTCTACAAAGTATGGTTATGATTTTGAAAGTGCAGCACAAATTGGACATTCAGAACTTCCACAAAAGTTCGATCCTTTGTTTACGGAACACGCCCTTGAAAAAAGCTTAGAGCGATTACAGACTGATTATATCGATGTGTACGGTTTGCATAATCCAAAGATGCATCATATCAAAGACGATACAATATTTCAAACACTAGATAAAAAAATTGAAAATGGTCAAATCAAAACATATCAAGTGGCATTAGGACCTGCAATAGGTTGGACACATGAAGGATTAGAGGCGATGAATCGAAAAAATGTTAGTGCTGTACAGACAGTATACAACATTTTAGAACAAACTCCTGGAAACGAGTTGATTGAGAACGCGGAAAAGAAAAACGTTGGAATTTTGGTGCGAGTTCCGGATGCCTCTGGAATACTAACTGGCAAAGTAAATGCAGACACCAAGATTGACGAAAAAGATCATCGTTCTGTTCGCAAGGGTGAATGGATAAAAGAATCTCTAAACAAGGTAGAACAGTTAAGACCGATAGCAAAACGCAATGGCTTGGGAATAACAGAGTTTGCAATCAAATTCATTCTTTCAAAGAATGCAGTGTCTTCCGTATTACCAACTGTGATCAGCACTGATGAGATTGAATCATTTGCAGCAATGTCCGATGGAAAGTATCTCAGTTCTCAAGACATGAGAGAGATAACAGAGATGTATAACCAATGGCCGCCATACGAACTAAAGGCATCTGTTCCTGCCGCCTAGTGAGTTACCAGTTTAGATTTTAGCGAGTTTATCTCTGTTTGCATCTTTACTATTTCTGTGTCAATTTCTTGTTCGGTCTTTACTTTTAATTTAGCTTTTTTTGCTATCGTCCTCCATCCTAGAAGAAATTGTAAAATAGATAGTGTGTTAATTATCATCATTTGTTCGACCGTCCCGCCTGAGATATTTCTCATATCAAAGACATTCCATTGACTAAGTGAGGTTATTGTTACAACAGAACCAGATATCAACAAAGTAGGATTCTTGGCTGGAAAGATTACGTAGCTTTGTAAAGTTTGAAGAATAAAGATAACTTGTCCTATCTTAACTAGCGATAAAAATCCCAGTGTAAAAGAAAAAAAGTGTCTTGGCATCATGCATAGGTCATTGATTCCATTTTTCCAAAATTCAGATAGCCACAACTACAGTGTAACCTGTGTTGGTCCGTCTTTTCAGATGATTTTGTGTAAAGCAACCTGCTTCCACAATTTGGACATTCAGCGTATAGTTGTACCATAGAGTATTTCAAATGTAAATTCTAATTATAAGGCGCGCGTAGAACTGATAAATTATCCATTCAAAATTCAATCTAGGCACGAATAAATTCTTCTATTTTATACTCGTGTTCTACAAAATATTCTACTCGAGTTTTTTTGAACTCTCTTGAACTAAACAATATTTTATAATCATCTATTCCAATTTGTTTCTGAATCTCTTTTGCCATATTTTCTGCATCTTGTTGCGATTTACAATGGATCATTGAAAATACGTTGTATGGCCAATCCTGGTATACCGGTCTTTGATAACAGTGGCTCACCTGTGGGAATGCTCCAAGTTTAGAGCCAATCTCATCTATTTTGGGCAGAGGCACGTTCCAAACAATCATACCATTTGCAACAAAACCTGCATCCCTGTGCCGTAATATGGCAGCAAATCTACGCATGACCCCAATCTCTTCATAATATTTTGCTTTTTCAAGAAGCTGCTCTTCTTTTATTCCTAATTTTTCTGCCGATTTTAAAAATGGTCTATGTGAAATTTCCAGATCTTTTTGTAGCTCACGTATGTACTGTTTGTCCTCTTCTGTTGCAACAAAGTCAGTATTACGAATCTTTTTCTTCTCCTCAGATGGTTTTACTTTAGCTGCCTTGCCCTCTACCATGTCAAGCTTTACACCAATCTTGAAAAGTTTGATTGTAGGAAGCAGTCGTGTTTTTTTTATACCAGACAACTTGGAGAACTTGTCTACCTCAGCCTTTAGATCACTCCCAGGGGGTACTGCCAGAGTAAACCAGAGATTGTATTCATGATTTCTTTCATAGTTGTGACTAACACCAGGATGTTTGTTTACTTGATTTGCGACATAATCTAATTTTTCTGGTTCTATAGACATTGCAATTAGTGC
>JBQTHX010000027.1:0-34899 GCA_052389415.1 Nitrosopumilaceae archaeon
CTCTTTCTAGTTTCACCAGGCCCAAATATTAAAATCACATCTCCTTCACGTAGTGAAGTCAAGATTGCTTTAAGAACATCTTCAAAAAATGTCTCAATGTTAAATTTTGCTTTGTATCTCTTTCCGCTTGCACCGGAATACAAGTTTGGTTGCAATTTCAAGTGTGTACCGCTTAATCTACCTATCCCGCAATCACTAGTATCAATTGCAACTAATAAAAACCCAAAATTCTCCTTTTTAGAAAAAATCAATTTTTTCTCAAGTTCATCCCACTTCTTTTTGGTTAAAGTAATTGGTTCTCCGATCTTCAAAGTCAATGAATGATATGATCCTTTTTGCACTGATTCGCTATCTGACTCTAATATTTTCCCTTGTACTTTTAATCGATCTACAACATCATCAATTGATACTTTTTCTACGCTAATAGCTATTCGGATTTTTACCCTTTCACCACGATCTGGTCTTGCAAATTCTTTTTCTTGTTTTATTGCACGAGTAGTATCGCCGATTAGTCTGTCCTCCTTTTTTATTGTTCTTCTTAATACAAAAAGATCGTCCGGTTCCTCAGGTATTAGTGACACAGAATTTTCATCGATCCTTTTTGTAATCATTTTAATCCTATTTTACAATGTAAAGAGAACAATAAAAAAGAAGAGAAATTAGTTTGTTAATTCGCTTGTTTTCGTGGGTTGTTCTTCTGCTTTCTTTCTTAAGTAACTCTGAACCCATTCTTGAGTTAAAACTCCAGCCTCTGTTAGGTTTACAAGTGTGTTCGTAGAAGCGTCACCAATCACCTTACCAGTGTTCCTTCTTATTTGGCGCCATTTTAGATTGGTATTTCCACTCTTAGAAGAATATATGATTCCCAATACATCTTTTGCATTTACAAATGTCATATCACGGATTTTCTTCAGAGTTACTTTATCTGCTGCCTCCACATAAATTAGGCCTGGAGAAGTTTCACGTTCTGGAAATACTTCATAATCCTCAAAGTAGCTATCAGGGATAAACGAATTGCAGGTGCTAAGGATTACAAATTTCCTAAAACTCTCAAGTGAACATGTGGCATCTATTTCGACCATTTGATAAAATTCTACTATTTGCCTTTTATCAAGCTTCTTGAAAGACTCATTTAGGAAGCAGAGAATTTTAAACATGCAGGCGTTGATGACCAAATCCCTTTGATATGATGAGAAGGATCTTGAGTTCTGAGCCTGCATCATAACATCTTTATGATAAATTTAGCGTTTGAATTTCATGAAATCAGTTACAGAATATCTATCATTCAACGTTCCCTCAAGAATAGGCTTTGTAAACATAACATCAAAGATTGAAAAGATTGTTCAGAATAGTGGCATCATTGAAGGTCTTTGTTTAGTGAATGCAATGCATATTACCTCAAGCGTGTTTATCAATGATGATGAAACAGGTCTTCATCACGATTATGAAAAATGGCTTGAAGAATTAGCACCACATGAACCAGTAAATAAATATCAGCACAATAAAACAGGAGAAGACAATGCAGATGCCCATCTAAAAAGACAGATCATGGGAAGAGAAGTTGTTTTAGCAATAACAAACGGCCGACTTGATTTTGGTCCATGGGAACAAATATTCTATGGAGAATTTGATGGGAAACGATCAAAACGGGTTCTTATCAAGGTGCTTGGAATGTAATTAAGAGAGAGAACCACGCTTTTGGCTTTCTTCAAGATTTGATTTTAGTTTGAAACTTTCTTCATGATTTTGCGGACCATGGTTACATTTTACACATCCTATCTTAAAGCCGTTAGAATCTCGTACATATGATTCACAGCCACAAAAACAAGTCATAATGACATGGACTTTTTACTATGATATAACTTATTTCAAAATTAATTTTTACAACACTTTCCACGCGGAATATCATGGCTATGTGGACATTTTCTTGGATGCTTTAACATCGTACAGAGAGCGTCAGTAAATTGCTCATTCATATGGTGTTCTATTCCACAAACCATTTCCTCATCTATGTCCACTTTGAGGGCACTATCCATCAAAACCTCTAGCAGTCTGCTGTTTCGCATCATATTAGAACCAACTTGTTCTCCACTCTTTGTCAACGAAACACCAGTCTTATTATAATTTACAAGTTTTGATTCGTTTAGTTTTTTTAACATTTGAACAACGCTTGGCTGTCTAACATTTAACATCTTAGAAATTGAACTAATCTTGACCGGATCGCCACTCTCCTTTATGTGCCATATGGCCTTTAGATACATTTCAACATGCTCTGCTTCTGCAGTACCCACAAACAAAACTTCATCTTTGGTGTTTGACAAATTACTTCTCACTTTATGTCCTTTGATTCTTTTAATAAATATTCAAAATACTCGCGTGCAAAGCCTGCTAGACCAGAGTGATCTGCCCATATTGCAACCGCTTCAGCAGATCCAGAAGTGCCAAGGTCTTCTCCAAGCAAAATTACAACGTATCTTTTATCTGAAATTACGCCTCCGCCAAAAAGCCCTTTCTTAATTTTCACCTTGGCTACTCTAGACAAGGATTTGAGTGTCTCTGAATTTGCATCCTCAGAGACTAGTATAGTTATGTCAACTCCTCTATCATGTAATAATCTAAGCTTTGGTAATGCTTCCTTTGCCAGATCTTCTGCAACTTTAGGTATTGCGATTAGTACTTCATCTCTACAAGAATCCACCATCTCCAAAATTTTTGAAGCAATATTCACTACTCCAGAAAGAACCCAGATGTCTGGTCGTTCGCTTGTTCCACTTTGCTCATAGAGTGGGGTGAGTTCTTTTAAAATAATAGATTCGTTATTTTTGAAATCTAATTCTAGAGTCTGTCTAGTACTTTCTATTGCAGTCGAAGGTGGTTTTGCAAAATACTGTGTAGGTCTTGATTCATCCGAACCTATCCATCCCTTTTCTTCTAGAGTGCCCAACACTTCATAAATTTTTGAATATGGTACACCAGACTTCTGACTCAAATCTGATGCATTTATCTGGCCAGATTTTAACAACGCTGAATAAGTCTTTATTTCATAACTTGTAAGGCCTATTTTTTCTAGTGCCTTTCTTGCCTTATCTGAAAGACTCATCTACCTCATTTCTCTGCCTTTTGATATATATGTCAACTATACTCATTGCTACCATTTAGGCATAATTGATGAGGTTAATCTCACAAAACCACCGGTGTCTTGTAGGAAATCGATTAAATACTAATTCCGAAAACAAGCGATTAGTATGGAGCTAATCCAGATTGCTAACCAGAAGGTACCTACATTAGGTAAAAAATCTACTATTAGGTTTACCCAAAGTATCTGTCCTGATTGTAACATGATTCTAGACGCCGAAGTCTTTGAAAGAGACGGCAAGGTGTTCATGACAAAAACTTGTCCAACTCATGGCGAATGTGAAGAGTTGTACTTTGGTTCATATGAAATGTACAAAAAGTTTAGTACATATTGGATGGATGGAAAGGGTGCTCATGCCCCAAATGTAATGATTGAGAAATGTTCATGTCCAAATAATTGTGGTCTCTGTTCAAATCACTTGTCACACAGTGGATTGGCAAACATGATAGTAACTAATAGGTGTGATCTAACATGTTGGTATTGCTTCTTTTATGTGAAAAAAGGACTTGAAGGTGCATACATGTACGAACCATCTCAAGACCAAGTAAGAGCAATGATGAAAACTCTTAGAGCAGAAAGACCGATTCCAGGAAACTCGATGCAAATAACTGGTGGTGAACCTATGTTGCGTGAAGATATTGTTGATGTCATTAAAATAATGAAAGAAGAGGGCGTTGATCATATACAGATGAATACTAACGGAATTAGATTTGCTTTGGATCCAGAAGCAATGCGTGAAGTAAGACTAGCTGGTGTTAACAACCTTTATCTAAGTTTTGATGGTGTAACTGCAAGAACAAATCCGAAAAATCATTGGGAAGTTCCATATGCTCTGGAGAGTGCAAGAAAGACAGGTACAACTGTAGTCTTTGTACCAACTGTTATCAAATCAATTAACGACCACGAACTAGGTGGCATTATCAGATATGCACAAAAGAATCTGGATGTGGTACACGCAGTTAACTTCCAACCAGTATCGCTAACAGGAAGAATGGGCAAAAAAGAACGTGAAAAATATCGAATTACAATTCCCGATTGTATTCAAAGAATCGAGGAACAGACGGGTGCTGAGGTTACTGTAGATGACTGGTTCCCAGTCCCAAGCTGTATGCCGTTAACAAATGTTATAGAAGCGTTCTCTAGTAAACCAAAATACGAATTATCAATACATTTTGCATGTGGCGCTGGTACGTACATCTTTGAAGATCAGGAAACAAAGAAATTTGTACCATTGACAAGATTTGCTGACATTCAAGGAATGTTAGAACTCTTCGAAGACAAGGCAGAAGAGATCCGTTCTGGTAAAAATAAATACTTTACAATGTTAGAGGTTGTACGAAAGCTTTCAAGTTTTGTTGATAAAAAGAAGCAACCAGCAGGTCTTGATTTGGCAAAGATGTTTGGCAACATTTTGATGAAAAGATCATTTGACGCTGTTGGTTCATGGCATGTTAAGGGATTGTTCTTGGGAATGATGCACTTCCAAGACAAATACAATGAAGATCTAGAAAGATTACAAAGATGTGACATTCACTATGTAACACCAGATCTTAGAATAATTCCATTTTGTGCTTTTAATGTAATACCAGAATGGTACAGAGATAGAATCCAAAAGAAATACTCTACCACTGTAGAAGAATGGGAGCAAAGAGTAGGAGCAAAACTTGAAGATGGATTGTACCGAGGAATAATGAGACGTGGATCTGGAGATGAACTAGCTGCAGGTTGTGCAAAAAGCCAAATGTTTCATGAAGCATCTCAAGCTTTAATGTAAATCAACAAGTTTTTAATTAAAATATACTTAGTTCGTGTTAATCCCATCACTTTTATAATCAAAATAATTTTTTTTGAATACGGCACAAACTGAAATTAATTACAATTCGATTTCAAAAATTCTTACTCTCAGATATGATCCTCAAAAGGAATCCATGATGAAACATCTCACTTACAAAGATTTTTCTCCAACTGAGACTGGTGAAATCGAATCAAAAATCTGTGAAATTATAAAGGATGACTTTCTGACGATGGAAAAAAAATTGAAAAATAATTGTATATCACTGTCACTTAGCGGTGGAATTGATTCTGGACTAACATTAGCAATGATACGGACAGTATTTCCAGACATCAAAATCGAATGCATAAGCATGGGGTTTGGTGATGAAGATGATGAAATCCAAAAAGCTAAGGAGATTTCTAGAATTTACAATTGTAATTTCCATACAATAGTAAAAGACAATTTCATAAATGAATTACCACAACTAATTCACATAGTAAAAGAACCAAGATGGAATCTATACCAATATTATCCCATGGAAAAAGCAAAAAAGCAATCAACCGTTTTTTATTCTGGAGATGGCGGTGATGAATTGTTTGGCGGGTATACCTTTAGATACAAGAAATTTCTTTCAAATTTACCAAAAAATGCAACTTGGATGAATAAATCGAAATTATATCTATCATGTCATGAACGGGATTGGGTACCTGATCAGCATAAAATGTTTGGTAGAAAAATAAAATTTTCGTGGGAGAAAATATACTTGCTTTTTCAATCATATTTTGATAATGATCTTGAGCCTCTGGATCAAGTTTTTCTTGCTGATTTCAATGGTAAACTAATCCACGATTGGATTCCTACTAATAATGCATTTGGGAAATATCTGGGATTGGATATCGAATCAATCTTTCTTACTAGAAAAATGATAAAATTTGCAACCCATATTCCATGGAATAAAAAATATGATGCTCAAAAAATCAAAGGAAAAATTCCATTATTTTCGATTCTCAAAGAACAAAAAGGCTTTAAAAAAATTAGACCCATTAAAAAAGGATTTACAGTCGATTTACAATCCTTATGGGCAAATAACGCCAAGGAAATTGCTAATACTTACGTAAATTTAAATTCTGAAATAATAAAAAACAAAATAATTAATGAAGACTGGTTAACCAAAACAAACAATAAATTATTACAAGATAATATAGAATTAAATGCACGCTACATAAGCAAAATGCTAGGAATTCTTGCACTAGAAATTTGGTATAGATTATTTATTAGCAAAACCATGAAAAAAACACAAAAACTCTAGTAGATTAATTCAATAAATAGACCTTATTAAAAGAAGAAAAGAATTGACTAAAAATCACTCTTGTTGATTTTTCCTTTCAATATGTTCTTAATTCTACGACATTGTTCAGCTCTTATGAATTCTATAATCTCTTTATCATGCATGCTGTCATAACCATCCCTTTTTGGTTTATACCTTAGATAATGGTATAACATGTAAATTGCACCTTTCCTTCCGATAGGTTTTCCCTTTATAAAATACAAAACAAATCTACCAATTACAAATAATGGGTGATATCCCAGAGTTCGCATACTAGCTCCAAATTCATAAAAATGATGTTCCTTTCCTAGTTCCCTCGTATGGATAAATCTAGCATCTTTAAACACTTTGTATGAATAACCAAACCGATTAGCGGTATGCAAAACAAGTGATTCATAACCCATTTTTTCTGGATAATAATGATGATGACTTTCAAAAAATGAATTTCTGATAAATCTGCCTGTGCCATGAGGTGTTATGTATGTATTCTTATCATAATTACCAGAAGCTATTGCAATTTTCGGATCGGCATCCAACATTCTGATCATTTTTTCAGCATACTGTTTTTCATATATTGTGTCATCAGTAGAAATCATATGATACTCTGTTTTTACTAGTTTGGCCTCTTCAACAAATTTAATCGCCTTATTCCAGTTGCTTGCTACTCGACCGATATTGTATCCCAAATCAGGATTTGTTAACACGTAAAGTTTGGTCCATTTACCTTTCATCTCATTCAACATTTCTGATGTTTTATCTTTTGATCCATCGTCTATTACTATCACATATTCTGGTTGTAGCGTTTGATTCTTCAGCGAATTAATGGCATCTTCTATGTTATTCTCCGAATTTCTACAAGTAAGAATAACAAAATAGGTCTTCATTGATTTGTCATCTTGAAATTAATATGAAAATTTTATCACATATAGTTTTTCATATTTTTCTTGCCAAATATTATGGCGGCTAGATCAGAATTTCTATCTAATGAAAGTTAATTTATGTTTGTGAATATAGAACTAGATTAAGATTATTCATAAGAAATAGGGATAAGCTCTATTTTTCAAGTGAACCTCCTTTAATGAGAATATCTAATTTTTCTTGAATTTCTCTCAGTTTGTTAACTTCTTCTGTTGTAAGTTTTTCGTTTGTTGCAATCTTTAGAATCATCTGTGAAAGCAATAGTTGTAGTGGAACCAGTACATCTCGTTGATGTCCTGGAGGTAGTTTGAAATAATATGGATTGCTTTCTACACCTATGTCCGCTTCAGAGCTATATGCTTGACTTTTTTTGAAATGAGCGTACCCAAAAAGAACTAATAATGGAATTCCTATAACAATCATTATTATCGCATAGATTGAAAATGAAGGAAAAACATATTTTAATTCTGGAATTCTCTCAATTGCCAAATAGTAAGTAACTACTAATGTGTTCACTGCCGCAAAAATAAAAGCAAAATATGTTGCCCAACCCATCCTAAAATAGAACCAAATTCTAAATGGCAGCGTTTTTTTGTACCCAGGCTTCATTTTTGTACACTCAGAAATTAGTTATGGTAACTATATGAATAATATGACTCCAAAAACTAATTAGTCATTCATAAACCAGTTTTTTTGTTTACTTTGAAAAAGTCTAAGGATGTTGTTGCGGGATTAGGAGAAATTGGAATGCCAATATTACAGCTTATCTCAAAATCTATCGTTGCAGTAGGATACGATATAGATCAAAAATTAATGAATAAAAAACAATTTAGTCAATATGCCGGCCTTGACACTTGTTTATTGCACATTTGTATACCGTATACAAAAAAATTTGTTTCTAACGTGTTATCGCATTATCATAAATTCAGACCCAAGGGAATAGTAATACATGGAACAATAAGTCCTGGAACTACAAACATCATTCAATCTAAACTCCCAATACCAGTCATTTACAGTGCAACAAGGGGAATTCACAAAAGAATGACTTTTGATTTAAAACGATATACAAAATTTTTTGCAATAGAACCAAATGCTCCACAAGGCAAATGGGCCTCTTCAACATTTTCAAAAATTATGAAAAAATGCGGAGTCAAGACAAAGAAAATGTCTAACCCACTTACATTAGAGATTGCTAAAATTGTTTGTGATACCTCCTATTATGGATGGCTGATAAACTATGCCCAGCTGAGCAAAATGATTGCTATTAAGAATAACATTAACTACGATGAGATGTGGTCTTTCGCAGATGAGATCCACAAGTATTTGGGGAATAGACCAAAAATGTATCCTGGCTTTATAGGTGGGCATTGCGTTATACCAAACCTTGATTTGATTAAAGGTGATACTCTTAATCTCATAAGAGAAATCAACTCAGATTATGCGAAGGTTCTAAAAAAGCGTAAAATGAAGGATTGGAAGTTTTGAAACCACAAACCATGACTTCTGGTCTTAGGACCATTGAATGGAAAAACAACACTGTCGTGATGATAGATCAAACAAAACTACCAAACAAACTTGTTTTTGTAAAATACACTGATTACAAAGATGTAGCAAACGCAATTAAAACTCTAGTAGTTAGGGGAGCTCCCGCTATAGGAGTATCAGGTGCTTTTGGATTAGCCCTGGCTTCCATACAAAGCACAGCAAAAACAAAGAAAAAACTAATTGAAGATCTTGAAAAGGCAAGAAAAATCCTCTTTGAAACTAGACCTACTGCAGTTAATCTTGCATGGGGGCTAGATAAGATAATGAAAGTTGCAAACGAATCTGACAATATCTCTGAAATAAAAAAATCAATTATTCAAACCGCAAAAAAAATGGCAGAAGAAGATATAGCAATTAACATGAAGATGGGAAAATATGGTGCCACTTTGTTTTCAAATAATGATACGATCATGACTCATTGTAACGCTGGAGCACTTGCTACGGTAGGATACGGAACAGCTCTAGGTGTTATACGTGCGACAAGAGATGATGGGAAAAAGATCAAAGTTATAGCTACTGAAACAAGACCTGTAATGCAGGGTTCAAGGCTTACTGCATTTGAACTAAAACATGACGGAATAGATGTCAGCTTAATTCCTGATACTGCAGTTGGATATGCCATGTCAAAAGGACTTGTTAACAAAGTTATTGTTGGTGCTGACAGAATCCTACGTACAGGTCATGTCTATAACAAAATTGGAACCTATCAAGTTGCTACGATGGCAAAACAACACAACATACCATTCTATGTGGCAGCCCCTCTCTCAACATTCGACCTAAAAAGTACTCCTAAAGACGTAATCATTGAAGAAAGAAAGGCAACAGAGGTAACACAAATAGGCGATAGAAAAACTGCACCTGATGATATAGGCGTCATAAATCCAGCTTTTGATATGACACCTCCAGATCTAATCTCTGGAATAATAACCGAAGCGGGAATAGTAAAACCACCATTTAAAAAATCTATCAAGAAATTATTCAAGTCAAAGCTGTAAGGTATTTATTTCATACAGGATGAATTCATTTTATGGTAGTTACTTCAGAACAAATTCTAGAATCACTAAAACAATGCATGGATCCTGAAATTCCAATTAATGTTGTGGATATGGGACTAATTTATGGAGTAAATATAAGTACTGACAATAAAGTCGATATTAAAATGACCATGACAACAAGAGGTTGTCCTTTACATGATACACTAGTCAGTGATGTAAAAAGATATGTAAACAAGGTTCCAGGAGTAAATGGGGTTAATGTTGAAATAATTTGGGAACCTGTCTGGACTCCGGAAAAAATGTCTGAAGCAGGAAAGAAGATGATAAACTATGGAAAACAAAAAATCATCACACCGATAAATTATGAAACTGCGTTACCACAAGGAGTAGGTTCTGTTGTAAAACAAGAAGATGGTTCGTTAATCTTGATGAATGAACATGAACAAGGATTCATGGTAAACCAAGCAATTATTGATTTTTGGAAATTATGCAATGGACAAAGAAGAATAACAGATCTTGTTAATTCATTTGCAGAATTGACAGGATTCCAAAGAGGGCAGGTAGAAAAAGAAGTAATGCAACTAATCCAACAACTTCGTGATGGCGGGTTAATTATTATAAGTGAACCCGAAGTATCTAATGTACAGTTTAAGAGATAAATCCGAAATTCTTGCTAAATTTCTTGAATCTCTGTTATTGTTCCCTGCACAGAATCCATTTTTACGATAGCTCTCTTTTCATTAAATCCAAGAGCAACATACCAGTCTCCCCCATCCTCATCATATTTTGTTTCAAGGGTCTTAACCAGATCTGGTGATACATTATACTGTTTTACAATTCCAGATACTGCCAGAGGAATTGCCTCCTTTTCAGTAGGTAACCTTCTCTTCATTAGGCCAATTCCAGGACTCATGAATTCTCTTCTCTCATGTGGTATAATAGTTATTACTCGGTCAAAAAAGATCAAAATTTTGTCATATGATCTGATCTGGTAAGGTTCTTTTGTAAATGACACATTTACAAACTATGGTTCTTACAACGCAGCTAAAGGAAACACTTCATCAACTAATAGACAATTTAATGGTAAATCCTCAACAGATGAGAAATATGGCATATGATCTGAAGCCCCTTGCTAAAGATGACGTTGAAGTAGCTTTTGGAATATTTGTTGGGTATGTTACAGGAGGATTTGCAGAATTATTTTTTGAATCACAGAAACGAAGTATGACAGCTTCTGAATTGATTCAAGTCAGAAAGATTTTGTTTGAACGAGCGCTTGAAATGAAAAAAGCTATTGCATACGTACGCGCTCATGAAAGTCAAAACTAAACATTTCAAAACAACACACTATATAATGTCATTCAGGTAATTTTACTCAAATGAACCTTTCAAACACTTTTTCTAGTGCATTAATTTCAAATAGAAAATCGATAGTCACAACCATAGCCATCTTAGCTGTATCAGGAACTGTAATTGAGCTCTTAGCTGGTATATGGGATGCAACATCACATCTGATGAGGGAGCCTGAACAATTTTGGACAATTCAACATATTGTCGTGTATACAGGTGTAGGCTTGATTACATGTTCTGCAATTATAAGTTCGATTATTATTTTAAATCTAAAAAATCCATCTTTAAAAAAAGGATTAAAAATTATTATCATTGGAGCATTGTTGCAGATTACTGCTGGTGATGCAGATTCCGTTTCTCACGAAATTTATGGAGTTGATGGATTAGTTACTGTCTCGCATCTTGTTCTTGAAACAGGCCTATTACTGAGTTCTTTGGGCGGATTTCTTTTGTTGACTGCAATAAAAATAAACCATAAAATAATTCTAAAATTTTCTATACTTTCTGTGCTTCTTTCCGCAACATGGATTGGGTTTAATCTTTTTTTACTTGTTGCCCCTGTCCAACTATGCCTTCCCGTCTATGAGGGATTCTCTTCAGGTTGCGCAGTACTTTGACTGCTTAATTTCTTGTATCCTGCGAAAATAACAAATCCAGCACCAGAAAAGGAAACCAAGAGTGGAATTAAAAGTTCGTTGACCTTTGCATCGCCAAATTCAGCCTCAATCCTTACAGGATTCTCAGAGAAGTTTGTTATTTTCATAGAGTATAGTCCGCTATGTGAAAATTTGAAATAGTTCACAGCCATTTTTGTCTCTATTTTTTTATCTTCTATCACATTACCATTAGAGTCTGTTATCTGCACAAACAGAATATCTCTAGAGTAATTTGGAACATTAAGTACGTAAAAACCGATTCCATCTTTATTCAAATCTAGATCAAGTCTTGCAGTTTCTTTTGATTCTAAATCTATAGTATGAGATATTTTTTCACCGCCAGAAAATACAATTGCTATCCATATAGAAGCAATAATTAACAAAACTAATCCAATTCTAAAAGGTGAGTACAACACATTACTATCTAATCACTTTCTTAAATTCAAAACTATCATCGTTGAAGGATAATCTATTCAAAGGGCCCGGAGGGATTCGAACCCTCGACCTGGTGGTCCGAAGCCACCCGCACTATCCTGGCTATGCAACGGGTCCGATCAAGTAAGAATTTAACAGGGCTAAATATCTGTCTAGATAATTGAAAATATCAACTAGAGTTGCAGGTGTGGAATATGCTATACGTGATATTGCCCTTGTTGCAAAAAAACTAGAAAGAGAAGGTAAAAAAATAACATATCTTAACATAGGTGACCCAGTGCAATATGGATTTCAACCTCCTGAAAATGTCAAAGACGCATTTATCGAAGCAATAAAAAAAGGACAGAATTATTATGCTCCATCAGAAGGACTAGCTGAACTTAGATATGAAATTGCTCAAAAAGAGAAAACAAAGGGTCTTTCCGTATCAGAAGATGACATTGTTGTAACAAACGGAGTTTCTGAAGGTCTTGAGATGTTGATGGCTTCAATAGTAGAACCTGGTGATGAGGTTCTAATACCAGGACCATATTATCCGCCCTATGCATCATATGTGAGATTATTTGGTGGTGTTCCTGTAGAATTTCTCGTAGATCTTAACAATTCCACTCCAGATCTTGTTGACATTAAATCAAAAATTACATCAAAAACTGTTGCAATATGTCTTATCAGTCCAAACAACCCAACTGGTGCTGTCTTTAATGAAAAATCACTAAAAGACTTGGTAAACATTGCAGTAGAACATGATCTATACATTATATGTGACGAAATATATGATCAAATAGTTTTCGACGAAAAGTTTGTTGGAATAGGCAAAGTAAGTGGTGATTCTCCTGTAATTTTAGTAAATGGTTTTTCAAAGGTTAATCTAATGTCTGGTTGGAGAATTGGATATATTGCATTTAACAACTCTAAGAAACTCGAACTTCTTCGTGAAAATATTCCAAAACTTGCCAGAGTTAGAATTGCATCAAATCTCCCGGTTCAACATGCTGCATTGGAATCACTTAGAGGCCCACAAAATTATATTTCAGAATTTGTTTCTCAATTGAAAAAGAGAAGAGACTATGTGATCAAAAGATTAAACGGTATGCATGGAATTAGTTGTTCTATTCCAAAGGGCGCTTTCTATGCATTCCCAAAGATTGAGAGCTCAAAACACACTTCTGATAAAGAATTTGTTCTTGATCTTTTAAGATCAAAAGGTATCTTAACGGTACATGGTTCAGGCTTTGGCACACAATATGGAAGCGGTCATTTTAGAATGGTCTTTTTGCCTGAAATTAATGTATTAGAAACAGCACTTGATAAAATTGAAGAATTTATGGCTTAGAACTTCCACACTGTGGTTTTTCTAGGTATTATTTTTATAATGCAATCAGTCTGTTCAAAAAGCTCCTGTGCAGATCTATTGTTTAGATTCTCAAAATATCTTAATAAAATCTTCTTTGCCATATCAGAAACAGTTTTCTTTTTCAAAATTAATTTACCAATTCCTATTCCCATCACTCCATATATTGGGGAATGAATGCCTGCATCTACACAATAGCTGATTTTGGGGTTCCTTTTTACATTTTTTGCTTTTTGCGTGCCAGTATTAGTTCCGATATAAAAAAAGCCCTTTTCGTATAGGTACCAAACAGGAACAATATGTGGTGTGCCCTTCTTGTCTATTGTAGCAAGTCTGAGTATCTTTTGTGATTTAAGAAATTTGTCTTGTTTCATCAGGACTCTTCCTATATCCCATGTACAATAAAAAGCCGCCAAAAAAAATCATACCAGCTGAAATTTTTTCATTTGTTATCTCATTTGATAAAAAAAAATCTAATACGAATTCTGGAGGAAAGATGAGCAGATTTCTAATAATTGTTATAGATGCAGCGACGATAAATAAAATTCCCATAGCTGTAAACCAGTTACGGCCACGACGATTGACTATTCTCATGATATCATTCTAGAAATTATAGACTTTAAACTATCTTTATACCAGGATTCTTCATCTTGTTTTTTATCATTATATTCAAAAGTATTGGTGTGGCGATTTCGGCTAAATATGAAAGTGAGCCAGGACCAATGATAAGAGGTCTGAGATTTTTTATTTCCTTTACTAATCCACAAACTATTTCAATTGCGTTTTGATCGTCACCACAGATAAAAATGTCAGAGTCCAAAATAAGATTAGGATCTACAAGTTTTTTTTCTGATATAGTGTGAAACGCGGCAACTAACTTTGTTTTATCTCTCATATGTTTTTGCACCATCTCAAAGGCAGATGGTTTTTTTTCAATAAATGAAATGAACTCAAACCCTGAACTAGTCTTTGTCATTGGCACTATTGGAGAAATTACTATACAATCGTCCTTTGTGTTAGAAAGTATTGCAGGGCAGGTAGAATCAATGTTTTCAAAGGGAATTGACAAAACTAAAACATCGCTTTTCTTAGCTACTGACACATTGTCATTTCCAGTTATCTCTCCTTTTACAGATCCATAAAGTTCTGCAGCGTTTTTTGAATATTCTAAAGCTGACTGTGTAGCTTTTGTTGCATCCCGAGAACCAATTAACACATCGTGGTTTGCACACCATCTTAAGGCAAAACCTTTTCCCATACCACCTGTGCCACCAATGATTCCTATTTTCATGAAATCAACGCTGGTAATGTTATTATTATCTCTTATTTAAAATCTGAAACATTATTGTCTTTGATAATTTTTCTACGTCACGCACAAGCAAAAAATAACGTAGAACGAGTTCTAGCTGGCCGTAGGGAAGGTTTTCCACTCACAAAAACAGGCATACAACAAGCAGAAAAGATTGCTCAATTTCTAAAACCTCTTCAGATCTCTGCAGTTTATTCTAGTCCTATTGAACGAGCAATAAGTACTGCAAAATTAGCTGCCAAACATCTTAACTTGGAAATCAGGACAGATTCAAGACTCACCGAGATTGATATGGGCATGTTTTCAGGGATGTTTTATGAAGATATGTTCAAAAAACATGGAAATGTTTTTCTTAAATTTTATCAGGATAATCCAATAATTGAGGAGAACGGTGTAGAGACGTTTTCTAATGTTAAAAAAAGGGTATTAGATATAGTAAATCATTGTTCAAAGGAACATCAAGGTCAAAACGTTTTACTAGTAACGCATATGGATCCGATTAAAGCAGTGCTCTCAACAATCTTACATCTAAAACCAGAATCTCTTTACGAACTAATAATACGAAACGCTTCTCTTACAATTCTAAAAAAAGAACAAAACAATTATTCCTTGGCTGCAATAAATTCCATGGATATAGAAAGATATGTTCAGGATTAACCTGTAACTCTATTATTTTTACCAGAACCAATATCTATGGGTTAAGATCATCATGAATTAATTGAAAAAAAGTGCAGTGCTGCTAACTCTGTTAATCATATCCATCAACTTGTTTCCTGCACATGCAGAATCTCTTCAATTATTCACATCAAAGGAAGTATATTCAGAAGGACAACCATTGCTTGTTTATGGAAAAGCTCTTCCTAATGACGATCTAATTCTAAAATTATCTGCTCCAGATGATACCATTGCCAAATTTGATCAAATTGCAGCTGATGCAAATGGTGAATTTGTGCATGTATTACTTACATGGCCAGATCCATCTACAACATTTCCTTATGGAACGTATGCATTAGAAGTAATTTCAAACCAAGAAAAAGGATTCACACAAAAAATAGATCTAAAATTTGCTCCATCATCTGAACTTGTTCAAGTCCCAATACAAAGGAATGTAAACACGCTTGTCTTTGCTCCGCAGACAGCTGCAGTGAATGTTCCTATTAGGATATTTGTGCAAACAACAAGTGATGGGACACTAGTTGCTGGTTCTCCTGAAAAACTTTTGGGAACCTCACATGTACACTTGCCTACAGGTGAGGTAGCGAGCTTGGGACTATTGTTTAAAACTCTCCATCAAGGAATCTATTTTGCGGATTATGTCCCAACTCAGGAAGGAACATATGTATTTCACATAGTTTCATTCAATCAGGGAACGGTGTCCAATGGCTCTGCTGCAACTGTTGTTTTAAAACAGGACATTGAAGGCATATCTAATCAAATTTTACAGCTAAATTCAGTCCTCCGTTCTACCTCAGATGAATTACAGAAACTAAAAAATGAAACTAAAGAATTTGGAACGACGCTTGAAAAAAGCCAATTCTCCTTAATTGAAACTAATAAAAATATAGATAATAACATGAATCTAATATCTAGCTCAGTAAAGAACATAGAAGAAGCATCAGGACAATTCAATTCATTGTTTCTACCAATTGTTGCGTTAATTGCAGTGATTATTGCTTTACAAATAACAATTCTTGCTAGAAGAAGATAGCTATAATAGACAAAGAATGGATTTCCCTACTATGCCAAAATTGGCATTTTTTTTAATTCTCATTTTACTAGCCTCAACATTTACAAAATCTTCTTTTGGTTTCTATGACGTTGATCTTGTACAATCAACTCCACAACTGAACATTGAAAGCTCTGATATTATCAAAATCCTTTCCCCTACTACAGAGAATCAGATCAAAAGGTACATTGTATTTGGTTCTGGTTCGATTTCTGATGTAAAGTCATTTGCTGAAAATTTGGTATATGGAATAAGTTCTCATAAAGGATTTTTCTCAGTTGGTACTTTCTATCAAAATAATATTTCTGAACTAGAATCAAAAGGATATAAAATTATAGAAGATTTCCAGCTAGAATTTGATTCTGAACAAAAATCAACTGAAAATGAAACTATGGATGGATCAAGAATTGGTTTGATTACTGGTTCTGAGGAGGTTTTTAGAAAGTTTGGTCTTGATGGTAAAGGCGTAACCATAGGAATCGTAGATACAGGGACAGACTTTTCAAATCCAGATGTGAGAGAGTCACTTGCACGAGACCAAAATAATCATCCCATTATGATTGATGCAGACGGACAAGGACTAGTTCTTACAAATTCTACTTTTATTGCTAACATAAACCATAAAGGTGTAATAACAAATTATACAAAACCTATTCCAAAAAACATCACTTCATCAGTATATGTAAATTCAGATGGAGTATTTCTTAATCTGGCAAAAAAAGGTAATGGTACTTCAGTTTTGGTTTTCAACTCACTCTTTCCTTCTGGAGGAGCTCCTGTACTAAACGGTACTGTTTCAAATGATATGAAAATTGGCAAAAATAACAAGGATTATCTAGTTTCAAAAAGTGGAATTTATCATCTAGGAGTAATTTATCAAGGCACCTTACAAGGCACATCGACACGATTGCAACTTGTTCCAGTCCTTGTTTTGGATTCCACTACAGAGGGGATTTATGATACAGTTGTTCCAGATATGTCCACGTCATGGATTGATTTCACGCGTCTTGAATCCAGTGATAACAAACCTCCAAAATATGATTTTGATTTTACTGATGAAGAACCGATTACTTTGGGAAGTGGAAAAGAATTTTTCTTGTATGATTCTGATAAAGATGGAAAATTCGATTATAGTTCAGGAACTCTAGGAGCCAGAGTGCTAGATGTTTATGGCGTAATAAATAAACCGTCATTAATTGATCCTAAAATCAGGGCAACAAACGGCACGCTGTTGTTTCCAATTGATCCAAAAGGAAACTACATTGGCGTGATGTATGACTTTCAAGGTCATGGGACATCTAGTGCTGCATCAATAACATCAAAAGGAATTGAAAAATATGACATTTACGGCAATTCAACAAAATATTCGCTTAAAGGCGTAGCACCGGGTGCAAAAATTGTTCCAATAAAGGCATTGTGGTTTGGTGATGCAGCGTATGCTTGGTTATGGGCCTCTGGATTCAATCAAAAAGACAATAATTGGATATTTGCTGGAAAACCTAGAGTAGATATAATCTCAAATAGTTGGGGGGTTTCTAACTTTCCAACTCTACAATCTGTGCCTGGTCTTGATATTTTATCTCTTGTATTAAGCACCCTTACAGTACCTGGTTCAATTGACAAGAATTATCCTGGGGTGCTTGTTGTAAGCAGCGCAGGAAATGCAGGCCATGGTTATGGAACAATAGGGTTACCAAATGTAGCTCCGTATGGACTTAGTGTAGGGGCAACCACCAACAACGTCTATGTCGGACATGGTCCATTTAAGAATCAACCAAGGTTTGGGAACTCTAACATATCATCAAACGAGATTGTAGACTTTTCAAGTAGAGGACCTGGTATTATAGGTGATCCAAAACCCGACATTATGAGTATTGGTGCATACAGCTTTACACCTTCTAGTATTACAAAAAAGATCAAAAATGCCACAGATCCTTACACTATGTTTGGCGGTACAAGTCTTGCAGGACCGCTTGTGTCAGGCTCTGCAGCAATAATTATGGAAAGCATGAAACAACAAGACAAAAAATATGATCCATTCCAACTCAAAAATATTTTATTATCTACTGCTACTGACTTGGAAAATGATCCATTCACACAGGGAACGGGAATTGTGAATATAGAAAATGCAGTAAATTTTGTAAATGGAAAGACTGGCACCTTTATTGTATACAACAACGCATCCTATGCTAATATAAAAAAAATCCTAGATGTGCCAATAAACATGGTGAATTCATCCTCATTTGGCATAGAAAATCTTCATCTAAGTAATTCATCATTACCCATGACTCCTTGGTTTGGAGGTAGATTACTACCAGGTGAGAGAACTTTTGCCGCTTTTACAATTGAGAATCCCACAAATAAGACCCTTGACATTACAATAAAACCACAAAGCCTAGAACTCGTTAATAAATATCAATACAACGGCACGACAGAAGTGAGACTACAAGATCCTCTCATAAACAAATCTGGCATTTTCAGACCTAATTATGTCCATCTTGAGAAAATTATTAGAGACGCAGATGCAACCATGTTTGAAAAAAAGAAATCGCTGCCAAGTGATTCCTCACTAATGATTCTAAATCTAAATTTTCCCTTTGATAATTTTATGAACAAAACAGAAAAGATCTATGCAAATGACATGAAAATTTCATCGTTATATCTATACGATTGGAATGATAAAAACAACGACACTGCAGTAACACATGATGAACTCTCTATGGTAAATCGTGGAGGTTCATGGGGAACAGTACAGGAGCTAAGAATCTCAGAACCAAACTCAAAATTTAATAATGTTCCACTAGTCGGTGTTTATCCGGTCCCAACAAAATACTCCTACTGGATTGGTGATACCAAGAAAAACTCTACATCGATGGATTATACGATTACAACAAGCTTTTACAAAAAGGAACTCTGGGAATCCATCTGGGTAAACTATGATCATATCCAAATACAACCAAATAGCTCATCTGATCTAATTGCAACAATAATTGCACCACAAGATTCTCAACCAGGAATTTATCAAGGCTTTCTCACTTTTCAAGGAGATCTACACGAAGTAAATGTGCCTGTCTCTTATGCTGTAATGAAGAATGTTATAGAAAAGGATCTACCAACGGTAATAGGCGGTTCGCAAAAAGAAGACACACTTTATGGTAATGGGTTCATTACCGGTGCATTTGATATGACAAATAGATACAACGCAGGTGATTGGCGACAATATCATTTTGATGTAAAAGACTATACAATTAATTCTGTAGCCTTTGATATTTCTTGGGAAAACAAAAACACAAATCTTTCTGTTTTTGTAATCGATCCTGCAGGAAGAATTGTACAGACAAATGTTCCACCAGGTGTTCTAGGTCATTTTCAGGGATGGCCTACTGGGGATTGGCTTGGTATTAGTCCATTTAGTGAAGGAGGAGGATTCTTTCCAATTAAAAACAAGGATGATACATCTACAGTTCTATACGCTCCAATCAACCAAACAGGAACATATTCTCTTTTGATGCATTCTACCCTCTTTGAAGGAAAATCTCTTTCAGAACCAATCACAGTTGCTGCCAAGTTTTCTACAATCTTACCAGACGAAAAAGTTCCACAAATATTGTTTATAATTCCT
The DNA here is from genome assembly GCA_052389415.1 of Nitrosopumilaceae archaeon. Classification (GTDB taxonomy): domain Archaea; phylum Thermoproteota; class Nitrososphaeria; order Nitrososphaerales; family Nitrosopumilaceae; genus UBA8516. Next base: position 20,145 of record JBQTHX010000027.1, read on the forward strand.
GAATTCATTAACAGTACATACAAAATTCAACCAGAAATCATAGAGGAAAATATTGGTTCTATTCGATATTTCCTTGACGAGAACGAAATTCAAATAAATTCTGAATCAAACATTCCATCAGAATTCTTAACTGAAGGTACACATACCATGAAAGTAATTGTAACCGACACAGTAGGGCATAGTACAGAAGAAACTGTTAAATTCAAAGTTGATAATAAACCTCCAGAACTTTTCATCAAATCTCCGATAAACGGTTCAACTGTCTCAAACATTATCCCCATAGATGTTGACATTTCTGATGAGAATCTGCCAAACTCTGGAGGAATTAAAATGATACTTCCAAACGGTATACATGTAAATGAAAAATTTATCCAATTTGATACAACTACGATAGAAAATGGAGAATACGATCTCAATATTTCAGCAAGTGATTTAGCAGGAAATGAAATTTCTAAAAAAATTATAATAAACATAGAAAATAGACCACTCTTTGAAACTCCTCAAGTTACTTCAGATCAGAACATCGTTTTACTACAGGGAATAATTATTGGAATAGCAATTGCAACTGCCAGCATAATAATAATGACAAAAACCAAAATTTACAAGAAACACTAGAACAAGGTTTATATGCAAATTTTCAAAAACGAAAGCTTGCATGCCTGAACAGGATTCTGGTTCCAAGAGTAATCTGTCCAGACGAGATTTTCTAAAACTATTGGGTGCTGCTGGAACAGGACTTGCATTCACTCCATATGTTCCATGGGGAAATTTTATGCCAAATCCAGACACTGCCTCACTGGATAAGGCAAAAGTGATACTACCTGATGGTACTCATGCAAATGTCAACACCTACCCGATAAACCACGCTGAAGTGATTACATATCCAAAGACAGGAGATGAAGTACTTGATGAGGAAGCTTTTAGAAAATGGCAATTTATCAGACTCCCATCAGAACTTGGCGGTGATTCAAATGATGCTAATGCGTTTCGTGCTTATAGTATGGTATGTTTGCATCTTTGGTGCTTGTGGAAATACTGGCCTGAAGAAAAAAGAAAGAGAGGCGAATGTCCATGTCATGGAAGCATGTATGATCCCATTACAGGGACAGCATTTGTAGGACCAGCTTCGTTACAAGCTCCTCCGTCAAATACGCTTGCTAGACTAACACTTGAAACCGATTCCGATGGGTTCTTATGGATTTCTCCGCCAAAATGGAATGTTAATGAGAATGGGGTTGTAGGATATGGTCGCTTCGTCAAGTCGTAGAAACGGTCTTGTAGACTTTTTTTATTGGATATGGGATGGGTTAGATAGAACTGTATTCATAGGTACAAAATTTTCTTTTCCAGCTAGATTTGTAAGTCCATTTGGATTTCTTGGGATGCTGACTTTTGTAGTTTTCATAATTCTGGGAATATCTGGTGCTTTGTTGATGTTCTATTATGAACCAATACTAACTAGAGCATGGGACAGTGTAGAAAAAATAAACAACGATGTTCCATTTGGTTTCCATATTAGAAATATACATTATCACGCTTCAAACGCAATGGTACTTTTGGCAATTCTTCACATGTATTATCAGTACTTTAGCGGTAGATACAAAATTCGAAACGAAATTTTGTGGGTCACAGGAGTCATACTTGGAACAGTAACTATCCTTGAAGCGTTTACGGGTTATGATATTATTTTTAGTGAACGTGCGGAACTTGCAATCAGTATAGCTGCCTCACTTACTAACTCTATTCCAATTGCGGGGCCGACAATACGCGATGCCATGTTTGGCAGCGGATTTCATGATTTTGTTCTAAGATTTTATGCACAACACGTCTTTATTCTTCCAATAGTAATGCTTGGATTGATGGCCGTTCATATGCCTAGATTTCTGGTATTTGATGTACCAATGGTAATGGCAATCTCTGGTGCCATTCTAATCACTGGTGGTGTCTTTCCAGTTGACATGGGTTTCAAATTCGAACCGACAGTACCGCCAGGCATCACTGTTCCCGAATGGTATCTTACAGGATTGTATGCATTTCTTAGAACGCAATATGACAAGTTTGTAACTGGTGTACTATGGCCTGGACTGTTTATTCTAGCAATACTCATAGTGCCTTTCATTGACAGATACAAGAAATTCTCATGGAAAGATAGACCAATGATTACTGCATTTGGAATTACTGGCATTGCGCAAATTATAGTTACAACATACTGGGGATTCTATATCTCACCAGATACTAATATGCCTCTAGTGCAAAGGCTTGTTATCGATCCAATCTTGTTCTACTCTGTAATGATTCTACTTGTTCCCCTTGGATTTGGATTTTCATACATGATGATAAAGATGTCAAAGGAGGCAGAAAGAAAAGCAAAGCTTGCTGCATCAAAGGGACCACAAAAAGTAGCGCAAATTAATCTGTCTGGAAAGTGGATAAACTGGCTGATAATTGCACTATTAGGATTCCAAGTCTATCTTAATATCGCAGCATACAACGCAGCTCTATCTGGTATGAACAACTTTTCACTCTTCCTTACTGGTGTTATTACATTGGTCTTTGCAGGAATGTTTCATCTTTACAGGTATGGTATGAATGAAGCAAAGAAAATTCCAACTCCTCCTCCTGCGATAGAAAAAGAAATTCCAAAACCGATTGGAGTTGAGCCTGGTACTGCAAAAATTCCGGAAAAGGAAAAATCTCCAGAACCAAAACTAGATTCTAAGGAAGTTGTTCCTGAAATAAAAACAGTTTCTACTACAACTGAAGATTTCACAAACAAAACATCAGATCTGAAAAAGCTTTAATTTTTTCCACAAATTTTCAAATAGCTTTATAAGAGAACTAAATACCAACAGGATTTATTGAGTAAACCAACCTCAAGTCATGCATATGGCATAGGAATAATTGCAATGATTGTTGGACTGGCAATAGGCATTTCATATTATCAACTTTATTACCTCCCAGAGTTTAACGCAAAACCAAAAATTGCTGAAGCGATTCTTAACCCAAAAGAAGAAACCATAATAAATATGATAAAAGGTTCTGACAGTCCGGAACAACAAGATAACTTTGTTCCAAAATTAGTCAATATTCAACTTGAAATTGATAATAAAGTAATTTGGGAAAACGTAGATGAAACTCCACATACTGTTACACCTGATTCTGGCCATGAATATACGGACAAGTATAGCGGAAAGTTTGGATCTGTTGGAGTAATAAAGCCAGGTGAAAAATATGAATTCCTATTCACAGCACCTGAGGTTGAAATAGACTATCATTGCGAACCTCATCCATGGATGACAGGTAAACTGATAATACAAAAGGCTAGATTCTAAACAATCAGTTTTGCAAACAATATGTCGCTTTCGATTTCCTTGTGTTCCTGAATTATTGAAACGCGAAACTTGACATCATGAGGCTCAGTAGGCATGAATTCTATCAAGGCTGTAAATTCTGCTTTATTCTCCGAGATGTTTTCCTTGCTAATGAATAATCTTGACAGATTTTGTGATATTGGTTTGCCGTTGTATGATTTGTAAACTATTAGCTGGTTTGAGTTTAAGATTTGCGTGTTGATAACAATGCCGTCATACCTTCCTTGATATCTAACATCTATCTTTCCCCTTATCTCACTATTTGGAATTATTTTCAGACTTTCTAACTTTAATTCCACTTCTTTCATATTCTATTCAACTATCGTTTTCAATAAATAAATTATGAATGTAAAGCGGGCCCGAAGGGCTTCGATCCCTTGACCACTGGATTAGAAGTCCAGCACTCTATCCATGCTGAGCTACAGGCCCAAGAAGTTGGCTTGGGCTACCATATTAAGAGGTTTTTACAACCATTTTTTGTTGTTTAGCTCTCTTTCCATCTTGAAAAGAAATTGTTGTGAATAACCAGCAAATGGGCCAAAATGATTGACAATCTTCTCATGCACTGCTCCATATTTTTTTCGAGTAATTGATTTACCGATCGTTTCATCAAATAAATCAAAATAATACTTTCGTAAAATTCGTAGAGTCCATCTATCAATTGGAAATGCTTCGATTTTTTCAAGCGAAAATAACAGTATACAATCAGCAATCTTATCACCTATTCCATGCACTTGTAAAAGTCTGTCCTTTGCAGTTTGGTAATTAAATTTTTTTAAAGAATCAAAATCGATCCTTCCTGAAGCAACATCTTGTGATGCACTTTTTACGTATTTTGCTCTAAAACCCAATCCACATGATAATAGTTCTGAGATTCTACACTTGGCAAGTTTTTGAGCTGATGGAAAAGTATGAAATTCCTTATTATCAAAAATAATCTTTTTGCCAAACTTTCTTGTGATTTTTTTTAACATTTTTTTGATGTTTTGAATTGATGCGTTTGATGAACAAATAAACGAAATGTAGCACTGAAAAGGATCTTGTCGTAACAATCTCAAACCAGGAAAACGCAAAACTGCATCTTTTACAAATTTATCTTGCATAATGCTACTTAGAATTTTATCTATGTTGTCATCTTGTCTAAAAAAATTTGATACTTTTTTTTCTGAAGAAACAATCCTAAATGGATCTTGTGTTATCTTAAAAATTTCAGAGCCGTTTATTCCAAACCATGAGCCATCGATTTTGTCCCAAAGAAAAACCTGTCCGCTATTAATGGTCGCATCTACATCTATTTTTGTTAATTCTAGCATCTCAAACTGAAATCGCTTCGCCGGCTTTTGGAGCGTATGCATCAAATCCAAATTTTTCATGTATCTCATCTGCAAACCTTGTACAAGAATCGCTGTCTCCATGAACAGTCAAAATCTTCGGATTTCCTTTTATTTTTTTGATTACTTCAAACAGATCATTTCTATCTCCATGACCAGAGAATTCAAATTGTTTAACAGCGGCATCTGTTTTCACATCTCTTCCGCGAATACTGACCTTGCCAGTTTCCAGCAATTTTCTACCTGGAGTGCTTTCTCCTTGATAGGATACCAATGCAATACCGTTTCTTTTATCAAGTGCAAGCTGTTGTAAATAGTATACAGCTGAACCACCTACAAGCATTCCAGCTGGAGAAATAACGACGCATGGTTCATTCAATGCTTCTTTTCGTTCTCTTTCTCCATTAATCCACTTTGCCTGATGAATTGAATCCGCAAAGACTTTTGGATCACGCAAGTACTCTGGATAGCGAAGCATTATCTCATTTACTTTGACGGCCATTCCATCCATGATAACTTTGTGCTTGAATTTTGCGTTTTTTAAAACGCACGCAATTTCCTGAGATCTCTCTACTGAAAAGGCTGGTACAAACAGAGTTCCCTTTCTATCCAATACTTCATATACAAATTCCATGAATTCTTTTTCAGTTTCGCTTCTAAGCGCTTGCTCAGTCTGTGAATAAGTGCTTTCCATTATTAGCAAGTCAATTTCATCAAAATCAAAATCTGCTTCACGTAACATCCGTGAACCTCTAGGATTGATATCTCCTGTATAATAGAGGCGTTTATTTTCAGACTCTACGATAACTGCTCCTCCTCCTACTACATGTCCTGATTCGCGTAGCTCAAAGGAAGCGTTACCTTTTTGGATCTTCTCCTTGAACTTTATCTCCTTGGAATGTTTCCTCATATTGATGACTTCTGGCATTTCAAACGGGAAAAAATTCTTTTGTAGTCTTAGCATGTCTTCGATCAACAGTCTTGATAGGTCCAGTGTTGGAGGGGTGGCAAATACCTCACTTTTTCCGTTTACAAAAAGCGACGGTACATAACCAGAATGGTCAAGATGGGCATGAGTAATAACAACAGCGTCAATATCTCTAGGTTTTACATGCATTGGGTACTGCGGTTCTTTTCCCAAGAGTATCCCATAATCTAAAAGAAAGTTTGCTCCATCGCAATTAACTTGAAATGCTGATCGGCCTACCTCTCGTGCCGCGCCAAGAACTTTAACCTGCAAGAATTCAAAATCTCTTCGAAGGACCTTTAAACGTTTAGTGTTTTTCCGCCATCGTATTATTGAGATAATTTACAAAAGACTTAATTAGATCAAATAAAGATGATCTGTCCATGGGTAGAACCTTCGATCAATGGTGGGGTACAATCCCAAAAGACCTTCGAGACAAAGTTCGAAGGGGCGATGAGGGAAACAAGCCACTGCTAAATCAGATAAACTGGGTTTGGGTACATAATATGATGAATCAAAAGGGCGATCTAAATCCATCATCTGCTGAATTACTTGACTGGATAACGAGCGGTCAAATCGACGCCATACGCCAGACAAAGAAGTAATTAAACATAATACTATTCTCTGTTTTTTATTTTATTTTCCTTATTGAAAAAATTCTATAACTCTGTTATGGATTTTACAGATGGTTTAAATAGCAAACGATGACATCTTCAAAAAGAGAAGAAATATGCCAATAGCAATACTTCCAGACATTGATGAACAAAGATGTATAGGTTGCGCACTATGTGTCGAGATCTGTACTTCTCTTGGTCCAGATGTACTCCGTGTAAAACCTGTTGAAGGTTGGAAGAGAGGAAAAGCATTTGTCTTTTATCCAGAAAGATGCATCTCCGATGGAGCATGCATTGGAGTTTGTCCAACAAAGTCCATCTTTTGGATGAGACCAATGACTTACACAGCTGGTCAACCAGTTCCACTTCACAAGAACGGAGTCTTTGTAAAAGGCTGGGCAGAAGACGCCGCACTAAGTAAGTAAGCGGAATCTGTTCGCACCCTTTTTCTTATTTTATTTTCTGGTAATGGAAATTATCTTGATTTTTTTAGGCAATGATTTAGTATGATGCTTTAGAAATTCATCTTTTGCTGCATAGATGGTTTTAAATTTGTTATTGGCAAAAAAAACCTTCCATGTTTTGGCAAACTCAGAAAACTCGGCTGGATCAAATCTGATTCTTGGCATAACATAATGGGATGCAGGATACATGTCAGAAATTTCAAGGGGGATTATACCAAGAAATGGATTAAACTGACAAAACTGGATACGATCTAAAGTTTTTTGAAATCGCTTTTTTAATTCATTGTACTCCTTTGATAGATAAAATGGCCTTACTGTTCCATCTGGAATGATAACAAGAATATCTTTTTTGGATCTAAACTTGCGAACAAGCCCATGAAATAGGATCACTTCGGGTCTGAATTGATCCTCCTTTGAGAAAAGAAATACTGCCTTTTCCTTGAATCTGGGGGTTCTAGCTGCAAAATATCTTTGATTTTCTGTAAATATGCTGGTGGTTTCAAATAACTTGGGGTGTGAACGCGCCTTTTTGAAAGCATATTCCCACAATCTGCCTTCATGAATCGCTTCTTTTACTCTATTTACCTCTGCTTTTATGGCAAACAAGTTGTGTAGGGCTACTTTGTTTATCCGTTCATCAATCTCTACAGCAAGCAATTCTTTGGGAGTGTACTTGGAGCAAACCTCACAACTACAAGAGAAATACGACATCTCTTCGAGTCTAGTTGTAAGATCATCCATTATGTATCTGCCTTTTCTTGCATATAGCATGTATGATGCGGAATCAAACGTGTCACAACCCAGTGCAACTGCAAGTGGTATAGTCATAGGATGGCCTGCTCCAAAAAGATGCAATGGAATAGAATCTGGCATCTGTTTTTTTGCAACAAGAATCATCTCTGCCAGCAACTTGTACTCATAAGATTCCATAAATTCAACAGGACTACCTAGTGCAAGCATCTCAAATCCATCTTCTACAAGAGTCTTTGTTGATCTTTTTACAAGATCGAAATGCTCCCCTCCCTGTATTGGACCAACCCAGATCTGTCCATTTTTTTCACTCTGATCCAAAGTTTCTTTGGAAATTTTCAAGGTGTGATCAACATATGACTTGGCTTTCTTTTTAGATAGCCCAAAACCTGTAGGTCTGTCAAGTGGAATAGCAATATCAGTTTGAATATTTCTTTCAAAAGTTGCCATCTCAGCTGGTTCCACATCTACCCTACCATACTCCAAGACTTGGTAGCCGCCAGAATCTGTCATCACAGCACCATCGTAGTTTATGATGTCATGAATCCCACGCCTTACCGCGTCTTCTCTGAAATTGTTTAAGGTTATGTACGCATTTGTTATTACAAGATCAAAACCCATCTCACGCATTTTTTTTGGAGCAATAGATTGTCTAACTGGGTGGACTACAGGCACGTAGGCAGGCGTCTCTACCTTACCATGATTTGTGTAAAGTATTCCAATCCTGCCTGCAAGATCACTTTTTTTTATCTCAAACATTTCATCATATCATCAAGTATGGCGTTATTTGAATTTAGTAGGGGAAGAATCGTTTCAGATCGTTTTTTTCATAAATCAAGCCAAGCCAATCAACTTTATCTCCACTAAAAGTATTTTTCACAAAAAGGGTCGTAATTTTTTTTACAATTGTACTAACAGATTTTCCCGTTGTATCAAGCTGTAAAGTTCTATCAGAACCAAATTCAGTTACTGAATCATGATAAATTACTCCTAGAATCTCGCTACCAAGATTCTCAACTGATTTTTGGTGTGAGTATTTTCTTTTTTTATAAACAGAAGCAAGCTTGTATGGGTTCCTTCTTAGTACTATTGCTAATTTTACTTGCTTTCTTGAAACCACATATGGAGCCAAATGTCCAACAACTATAGAGTTTTTTGTTATAATTTTTTCTAGAGTTTTTTTTAATTTTTTTACATCTACATCCAATGTTTCTTTGTTCTTTTCTATAACCCCCTTCTGTATAGCTACTTTGTTTATGTCAATTAATTTCGAATCTAATCTTTTTGCAAGTAGTTTTGCCACAGTGTGTTTTCCAACACCTGGATTACCAGTTATTACTAACAATAGGTTTATTCAAAACAAAACAAATTAAATGATTTCTGCAATGCTAAATAAGAGCATAAGCTCAGATAGGTTTTATGCAAATCGGCCTTCTTGGGAAAACCAACGTTGGAAAATCAACTTTCTTCTCGGCTGCAACTGAAACAACAGCTCAGATAGGAAACTATCCCTTTACTACAATAGAACCAAACATTGGAATTGCACACGTAAAAGCTCCATGTGCATGCAAACACTTTGGAATAGATCACAAGCATCCCCTGTGTTTTAATGGAACCCGATTGATACCGGTGAGATTGATTGATGTGGCAGGACTTGTTCCAGGCGCTCATGAAGGCAAAGGCCTTGGCAACAAATTCTTGGATGATGCAAGACAATCTGAGGTACTGATACATGTTGTTGACGTATCAGGTTCTACAGACATTCAAGGACATCCAGTTCCAGTGGGGACACATGATCCACTAGAAGATGTCAAGTTTGTTGAAGAAGAATTTGATCTTTGGATGAAGGCAATATTGCAACGTGAATGGCAAAAACTGTCAAGAGAATTGGAAAGCAAAGGTGCAAAAATTGTACAGGGAATTGCGCAAAGGTTTAGTGGATTAGGAATTAAAGAATACGATGTTGAAATAGTCTTACAACACCTGAATCTCCAAACAAAAAAACCAACAGAGTGGAACGATTCAGATCTATCTATTTTTGTAAAAGAACTGAGAAAAAAAACAAAACCGCTTATCATTGCAGCCAACAAAGCTGATCTTTGTCATGATTTGAGTAATATTGAGAAATTAAAAAAGGAGAGATTTGCAATACCGTGCAGTGCAGAGACAGAACTTTTACTGCGGAAAGCATCAAAGAATGGATTGATTGATTATTTTCCAGGCGAAAAATCTTTCAAAATTAAAGAAGGAGTTAATCTTAACCCTCCGCAGCAAAAAGCACTAGATTTAGTAAATTTGGTTTTCTCAAAAATTGGGACAACAGGTGTACAACAAACGTTAGATATGGCAGTTTTTGAGCTTCTCAAGTTAATTGTAGTATATCCTGTTGAAGACGAGACAAAACTATCAAACAAGGATGGCCAAGTTTTACCGGATGCGAGGCTTTTGCCTTCCAATTCTACGGCAAAGGATCTGGCTTCAACCATACACGCAGATATAGCAAAGGGGTTTTTGCATGCAGTAGATGTAAAGACAAAGCAACGAATAGGCGCGCAGCATCAACTAAAAAATGGAGACGTAATAAAAATAGTCTCGACACTAAGTAGGGGATAAAATGTTAGCATTAGGAATAGAAAGCACAGCTCATACATTTTCTTGTGCCATCTTGGAAAAAACTGGAAAGAGTGGAAAAATTCTTTCCGATGTAAGAAAGATCTATCGACCACCTGAAGGAGAGGGAATTCATCCAAGAGAAGCATCAAGACATCATGCGGAAATTTCTCCAACAGTTCTTTCAGAATGTTTGGAAAAAGCAGACATCCAGATAACTGATCTTGATATTATTTCATATGCGGCAGGTCCTGGCCTTGGACCTTGCTTGAGAATTGGAGCCGTAGTTGCAAGGTCTCTTGCATCATACTACAAAATTCCAATCTATCCTGTAAATCATGCAATAGGACATATTGAACTAGGAAAGATGTTGACTGGAGCAAAAGATCCTTTGGTTCTTCTAGTTTCCGGTGGGCATACAATGATCTTGGCATTCTTGTCAAAAAAATGGAGAGTCTTTGGAGAAACTTTGGATATCACACTAGGCCAACTGCTAGATCAGATTGGAAGACATGCTGGCTTTGCATCTCCATGTGGAGGAAAAATTGAGGAACTTGCATCAAAATCAAGTAACTATGTCTCACTTCCTTATGTTGTAAAAGGAAATGATGTGTCTTTTTCTGGATTGCTTTCAGCTACAAAACAAGTCATTCCAAAGAATCTCCAAGATGCATGTTTTTCATTGCAAGAGACTGCATTTGCAATGATTGGAGAAGCCACAGAACGCGCTCTGTCTTTTACTAGAAAAAAAGAACTATTGATAGTGGGTGGAGTTGCTGCAAACAAGAGATTGTCTGAAATTCTTCAAAGCATTTGTAAAAGACAGGATTGCAAGTTTTTTGTCTCTCCTAAAGAGTACGCCGGTGATTGTGGTTCACAAATTGCTTGGACGGGTTTGTTAGAGTCTTCTCACAAATCAGGAGTCAGGATAGAAGACACATTCGTAAGACAATCATGGCGTCTTGATACAGTAGTAGTTCCTTATTGATTCCTTGATGTTGCTTCTTGCAACACTTTTAGCCATTTGTTAGTGTTGTATACTCCAAACTTGTAGGTTTTTTCTCCCTCTGCTGTTTTAGCTTTAATCCATACTTTTTTTACTAGCCAACCTTCCTTTCCTACTTGGACAATTTGGTTTAAAGGAATATCAATTACTGTGTCTCCAAACTTTTTTGAAAAATCTGCAATCCTTCCTTTTGTTTTATCAAAAGCAACTCTTGTGTTTGTTAGTGTAAGAATACCGCTGCCAATAGAATCTTCAGAACAATCTTCTTGAATTATACTTTTTTCAGAATCATCCATGATAGATTTTAATCTCTAGCTACGCGTTATAACTCTAATGAAACTAATAAAAAAAGGAGCAGAAGCTGATATTTATCTTACTTTATGGAATGAAAAAAAATCAATACTAAAAATTAGAGAAAAAAAAGATTATCGAAATCCAATTCTTGACAGAAGGATAAGAGAGCAGAGAACCATACGTGAAGCAAGTATAATGTCAGATGTAAAGTCATTTGAAATAAGTTCGCCGCTTGTGTACTATGTTGATACGAAAATGTGTAAGATATTCATGCAGTACATAAAAGGAAAGTTGGTGCGTGATCTCTCAAACCAAAAAATGATTAAGATTTGTAATGAGATAGGAAAAATTGTAGGCAAGATGCACAAAAATGGAATAATGCACGGAGACCTTACTACATCTAACTTTCTTTCTCTTAATAACAAAGTAGTTGTAATTGATTTTGGGCTCGCTCAAAGAACAGACAAGACTGAAGATCATGCAATAGATCTTAGATTATTCAAAGAGATACTAAATAGCGCCCATGCACATATAATGGAAAAGGCTTGGGTTGAATTTTTGAGAGGATATAAAAAAATAGTAGGCACTTCAAGACATAATCGTGTTTTATCTCAAGTTTCAGTCATAGAAAGCAGGGGAAGATACGCAAACGTTGTCTAGCATTTTTTTTGCATCATCAAACAAGAACAAATTTGAGGAAGCAAGAGAGATATTGGCAAAATTTGGAATCTCACTAAAGTTTTTCAAATGTAGCTTGCAGGAGATTCAAGCAGAGTCACTTGAAGAGGTGGCATTCCATAAAGCAATGAATGCATTTTCATTATGTTCCAAACCTGTAATAATAGAAGACGACGGTCTTTTCATAAATTCTTTAAAGGGTTTTCCTGGACCATATTCGTCATTTGTTTTTAAAACAATTGGAAATAAAGGAATTCTAAAGCTACTAAAATCGAAACGCAGTGCTGCATTCCATTCTGTAATTGCATATTGTGATAAAAAAGATGACATACAACTCTTTGAAGCTGTAGTGAAAGGAAAAATTTCGAAAAAACCAAGGGGAAAAAAATGGGGTTACGATCCTATCTTTGTTCCAGAAGGGCAAACAAAGACATTTGCTCAGATTACAGAGAAAAATCTGGTTTCACATAGATACCTTGCAATAAAAAAATTCGCTAACTGGTATTTACATAGGCAGAAATCAAGTCAGCCAGTTTAAGAACTCTATATTTAAGCAATAAGAGATTAAAATTATCCCTCAAAAACGTTCATTAATTGAGACCTATAGGGGTTAGATTGAACTTGTCACAAAAGAGCATAGAGTTTCCGCTAATAGGATCTCTATCTGTAATCATGCCTACCTATAACGAATCTCAAAATATTCATAATATGCTAAAAGAGGTTAGCCGTAATCTACCAACAAGCATTGAATCTGAAATAGTTGTAGTCGATGACAACTCGCCAGATGGCACTGCAAATATTGCTGAGGAATTTGCAAGAAATTCTACAAAAACCGGACTATCTGTCAAAGTCATACACAGATCAGGCAAACAAGGACTAAGCTCTGCAATTCTTACTGGAATACAATCAGCAAAGGGAGAAACAATTATCGTTATGGACAGCGACTTTTCACATCCACCAGAAACAATACACAAGATGATCGAGGAAATTCAGAATCATAAATGTGACATTGTAGTCGCTTCAAGATATGTCAAAGGAGGTTCTGTAAAAGGATGGCCACTAAAGCGAAGATTGATCAGCAAGAGCGCCACCAAAATTGCTCAACACGGTCTTGGAATAAAAATAAAGGATCCAATGTCAGGCTTTTTTGCATTCAAACGCTATATCATAAAAAACATCAAGTTTGATGCCATAGGATACAAGATGCTTCTAGAATTACTTGTAAAGACTAAAGGGACAATTGTAAAAGAGATTCCATATTCCTTTACCAACCGTAAACTGGGTTCAAGCAAACTTGATCTTTCTGTGGGTCTAGATTATGTAAGATCTATCTGGAAACTCTACAGATATGGAAAACCGCTACGAGAAAAAGAGAAGAGAACCTCGGTACGATTCTTTTCTAAAGCAGCACGATTCTATACAGTAGGTGCAAGTGGTCTTCTTCTCAACTTTATGATATCTTTTCTTTTCAGCGGTGTACTATCTAACTTGTGGTATCTACATGCCACAATGATTGGTATCATCTTCTCAATAACATCCAATTTCTTTTTGAACAAAATTTGGACTTTTGAGAACCGAACTTTTGGTTTAAGGAAAACTGTAACCCAATATTTCCAATTTTTGGGATTTAGTGGGTTGGGGGCAATAGTACAACTTGGACTAGTCTATTATCTTGTAGATGCACGACATTTAGAATATACTGTATCATTATTGATTGCTGTTGCAGTAGCTTCTATTGGTAACTTTCTTTTGAACAAGAAATGGACCTTTAAAGAGAAAGTCTGGAGTTAAAATTTTCTAATTTGCATGCGAAGGAATCCAGCGATCAATGAATCGTTTTTGATTCTGCAGTACTACGATTCTGGACATGATGCTTTCATCCATAACCGAAAAGACTTCACTTTTAGATGCAAGCTCAGAGGCGAAGTGGCGGACTTCGGACATATCTAACACGTTAGAATATTCTAGCCTGTTTGTAGATCGTCCGACATGCATGTATGACTTGATCTCTACAAAATGAGGATTTGCATGTTTTAACATCTTTGCAAATTCATGGATCAACTCATCACCAGAGTTGTACTCTTTGATCAAAGTAATTCTGAGTACTGTTCGTGTATTCATTTTTGAAAGCATTTCAAGGCTAGTATTCCATCTTTTCCAAGAATCCTTGTATCTTGGTTTGTTGACTAGCTGAAAAACTTGCTCATTTGGAGCATTTGTAGAAAGATAAAGCTGTGTTGGAAGTGCATCCTCATCTTGTAATCTTTGTAACATATCAGGTTCCTGACCATTTGTGACAAGAAATATTGATTTTGTTTCAGAAAGTGTCTTTAGATATTTAATTAGTTGTGGAAGTTTTGGGTACATGGTTGGTTCACCAGAAAGTGAAATAGCATAGTGTGTAGGCAACAATGACTCGTCAAGCTTTTTCTTATCTTGATTTGGATCTCCATAATGTCCCATGATGAGTTTTCTTCTCTCTTCCATGAGATTTGCAACTACTTGTTCTGGTTCAGCAACCTTGTCTTCTGACATCTCCATAGAATTGTAAAACTCCATTGGTCTCCAGCAGTAGATGCACCTGTTTTCACAATACATTCCAGCTGGAGAAAACTCCATGCACCTATGTGTTGTGATTCCATAAAACTTCATCTTGTAACAATCTCCTTC
>JBQTHX010000028.1:0-44141 GCA_052389415.1 Nitrosopumilaceae archaeon
TTGTCCTCCATATTTTGGTCAATTTCAGAATCTACAAAATTCTTCAAATCACTTTGATTTATCAAAAATAAATTTTGTTTTGCTTTTTCACGTACAACACGTTTTATTATTACTTCTAATTCTTTCGAATCAATTTTTTCAAGAACCTTAAACGCATCAGGGTGGATCTGAAATCCCTTACTTAATGCATATTTTAACGCTGAAGAGGCATTTTCATTCATCAAAGGATGATAAAAGAAGTTTTAATTAAATCTGCTTCAGGCCAACCCTCAAATACACTCACATTAGAATTAATTTATTGACTAGAAAAAAAAGAGCAATAATTTTTCTTATCTTTTTAGGAATTTTTACTACTTCATTTACCATTGGTTCTGAAATGGAGGTTTCAAACGAAGAGGCAATGGCATTCATTGAGGAATTCCAAAAGGCAATTGAAGGAATAGACGCTATTGGAATTTTTCTACATAACTCTCAGATAGGTTTACCAATGTTTATCCCAGGTTTTGGTGTCGCATGGGGGGTATTTGCTTCCTGGTCAACTGGATTTGCCTTTAGTGCACTCACTTTATCATATCCAGAACTAGAAAACATTCCAGCAATAACTATACTCTTTCTCACACCCTTTGGAATCATGGAAGTTGCAGCATATTCTTTGGGAATGTCAAGAAGCTTTCTCCTCATACATACAATCATCAAAAAATTCCCAATGAAACCACAATTACGACCAACCGTCATAGAGATAGGAATAGCTTTGGCACTCTTGCTTGCAGGCGGATTCATTGAACATGCAATGATCGAACAATTCAGCGGTAACATTGAACTTCCAAATCCAGAGGATGGAATTACCTAACCTGTCTAAATTATTTAGACCATTAATTAAATACAACTTTAGATTTTAATAAAACAATGAAGTTTCTATTTCTTTTTTTAATTTCAATTATAACAATTATTCTTTTGAATTCCTCCCAAGAAGCAGAAGCTAAACTCCTTCCAAATGGCATTTACTTGTTGCAGGGAAATGGTTTTGTTATTTCAAAAGACATAATTGAAGTTTCAAAATTAGATCTCCAATTTTCTACAAATAAAATTGCTAATGATAACATTAAGCTGAATTTAAAGGATGGAATAATTTCAATTTCGGATGACGATTATATCACTTCTAGCGGATGGACCGGAACCACACTATCTGATGGTAGATTTGTAAGATTGTCTGGTAGTATAGAAAGCTCCAACGGAATAAAAATTCCTGTTACTCTATTTGGAAGGTTAGTTGATGATAGTAGTGATGGAATTGTTTACAGTTTTACAGGAAGATTAAAAGTTCAAGATGATTCACTTAAACTCGTTTATATTGTAAAAATTATTGGTAGCCCCGTAGTACATATTGAAGAAGAGGATCAAACACAAGAAAAAACAATTCTGATCAACATTTTATCTGGCTCTTCAAATCCAGGTAACATAAGGTACTACTCTACAGACACTATTACAATTTCTCCTGGCACTACAATTACATGGAAAAATGAGGACTCTGTGTCTCACACAATTTTAAGTGGCATTGCTAGTTTTTCGCCTGGAAAACCATTCAAACCAGATTACAAAATTAACAGTGGTGAAATAGCACCAGGCCAAACATTCAACGCAACCATAAATGATGTTGGAATCACCAGATTCTTTGATTCCACTTATTCTTGGATGGATGGGGTGATTGTTACTCTTCCTAAAGAAAAGTCAACATCACTTGGTAAAAACACAGAAACGGCACTTGATATCAAAAACAAATATCTGAATAAAGAAGGAAACTAGTTAGTCTCAAAATTAATGTATGATTTAGGTACATATTGATTGATTATCATTACGGAAAGATTGGAGAACTGTTTACCTTCTAAATCCTTCAGAGTTCCAATAAAGGATGTTTCTCTCTCAGTTGTTAAAAATTCAAAGACATGAACCTTGATTTTGGACGTGTCAAAACCATGTTCTTTTAGGTACAATGCTATCTCTGATTGCATGAAATGTTTAGCTGGATCTTTTGGCCATGGTCGGGGAACCAGAACTACACTATACCCATCCAAAAGTGCCTTCTGTAATTCCAGCTTTTCTTCCTCAATGCCCGAAGTTACATGCATTGTGATTACCCTACTCTTATCCAACGGGACACATGCCTTTGCAGCAGCTACCTGAATTGAGCTAATTCCAGGAATAATCTGTACCCTCCCAAAGATTTGAAATAATCTATCAACAACTTCGGATTCCGAAAAATTAACGTCTCCAGTAAATGGAATTACACAAGTCTTGTCCCCCAAACTCTTTGCAACCTTTTGGTAGACTTCCTCCTGGTTTTGCATTGTTACTTCATGAACTTCTTTGTTTAACAAGAGTCTCTCTATTGTTTTTAGAGTGTATTTGTAACCTATCACAACTTCGGAATAAAGTATGACTTCTTTTACAGCATCAGTAATGTATCTTGGAGAGCCAGGACCTACTCCCACTGCGTAAACTTCACCCATTTCTTATGCTAACCTTTGTCTATTTTTAATATAGTCTACAAAAGGCTTCCAATCAACTTTTATGAATTTCACTGGATCCTTTGCAGGATACTTTACCCATCCGCTTACGATTGAAAACTGATATTTTTTTATTTTATTTTCTCCTTTAATTTCTAGATTCAAAACACTTGCCCAAGATTTTTCTTCAGAACTTACATTTACAATTTGATCAAATGGAATCTCCATATTTTTTTTATTTTGTAAATCCAAAATCAATTCTTTTTCATTATATCCATCATGATGAAGCATGATATTTTTTGATTCCAACAAATTACGAATCTGTCTTTCTACTGCGGCAACCCACCACTTCATTTTTGCTTCAGTCTTTGTTACAAAGATCAAGTGTTTCTGGGTTAAAAAAAGCATTCCTTCTACACCATGTTTGAAAAATTTCTTTTCCTCGCACCAGACAGATAAAATCTGAGTTTGGATTTGCTCATCCGTGTCCATAAAACTGTATCAAATTCTGGTCGTTAAAAACTAATGTTTAATAGTTAGTTTTTATTAGCGATGCAAAGTTAACCCAATATTGAATTTTAGGTTATTTACAATCGGTATTTTTCTATTGATTCTTGCAAGCTCAATTCCTCTAATCTTTGCAGATTCCAAAGTAGTTGTGATAGAAACCAAATTTGGAAACATGGTAATTGAATTTTTCCCAGACGATGCTCCAAAAACAGTTGCAAACTTTCAGAATCTTACTGAAAACGGATTTTATGATGGAACAAAATTTCACAGAATCATACCTAATTTCATGATTCAGGGCGGAGATCCCTTGACTAAAGATAATGGCCTTATACAACAATGGGGCACAGGGGGTTCCAACAGTACAATCGTGGCAGAATTTAACAGCATTAAACACCTCCGAGGAATTGTATCGATGGCAAGATCATTTGATCCCAATAGCGCAAGCTCCCAATTTTTCATAGTACATCAAAATTCTACCTATCTTGACAAACAGTATACTGTTTTTGGTAGAATAATTACGCAAGAAAGTTACGATGTGCTTGATTCCATAGCAAATCTTGAAACAAACAAGAATGCCACCAGTGGAATTCCAAGAGATGTACCAATTGATCTAGAATCTGCACAAATCAAAAGCGTAAAAATAAAAAATCTTTCGGAAATATCTAATGTTCTAAACCTTGGAGAACCAGAGCGCATAGTATCATATTCTACATTTGATGATGGAGTTTACGCTAATACATTGTACGAATTTTCATTTAAAGCCCCGGAGGGATGGACATTGCAAGAACCACAAAAATTACAACCAGGAACGCCAGATGTTGTTATAATAGGTCCAAAAACTGATGACTTTAACTCTGTTATTGCATTTTTAATAGAGTTTAAGAACCAAACCTCACTTGCTCAATATGTAAAAGAATCAAGAAAGAATCTGCAAACATTAATTGATGCAGGGAGGCTAGAAATCCTCTCTGATAAGAATGATAAAATCAAGGGATTTAATGCACAAGTTACCGAAGCCAAGGGAGGATTTACCGCCGGTGAAAAAATTTACATCATCAAATACAAGGAGCTAGTTTTAGAAGCCGATAATAAATTCTACACTATAACGTACACAAACGAAGAGAAGGATTTTGATTCCGATCTTATTGCATTAAATAACGTTCTAGATTCATTAGAAATTACTTCAGAAGGAAAAACCGATGTCCCAATTAGTGATTTGGGTTCAGAAACTAAAGTTGATATGAATATCGCAATCGGTGTTGGTATTGGCATAGCTGTTGTAGTCGCTATTGTTGTAGTTTTTAAATTGAAGAAAAAATCTCCACAAAAACCAAAACAATCCAATTAAGGAGATACCCACTTGATCATAAATTTAATTTGACCTGGCAAATTTCTTGAGAAATATTAATTTAGGATCCAATTTCTATTCATTTCCAAAAATGGAAATGCTTGTTTCACTTTTGGTGACCGTTTCCAAATATGGGAGGGGGGATTTAAATAATTTCCATGCTTGGAAATACACATGTATCTTCTTGAAAAAAAGCAAGACGAGTCTTTAGATATTCCTACAGAAGGTATTCTAAAGATGGATATGCAAACAATTGATCTTGCTATTTTTGAAAGATTTCAATTCTCATTACTAGAATCTCACAAAAACCCTTACAAACTTGATGCTACTCTACGCAAAGTTTTTGGCCGAAGCAAAGTCTTGTTGGAGAGAACTGTACTTGAAAATGTTCTAGATTTGGCATTATCAAAAGATATGCACAAGGAATGGATCATAATCCAAACAAAACATCTTCTCTCTAGAATTCTAACTACATATGCTGACAAAGACAAGGATAAGATCTTGGCAATTTCAATTGATAAATCTCTTATCGTCGCTGAGATGATTGAACTCTCTGGAGTGTCTGAGAACAAGGCTTACATAAAAGTTGAGGAATTAATACGGGATGGTCTATTAGTAGAGTGTGATAGTGTGTTTACCTCGGACGCTAGAGAAATAAAGAAATATGTTTCAGTTTTTAAAAATTTTAAATTTGGTTTAATAAAAAACAAAACTGCTGTTAAAGCTAGACTAAATAAAAAAGCCTTGAACACCAGCCAAATAGTTCTTCTAGTACGAGCCTTAAAGAATGAAATGGTCGATCAACAACAAAAAATTGAATTTAAACAACAACTTCAATCTGAAACAATAAATTGATAGACCAGATTCTTTAGATAATAATTTTCTAGAAAATCAAAGAGTAAAACATAGTTTCGAAAACTATGCTAGTCTGAATTTCTGTTGTTTATTCTAAGAAAGATGACTTATGATTATCTGTTTATGATCTGAGATACTTTACTAAATTGATTCAAGTTTTGGCTTGGGTTATTAACGGGTAATTGTATGATGAAAGTCGTTCCTTTACCAACCGTTGTTTTTACATCTATAGTTCCCTTGTGTTGCTCTATGATATTTTTACATGAAGGTAAACCAAGACCGGTTCCTTCCTGTTTGGTAGTAAATAATGGATCAAAAATTTGGGGCAAAACCTCATCTGGTATACCTGGCCCAGAGTCTTCTAGCTCAATTTTCACAAAATCATGCCCTTCGACAATTTTTACATTTAAGATTCCTTTATCTTTCATTGCCTGTATGGCATTATGGAAAATATTCTCAAAAACAATCTCTAACTTGTCACTATCGCAATTCAATGTAACATCATTATTTGGTAAATTTATCCTAATAGAGTCGGGAACGTCTATGTTTTTAATTACAGATCTTAAAATTCTTCGAATTGAGGTCTCTTCTATCTTGAGTGGCTTTGTTGCAACAAAATTCATTACACTTTCAATCTGATTTGACATTCTATTCATTGCAACATTAATTCTTTCTACATCTTTGTTAATTTCTGAATTTATTCCATACTTGTTTTGAATCAGGAAGAGGACCATTCGTATGATGTATAACGGATTTCTAAGATCATGAGCTAGTCTTGCAGCTAATTCTCCAATTGCCGATAATCTCTCGGTTTTCACAATCTGCTCTTGTTGTTTTTTCAACAAGGTGGTCATAATCTTTATTTCACTAGTCAATTCCTGTAACTCATCAAATCCCTTTGAATTGCCGTTAATATCTAAATCTCCAGTACCAATTTTTTTTGCTAATTCACGAATTTGTTCAAGAGGTTTAAGTATTTTTTTCCTAAGTACGATATACGTCAAAGAAATCACAACTGCAGAAATGGAAATTCTGAATATCGCTATTTGTGATATTATACCGTTATCTGTGAAGCCTGGTGTCATATTAGACAGTACCACGAGTTCCATTGCTGTTATGACAAATATTGATACAAGAGTTATCAAAATTCCAACATTAATTTTCAATTGTACAACATCACACCAATGAGTTATAATCTAGTCCTTACCCTCAAAATAATTTGTCTGTATCATCTAGAACATACTGATTCTTTTTACTCAATTTATTCACTAAAAATCCATGAATGAGGAGTTCTATCCATTCAAAAATAAGGGGAGAGTATATGATGATCATAAAGACTACAAAAACATAAACTTCCTGAATTCTCTTACAGCAATAGTAGTGGATGATAGTTTAGACATTGTTGAGCTTTTCAGTACATGTTTAGAACTTAAGGGAATTAATGTCCTTGGTAAAGGCTATGATGGCAACGATGCCTTTGAACTATTCAAGCAATTTAGACCTGACATAGTGTTTTTAGACATTATGATGCAAAAATATGACGGTTTTTATGCGTTAGAAAAAATTAGAGAAATTGATCCGCATGCAAAAATATTAATGATAACAGCAGATCTGAGCAGTGAAACTGCGGCAAGATTAAAAGGGTTAGAATCCACTGCTGTCATGTACAAACCGTTTAACTTTGAAGAGTTATTGCGAACAGTAGACATGTTGATCGGTTCAAGTTTAATAAACAATATTGCATTCAAGGGTTCCACCTTTTCATTACGTTAAAAAAATATTGCTATAATGGTTGGTTTTATGTGTAAAACCAAAACTAACATTTTGAATGTAATATTTTGATAATCATAAATTGGTTTTAGATTCTTTCAATTCGTAATAGGAAATATTTTTCAAATCGGTCAGATAATGTTTCCAAAATCGGAACAAGTAATTTTGTAATGTTACAGACCAGCTCTTATTCTTTCATAGTGAATTAATTGAAATTATGAAAGTCGAAGAACTACTCATGAACCAACATTGCACAAATTGTAATGCAGAAATGGAAGAATTCAAGACGAACATAATAATTTCCAAAAGTATGTTTAGTCAAAAACACGCCCTAGCTAATGTTTGTCAGGAATGTGGAATTGTTGAGTTTTACATGGATGGATAAACCAAGAGTAAAAAAGCACACGCCCTTTACCTTTTAGATGAAAAGGGCAGATTTCCCTTTTTACCATACGTCGTCGACCTCATCAAGCTCCTTATACTCCTTTGGTGCTTCACGGCGAACTACCTTCAGTCTAGCTATGTCTCTATCAAAAAAAAGATCCACAGTCCAGTCAAGCAAGATTCTGATTCTTTTGTCGAGTTTGGGAATTTTAGATAAATAGATACTTCGCCAAATCCACCACGCCAAGAATCCATGTAAATTAATTCCAAAAACTGTAGCAATTCCTGTTCTTTTTCCTATTATGGCCATCTGTCCTTTTGATAAATAAACAAATTTCTTCTTCTCTCCTTTTTTTATTAGAGATCTCAAATTGTATGCAGCTACTCTAGCTTCCGCCTCTGCATTTTGTGCATTGGGTGGGTAAGGTTTCTGAGTTTGAGGATCTATAATATTAGAACAGTCTCCTATTGCAAAAACTCCGACAAAGTCAGGAACTTCTAAAAAATCATTTACGATTACTCCTCCCCGACTTGTTTTAAAAACTGAATTTTTTATAGTGTCAACTGGTGTCACACCTGCAGTCCAGATCAGAGTTCTTGTTTGGATTGAACCAATCTTTGGTTCAATCATCGGGTTTCTTTTTTGATCAACTATCTCTTCTATTATCACTTCTCTACCAGAGAAACTTGAAAGCTTTGTATTTAGCATGACTTCGACTCCACGACCTTTCAATTTTTTTAAAGCAAAACCTGCAAGGCTTTCATTAAATCCTGGCAATACAAAAGACAAGGCCTCCAAAATAATTACCCTAATGTCTTCTCTTTGTATGTGAGGATAGTATTTTCTTGCATCCAATAAAAGATCCATGAGTTCACCAGCCGTCTCTATTCCTGCAAATCCTGCTCCCACAATTACAAAAGTAAGCAGACTTTTCTTTAGGATAGGATCGCTCTCATTTTCTGCTTGTTCTAACATGTCGATGATTCTGTTTCGTAAAACTACTGCATCGTTTAGCGTCTTCATTGAATATGCTCGCTCTTCCATCTTTTCAATTCCAAAAAAGTTGGTCTGACTTCCTAAAGCTAATACAAGAAAATCATAGTGTAACGAAACTCCTCTCTTTTCATATGTTCCTTCTAGTGTTACTATTTTTCCATACGGATCAATGTTTTTTATTTTACTTTCATAAAATACAGTTTTTACAAATAGAGTTCGAATTGGCATTATGATGTGTCTTGTCTCGATCATTCCAGAAGCTACTTGTGGAAGCATTGGAGTAAAAAGGAAAAAATTATCTTCACTGACCAAAGTAATTTCAACGTCCAAATCATTGGCAAAGTATGACTCTAACCTTCGTGCACACTCGATGCCTGCAAAGCCACCCCCTAGGATCAAAATGCGGGTCTTGTCTTGGGACATTTATCTTCAGACTGTGATTTACCGGTTATATCCTATCTGATAAAGAAATTAGGCCATTTTACTAAGATGTACTGCAAAATTCCAAATTTCTCCACTTTAAAGATAACAATAAAATATCATAAAAAACTAGACCATCCCATGAAGAAAGAATACGTAGTTGTACGAATAGATGCTTCACCAGAAGGAGCTCCGTATGTCGTCGTTTCTTTGTCTACACCAAAGGACTTTAGAGAGCAGAACCAGCCAATGTCACCTTTTGGCTCTAACGTGATGGGTTTTTCTAACATGGATGACATGATTAAGGGTCTTAACAAAATGATGACGGGAGGCGTTTTTGGTCAAGCAGGTGGTATTACCTCAATCAAACTAGACATGCATGAATACAAAGAGCTTGGTCTTTCAGTAGGCGACAAGGTCTTTCTTGAAATCTCTAAACCAGAAACAATGGGCGTTTAATCTTTGCTAAATTTATCTAGAAATCTCTGATCGTAAGATTTGGTATGCTCTTGCAGCATCTTTTTCATACAAAACAATGGTTATATCTTCCTGGCCAAAAAATGCGTTAACAAGTTCTATTCCATTATCATGTAAAATCTCAGAAACATAGGAAGCCGCATCTGATCTGTTCTGTGTGGTGGGAATATGTATACTGATTTTTGCTAATCCTGTCTGAAAAAAGTTTTTCTGATTTGGGAAGGATGCCAACAGCTTTCTTACATCGTCAACATCTTCGGTTAAGACTCGAAATGAATCAGTCAACCTAAAAAATTCATAGTCTGGATCAACTTTCATAAACTTGTTCATCAATTCTGCAGCATCTTCAATCTCAAAATCATCTGTAGAAAACCTAACATCGGCAATTCCATCTGTTAATGAAATTCTAGCATTCTTTAAAACCGCTTGATTCTGCAGTTCGTCCTTTTCTTCAAACGAGTCTGCATACCTTTTAATTGCAACAACTACGGTATTGAGATTTACAGATCCTCCAACGTATTCTTCCACATCCTTTTGGATCTTTACCGCAAGGGCGGTATAGTTTATCAAATCCATCTTGACACAATCATAAATTGAGCGATTTCTAGTGATAATTTCCCTTACTGCCTCTGGCACAGAAATATTTACAACTCTCATATTGAATTATAAATGATGTCATGTATAATAGTCTTATGTAAGTATTATCTATTTATTAAAATAAAATTTATATAATGTCAAAAATATTACAAACGATAGGTGAATATTACATGTTCATAACAGACGAGTTCGACAACCTTTGGAGAAGAATGTCTAGACAGTTTTTTGACATAGACGACATCTTCGAGAATCTTAAGGATACAGACAACCTCCAAACATTTGGTCCTTACTACTATGGTTACACAATGACCGTAGGGTCTGACGGAAAGCCGGTTGTAAAAGAATTTGGAAATCTAAAACCAAACTTGCTTCCAACATCTGATGTTAGGGAACCTTTTGTGGATGTCCTAGTAGACGACAAAGACAAAATCTTGAAACTTGTTGCTGAAATGCCAGGTGTAGAAAAAAAGGACATCAAGATTGTAGTTGAAGGAAGAACAGTAAATCTTGATGCAGAGCATGAACAGAAAAAATATCATGCCAAGGTACCCATAAGACACAAGGTAGATGAAGATTCTGTCAAGGCAACTTATGCCAACGGAATTCTTGAAGTGAGTTTCAAACTAAGAGAAGAAGACAAACCAAAAGGCAAGACAGTGGAGGTACAATAACCTCTATTTTTTTATGGTGATTAGATGAGCGAAATTATTTTAAAAATTAGTGAAGTCTCTCAAAGACTTGTTGGTAAAGGCATTGCATCAGTAGATCCAAAAATCGTGGAAGATAACAGATGGGAAACTGGCCAAATATTGGAAATTGTAGGAAATAGAAAGAGCCATGTAAAGTTGTGGCCAGGAACTCCAGAAGATTATGGCAGTGGAATAATCAAGATTGATGGTTTGACAAGGCACAATATAGGTTCAGGTATAGGAGAGAAAATCTCTATAAAAAAAGTCGACGCCAAGATAGCTCAATCCATAGTAGTATCACCAATTGAGAAATTAAGTTCCGAAGGACTGCAGGATTACATGCAAGCAAATTATGATGGTCATGTTTTGACAACTGGTGATACTCTTATTGTTACAACCCAGTTGGGTGGTAAAACACAACTAATAGTTACCAGCACTAGTCCCACATCAAAACCTGTAATAGTAACAGATCAAACTGAATTCAAGTTAGGAAGCCTAACTAAAGCAATAGACCAATCAGTGCCAAGAATCACTTATGATGATTTAGGTGGATTAAAGAAAGAGGTTCAAAAGATACGTGAAATGATAGAACTTCCAATGCGTCATCCTGAATTATTTGAAAAACTTGGCGTAGAGGCACCAAAAGGAGTACTAATGTATGGTCCACCAGGTACCGGAAAGACACTCTTGGCCAAAGCAGTTGCAGGCGAAACGAACTCTCATTTTACATCTCTTAGCGGTCCTGAGATCATGAGTAAATATTATGGTGAAAGCGAGGAGCGATTAAGAGAGATCTTCAAGCAAGCAGAAGAAAATTCTCCCAGCATCATATTTATTGATGAGATCGATTCTATCGCCCCAAAACGTGAAGAAGTAACAGGTGAGGTAGAAAAGAGAATTGTATCACAATTACTTACGTTGATGGATGGAATGAAATCTAGGGGTAAGGTAGTTGTAATTGCGGCAACAAATAGACCCGATTCAATTGACCCAGCATTAAGAAGACCAGGAAGATTTGATAGAGAGATTGAGATCGGAATTCCTGATGAACAAGGAAGAAAAGAAATTTTAGACATTCATACACGTGGGATGCCTCTTGATGGCAAGGTCAATTTAGATCAAATAGCAAAAATTACTCATGGATTTGTTGGTGCAGATTTAGAGATTCTTGCAAAAGAAGCAGCTATTAGATCATTACGAAGAATCTTACCACAACTAGACTTGGAACAAGAAAAGATATCATCTGAAATTTTGCAAAAAATAGTAATTAATGATGAAGACTTTAGGGACGCATTAAAGGAAGTTAGACCATCAGCGTTAAGAGAAATCCTAGTTCAAGTACCAAATGTAACATGGGATGATGTCGGAGGATTAGATTCTCTTAAAGAAGAATTACAAGAAGCTGTTGAATGGCCTCTAAAACATAAAGATGCATTTACACATGCAGATGTCTCTGCCCCACGAGGAATTCTTTTGCATGGACCACCAGGTACCGGAAAGACGTTGATCGCAAAAGCAGTAGCAAATACTACAGAATCAAATTTTATCAGCATAAAGGGTCCTGAACTTTTATCAAAATGGGTAGGAGAATCTGAAAAGGGTGTGCGAGAAATTTTCCGAAAGGCACGTCAAGCGTCACCATGTATAATATTTCTAGACGAAATAGATGCTATTGCACCTAGTCGCAGCTCTGCAACGTCTGATTCACATGTTACTGAAAGGGTTGTGTCACAAATCCTAACAGAAATCGACGGTCTTGAAGAATTAGAAAATGTTGTAGTGATAGGTGCTACAAATCGAATTGATATAGTCGATTCCGCTCTGCTCAGACCGGGAAGATTTGATAGAATAATTGAAGTACCACTACCTGATGAACATGGAAGAGAAAATATCTTTAAAATACACACAAAGAAAAAACCTCTGGCTAATGATGTCAATCTTACACAACTAGTGGAAAAAACTCATGGATTTAGTGGAGCGGAAATTGGGGGAGTTTGTAATAGAGCCGCAATGGCTGCAATAAAACGATTTGTAAACACTAAAGAAAAATCTGTTAAATCAATCAAGATAACACAAGAAGATTTGATAAATGCAATAAGTAAAGTTAAACCAGAAAAGGTAGGACTACCGGCAGCTGCATAATAGCTTATAAGAGAATTTGAAGTAAAGTACATGACGACTCGGGAAGCAATACTGTATGAAAAATTACCAAACGATAAGGTTCGATGCACAGCTTGTGCAAGATACTGTGAAATTGGTAAAGGACAGGTAGGTCTGTGTGGTATAAGAGGAAATGAATCGGGAAAGCTACAACTGTATGTTTATGGCAAAGTAATTTCTGGAAACGTTGATCCTATAGAAAAAAAACCTGTTACTCACTATAAACCAGGAACAAGTATATTTTCAATAGCTACTACAGGTTGTAACTGGCTGTGCAAGTATTGTCAAAACTATGACATTAGTCAAAGACGAAAAATAGAAGGCACCGATATGACTCCTCAAGATGTAGCCAACAGAGCTGTAGAATTGGGGGCAGATGGAATAGCATATACCTACAACGAACCCTCGATATTCATAGAATTTGCACGCGATTGTGGAATAGCTGCACATAACAAAGGTCTCTTCAATATTTTTGTGTCAAATGGCTATGATACTCCTGAAACAGTAAAGATGATGGGAGAGTTTCTTGATTGTATTACGGTAGACTTTAAGGGAAACGCAGAGCCACAATTTACTAGAAAATTCATAGGAATTCCCGATCCAAAACCAATCTTTGATTCTCTGATTAGGATAAGAGACGAAACAAAGATTCACGTAGAAATTACAGATCTTGTTGTTCCACAAATTGGCGATAATTTAGAATATGCCAAAAAACTATGCAAGTTTATCTATGATGAATTTGGCCCAGAAATGCCGATCCACTTTCTACGATTTCATCCTGATTATAAAATGATGGAATACGAGTCAACTCCAATAAAGACACTTGAAAAGCATTATGAAGTTGCCAAAAAAGAAGGACTAGATTATGTATATCTAGGAAATGTACCAGGTCATCCTCTTGAACACACTTACTGCTCGAAATGCAACAATATTGTAGTCAAAAGATATGGCTATGATATTCAAGGTTGGAATATGGATGATAACAACAGTTGCAAGGTTTGTGGAAACAAGATTCCAATAATAGGAAAATTACCAAAAGATTACAAACAAAACAGGTTCCAGTTTGTCTGTTAAATAGCAATTGCTCTTACAGGGGAACCTGACACGGGGAAACCTTCAAAGTCAAATGAGAAGAGTCATCAAAATTTACTAAATATGGGTAATTAATCAATTTGATGATTTCAATCAAAGGTTAAATATTGTAAAACAACAATGATCACATGCCAACAACATACATCCTGTTAAATTCTGATTTGGGTTCTGATGTTGAAATTATCAAAAAGATAAAGGAGATATTGGATAAAGAGGGAAAGGCTGTACAATATGAGGTCCAGGGCGTGTACGGTGTTTACGACATTGTAGTCAAAATTTCATCAGACAGTATGGACCATCTAAGAAATATCATTACAAACAAGATTAGAAAGATCGATAAAGTATATTCAACACTAACTATGATGGTTATAGAAGAACAAGAACAATAATTACAATCTTTTTATCGCTTCTACTACTTTAAGGACCTCAGATTCTGTATTGAAAAAATGCATTGAAGCTCTAATTACTTTTTTAGTAAATATTTCTCGTACTGCAAGAACCATATTTTGTTTTGCAAGTCTATCAACAATAGTTTTTGGATCCTGATTTTGGAGTGAAAATGATACTATACTTGTCCTGTTTTCTGGTTCCACTGGTCCATGTAAAGAGACGACTGAAATCTTTGATAGCTCCTCACGTAACAAATTAGCAAGTTTAATGTTCTTTTTTCTGACATTGCCCAGTCCTAATCGTAGTAGATAGACCACGGATGCTTCCAAGCCTGCTACTCCAGCCCAATTGCGAAATCCAGCTTGAAACTTGGCTGGTATTTCCTTGTAAGCAATCTTGTCCTCATAAAAAATTGCTGACTCGCCACCAACTTGGAGAGGTTCTAGTAAGTCACTTGATTCCTTTTTACAATAAAAGATACCCATTCCCATAGGACCGCATAGCCACTTTGAACCGTTGAATGACATAAAATTACAATTGATCTTGTTTACATCTACATCTTCGATGCAACCGACAGTTTGAGCTGAATCTACAAAAAATGGAATATTTTTTTCACCAAGTAATTTTCCAACTAATTCTACTGGAAGAATTGTTCCCGTATTATATAATGCATGACTTAGTACTACAAGACCAGTGTTGTTATCAATTTTTTCTTCAAGATGACTAAAATCAAAAAATCCATTTTCATCTACGGGGATGTTTCTCACATCCATTTTTTTGGAGATCCGAACCCATGGATAATGATTTGCCGGATGCTCGTGATTAGAACCTCGGATTATAATATTGGAAGCTGACTTGAGATTCAGCCCATTAGAAACCATGTTGACTCCATCTGTAGTACTTTGTGTTAGAACTATTTCCTCAGGTTTACATTTTATCATATGCGCTATTGCTTTTCTAAGAAGAGAGAGTTTCTCTCTTACCAGTTCATCTGCAATACTTGAATCGGGACCTGCTTCATTATATGTTACAAGAAAATCAGTCATTGCCTTTATGCTTGAAATTGGCATAAGTGAAGTAGACGCGTTATTTAGGTAAATTCTACTCTTGTATGGAAAATCTTCTGCTACATTATAATCTAAATTCATTATTATATTACAGTATTGCTAAGTTCCACGTTGTTTAAAAATCATAATGAGCCAGATGATGTTGGATTTAATTTAGAAAACATTCTTTCACAGTCCAAAATTAATTCTATTTTATATTCCGATCCTTTTTTAAAAGCTGGATTTATCGCAAAACTTGTTCAAGATACAAAAATAGATATTTTATA
Organism: Nitrosopumilaceae archaeon; assembly: GCA_052389415.1. Taxonomy (GTDB): domain Archaea; phylum Thermoproteota; class Nitrososphaeria; order Nitrososphaerales; family Nitrosopumilaceae; genus UBA8516. Next base: position 15,527 of record JBQTHX010000028.1, read on the forward strand.
TTTAGATATTGATCTGTTGCACAGTGGATATGTAGCATCTGGTGTGTTTCCATCACACTCGCATCTCTCTTTATTCCAACCTACTATAGAGTCGTGGAACAAAATTCTAGCTAAGATTGTTGTAGAATCAAGTATGAAAAAATCAATGATTATAATCGATTCCCTAAATGGACTTTATAATTTGTTAAATGAAAAAAAGGAAATCGGGAAACTAGTCAACTCATACATTATGTTAATTACAAGCATGGCAAGAAAGACTGGTTCTTTTGTTATTATAACAAGCATGGTCAGATTTAAAAAAGAAGAAGGATGGGTACTTTCTCCTACAGGCAAACGCCTCATTGAGACAAATATGGTAAAAAAAATACTTTTAGAACAAGATTCATCTGGAATAGTTCTTGATTTTCTCAATAAAGAAAAAACTGTTATCCCGTTTAATCTGATTCCTTTAATCTAATCGCTTTATTATGTGATAACCAAACTGGGTCTTTACTAGATCAGAAACTTGGCCTTTCTCTAATGTAAAGGCAGCTTTTTCAAATTCTCGTACCATCACACCTCGTCCAAAGAAACTAAGGTCACCTCCTCGTTTTTTTGAAGTATCTATAGAATATTGCTTTGCCAAGGCAGTAAAGCTTTCACCATTTGCAATTTTTGTTTTAATTTCTAATGCAAGACTTTGTTTTTCTACTAATATGTGGGCACAGTGAATTTTGCTTGCTATGGTTTTGGAAATAAAATCAAATTATAAAAGAGCGTCGATAAATTTGCAATTAAAACTGTTACCTGTGATTCTAAATTCTTAGAATGATTAATTAGTATGAGCTAATGATCGATTTTTCTAACAGCGTTATAAAATTTTCAAACGCCGTTATAACATCAATTTTTCGAGCAAGTTATATTAAGATCCATTTAGAAAGATTATTCGATAAACATGCCAGTTGGAATTATTCCAGATATAGGCGAACAAATGTGTATAGGATGTGCTCTCTGTGTAGAGATTTGTACATCACTAGGACCAGACGTATTAAGAGTTAAACCAGTAGAAGGCTGGAAGCGAGGTAAGGCATTTGTATTTTATCCAGAACGATGCATCTCTGATGGAGCATGCATTGGAGTTTGCCCAACAAAGGCAATCTTTTGGATGAGACCAATGGACTTTACTGTCGGACAACCAGTGCCATTATACAGAAACTCTGTATTCGTTAAAGGTTGGACTGAATTAGCAGATTAAGTCCATCAAAAACTTCTTTTTATTATATTACACTAGAATAAATTATAGCTGTGTAAATATACGGAAAAATTCTATTGATATCAATGAGCAGACCAGGAAATTTATGGCGCAAAGTACATGGAAGAATAACAAAAAAACCCACAAATTTTAGCTGGCTTATTAATGACAAACTTGCTGGAAGTGGAATGCCAACATCCCATGAAGAAGTAGAATGGGTTATCAAAACTGGCGTAAAATCAGTTGTAACTATGACAGAGGAGCCTTTACCTGAATCTTGGATTAAAAATATCAAGTATCTACACGTTCCTACTGAAGATCTTTCTGCACCAGATATGGATAAAATCAATGACACTGTTGATTATATCCATGAAAGAATACAAAACAATGAACCAACTATGATTCATTGCGCAGCAGGGATTGGTAGGACAGGCACTATTCTAGCTTGCTATCTGATCAAATATCACAAGCTTTCCACCGAAGAAGCAATCAGTAGAGTACGTAAAGAAAGACCTGGTTCTGTGCAATCGGAATCTCAAGAAATTGCAATCGAATTATTTCATAAATTCATTAACAAGTAATTATTCTGGAATTGAGGTGGTTACCATCTTTCCATTTTCAAGTTTAATGAATAGATACCTGTTATCTTTGAAAATTAACGTTATTTCATTTTCTTTTTCAGACTTGTCTTCAACTTCAAGCAATTCTTGACCTCTGATACCATCAAATTTAGTCATAATTTTGTTCCATTTATTCCATTTATATCCTATTTGGTAATTTCTATTTCAATCTCTTCAGAATGAGTCTTGTCGCTAAAAGATTCTGTAAAATCATGTTTTAACCAGGAAACAAAAACTTCGGCTCCTATCTTATGTTTACCAACTCCAAGGTCTGCAGCACTAAACTCCATCTTTTCATCAAAATCAAGAAGCATTTCTTGGGCTTCTATCTGGGTTCGTGGGATGAATGGTTCAAAATTTTTTGAAATTTGTACCCAGATCTTTTTTTCTGCTACCTGAGTAAGTTTAGGATTACGGGTCCAAAAAATGGCTGCTTTCCGATAAGTATCTAGAGGTTTTCCAATATCGCGTTTTCGTAATCCCCCTGTGTAAAGTTTTACTCCATATTTTAGCTTGAAAGCATTATCATGTTTACTGTATGCCTTCTCCCAATTTTTTTCATTCCAAGATTCACGGAGTGCTCCCATGATAGAAAATTTTACATTTATTATTGCATTTTCATTTAACTTGAACTCATCACTTGATTTTGTTAATTCGATATTACCAATAAAGCTCTTTTCACTAGTCACGCACGTAATGATTTATATCCTCAATAAGTATTTTTTTGATTTGCATGGATGCAAAAATAACAGACTCGTCCTCAAAAGAAATTAGTTTGATTATAACAAAATCAGACATTGGAACATTATACATAATACAACACGAGTTACTAAAAGAACCAAGCGTAGAGTTTGCCGGTGTTATAATGAAACACCCACTTACTAGAGAATATTGGATGCGCGTTAACACATCAAAAGGAAATCCACTCAAGGAAATAGAAAAGGCTGCGAAAACTGCCATTGAATATGCAAACGAACTAAAAAAATTGGTAAATTCTAAAATTAAAGGTGCTTAGATGAAATTTTGCCCCAAGTGTGAGGCACGTCTTAAACAAGACAGTTCTGAAAAAAATTCTACATGTCCAAAATGTGGATATAGTGAAAAGAGCACAAACCAACGAAAACAAATCACAGTAGAAGGGGGATCAACAATTGATGTATTGGATGAAGATGAAGGTAAAGACACTTTACCATCAATAAAAATTGAATGTGAAAAATGTGGACATGGCGAAGCTGTGTGGTGGATGCTGCAAACCAGAAGCGCAGATGAACCAACGACTCAATTTTATCGTTGTACTAAATGTAGTTACACTTGGAGAAATTACGCATAACGTTTAACTTGAACATATTAGACAACTGATTGAGTTTGGTGTTTTCAGCAAAAACTAGTAGTTCAGATGAATGGAAAGCGATAATTTCAGCAATCTCAACCTTAGTGGAAGAGGCTACATTCGAGTCTACTGGAGAAGGAATAACATTTAGAGGAATGGATCCATCCCATGTGGCCTTGATAGATATAGCGTGGCCAAACTCCGCATTTGAAAAATATGAGTGTGATAGTGATGTAAAGTTTGGAGTCAGAATAGACGAGTTTTCCAAATTAATCAAGAGGGCAGAAAAAAAGGACAGTATAGAGATCAGCATTTCCGAAGAAAATTTGCTCCTTGTAACAATAGGCAAAAATAAAAAATACAAAATGAGGCTGATTGAGAGCTCTGCGACTGACACTCCTTTACCAAAAATTTCTTACAATACAAAAATTGGACTCACCTCAGCAGAGTTTGATAAAATCCTTGGCGATGTTCAGGTAGTATCAGAATATTTGTCTATGAACGCAACTACAACACAAGCTGAATTTTCCGGAAGAGGAGATTCTGGTGAAGCAATCATTACTTTGGAAAAGGGAATGCCAGAAATGCCTGAGATTGAAGTAAAAGAACCAAGTACGGCAACGTATAGTTTAGAATATCTTAATAGTATTGTAAAAGCGGTTGGAACGGCTGCTGGTACTGTGATTTGCGAATATTCTACAAAGATGCCTCTACGACTAGAATTTAAAGTTGCAAACGTGGGTAGAATTCATTTCTATTTGGCACCAAGAGTAGAAAGTTAAAGCATTTAAGGACAATAAAAGAGATATTACTGAATTGAAACTCGTACTAAAGTTTGGTGGTACCTCGATATCTTCTGCTCAAAACATTAGATATGTAGCCAAACTTTTACAATCACTATCAAAAGAACACAAAATAATTTCCGTCTTTTCAGCAATCACTGGTGTAACTGATGATCTGATACGCATTACTTCTCTTATACAAAAGGGGAACAAACAGGTCGCAAATAACTTGGCGCAAAAAATAATCAAAGGCCACCTAAAAGTTGCAAATCAATGTATCAAGAACTCCAAAGTACGAAAAGAACTAGTAGAAAAGACAAAAGCTGATTTATCAGAACTTGAAGAGTTACTGCATGGGATGCTCTTACTTGGCGAAGTAACTCCTCGCTCTTCTGATTATCTAATATCATTTGGCGAAAGACTGTCAATCAACTTGATAGCTTATACATTAAATGATCTAGGTTCAAAAGCAACAGCGCTTACTGGTAAAGATGTAGGCATAATAACAGACTCGAATTTTGGAGGGGCAAAACCTCTGATGGATACCACAAGACTTCGTGTGTCTCATACGATTGAATCACTCTTAGAAAAAAGAATTATTCCTATTATTGGAGGGTTTGCAGGCGGCGATCAATATGGAAATATCACCACATTTGGTAGAGGTGGATCCGATTATACAGCAACAATTGTTGCTTCTAGCATTAAAGCAGATGAAGTTTGGCTCATGAGTGATGTGGATGGGTTGATGACAACAGATCCAAAAATTGTAAAAAACGCCAAAGTTCTCCAAGAAGTTTCTTATACAGAAGCAATGGAAATGGCACTTTTTGGAGCGAAATACATCCATCCACGAGCACTTGAACCGCTGGTCACCAAAAAAATTCCACTAAGGATTAGAAGTACATTTAACATAAAGAATTCAGGAACCCTTGTTACTGCATCACCAAAACCTGATACGCAAAAAACTGTGAAATGTGTTAGTACTATACGTCATACAGGATTAATCGATGTTAGGGGAGGAAGTATGGTTGGTGCACCTGGAACGGCAGCCACTATATTTTCCATTCTAGCAAAAGCTGGAGTTAATGTTATGATGATTTCACAGAGCCCCTCAGAATCAAGTATCTCTATCATAGTAAAAAAGAACGATCTAGATAAAGCAGTAAATTCACTTGAGATGAATCTGTTAGGAAAGATAATAAAAAAAGTTGAGGTAACCGTAGATGTAGCAATAATAGCACTGATCGGTTCTGGAATGAGAGGAATAGTGGGTGTAGCATCAAAAGTATTTGCAGCAGTGGCAAAAAAACATGTTAACGTTGTTATGATTGCACAAGGATCTTCAGAACTAAATCTTGCATTTGTAGTTAAAGATGCTGATTGTAATACTGCAGTACAGGCACTTCATGATGAATTTGAGCTTTCAAAGATAAACTAAAACAAGAAAAATCTTGAAAAAGCATTTATGTAAACCATTGATTTTGATGGTATGAACAAGTACCTAGTTATGACAATAATTGTTCTAGTCACAACTGCGGTTTTTGCAATATCTTTACTGTCGGATCAATTTGTAACTGCAAAGACACTAAAAAAAATTCAATTTACAAAGACAATAACATCAATGCAGGATCCAGGTCAAGGACATGAAGGTCATCAACTCGCACTCATTCTGTCTCCTAACAAAGGGACAATTTATGATGGTTCTATAACCTATACAGCAAGCGAACCAGTACAGATTGTTATTTTGCATGAGATTGATAAAGAGGACGCAAAGGGACAACCAACATGGACAGTGGACGGAGATACTATTTTTGGGCTAACACTTATAGATCTTGGTTTCAGCACAGGTTCGTATGAATTTACAGGAGCTGCATTAGCGTTACACACTAAAAATACAAACAAATTCACTACTACTGTAAGTGTAGATGGGTGGATACGAGGACAGACTCCTGAATTAATGGAAAAGAAGGAAGAATCTGTCTTCGAGTCATCGCTTAGATTATCCCGAGCAAATGTTCCAGTAGAAATTCCATTACACAAAGCAACCTTTGATGGAAAACCTGTTTACTATATAATTACAGATACAAATGATAAAAAATCTGCCAGGGAAATCTCTGAAAAACAGAAATGGAAAGTTGAAGTCTCTGCTCTTTTAGCAAAGGCACCTGAAGAATCCCTTGGAGACGTGTACGTATTTCTCAATGGAACCAAGGGAAATGGAACACGTGGATTCCAAGATGAGGTATTTTCTAGTACTCCGGAACAGACAGACCAATACAGCGCAATACGTTCTGTAACAAATGTTATTTGGAATGATGATAAAGAACCTGAAATTCTAGACTCTGTTCAAAAAATTCTTGATGCAGAAAAGGACGAAAAAATACAGCTTGAAAAAACAAGGACAGTAATCAACATGCCACAAATTGTATGGCCTGATGGCCAAATGACCATACGATCAGACATGAACCTAACTGATGATACACCATATGGTGACGGTCAAATTCTTGACATAAATCTAGAAAATATGACAGTAACGTTTGTCGCACATAGAGGATGGGGACCAGATGGTAGAACGATTTATTATATTGTAACAGATGCAACACCCTCAGGCGCAGCTAACATGATGGGGGTGATAGATTCACCAAAACTTGCAAAATCAATAACCAGTCCTGCAGCAGTAGATTTGTACCAATTTACAAACGGAATCAAAGGAAAAGGACCTCTAGGTTTCCAACCAGGAATTGCTTCTGCTGCGTTGGGAGATGATACCTACAGTCCATTATGGAGAATAAATCTAGTAACATGGAATGAGTCTGTAAGAGCATCGGTTCTTGAAACAATTGAAGACATTAATGCAAAAAAATCTGGCGGTGATGTTACAGTAGAACTTGCAAAACCAATGGACAGTGATCACGTCGTAAACTGTCCTTTCATAGATCCATTTCAATGATACAAATCTTTGAAAACGGATAAATTGTATTAAAGAACGAATCACCATAGAATGACGGGAAAATTATACATCGTCGGTGTTGGTCCTGGTCACCATGATCACATGACATTTCGTGCCAAGCAAGTAATTGAAGAAAGTGATACCATTGTGGGATACGAAACCTATGTAGATTTGGTGGCTGATCTTATCCAAGGCAAGGATGTCTATAGATATGCAATGACTCAAGAGGTAGAAAGGGCACATCAATGTATTGAGCTAGCTAAATCTGGGAAAATAGTTTCTCTAGTTTCAAGTGGAGATCCTGGGATTTACGGTATGGCAGGACTGATCTACGAAATTCTTGCTGAATCAGGATGGGATAAAAATAATGGTTTGTATGTTGAATTAATTCCAGGTGTATCTTCACTTAATTCTTGTGCTGCCTTGGTTGGTTCTCCATTAATGACAGATTTTGCTGTAGTAAGTATGAGTGATTTACTTGTTCCATGGGAAATTATAGTAAAAAGAGTAGAGGCAGCAGCACAAGGAGATTTTGTCATTGTAATATACAACCCATCTAGCAAAAAAAGAATTCATCAACTTCAAGACACAAGAAAAATTTTGCTAAAATACAGATCCCCCACTACACCGGTAGCTATAGTAAAAGGAGCATACAGAGAATCTCAAACAATAGTCCTCACTGATCTTGAAAACTTGGAAAATCATTCTGATAAACTTGGCATGATAAGTACAGTAATTATTGGAAATTCGTCTACATACATGTACAAAAACATGATGATTAATCCACGTGGTTACACATCAAAGTACAACATAACAGAACCTCAAACAAATTAGCATGAATTCAATTCAAGTGGGACTTACTATACCACAAGGATGGCTTGATGAATTTCCTGATGACAACGCATATCATCAATTTCTTTTTTCAAAGTCTGTTGCACTTAAAGCAGAACAACTGGGATACGACGCTGGTTATGTATACGATCATTTCATTCCGTATTATGGTGAAAAACGCACACTTCCTTTTTTTGAAGCATATACACTTCTTTCAGCAATAGCATCAATTACAACAAAACTAAGAATTGGTCAAGTTGTTACCTGTAATTCATACCGTACTCCATCACTCTTAGCAAAGATGTCTTCTACACTAGATGCAATAAGTAATGGAAGACTAGAGTTTGGTATTGGTGCAGGGTGGTTTGAGTATGAATACAACTCGTATGGATACCAATTCTCTACTCCATCAATTAGAATTGAACAACTTGACGAATCATTAATCATTATCAAAAAAATGTGGCAAAACGAGAAATCAAGTTTCAATGGAAAGCACTATTATATCAAAAATGCTATATGCAATCCAAAACCAATCCAGAATCCACATCCTCCAATAATGGTCGGTGGGGCAGGTCAGAAACTAATTGGTGTAGCTGCAAAACATGCAACAAGATATAATCACCCTTTTGGAACTCCAGAAATTTTACAATCAAAAATTGAGACACTAAAAGCACATTGCAAAAAAATCAACAGAAAGTTTAACGAGATTGAAAATTCTGTACTATTACGAGTTCTTGTTGGAAAAGACAAAGATGACTTAGAACAAATTGTAACACAATTAAAAAAGAAAAATGAATCGATCTCAGAATTTATCATGCGTTCAAAAGACAGTATTGCACTTGGAACTCCGGACGAAGTGATAGAATATCTAGAAAGATACGTAAACATTGGAATTAACTATTTTATTGTTAATTTTATTGGGCTTTCAAAATCTCTTGAAATGCTTTCGTTATTTTCAAAAAAAGTCAGACCAAAAATTTAAACACTTTTCTTTATAGTTTCTAGCAGTTCTGCTTTTAAATTAATCTTATCCCTTAATGGCGAGATTATGTTGATTAGGTATGTTTCTACCATGCTTTTAAGATCAGTTGGATGAAGTTTTTTTTGTGAAAAATCCAATTCTAACTGCGAATAATTTGTATAAGTTACATTTCCGCCAAACTTTTCTGGTCTTTCAATTAAAGCTTTGCTAAACTCATGAAAAATGATATTTCTAGAAATTGCTAATAATGGATTGTTTTCGACTATTCCTTCTGGACACCAAGCCTTTTTGACTTTGGAGCGAATTTCGTCGTCACTATCATGAATAAAAATTCCTGAGGATGGTTTAGACTTGCTCATTTTACCTACTATCATCTCATCCTCTCCTAACTCAAGTTCTGGTTCTGCAAGACCTGGAAGAAGGCGATGATGAATAGCTACAGGAACTTTCCACTTCATTTTTGGGAAAATCTCTCTTACCAGCATATGGATCTTCCTCTGGTCCATTCCAGAATGCACAATATCCAAATCCATTGTGTGGATATCTACTGCTTGCATGGGGGCATAAAGCATCTGAGCCAAGTCTAGTTTGTCCTTTTCCGTTCTACCCATGATTGTTAATGTTCTCATAGCTCGGGAAAGCGACATGTGTTTGGCAAACTGAATTAATTCAGACCAATAATCTCTTCTTGATTCATACAGCTTAGAACCCTGAAGTATCTCTATACCTGGACATAAAAGACGAAACGCATCAGCATAATAATCTGAAACTTTTTTTATTGTCTCTAGGTTCCCGCCAAGCTTATCATTGATAAATGTGTGCCAATCTGCTAAAAATACGGAACATTTTACACCAGCTTTTATCAAATCATTTATTTTAAATCCAGTCAGTATAAGACTGCCCAGGTGCAGAAAGCCAGAAATTTCTAAACCTATGTAATGTTTTGGATGAGAATTAGTTTGAAAAAGATTTGTCAGCTCCTCACTTGTAACAACTTCTTCTGTCGGATCTCTTGTTACAAGTGCAATCTTTTCTGTAATATCCAATTTGAATCAGATTTTCATTTGTAAACCTATAAAGTTACGCATTAAGTTCGTGTTCTTGTTTTCTTGGTCTTGTACTAAGATACAGTGCATGTGAACTTATTATGAATCCAGCAAGAAACATTTTTGTTGCAAATATTAGATTCCATGGTCTTGTTGGATCAGGATATGCAATTGTTAAAGAATCGATATCTGGAACCTTTCCATCTATTATTCCAGAAGTTATTTGTGCATTAAGAACTGTAAAATTATACATTACTTCGTAAAGACAAATGACGGAAAACCCAACAAGCATTAGTTGTAAAAGTGACATTCTCCACGATGGAATTTTTACTGTTTTTTTCCATCCTATTCGGGTCACACAGTACCATCCTATAATAGAGGAGAAGAATAGCCATGTCGTCAACTTGGCAAAATGTTTGTAAGGAAATTCTGTCTTTACCAGAACTTCTCCCATTACATACGTCCCTTTTTCAGCCCATTCTTGATACATTGCATAAATTCCAAAGATTGTAATTGATGACATAATTACTGCGCTTGCATAGAAAATATAGAGAAATATTTTGTAACCTTTATCATGTTCGTGCAAGAGTACTTTCATTTGCTCTGATTGGTTTACTCCAAAATATAAAAATTGGTTTTAACAAAATTGAAGAGGTTTATTATAGTATTTATAAAAATAACCATAGTCAATGAGAATTCCAATTAATGCTCCAATCATAGGCAAAGAAGAAATCAATGAAGTTTGTTCTGTCCTCAGAGAAAAATCTCTTACATCTGCGACTAATTCGGGCGGTAAACGTGTACAAGAATTTGAACGATTATTGTCATCATTTGTAAAATCAAAATATGCTGTTGCAGTAAATTCTGGAACTGCTGCGTTACAAGCTACACTTTATGCATTAAATATCAAAAAAGGCGATGAAGTACTTCTACCATCTTTTACTTTTGTTGCTACAGCAAATGCGATAGTATCGTTGGGAGCAAAGCCAGTATTTGTTGATATTGTAAAAGAAAATTATACGATGGATCCTGATGATCTTAAAAAGAAAATTACAAGAAAATCTAAGATAATAATTCCAGTTCATCTTTACGGTAATGTAGCCTACATCGATGAAATTATGGAAATTAGCAACCAGCATGATCTAGAAATTATAGAAGATGCCGCTCAATCGCTAGGTTCACAATACAAGGGAAGATACACAGGAACTTTTTCCAAACTTGGTTGTTTTAGTATGTATGCAGCAAAGGTAATGACATCTGGAGAAGGAGGTGCCATTGTAACAAGCAATAAAGAACTATACGAAAAACTCAAGCAAATAAGAAATCATGGAATGTTACATGGGGGTGATACTAGGATTCTTGGTTTGAACATGCGGCTTCCTGAAATCAATGCAGCAATTGCAAAAATTCAGATGAAAAAGTTAGGCAGATTTCTTACACAAAGAAAAAGTAATGGAAAAATTCTTACTGAACTTTTATCGGATCTGGACATTATTCTTCCTCATGAGAGAAAGTATGAGAAAGTCAATTGGTATCTTTACACAATAGCAACCAAAAAAAGAGACCTTCTGATGAAAAAATTAAACTTTGACGGAATAAGCGCCTCCGTTTACTATTCACTGCCCGTGCACAAGACCACCTTTTATAAGAGTAAACTCAGACTTCCAATCACAGATTGGGCAGCTTCAAATGTTCTTAGCCTACCTGTCCATCCTCTGGTAACTACACAGCATCTCCAAAAGATTTCGAAGGTTATTCATGAGACCATATAGGTATGAATATTCTTGAAAATATCGCGGGAGAAATATGTAAATTAGTTCTTCCCATTGATGAAGAAACATTTCTTGGGAATTCAAAATCCTCAATAGCCATATGCACACTTTCTAGCATGAAATTACTACAAGAAATTTCTAAATCATCAATAATGTCACAAGTTGCTATAGTAGGAAGATTACTCTCAGAAAATAGTGGAATAGATTCCCTTGTCAGGAATGTAATATCGAAAAAAAACATAAAAACAATTTTGATTTGTGGTAAAGACGCATCAGGTCATAGACCAGGAAACTCTCTTCTTAAACTATATGAAAATGGAATAGACTACAACGGAAGAATAATTGGTTCAACTAGTCCTGATCCCGTCTTGACAATAACAAAATCTGAAATTCAAAATTTTCAAAAACAAATTGTTATCATAAATAAGATTGGCGAAGCAAACTTTCTCGAAATCAGACGATCAATAAATTCTCTATCTGAAATTCAATAACCATTTTTTTGTCTTTCTTGATTTATCTTATTTTTTTTCTGATATTCTTTTAAAATGTCTTCTGGAGTCATATTCAATTCAAGTGAAGCTTGAACCACAAAATGCCATATGTCAATGAGCTCTTCACGTGCAGTAGATTCGTCAAATGGAACTGGAGTTTTCCACCACTTCCAATTTGTGAGGCGTTGAAGCTCAACCGCCTCATGAATAATAGCCAAACATAATGCAGAAATTTTTCCTTCTACGTCTTTTGGATATCTATTTAGATTCATCATTTTCTCAAGGCTTTTTTGCATTTTGAAGATTGAATCTAACTTGTCCTGTTCCATGATTTTGTCTTTTTAATGAGATCTATAATAATTCTTAGAATCTAACCATTCTCTTGTACTGATTGAACCTCTTTTGGATTTGAGACTTTTTCAAGCGGGACAAGCCATCAACACCGTATTCTTCGACAGCAAATGATCCCATAATGTTTCCATACACAGCAGCTTCTCTAATAACTGAAAATTTTGTGTTATTCTTACTGGCCATATATCCAATCATTCCACCAGCAAATGAATCGCCTGCGCCCGTAGGATCCAAAATGTTTTCCATAGAAAAGGCAGGAGAAGGAAAAACTACATCTTCATAGAAAAGAAGTGAACCATGCTCGCCTTTTTTTATAATTACATATTGTGCACCCCATTCCATTATTTTTTTTGCACATTTTATCAAATTCTGAGTCTTCGTTAACAATTTTGCTTCTTCGTCGTTTATTACTACCGAGTCTACCATGCCCATCATTTTGATAACGTAATCTCTTTTTGTTGAAATCCAAAAATCAATTGTATCACACATAGAAAATTTGATCCTGTCAAATTCTTCGATGACTTTAATGTTCTGTATGGGATCATTATTTGCTAAATATACAAATTCTGATTTTTTATATTCCTCTGGAACCTTTGGATCAAAATTACCCAAAACATTAAGTTCGGTTTTGTTAGTAGTTCTATGACTAAGTGTTTCATCATAACTACCATCATACCTGAACGTTTTTCCACTAGCGAGCTTTAGACCATCTAAATCAAGAAACTTGTCTAGTAGATGGTGGTATTTTTTTGGAAAGTCCTGCCCAATTACTGCTATAAGACCAGGTTTTACGAAGAAACTTGCTGATAAGGCAGCAAACGTAGCTGCACCACCAAGAACATCCTTTAGAACCTTTTTTGGAGTTCTTATAGTGTCTAGCGCTACAGAACCAAAAACAGTAAGCATGTTTTTGCAGTTCTTATTGACCGTGTATAAATTGTCTTGCTTCCTCTTGTGTAGGATAATAGGTAAATGGGATCTTAAGTGAAGTAAATAGCAGATCGTATGCAACTGTTCCATCAAGTTTAAGCGATGGTGAATCTTCGCTCTTTTCATATTTATCAAGAACTTTGTTGTCAGCAAGAAATGTTGTTTCTTTTTCACTTTTTCCATTTGCAGGAATAATAGTTGGTTCTAATACTCCTGCCCCAAGATTCTCCCCTTCAGCTGAAATAATAAAATCTGTTCTTCCTACACTTAGAATCATAAATGACGGGTTGTTAAATTCAAGATCAATCGTATAAAGAGTACCTTCCTCAGTTCTTTCAATTATCTTACTACTTTTCAGAGATACATCCAGTTGAGTTGCTGCCGCATATTGCAAGTAACCAAATATGGTAATAATTGCTATTATTGAAACAATAATTATTGTTATCTTGTACTTTCGCTTCATAGCAATTTTAAATTTTAATTGCTTTTTAGTTTACACAGGAAAAAAACCATATTTTTATGTGTAAAAGTTTTGATCTATTTTCTAAGTAGCTTAGAGCTAGTAGGATAAATGAAAATATACAAAGGAGTATTTGTAAAATGGCCAGAATTAGGCTAAAATTAGGCACAAACGAGATTGAAGTAGACTCTAAGGATTTCTACGTAGACAATCAAAGTGTAGACGACGTCATAAGCAATCTGGCTAGATACGTAGCGGAAGCAACTCCAGTTCCCAATACAGAAATTACCACGAATTATTTAGATTCTCTTGAAGATGTAGAAATTCATGAACCAGAATTCACCGCACCTGTATCTATTGATCATAGTCAAATAAAGAGCAAAATACACATACTTGTAAGAGACTCTTTTTTTGAACAGCCAAGAACAGTCTCCGAAGTTGTTGCTCAACTTCATGAATATGGTTGGTCAGCAAGGCCTCTGGATGTCTCCAAAGTACTTGTAAACATGGCTTCAAACAGAGAACTCCAAAAGGAATTACAAGACAAACGCAATTACTATAGCAATAATCTAGTTCAACTCAACTAGATTTGTAATTACAAATCTTGCAGGATTCAAATACATCTCCTTCCAAATGATCAAAATGTGTATCACATTTTTTACATGTATGATGCATATCAAAATACCCATCTCTTTCTAGCTCTCCAGTTTGATTTGTTAATAGCTCGATGCTTCCACAATTTATGCAGTGACAACCACATTTCATGGATAATGCTTTGAAATAATGTAATTAATAATCTAGCGGAAACTGAATCTATTTTTGAAGGAAAGCATGAGAACCATGAATATTCCTATGGCAAGTGGAAGAAATAGAGGAAATTCGGGTATTACAGTGGTGCCTATGATGTCTATCGTACCTGAAGTATCAGGGCTAAACCCAACCCAAGCATATGTTCCATTATTATTAAACTCGGAATTTCGAGTCTGATTACCATTGAAATAAACATCATAAGGTTCCCACAATAATTCTAGCGGAATTATTGCTGTTACTAACGAATTGTCTTTTGTCATATCAAATGTAATTCTTTTTTCTTTTTGATTGAACTCAAATCCATCAATATCTGCCAAAGTTCTTATTCCTACTTGAAATTTTTTATCTTCCCATGTTATTTCCTTGAAAATCACAGGTTCATTCAATATGTATTCTAAAGTCATTTCACCGCCATGTTGGCGTATGCCTTTACCTCCGGTGTAGATGGGGTTATCATTAATCCATATCATATCGACATTTTGAGGAAAGTAAAAATTTGTTGGTTCAATACCAACCCAATTCCATGTCCATACACCATCTTTCAAAACTAGTACATTACTAAGATCATATTTTATGAAAATTGTTTCATAGCTTGATGGGGGTAAAACTATTGCAATAGGATATTTCTCCAGCGTTAAATATTGCACTTCACTTGCATTCTTATCTACTACAGAAAGATTTGACATCGTACCTACAATTGTTTCAACTTGTTGGGTAGCTTCTCGATTTCCTTGCACTTCGTGTGTTACATGTGCTATCCCATCTTCATCGATTATCACCTTAATGATCTGTTTAGAGGGTTCACCAAAAGATATCTGTCCAAAAGCTTCTGACATGGAAAAAAATAATCCAACAATAACTAGTATCATAAATATTTTTTTCAATTTCATCATCTAATCAGATATGGTTACATGAAGCAGCTTTGCTTCTTGAGTAGGACAGTCATTTTTGTCTCTAGGCAAATTTACTATTTTGTCTGCCACATCCATTCCTTCCAATACTTGACCAAAGACAGTATACTGCCTATCAAGAAAAGTACTATCAGTGGTAACTATGAAAAACTGAGAACCTGCACTGTCAGGGTCCATTGCTCTAGCCATGGAAACTATGCCCCGTAGATGTGACTTGGAGTTGAATTCTGCCTTTATCGTATATCCTGGACCTCCAGTGCCCCAACTACCTTTGTCAAGCTTTTTCGTGTTAGGATCCCCGCCCTGAATCATAAATCCTGGTATTACTCTATGAAATAACACGCCATCATAGAATGAAGTCTTGGCAAGATTTACAAAGTTGCGTACTGTTTCTGGGGCTAGATTTGGCAAAAGCTCAAAAACTATTTTTCCAAAATTTGTTTCTATTGTAGTCTTTGGCATTTTCTCAAACTAGTTACTTTTATCATAAGAGTCTTACTATGCATGCATCTATTATGCGGTAAAATTGATTCAAATCCAAGAAATCGTCGAGTCCACACTAGAGAATTTCTATTAAAGTATACAATAATCACAAATATTCAAGCAAAAGAATCGAAAAGTCAGAAATCAAAAACATGAATTTAGGCACAAAATAATTTGGATCCGTTTTTATAATAAATATTTTCAAAAAATTCCGGTAGTACCTAACAGAATTATTGATCAGACAATTTTCATTTATTAAATATAATACAAGTTAACCGTACAGTAACAGTCTTATATAGAAGATCTGAAAAATACAAATCGTGAATCGGTCTACTCAAAGCACAAATATTAAAGAAGCAATCAACGCGTTACTTGATAAAGGACTTACAGACAAACAAGTTATCTATTCAAAAGTAGTAGAAGATCTTGGTGTTCCTAGACCTACTGTAAGAAGAGTTGCGCGAGATTTAAGGAATGAACTTTTACAAAAAATTCAGATTTTGCAATCTGAGGTTCCAAGACCTGGGTATTTTGGCAATAATGATGCAGAAAGTGTTACTGCCTAGCAAAATCTTTTCTTTTTATCTGTCGTCTCAAGTTTAGTATTTTTCATTACTGTTATAAGCAAGAAAATTTGTGATGTGAAATATGGGACACATTCCTACTGCTACTGTCGGTGCCTTGGCAGCAGTCCTCACTGGTTTATATTTTGTGCTTCCCAGTGCACTACACTTTACCATGTTAGTATTCATTATAGCGGCATGGTTTCTAGTTGTTATATGCTGGCTCGCACAAAAAAGTGCAGATTACATGCATAAACATAACTCGGGCCACGAAATAAAAAAAAAGCTAACTGAGAGTAGTCAGTTCCAAACAGGCCAACTAAGTATTAAAGATCTAGAACAAACTAAGATTCAATTCTCTATTGATCTTGAAGAATTACAAGATAGCGTAAAAATTAAGGATAATGAAATAGAAAAACTGAAAAAAGAGATTGCTAATCTCAAGACTCTGGTAGAAATAGAATCTCTTAGGACAGAGCTGGCGCAGTTAAAAATGCTAGCTGCGCAAGAAGACACAAAACGCAAAAAGAAAAAATAGTCTATTTGCAGTACTCACATTTATGATGCTCATGATTTTGATTACAACTAGGACAACTTACCGCTCCGCCAAAGTGACAATTACACCGGCATCCGTCATTTAGTTTCTCTTCTGACATATGGTGATGAATTAATTGTCAGTCAACTTAATATGTAACTTTAATGGTGAAATTTTATGAAATACTTTATTGGTTTTGGATTGGCAGCTTTAACTGCAATAATTATGATATCTCCAAATTCTACTTCATCTATATCAGAAGAATTTCCTTCTATTCCAACATTTGTATCAGGAGATGATTCAATTGTGTTGCAACAAAAAATAATTTCGATGCATATTCCAGAGGATAATACTCTCCCATGGGGTTTTGTTGAGGGTAAGGTGATAAATCCGGCAGAGGGATATCCAGTAATAATTCAGATATACAAAAATGATGAACCTGTTCACTTTGCACAGACTGATGTTAAAGAAGATGGTTCTTATGAATACAAATTCCGTGCTAGAAATGTAGATGGTGACAAAGTGATTAATATCTTCCAAGGCGACTACACAGTCAAAATATTCAAAACTGTTTATTCTGCACCTAGCGCAAAGATAGTCTAGGAAACAAGCTTTAGAGTTTCTTCAACTAATTCCAGTAACCTGGTCTTAGCAGTTTCATCAGCTATTTTACCTTCGTTAATCTGGTTTGTAGTCATGGGTACTGTCTTTGGATTTGTTATTACTCAAGACATCAAGGCCGTAATTGCATTTTGAACATTTGAGAAACTAATTTTTCCTGAAGCCATAATTGCTATTCTTACAGTTTTTCCACTAGTCTCTTTGTAATTGATATACTTAAAGAGATTCTTTAAAGATGAACTAAATTTTTTTTATCATAGATTCAAAAAAAGATTATTGTAAGGCGGGCTCGGAGGGCTTCGATCCCTCGACCTGTAACTTAGGAGGCTACCGCGCTATCCATGTTGCGCGTCAAAATGACACTGCGCCACGAGCCCAGCAAAAATCAACTTTGTAACCATTTAAGCGTAATCTAAATTTGAAACTATCATCTGATGAATCTGATACCAGCTAGGATCATCGACCTTATTCCATTTCTCATAAAAAACGACATCTTTCAGGTCAAGTCTTGGTAACCAGCCGGCAGTCTCAAGATCTGGTTTTTGTGCAAATTCTGAAACATGACCTAGACACAGGTATGCAACTGGAACAACATGATCTGGAATTTCTAGAGTTTTTTTAAGATCATCATTGGAAAGAATACTCACCCATCCCAGTCCAACTCCTTCTGTTCTTGCTGCAAGCCATAAATTTTGAATTGCACAACAAACACTGTAAATTCCTGTTTCAGGAATGCTGGTTCTGCCAATTACAAATGGACCAAACTTAGAGGGATCGTAAGTAACGCAAATGTTTACTGCAGAATCTATTATGCCTTCAAGTCTTAAAGCTAAATATCTTGATCTTTTTGGGTCTTTGATGAGTTCAGATGAACGGATTCTTTCCCTGTCAAAGGAATCTTTTATCTTCCTTCTTGTTTCCTGATCTTTTATTAAAATAAAATTCCATGGTTGAGAAAAACCTACAGAAGGAGCGTGATGAGCTGCATTTAAAATTCTAGATAATGTTTTATCGTCTATTGGCTCCGGGCTAAAGTGAGATCTCACATCGCGCCTAGAAAAAACTGCCTTGTAAAAGCCATTTTTTTCGTCTTTAGAAAAATCTTCATGCATGAATACTCACCAAAAACAATGCATATTATTCTTATTTTTTTAAATTAAACGTTAATAACGGCTCTTAAAAGAGTCGTATTCTATTGGGCCGATCGTCTAGTTGGTTAGGATACCGCCCTGACACGGCGGTGGTCGAGAGTTCAAATCTCTCTCGGCCCACTTGTTTTTATTAAGCAAAAATCTTGGTAAAACATGATTGAATTTACTCAGAATGAAATTGAATTTCTAGAAAACAATGAGGCGTGTAGAATAGCAACATCATTTAACGATATACCGCATGTAACTCCTGTAACTTATTATTTTGAAAATGGTCTTTTCTACATAGCAACTGATTACAACACGAAAAAATATTCTAATCTGATAAAAAACAAGAATGTTGCAGTTACTATTGATATCTATCTTGAAGGTAAACATAAAGCAGTAATAGTGCAGGGGACTGCAGAATTTATTGAACGGGGAAAAGAATACATGCTACTATATGAGATATTTTTTAAAAAATTCTACTGGGTAAAAGAAACTCCATGGGAAGAAGGAGAAGCTCCATTTATAAAAATTACACCACAAAAAAGGACTAGCTGGGGTTTGAATTAACCAAGCGTGATTTCAAACGGTTTTTCGACAATACTCCAAGCAGATTCGACACTTGCAATCCCCTTGGCTCTATAACTTCCTTGTTCACCATTTGTGATTATTGAATACTCGTTTGCAATCTGATCGGTATACACGAGACTAAATTTAGTAGAAAGTTCAACTGAATCGCCTGCATAAATTGCTGCTCTTCCAGGCATGGCGATATCTTCCGTACTATATTCTCCATTTCCAACATCTTTGTTATTTACAAATAATTCATAATTGATATTAGAAATAGTAAATGTCTTCTCACTTGGATTGGTTACAAGAAAAATAATCTCAAGAGTAGCACGTTTATCTATGCTGTTTGTATCGAGTACTTTTACATCAACTAGCTCTAATTGTACCATTTCAAGCTGTGGATTATCTAAACTTGCATAGTAAATCAATCCCAACATTCCAAAGCCTAATCCAACAAATGCGGCAGTTATGACCACTTTTCCTCTGCTAACCAAATCAACAACTAACGGGTTTCTTATAATTAAAAACCTTCTCAGATGCGAACATATAATATTCATAATATGCGGTGATCGGACTATGCCGATTGTTGATGCACTAATTACTTGGGCTCACCTCATATCTGCCTCTATTTGGGTAGGGGGCTCGCTCTTCATTGGTGTGGTTCTTGCTCCACTTTTGAAAACAATATCAGAATCAGTAGAGGAACGATTAGGAATAATGATTCGGGTTGGAAGAAAATTTAACAAGATTGCAGTTCCTTCATTGATAATTCTGATTGTTACAGGCCTCTACAATTCTAAATACATCCTAAGTAATCCACAAGCAATCTTTGCTACAAATTATGGCATAATTCTTACAATTAAGATAATACTTGTTCTAGCGTTAATAATCATATTTGCCATTCATGTTAGAATAATAAGATTTGATGTTGAGAAAAAAATTGAAACAAAACAAATGTCACAGGAATCAATTCAAAAACTTCGCTCAAAAATTATCTCTTTGGGAAGAATCATTGTCTTTATATCAATTGCAATATTGCTGATGGCAGCTATGCTAGATGCTGGAATTTGAATTACCTATTATTCTGACCTCAAAACCGTCATCAACCTTGCCTATACCATATTTACAGTTTAATATCTCAGTGGTTACAAACAGGTTGGTCTCAAGGTGTTTTGAAATTTGGTTTACTCTAAAAACAGATTCACCATCTGTTACACAAAGAGGAATAACTAACATATCAGATAGGAATTGATCTACACCAAAAACCGACTCTAGAAATCTGGAAGTCGCTATATCTCCAGCATGGCTCAACTCTTTTCCGTTTATCGCATCGGAGCCTATGATACAGTTTTCATCAAAGGTGTATATTAAAAATGAACATCCTTTATCATACGCAGGTTCCTTCACGATTTGATAATCACAATCAAAACCAGCATTAAGAAGAGTTTTCTTTACCTTGTTTACTTGCTGTTCAATTAGATTTGAGGATAGATCTGAATAGGTACATAGAATCTTGGCTGATTTGCTTGTTCTATTAAGAAGAGAGATGGGACTAATTTTCTGGCGGGGAAATATTTCAAAATCAACAATACCTCCTCCACGTGGATAATATCCACGTCTTTTTACATCCATCTGAAAATTAATTCCTAGTCTGGAGTAAGCTTCTCTTAATACTAGTCTTGTGTAATCACTAGTAGGACTCCACAGAACATCTGTACCTCCAGTAATTGACATTTTCAGTCTTTTTTTTGAAATTGATACTGATGGAATCAGAATCTGTAAAATCAAGGGAATGCTTCCAGCAGTTCCTATGTCTTCTCTTAATTCCATGTCATTTATTTCTGAGGGAAAAAATCTGACTGCAGTTGATCCAACTGAAAGGCCTTCAACTTTAGCATTGCAGATCTTTGCAAGAATTTTAATTCCAGTAAGGTGTTGTGGCCTAAGACCAGGAACCTTTCGATTCTGTCTGATATTTGTAATTTCAACTGGTTTCTGAGTCAAACAAGAAAGAGTTATTGCACTGCGGACAATTTGTCCTCCGCCTTCTCCATAAGCACCATCTATTTTTATTAATTCCATACTCTTCAGGATTCTAGTACTATAACAAATGATAATCTTTTAAAGAATTAAACAAAATTTGAAGCATGAATGGTCTTTATGTAGGACGTTTCCAACCTTTTCATCTTGGTCATCTAGATGCCATTAATTTTGCATTGTCTAAAGTAGAAAATCTTTGGATAGGAATTGGAAGTTCAAACAAAAGTAACGAAAAAAGAAATCCATTTACTGCTGATGAAAGAAAAGAAATGATCAACTCATCAATAGATGATACAGTCAAGAAACGAGTTCAGATTTACTATATTCCAGATGTTGATGATCATGAGAAATGGACGTACAGTATTGACTCTATAGTTCCAAAATATGATATTGTATTTTCAAATGATGATTTTACACAAACGCTCTATCAAAAACGTGGAATCAAGGTGATGCCTGTACCACTTAAGGACAGGGAAAACCTAGCAGGAACTAAAATTCGAGAGTTGATTACGATAGGGAAAAACTGGAACGACTTTGTGCCGCAAGGGACAAAAAAATTATTATTAAAAATAGACGCAAAGCAAAGAATTTCAAAAATTCTTTAATTATAAATAACGGTTGCAAAGCGTAAGGATTGGAGAATTTATTTGGAATATCTAGTAATGTTACCCGGACCCACAAACGTTCCGGAAAGAGTTACACGGGCCATGTTTACGCATATGATAAATCATAGAAGTAAAGATTTTGTAAAACTGTACACTGATGTTGTAGAAAAGAGCCAGAAAGTCTTTGATACAAAAGGTGATGTTATTGCTCTTAGTGCTTCAGGAACGGGTGCAGTTGAAGCATCAGTTGTAAATCTCATAAAAAAAGGAGATAAGGTAATAATTCCTGTAAACGGAGAATTTAGCAGCAGACTTGCCACGATGTTGGAATGGCAAGGAGCAAATGTCATCAGACTTACAACTCCTTTTGGTGAAAATGCAAGTTTTGAACAAGTAAAGGAAGCCTTTGATAATAACAAAGATGTCAAGGCGTTTTACGTTGTATGGAATGAAACCTCAACTGGAACGATGGTAAAGTATCTTGATAAGATATCTAGTCTTACTTCAAGAAACGATTCATACTATGTTGTAGATGGCGTGTCAATAATTGGCGGTGAAGAGCTTCACATGGACAAATGGAGTATTGATGTGTGCGTTACCGGCGCTCAAAAAGCATTAGCTGCTCCACCTGGAATATCGCCAATTGCAATTAGTCCTAAAGCAAAAAAATTTATGATTGCAAATCCTCCTCCAACCTTTTACTTTAACTTGGCAAGATACTTCAAGTATTATGACGATACCAAAGAGACTCCGTTTACTCCAGCCCTGCCACTACTTTATGCATACAGAGAGGCGCTTGATATTGTACTTGAAGAAGGAATGGAAGCAAGAGTAAAAAGACACAGAACCTGTGCAGATGCACTTTATTCAAGCCTCAGCGCAATGGGTCTGACTCCGTTTGCAAAAGAAGATGCACGATCCACTGTAGTAATTGCATTAAACTATCTAGATGGATTAGAAGACAAAACATTCCGAGCAACACTTTCAGAAAAATTCCGTGTTCTAGTAGCAGGAGGATTTGGTGATCTGAAAGGAAAAGTGTTTAGAGTAGGATGCATGGGCGAAGTTCAAAAATATCATGTAATGCGAACCGTTTCTGCAATCTCTTCTACACTGGACATGATGGGATACAAGACTAATCCAGATGCACTCAAAGTTGCTGAAGAAAAACTAAAATCACTTTAAACGCATGTTAACTTAATATAAGGAACTTTGAGAATCGATCACGATGACTTTCCAAAAGGGTACCTTACTTTTAATAGATTACACCGCTAAGGTAAAAGACACAAACGAAGTTTTTGAAACTACAAAAGAAGATGATGCCAAATCAAACTCAATCCATGATGCTAATATGAAATATCAGCCAAGACTGGTATCAGTAGGGGAATCGTGGGTCCTCAAAGGACTAGATGACGCATTGCTTGACTCTACTGCCGGCCAAAAACTCACTGTGGAGGTTACTCCAGAAAAGGGATTTGGTACTAGAGACCCAGGCAAAGTTCGCATGATTCCTTTGCGAAAACTTGGCGAGGATGCAGAAAAAATCTCTGTGGGTGATTCTATTGAAGTAGATGAAAGGACAGGAATTGTAAGATTCATTGGTTCAGGCAGAGTTCAAGTAGATTTCAATCATAGGTTTGCTGGAAAAACTATTCTTTATGATGTAAACGTGATAAAATCATTAGACACTGACAATGACAAAATCATGGGCTTGCTAAAAAGACGATTACCAGTTGATGATTCAAAACTTCTATTCAAGCTCAATGGCACTGATCTTGATATTACAATGCCTGAAGAAACGTTTCTTGCAGAGGGATTGCAAGTAATAAAACGAGCCATAGTCAATGACGTCTTCAAATTTATTCCTAAATTAGAAAAAATCAACTTTATTGAGGGATACAAAAATACAAAGGCTGAAAAACCACAAGCAAGCGAATCAAAACCCATAGAAACACCTGCAGAACCAAAAGCTGCCTAATCTACAAAACACCAGTGCTTTTTGCAAGTTGGAGAGCTTTCTCTTTTGTCATCTTTACCTTATTTAGGATAGTATATCTTTCCGGTCTAAGTGAGGGAGCTATCATAAGAGCTTTTACAAGAAATTCTGGTTTAAGACCGATCTGTTTTGCAGTAGTAGGTGCGCCAACATTTCTTAACATTGCAACAATTTTTTTCCAGTCCTGACCTTGCAGTTTGGATATCAAAATAGAACCTATACCACATTTTTCTCCATGGAGACCAACTCCAGGTACTAGGTAATCCAAAGCGTGAGAGAATAGATGTTCTGCTCCAGAGCATGGTCTACTGCTTCCAGCTATGCAAGCAGCAACTCCAGAACTAATCAAAGCTTCTACTATCATTCTAACGTCGGGTTTTTTTCTAAAATTTTTCGAGTTTTCAATTATTATTTTCGCACTCATTGAAGCAAGATTTGCTGCATATGTTCCAAAATATTCTCCAACATCATCTCTAGCTAGTTCCCAATCCCTGACAGCAGTAACTTTTGCCATCAAATCTCCGCAACCGCTGGCAAGAAGTTTCTTTGGTGCCTTCTTTAAAATCTCGATATCAACAAAGACTCCTAAAGGTGCTGTTGCAATAATAGAATGCGGCTTGTCCCCCCTCAAAGAAACAAAAGGACTAGCAATACCATCGTGTGATGCGGAAGTTGGAATGCTTACAAAAGGTTTTTTCAAATTAAACGCAACCATTTTTGCGATATCTACAGATCTTCCTCCCCCAATCCCAATTATGAGATCGCTTCTGTCTTTCTTTATGTCTGCTTGAATTTTTTTTGTAGCTTTAACATCATTGCTTGTACCAATGTGCCAAACATTTTTTATCCTCGAATTTGTGAGAGATTTTACAACCTTTTGATGTGTTATTTTTCTTACTTGATCTCCTGAAATAAGTGAAACTTTCTTTGGATTGGCCAGATCAGCTATAAATTTTCCAATATTTCCAATGTTTTTCTCTCCAATGACTATCTGTCTTGGCAGTTCCATTACATGAGAAGACATGGGTTTTTGATGAAATCTCATTATTTATCAATCTCCCGTTTGGGACACAAAGTTATTTAAAAGGGTGGACCTTATCCAAAACATCTAGTTACGGAGAATGTTATTTGTCAGACTATGTTGAACAACACACACTACATGGAACAACTACGGTAGGAATCAGTTGTACGGACGGTGTAGTATTATGTGCAGACATGAGAGCAAGTGCAGGATATTTCATAGCAAATAACAATACAATGAAGATTCAAAAAATAGACAACCATGCAGGGATGACTATAGCAGGCGGTGTGGCTGACGCACAAAACGTCACTGACATGCTGCGATATCATTCCAATATTCATAGAATAGAAAAAGGAGAATATCTCCCGGTCAAATCAATAGCAAGACTAGCATCGCTAATTTTCTTCCAGAACAGATACTATCCGTTTATTGCAGACATACTTGTTGGCGGTTATGACAAACAAGGTGCAGCATTGTATAATGTAGACATGTTTGGTTCACTAGACAAAAAGACATTTGTTACAACCGGAAGCGGATCTCCTGTAGCGTACGGTCTATTAGAAAGTGAATATCGTGATGGACTAACCGTAGAACAGGGTAAGGTAATCGCTTTACGGGCAGTAAAAGCCGCAATAACAAGAAACATCGGAACAGGCGATGGAATTAACGTTGCGATAATAGATCAGAAAGGATACAAGCTGTTAACAAAAGAACAGAAAAAAGCCATAATTACACTTTAGTGATATTTTGCAAAGAAAACAACAACAACGAGAAGTATCTCCTGCCACAAATATAATGGCGACCATACTCCAAGGTATTCCAAAGGAAGCCGACGTTACCAAGATAGACTATGAAGGTCCAAGAATTGCAATCTATACAAAAAAACCTCGTTACTTGATGGAACACAACGAGGTAATTTCTAACATGGTAAATCTGATTAAAAAGAGAATTGTTGTAAGAACAGAAGAATCAATAAGAAAATCAGAAGAAGAAGCAAGGCAGATACTGACACAAGTCTTGCCAAAGGAGGCAGAATTGGGTGGTACATTCTTTGATACTGCAATAGGAGAGATGACACTTGAGGTAAAGCGTCCCTGGCTCTTGTTTAACAATCCAGCATTTAACATGGCAGAACTTGTTGAAAAAACAGGATGGAGATTCCGCATAAGAAAGGCCACATCAATCACGTCACAAACAATACAAACCATAAATTATAATCTAAAAATCTCTTCAACAGAAAGAAGTAAGCACCTAAAGCAAGTCGGCGAAAAAATTTTCAGACCAAAACTTTCTGAAACATCGGAGGTTTCCTTGATGACACTTGGCGGCTTTAGTCAAGTGGGACGTTCTTCGATGCTTCTGACAACACGCGAAAGTAAGATTTTGATCGATTGTGGTGTAAATCCCGGTGCAAGAAATGCACTAGAAGCATATCCAAGACTTGATTGGACAAATATCACACTAGATGAGCTTGACGGTGTAGTGATAAGCCATGCACATCTTGATCATACTGGATTTTTGCCAACACTATTCAAGTACGGCTACAAAGGACCTGTTTATTGTACAGAGCCTACTTTGCCAATGATGAATCTGATTCAACTTGACGCCATCAAGGTGGCTGCAGCTCAGGGTAAAGTTCCGCTTTATTCTGAACGCGATGTCAAGCAGGTCATGAAACAAACAATAACTCTTCCCTATGGAACAGTTACCGATATCTCTCCAGATATCAAACTAGTATTTTCCAATGCTGGTCACATTTTAGGCTCTGCCACTTGTCACTTTCACATTGGAAATGGTGATCACAACTTTGTCTATAGCGGAGATCTAAAGTTTGGCAAAACAATGCTCCTTGAAAGCGCAACTTGGAACTATCCTAGAGTGGAAACCCTTCTAATTGAGAGTACATATGGCGCAAAAGAGGACATCATGCCTACACGGGAAGAGGTGGAGGCGTCGTTTATGAAGTCTGTAAATGAGACTCTTCGAAACGGTGGTAAAGTACTAATTCCTATTCCTGCAGTTGGTCGTGCACAAGAACTATTGATGGTAATAGATCTGTACATGAAAGCAGGCCAGATAGTAGAATGCCCAGTCTTCATGGAAGGAATGATAGCTGAAGCAACATCAATTCATGAATCGTATCCAGAATATCTTGCCCGTGAATTACGACAAAAGATTTTGGAGACAGATGACAATCCATTTGATTCTGAATACTTTACAAACGTAGAACATGCCGATGGAAGAGAAGAAGTACTCAGAGAAGGACCATGTATAATAATTGCAACATCTGGTATGCTAGAAGGCGGACCAGTTCTAGAATATTTCAAAAACATTGCGCCAATACAAAAAAACAAAATATTATTTGTTTCATATCAGGTAAATGGCACACTAGGAAGAAGAGTGCTTGATGGATCGCGCCAAGTTTCTATACTTGGCAAAGATGGAAAAATAGAAATTATAAATATTAATTGTGCAACAGAAAAACTTGATGGATTCAGTGGTCACAGTGATTACAATCAACTAATGTCATTTGTTCACAAGCTACGACCAAAGCTTCGCAGAGTTCTTGTAAATCATGGAGAGAGAAGGAAATGTGAAAATCTATCCATGAACATTCATAGAATGTTTAGAATAATGACAACTTGTCCACAAATTCAAGAAGCAATCAAATTATTTTAGATCGTATTCTGCTCTCCAGATCTTTACACCTGGAGGAGTAACAATAATTCTTTCTTCACCCAGTCTTGCAATATCGGCACCAGTTGTTTTTGCAATTGCATAAATTTCTTCCACAGCTTTTCTTAGCTCATCAACATTTTTTTGTGCAAGCGGAGTAACCCTTAGCACCAGTATCATGCTTTTTTTGATGTCCTCTTTTATGGTCTGAACATCGCTGACATCTCTTAGAGTTATGGCCTTCAGATAGGTCGGTGCCTTTTGGGTTTGCATCATAGATATTGCAAAGTACTCCCTCAAAAAGTCTTACTAGTCAAGACGATTTCACAGAGAAGGTTGAACGTCTAAATTCTGTATTGGAGGTACGCCGTTTCCAAAGCTGGGACATTCGAGACTTCAGATTTTACGTCTCCTTGTTGTATTATTACAACACTAGGAGTATTCTTTGGGGCATCGCCGTATCTTAATGTGACTGCAGCTCCAATCTCTACATGCTCCAGTGGACTCTTTCCGCGAACCAATGAGATTGGACCAACATTATCCTTTGCCTCAAGCAAAACATCTGAATCTAATGCTAACGCTTTGATAATTTCATTTTCATCCTTGTTTCTACCAACAATGAGTTTCGTATTTTCATCCAATCTGAAATGTCTTCCAATTTTTAAAAGATCAATATCGTTTGTTGTTGGAGTTTCAATATGTTTGAAAAGATCTTTTACTCTAATAGCAAATGCTGGATCAGTTAGCAAACAACCACCTCCCGCGTTTGGAGGATTTTCAATTCCAAATTCCTGTGCCATCTTTAATTGATCTTTTCTAGATCTACCACGAATTTTCCCAAGATCTTCTCTTCTAATCAAACCTTTTAGTTCTGG
>JBQTHX010000029.1:0-27616 GCA_052389415.1 Nitrosopumilaceae archaeon
CCATTAGAAGAGATTTAGACAAGATAATTCCAAAGATACTCTCAAATCGAACATATCTTGACAGGCTAATGTTTTGTTCAGACGGATTAAATCCAAAAGATCTGATAGAGTTTGGCCATATTGATCATTGTATAAGAAAATCTGTCAATCTTGGACTAGAACCCATAGATGCAATTACTATTGCTACAAAAAACTGCTTTGACTATTACAATATGGGAAAAGATTACGGTGGAATTTCTCCTGGAAAAATTGCTGACATTCTAGTCTTTGATGATCTAGAAAAACTCAAACCAACAAAGGTCTTTGTGGGAGGAAATCTTGTTGTATCCCATGGTTCTATAGTCACAAAATTAAAACATGCCAAAATTCCTGCATGGATAAAAAAAACTGTTAAAGTAAGACGACAGTTTTCAGAAAAGGATTTCATTGTTAAGAGTTCAAAACCCATAGTACATGCACTAGTAATTAGACTGCAGACAGAAATAATTACACAAAAAAGTTTTGCAGAACTGGAAACAAAAGATGGTAATGTAGTGGCATCTATTGCCAAGGATGTCTGGAAAGTGGCTGCAATTGATAGAACACATGGATCAGAAAAATATGTCGTTGGTTTCTTGCAAAACTTTGGTGCAGACATTGGTGCCTTTGGATCAACTTCGACTTTTCACGAAAATGACATGGTTATTATCGGTTCAAATGAAAAAGACATGGCACTTGCCACAAACCTCCTAAATGAGATGCAGGGAGGAGTCGTAGTAGTAAAAAATGAAAAAGTTCTTGCTAAATTTGCCTTGCCGTTTGCTGGATTGATATCAACTTTACCATTTGATGAGGCACTTTTAGAATACTTGCAAATAAACTCTACAATTGTTGAATCTGGTTGTAAATTCAAGAACCCATATCTTATTCCACTTTTTCTACCATTTCTTGCCTTACCTGACATAAGGATTCTTTACACCGGAATTGTAGATATAAAAAACAGAAAGTATCTTGATGTTTTAGCTCAATAAGGTATTAAAAGGGGAATTAAACTATCACAAAAAGAGAGATTAATTTTGGCTTCAATTCAACAAACTCCACAAGGTCCGGTTTTAGTATTAAAAGAAAGTGCACTTCAGCAAAAAGGTAGAGACGCACAGAAAAACAATATAGCGGCTGCAAAGCTAGTCGCAGAACTAGTACGAACAAGTCTTGGTCCTAGGGGAATGGACAAGATGCTTGTAGACTCGCTTGGAGATGTAACTATAACAAACGACGGTGCCACAATTCTAAAGGAAATTGACGTTCAACACCCTGCTGCAAAAATGATGGTAGAAATTGCAAAGACTGTGGACAATGAAGTCGGTGATGGCACTACTTCATCTGTAGTCTTTGGTGGTTCATTATTGGCAAAGGCAGAAGAACTTTTGGAAAAAAACGTACATGCAACTGTAATAATAGAAGGATACCAAGCAGCAGCAGATAAGGCTCTCTCACTTCTTGCTGAGCTATCTAAAAAGGTAGATCCACAAGAAAAGGAGATTCTACTTAAAATAGCAAGAACAAGTATGGAATCTAAACTTGTTTCTGAAGACAGTGTGATGCTCTCCAAGATTGTTGTTGATTCAATCCTGCAGGTAGTAGAAAAACAAGAGGAAAGTTACAAGGTAGATTTGGATAATATTAAGGTGGAAAAGAAGGCTGGCGGTTCTATACGAAATACCTCGCTCATAAAAGGAATTGTTTTAGACAAAGAAGTAGTTCACAGCGGAATGCCAACCAGTATAGAAAAAGCAAAGATTGCACTTGTAAATGCGCCACTTGAAATTGAAAAAACAGAGATGAGTGCAGAAATTAGAATAACTGACCCAACTCAAATGCAGATGTTTCTTGAGGAAGAAAATAGAATGCTAAAGGCAATGGTTGATAAAATAATTGAGGTAGGAGCAAATGTTTTGATCTGTCAAAAAGGAATCGACGACATTGCACAACATTATCTTTCAAAGGCAGGAATACTTGCAGTCAGACGAGTAAAAGAAAGCGATTTGACAAAGCTTGCCAAGGCAACCGGTGGAAGAATTAGTACAAACATCGATGATCTAACATCTAAAGACCTTGGTTCTGCAGAACATGTAGAGCAAAAAAAAGTTGAGGCTGACAAGTGGGTCTTCATAGAGGGCTGCAGAAATCCACATGCAGTAACTCTGCTTCTAAGAGGTGGCTCACAACGAGTAGTAGACGAAGTTGATAGATCAATGCATGACTCTTTGATGGTAGTAAAAGATGTAATTGAAAAACCAGCAATTGTTGCAGGTGGTGGCGCTCCAGAAGCATACTTGTCTTCTGGTCTTAAAGACTGGGCAGATCGCTTTGAAGGACGAGAACAACTTGCAATCAAAAAATATGCGGAAGCCCTAGAAATCATTCCACTAACGATTGCAGAGAATGCTGGAATGGATCCAATTGATACCATGATTACCCTAAGAGCAAAACAAGCACAAGGCAAAAAATGGACTGGAATAGATGCAAGAAACACGCGCATAGCAGACATGTACTCTCTTGATATAGTAGAGCCTGCTGCTGTCAAAGAGCAGATAATAAAATCGGCCACAGAAGCTGCCTGTATGATCCTAAGAATCGATGATGTAATTGCCTCATCCGGTAAAGGCGGAGGCGGACCACCGCGTCCACCAATGGGCTAAAAATTTCTCATGTTAGAGAAGCTGCAGAATCTTAACATTGTAGGTTCTGTGGTTGTTTTAAGCGATTTTTTTTTAGACAGAATAATAAAGATCCAAAACATTGCTGCACTGTACGATTTAATCTCAAAAAAGAGTCAGCAGGGTGGAAGTATAAGAGGAATCCCACAAACAGATCTAAAGGGTGGAAATGCAACAAATGTAGCATACGCATTGGCAAAACTTGGAGCCCCAGTTTCGTTAATTACTGTAGCAAACAAAACAAATTCTCATCTTTTACAAGAAACATTTTCTGAATTTTCAAATAGCTCCTTGTTTTTAATAGATGGAAAACCTGGCATAACTACGTCACTAGAGTTTAGCAATAATGGAAGACCTGTAAACATAATGCTTTCTGACCTTGGTGATAACGAAAATTTTGGACCTGAAAAATTGGGTCAAAAGGAAATAGACGTAATTAAAAAAGCTGATGCAGTCATAGTTAC
This sequence comes from Nitrosopumilaceae archaeon, assembly GCA_052389415.1. Classification (GTDB taxonomy): domain Archaea; phylum Thermoproteota; class Nitrososphaeria; order Nitrososphaerales; family Nitrosopumilaceae; genus UBA8516. The sequence goes on from JBQTHX010000029.1 coordinate 3,164, forward strand.
AAATTGGGCAAGCAACGAAAAAGGTACAGAACTCTGCAAGTTTGTTTTTGGCAATTCAGAAAAATCACTCCATGTCCTAGATCCTGCCGACATCCAACCAAGACCTGGGGAATTCAAAGAAGCGTTATATGAATTGGCTTCAAGCTTAGACTCTTTATGTCTAAATGAGAACGAATGCAATATCTTGCTAAAACAATTTGATCTTGGAAACATTTCAAATGAGGAAGAGACTAAGAAGCTTGTTTCTAATCTCTCAGAAAAAATTTCTATAACTATCGATTTGCACACCTCAAATGGAGCATTTTGGTCAAATGGAAAGGAAACAGAATTTGTAAAATCTATCCCGACAGAGGTGAGATTTGTTACTGGCGCAGGCGATGTATGGGATGCTGCAAATATCTTAGGATATCTGGCAGGTCTTGAGGTAAAAGAAAGATTGCTCTTTTCAAATGCTGCTGCATCACTTTATGTAAACAGTTCTAATGGAGATCCTCCAACATTGCAAGAAACCCTATCATTCGTTACAAAATTTTATTAATTTTTCTCGAACAAAAAGGGGGTTAACCATTTTTATTGCGGTTCTATAGTAGCAGGAGGCTTACTTGAAATTACATAGCTAACCCATGCAGCACCATCGATTTCATTTGTGATTCTATTGCTTACTCTCTCTAAAACTTCTGCAGGGAGTCTAGTCCAATCCGCAGTCATTGCATCTATAGAATTTACTACACGAACAACAACGATATGGCCATATTTTCTTTCATCTCCAACCACTCCCACTGCTTTGTCATCTCCTACTGCTGCATAAGCTTGCCAGACTTTGTCATACCATCCAGATGATACAAGCTCGTCTTCAACAATCTTACTTGCAAGCTTGCAGATGTTCAATTTCTCTGGCGTCACCTCACCAATTATTCTAACTGCAAGACCAGGTCCTGGAAATGGGTGTCTGTTTGATAGTTTATCTGGTACTCCAAGTGCCTTTGCAACTTTTCTCACTTCATCTTTGTAAAGGAAACGTAGTGGTTCCAAAACTTGCATATCGAGCCAGGAAGGTAGACCTCCAACATTATGATGAGTCTTTATGACTGCAGCGGGTCCCTTTGATACGCCGCTCTCAATGACATCTGGATAAAGTGTCCCCTGAGCAAGCCATTTGAAAGGGCCATTCTTTTCGGCAAACTCGGTAAATATCTGAATGAATTGCTCGCCTACTATCATCCTTTTTTGTTCTGGATCTTTAATGCCCTTTAACTTTGAAAGAAATTTCTCTTTTGCATCTATACGTGTAAAATTAACAGCGAAATTGTTCTTGAACATCTCCTCTACTTCATTTTCCTCGTTTAATCGCAAGAGACCATTGTCTACAAAGACACACTTTAACCTCTTTCCTATCGCTTTTTGAATCAGGAGAGCAGCTACTGTAGAATCTATTCCACCACTAATCCCGCACAATACATTACCGTCAATTTTGGAAATATCTTTCACTGTATTTTCTATGAAATTTTCTATGGTCCAATCTTGTTTTGCATTACAAATATTTATCACAAAATTTTTCAAAATCTCGGTGCCTCTTTCAGTATGTACTACTTCTGGATGAAACTGTATGCCATAGATTAATCTCTGTCGGTTTGCTATTGCTGCAGCGTAAGAATTTTCTGTATGTCCAATTATCTCAAAACCACTTGGAATTTTTTCTGCCGCATCACCATGACTCATCCACGCCCTAATCGATTTTCCCATACCAGAAAACAGATCGGAATCACTGTCTACCATAAGAGATGAAGACCCATATTCTTTATTTGCGCGCTTTACCTTGCCGCCAAAATTATCTACTATTAGTTGATGGCCATAACAGATTCCAAGTACGGGCAATCCTAGCTCAAAAATCCCATCTTGTGGTCTAGGAGAACCGTTATTGTAAACACTAGCAGGGCCTCCAGCAAAGATGACTCCTTTGGGATTGATTTTTTTTAATTCCTCAAGCGAAATATCAAATGGAACTAGTTCGGCATATACTGAAAACTCACGAATTCTTCTACAAATCAAATGGCTATACTGTGAACCAAAATCTAGTACAACTATCTTATCCATAACTTCACTTTTTAGAATTCTCAATCATGCGGGAAAATGACCATGCTGCTGTATTTACTATCTCATTGACTCTTTCCCGTTCACGATAATTCTTTATCAAGATCTCCCTTATCGTGGTACCATCCTTGTTTATTATGCAATTTATCACTGAATCTGGATCAATCTTTCCATTCTGGACGTCTAAATTATCTTTGCTCTCCATCCCAGCAATTATCCTTCCCAAGAAAAACGATTTGAATGGTTGTGTTTCTACATCTAGCTTGACATCATCTGATGGAATTATTACAACTTCTTTTGCGGATACACGAGCATTTGCAATAACTGTATTATTTCCAGTTTTTATTGGTATTACAGAGCTCTCCATTTCCGATGCAATGGATTGCACTTTTTCTTGGGTGTGTCTCAATGATGATGCTTTGCTAAAACTTGATTGCTTCAAGACTGAATCTAAAATGGCAAGATTATTCTCGAGTTTCTCAATTTCATTCCTACGCTTTTCAACTTCATCTGAAAGCCACTCTTTTAATTCTAAAATTTCACGAATCTGATCCTCAGAATAATCCATGTATTTTTTAAAGATGCATGGATAATAAATATTAAAACAAGTTTAAAGTTGGTATAAGCAGGTTTTTTTGGAATAATTTGTAGATCTAATATATACCAGATATGGTAGATATGTATAGTCTTGAAGGACAAAACTACGATTCTCATCAAAAAGGACACCCATACAGATCTACTGAAGATAATGGGTCAAATACAAGCTAGGACTGGGAAGATTCCTACTCTTGATGATGCCTTGAAGGAATTATTAGAGAATTACAAAAAGAAAACTAAGAACTGAATTAGTTTATTACGAGTAAACAATTACAAAAAATTTCATAAAATTAATGTAATCTGTGAAAATAACTTACTTTCAATTATTTAGTTACCAGAATTATTTTATGGTACAAAAAATCTAGTACGTTAAATGAAATCAAAAACATATCTTGTATTTATAATCTTGACACTTTGTATGGCAACCTTCTATCCTGGTTTTAATAGTGCAAATGCTCAATCAACTGTCTACAATGAATCATCTGCAGATCAGGAAATAATTTTAGAGAAAACACTACAAATTAACATACTTCTTGTTGGAGATACCTGGTCATCCACAGAGATAGCAGATGTGAAAAATAACCTTCGTTCCAGTTTTAAACCCATTGTAGAATCTTCCGGTGAACCTGCAGGTATAAAATACAATTATGAATACAATTTCCTTTCTGCATCTGAAAAAGATAGCACTGATCTGTTTTCGTTTATGAAAGATGGAAAATATGCGACTCCTATTTTTGGAGAAAACCTACTCAATTTTCCAATCTGGCAGGAATGGTGGCAAAAAGTAGAACATCCTGAACTAGAGGATATAACCTATGGATTAATTGATGCCGAAAAAGTAGAGGAGTATATTTACAAAAACCTCATTGCTGATGATCCTAATCTAAACAAGCCCAATTCCGCAAATCTAATTTTCATTAAGGACAGTCTTGACAAGGTAGATTTCCTTCATAATTATTATGTAAAAAACACCGACAAATCTACTAAAACAGATCATGGTGCGGTTGGATTTATGGGGTATGGTGGAAATTATAATGTCTATTTTTTTGATCTTTATGCTGTGCCATGGGTGGAATTGGATTTTGAAAACTCGCAGTGGTATGTTCCATCCCATATGCAAAATTTAAACGACTGTACAGAAAATTCTTGTCTTGGAGATCTTGTAAGTTCTCATGTTAACAGTGCATTATTACATGTAATCACTCCGTCTTTTCTTTATCCTGTTGACTACGCAGATCATTACGTTATTGACCTAGTATTTTACTCTCAGCCAAGCATGGAAGTTGGATTGACCCCTCAAACAGCAGTAACATTTTTAGACGAAAATGCGATTAAATCAGAATTAGAATATCTTTATCCTTTTTCTCAATGGGATATACAGTTATCCTTTGAAAAAAGACAGACAAGTGGAATATCTTATGATTTTAAACAAGAATTAGAACGTGCACAAATTCCAGTTGATTATGAATATGGAGATTACAAATACTCTGTAAATCTACTAAACTCTACAAATATCCAACCACATCTGTTATCTTGGGCATCTGAAAGACACCCAACGAATAATGAGGAACGAATCGGTATCACTGATTCATCACGAACAATACCAGTTGTAATTTCGGTTAACACTTCTCCAGTTTATTTGGATCAAATTGGCATCATGGGATTTGCTCCTGCATTACTTGATAATCCTAGCAAAGCATGTTGCGCTTTCGCAGTAACTGATGATGAGGACATATGGGAGAACAAGATTGGTTTGTCAGATCTGGTTTTACATGAGGTAGGTCATACTTTAGGGCTCGCTCATCCATTCGATGGCTGGGATGGAAAAAAATCTGCATATGATAGGAACACTTACTGGAATTGGTACGCTAGCCCAATGACATATTCCATGCCACCATCAGGATGTGGAATACTCTACCAACTTATCTATGGAGATATTTGTGGAATTGGATCTCACTCTTTTACCGAATTTGAAAGAGAGTATGTATCAAACGGAGTATTGGTTTCATTGACCAAAAAAATTGAAGCAGATTTGGTTACATTTAGGAATAGTAACCCTTCAGATTACAAATCTGGAGAAGTAAACAGCATAGAAGCAAATCTAGAAAAAGCAAAGGAGCAATTTAGGTACGGAAACACTCTATCAGATAATGGTGCTATTGCATATTCATTAAAAGCTGCGGCTGGAATTGATTCCCTTCTAGGAGGTACGCCCTCACAAACGTTTACAAAGCTTGAATCAGAGTCATCATCACCATTTGGCACACTTGGCGTTAGTCCAAATGAAATTCTTTTCAAGACACACTCGTCAACTGAGGTTTCAGTATCAGGTAAGGTTAATGGTTATATGAAAGGGCAAAGTGTGGAAATTAAATTAACCAAGCCTGATGGAACAATCCAGGAATTAAAGACAATTGCAGGTTCTGACGGTAGTTATAAAATGACGATTCTAGCAGACAAGAGTTTTGTAGTGGGTAAATACAAAATTCTTGCAAAATATCTTGATCAGACCAGTACGCCTGTTTCATTTGTAGTAGTAAGTGAAAAATCCACATCCCAGCAGACAATGCAAGATGACGTAGAAAAAGAAACAATTCCAAGCTGGGTAAAGAAAAATGCATTATGGTGGTCGGAAGGCGCTGTTGGAGATTCAGATTTCGTACAAGGGATTCAATTTCTTATCAAACAGAAAATAATCAACATCCCAGAAACTAAATCTAGTACAGGATCTTTAGATCAAAAAATTCCTTCATGGATTAAAAAAAATGCTGGCTGGTGGGCAAGTGGACAAATTTCTGAAGATGATTTTATCAAAGGTATTCAATACCTTATAGAACATGGGGCAATCAAAATTTAATCATAATTCAATCATCATCTACGTTGAAATATATTTTCTAATCAACTCATTTTTAGAAAGATAAGTGTACAATCTAGGAAAATCATTTTCTGTGATCTGCGATACAACATAATGTCCTCTAAACTCCTTTCCTGTAGGCATTGATTATTGATTTGATTTTTTCATGTGATTTGTTTGGCAAACTTACAAGGTCTGCAAAGGTCATGAATCGCTCTTGATGTCCATGTTTTTTAAGATAATCGTTTACCATGTTCGTATAATTGGTGTGAACCCTATGAATTGATTCTGTGAGTCGCATGTCTGTGTTTATCATCTTACTTTCGAGATCGAATATTAATCTCTCAATTGTGATTTTTTCAGATATATCCTGAGTCCTATCTAACATATCTCGGAGTCTAGTTCTTTGTGTTTCCATTCTTTCTAATTTGAAAATGACTGCATGTTCTGGGTTAAAAAGATTGTAATGTTTTGTTACTCTTGAATACCAATAATCTAAATCACCATCTATTGTATGTCTGTTTACTTTCATAAGTTCAGCTATTTTTCTCGCAGAATACCCATAATCAAAATGTAAGCGATATACTTCATTCAATCTTTTTTCCTTTTCGATCTTCGTGTATGGCCCGCTTTTTTTTGGAAGTTTTGGTCTAGTTTGGTCTAGATTCTCTTTGATAAACTCATTACTTACACTTGAAATTTCAGATATTTGTCATCCTCTCCCACGTTCGTTCTAATTTCTTTATGGTTTTTTCCAGTTGTAGAATCCTCTTAGCACAACGATCAATGACCTTGTGGTCGTTAGTCGCTTCCCTTTCCAAAACAAGATGTTTCCTCATTTTTTCTAACATCTTGATATCTTTGTCTAAACGCATCCAGCTTGGCAATTTCTTTATTTCTTCGGTGGCTAACATGATATTCTTTCTCTCCTGATTTCGTGACGTACAAAAAAGCTTAAACATGGCACGATTTGCTCATTCGTGGCATAATTTAGGCACGATTGATTATTTCGTGACATCTTTACTCTCCTCAACATGACACGATGGTTCTATTACAGTAAGTGTGTGACCATGTCTTGCAATCTCTCTATTTTTCCAATCTTCAAATTCTTCCTTTGTAAAGGTCAGCTCTTCTATGTCAAGATCTGAGAACTTTTTTCCAGTTGGAATAAACTTGTGCTCTTTTGATGTCCTGTCTCTATTAAGATAACCAGCTTGCTCTAGCTGGTTCATCAACTCCCTTGTTCTGTTTTCACTTTTTACCATTTTTTCAGCTACCTCTTTTACTGTTAGACCTTCCGGTTTTCCACTTTGGTCTGGTGTAGAATTGTAAGTCTTGTTGTCATACATTTCTAAAATCCTTGCATAAAGATTCATAGAAACTTCGTTGACCTTGTTTAACGTTTGTTTGATTGCAGCTCCTGCAATTACCAGTGCTTCTTTGAAGTCTTCTGGTTCTGCAATTATCGTATATTGAAATCTTTTTTCTGTCTCTCCAAATGATCCAACAAGAAAATCAGTTCCACCAGGGTATTGTATACGATAACGGTTTGATGCATGAACAAACGCAATTACTGCAGTAAGTCCAAGTATCTTTGGCAGGTCTCTCCGAATAGTTAGATTTTCACAAGGAATCTTTCCTTTTAGTTTTTCAGCAAATGGTAAAACAATATCTCTTACTTGCCAAGCAAGTTCTCGATATTTTTCAACTAAAGCTGTTAGATGAGCAAGTTCTTCTCCCCATTGGTTATTTATTTTTAAACTTGAAAAGTTGTCAAGGTGATGACTAATTATCCTCTGAGTTTGCTCTGTGGACTCGTCAACTTGTGTAAGAAATGTACGGTTAAGAGATTCTGGGTCTATCCTCATGTTTGTTGATGTGGACACAAAGACAGGTATTCCAGAGACCTCAAGTGTAATAGGCTTGTTTTTACCTTTGTCATCCTTCTCAACTACACCTACTTTCAGCTTGCCTTCAGACATGAGAAATTTGAGATCCAACATACTTGCTTCATGTTTTTCATTGGTTTTTTCCATCTGTTCAAGAAGGAGGATTTTGCCATCCATAGAACCTTCCTGTCTTTTCAAAAAAGCAGATGTGAAGTTTGTATAGTCCACAACATATTTTGAAAATGGTTCTGCTACTGTCCTTACAAGTGAGGATTTTCCCGCACTTGATTGACTTATTATGATATTGTGAAGTCTATAAATTCGCGGTAGATCCTTTGACACATAACAGCAAACTAAAAATTTTATGATATCAGTTTCACCTACGATTTTTTTCTGGTAGCTGTACGCAATTTTATCTAAAATTAGAGGATCTCTTGGATCAAACTTTGTTGTAAATTCTTTAATTTCCTGAGTCATTTCTTGTCACAGTTTCCCTTCAAAAAGTTTTCAACTGTGATGAAGCATTTTGAGCAATAATCAAATCTCTGGTATTGTGTTGCAACAATTTCTAAATCGATAGCGGAAATTTCTTTTTTGCATCTATTACAAAAATAAATTTCTTTTATCATTTCAGCTGCTCCTCTTGAATTAAAAATTTTTTATTGTGTCTAGAATAGCAATTTCTACAAAGTTCTAATTCATATAATCCACAAATTCCACCATCTAGTGTTAATCGTATTGTTTTCTTACCATCGCATTTGCAAGTGAATGTTTCCAAAGTCATTTTTCAAACTCCCATTTTTTTAAGAGTTGTACAATGATTTCTTCAAAATTCTGATCTTTTGTTCCTAGTGCAGCGAGTTCATCCCGTATCTTTTTTGATAGAGCTATACTTGTTTTCTTTGTCATAATCCACATAATGTTTATAATATAATGAACATTATTATTGTACATTAATTTACGCATGAAATATGATAAAAATGAGCATCATAGGTACATAAAAAAGACCACTAATTCATCCTATAAACTACCAGAAATAATCACAGAATTTTCGAGACGATTATTCGATTTAAAAGAAATTCAGCATTCAATATTGTTAAGAATTGCAGAAGATGGTCCGATGAATAAGAGTCAGATTAAGAACACGATTGGATTAACAAAAAGAGTAGCCGATTGGAATACGCATAGGCTTGCGGAAAATGGTTATTTAGCTGCTAGAAAATCAACAAAGGTTCACAGAGAAATAAAAAATGCATTTGGAAAAGGAATACAAGTAAAACCAATTCTTTATCATCTAACTTTCAAAGGGTTGCTGGCATCACTGGAAGTTCCACTAGAGGAAAATTATCTTATTCAAAATTTTCTTAAAATAATTGAAAGTTATACTGATCAAAAATTTTCCGAACTATTCTTTGATCACATGAAATATTGCACTGCACTATTTATATTAATTAATTATATGAGAAAGACCAATCTCAGTGAAATAGGAAATGTTGAGTGGGCAATCTACGATATGTATGATTGGAGTAAAATATCTCCCACACTCACTCCTAGCGATGATCTATCTTTTCTAGCCTTCAAAAATCAGGAAATATTTAGAGATCTAGTTGATAAGTTTCACATTTCATCGCTTGTCATTGGAAATTTGACCAAACAATTCAAAGATTTTGCTGATAGCAAAGTAAAAGGAGATATGCGTGGTTTTGATTTGACGGAAATATTGTTCAGAGGATGGGCAACGATAATAGCTCAAGTTTATAGAAAAAATTATCGAGCTCTAATTGAGGGAAAAGTTGAAAATCCTTCCTATAGAGATCAAGATATCGACGAGTATGATTATTATTTTTTTGAACGTGAGGCTGAATCAATTTATAAAAAACTCAGACCAGAGGGTCAATTTGATCCCAATGAGTCATTATTACAGGTTTGAATTTTTCCGTTTTATCACTTAAATCTTTTATTTCTACATTCATACACAAAAAACCAAAACCGATATAATGAACGGTTGAAAATTTGTTTTAATTATTGTTAAACACAGGATTAAAAAAAATCTAAATTTTGATAGTTTCTGGACTTGAGTAATTATTAGATTATGTACCTTTACACTTTCCTGAAGATCCTACATCATAAATTGATTTAATTTGTTCTTGCGTAAGTGCCTCACTGTAAATTGAGAGCTCATCAACATTTCCGCTAAAGAAACGTATTGGATTTCCACCACCCCAGGCAAATCCCAAGTTTAAATCTCGACTGTTATTTACAGGGTTGGTCAGAGGTGTCTGGCCCTGTAATGTGCCATCTATGTATAATCTAATCATACTACCATCCCATGTTCCCGCAACATGATGATAATTGCCATCAAGCACACTGTTAATTGAACTGACTCCTGGGAAATTTACGTTTCCTCCCCCTCCGGCGCCAATATGGAATGATATTGTTCCTGAATTTCCCTGAAATGTCCATCCAGTACTGTCTGTAAATCCATGCGACTTGTCCACCACAGTCCATATGGTATTAGGTTGACTTGAATCGGCTTTCATCCAAAACTCTACACTAAAGCCAGTTGATGGTACATTATTGTTTCCATCGTTTGGGATAACTACACCATCATTAATTCCATCAAAATTAAATGCTTGGCTAACAGCCCCAGCTCCGTATGTGGCACCATTTTGCAATGTTCCATGGTTTGTTCCAACCACATCATTTGCATTATTGTCACCAGGCCACCAACTAACGATGCCTGAGGGGGGAGAAAGACAAGAACATGCGCTAGATGCTGAATATGGATCAGCTACCCATTTATCAAATAAATTATCAACTCCTGCCTGACCGTATTTTGCTTGAACCATACTTACTAATCTGCACCATTCCTGTGTTGTTTGAGCCACTGCCAGTGCTCTTGCAGCTGAATAATAAGGTGAGTAGAGAATGCTATCCTTGGCTAAACCATCATTGTTTGTTCCTTGAGGCGGAAAACCCGTTCCACCGGTTTTACCCGCAAGAGAACTGCTCCAATGACCAATAGCAAGGTTGTCAGGACAATCATCTGAAAAATAGGTGGATCCGGAAATCAATCCTTTGAAGGATTTTCCCGAAATTGTAATCTGAGGAACTTTATTTCCAAATGCTGTGTTTATGGTCCAATGGGGAGGAATTTTTTTTTCTTCTCCTTCAACTACTATAATGTCTGGATTATTTGGTAGTGGCTTCATTGGTTTCATCATAGTCCAATGCCTACTCCCGCTATCAATCAGATCTTTTTTCTGAACCAAACTTGGAAGATGGTTACTATATTGTTTGATTTCCACCCAGTTTGAGTGTGAATAAAAATCTTGAATAATATGAAGAGCCTGTCCAAAATCATCTCCAGCAAGACCAAGGGAGAAATCTGATTTACCGGGTTTCAAATAAGGGAGCATTTCCTGATATTGGTCATTAATTTCTGTGACACTTCCGGAAAATTCACAATCATCAAAGTGATTTGATGGGGCTTGTTGTGTACTCAGGTCAAGTTTGCCGTGTTCATCCACTATCCCTTTCCTTACATCAGATTTAAGGAACCAAAGCCCCTCATTGGTAATATCTTCATGATTGGGATCTCCATTGTGGTCACCATTTCCACCAAAAATGTGACTTTCAAACGCAAAGGATGGTTGGATTGATGTTATTGATAGAAATGGTGTGGTAAGAATCAGAAAAAAGAAAAAGAGAGTTTTTTTTGTATTCGTATTTTTTTTTACAAATTAAACTATATTAATCTTATTTGCCAACTTTGGAAATCAAAATTCATTTTTTGTATATGTTAAATCAATCTTTATTGATCAATCATTCCGTATCTGAACTTAATTGGAACTAATGCCTTCATATTTGGTAGAAACCTCACGCCATTGCTTTACTTTCTCAAGTTCAGTTGTAAGAAACTCTACTTTTTTCTGCAAACCTTCCACTGTGTTTTCTATAGTTGAAAGATCAGAAATAGTAAGAGCAGATTCAACTTCCAAATATGTTTTCAACCTTTCCTTTGGATTATTTCTATAATACATGAGTTTGATACTTTGATGGCCCATCAATGCTTCTGCAAAATCGGATTGATGAGCATTAGTCACCTGAGTTTTAAACCAGGCTCTAAAGGCATGAAAATGGATACTGTTTCTCCCATTCTCATTTTTTTGATATAGTTCGGGAACTGTTCTAATTACACTCAACAAATTCAATTGTAATGAGGTGCAGGAAGTTCTAACGGCCCTGTTGTATACAATTGGTTCTGAAAAGTCACGTTCGTTTGGTAAAAAAAGATACTGGTCAGAGATTTTCCCTTCAGACCACCCAAGTTTTCTTCGCATGTAGTCCTTGAGACATTTTGTTCCCTCCGCCGTAATGTGGGTAAGCCTTGTTTGCCTAGTTTTTGTTGTCTCTTTTCTAAGGTGAATTGTTGTTGGATTTGTGCTAAAATCAATATCGCTCACTCTAAGCTGTACAAGCTCACCTAGGCGCATTCCTGAGGAAACACACATCAGTATTGCAGTCTGCAGTTTAGGAGAAGAGTTGTGAAGTACCCTGACAATTTTTTCCTTAGTCAGCCCCTCTTCGTAAATTATCTCTTTTTTTGGAAATCGAAACTTTTGCTTTAGGTCTTCAGCATAAATGTGAAGATTCTCTGAGTTAAGAAATTCTTTGACCGCCGTTATGTAAAGTGAAATGGATGCATTACTATATCTGCCACTTCCTCTTTTTGTCCTAAAGTCTGAAAGGAAGCTAAAGAATTGATCAAGTGTTTCTAATGGATCAAGTTGTTTGTTTTGGAGCTTTGATAATGCTTCATCCAAACTAAGACTACATTTTGTTAAAAGAAAATCTTGAAATCTCTGAATTGCAGTTTTGTATGTTCTTCTTGTTGCATAGCTCTTTGAGTATCGAAACTTTCTCTCAAGGAACGATTCTAATTTTTCCGAAACACCTATTAATTCCTGTGCCATAATATAGTCAAATATACTAAATAGTTGTCTTATATTAATATATATCTATACATAGTAAATATTAAAACACGATTATTCTAAGACTAGCTTCTCTAGATCAAAAGCACGTATTCTTGTGAATCCCTTAATGGGTTTTGTGGTGTATAATCCAGAATTGTCCTTTGAGGCAAGCCATTCCAAAAGTTTCTTGCCATGTTGTAGCTTTCTTAACTTGGTCGGTCTATCATGAACCTTGATCTTTGAATATCTACCAATTCTTGAGCCAAAATCCATACCAAATAAGATAATTCTTTTTGCTTTGAAATACCTGGCAAGAAATACGCAACGATCTCCATCAGTAAAACCTCCAAAATTGTGTATATGTCCAAATGGTCGTCCCTCTGTAGTTCCAATGCAGTTTCTAAACTCTGATGCCAGAGATAATTTTTTCATGTTATCACCATGCGAATGAACCACCATTATTGCTCCATTCTTACTTGCTTTTTTTAGAAATTCTGGTTCACCATCAAGATCCGTTACCACTACATCTGGCTTTACTTTATTTTCAATTAATGCTCTAGTTGCACCATCAGCTACAATTTTTGCAATGTTTTTGTATTTTTTTAATACTGGTACGGATGAAACAAGCGAAGAACCTGCACCAACAACAAACACTGTTTGATTTTTGATCTTTTTCTCTAATTTTTTTATAGAAATTCGTTTCTTTAAAATAGAATTTAAGATCCTTGCGGATTCAGTATCTTCTTTTCTGCTAAATTTGAATTTTTTTAAAATTTCAGTATATTTTTTTTCCCATCCGGAGATGCTCATGTAAATCTAAATTTAGAGGTGGTCAATCATAAACCATGTGAGTAAGTTAGGTTCAATCTCTGTTGGGAATTCAAATCCTGTGAGAATCATGGGAATACTAAACCTAAGCCCAGAATCCTTTTTTAAAAAATCCATAGCAACTAGTAAGGAGACGATAATTAGAAAAACTAGAGAGATCGAAGAACAAGGAGCAGATTTTATAGACATAGGAGGAATGTCTACAGCCCCTTACTTGAAAACAATAATTCCACAAAAAAAAGAATCGGATAGGATAACTAAATCTATTAAAATAATTCAAAGAATCTCAAACATTCCAATTTCTGTAGATACATGCAGATCAGAAGTTGCAAAATCAGCACTTGAACTAGGAGTTGAAATAATTAATGATATTTCAGGTTTAAAATATGATAAAGAGATGCCCAAGATTGTAGAAAAATATGGTCCATCACTGATATTATGTGCGTTTAGTAAAAATCTAGTTAGGGGCAACCTGCTAAGTCAAACGAGGAATCTTTTGCATGAAAGCATACAGATTGCAAAATCTGCACATATCTCTACAAATCACATTGTCGTAGATCCTGCTATAGGGTTTTTTAGAAAAAAAGGAAAAGGCAAGTTTTTTACAAGAATAAACTCAGATTGGGTAGAAAGAGATCTCTTAATTCTAAATAATTTATCAAAGATAAAACTAAACCATCCAATACTTGTTTCTGTCTCGCGCAAATCCTTTATAGGAAATTTATTGCAAACTGACAGTCCAGATGAAAGACTGTATGGTTCACTTGCTGCTGAATCAATAGCTGTGCTCAATGGTGCTGATATCATCAGAACCCATAATGTTCAAGAAACAAAGGAAGTTGTTAGCATATCACAAAAATTATCGCATCGATTCAGGAAAGGCTTATAACGGAATTTTATTCTAGACTAGAAGGTTTAGTTGGAAATCCGGGAAGGACTAACTTTTGACGATGTGCTCCTAGTACCCAAACGCTCCAGTATAGTAACAAGATCTCAAACAAACCTACAAACCAAACTATCAAAGAACATCTCACTTAACATTCCAATCATCAGTGCAAATATGGATACAGTAACAGAATCTGCCATGGCCGTTGCAATGGCACGCGAGGGTGGAATTGGAGTGATACACAGATTTCTTACAATCTCAGAACAGGTTAATGAGGTACTTAAGGTCAAACGATCTGGAAGCGTGATTATTGAAAATCCTTACTTTATCAAACCCGAACAAACTGTCAGAGAAGCCATGAGCTACATGAAAGAAAAAGAAGTATCAGGTCTTTTGGTAACTGACTCTGATTCAAAGTTAGTAGGGATTCTAACAAGTCGTGATATCATGTTTGAATCTGAAAGCACAAAACTTGTCAAAGATATCATGACAAGTGATGTAGTGACTGCTAAATCAGGAATTAATGGTTCAGAAGCAAAAAAAATTCTTCAAGAAAACAGGATTGAAAAACTTCCACTTGTTGATGAGAAAGGGATTGTAAAAGGTTTGATAACAAGTAAAGACATTATGAATATCGACAACTATCCCGCTGCAGCAAAGGATAAAAAAGGAAGACCTCTTGTTGGAGCCGCGGTAGGGGTAAAGGGTGACTTTATGGAACGAACGGAAGCACTACTTGAAGCAGGCGCTGATGCAATTGTTGTTGATATAGCTCATGGCCATAGCGACCATGCCATCAACACAGTCAGGTTGATAAAAAAGGCCTTTCCGACATCTGAACTAATCGCAGGAAATGTAGCAACATCTCATGGCGCTGAGGATTTGATAAAAGCAGGCGTGGATGCCGTCAAAGTAGGAGTGGGTTCTGGTTCTATTTGTATTACAAGAGTGATTACGGGTTCTGGAGTGCCTCAACTAACTGCAGTACTTGACTGTGCAAAAATTGGAAAAAAATACGATATTCCAATAATTTCTGATGGTGGAATAAGAACATCGGGCGATGCCACTAAAGCGTTAGCAGCTGGTGCCTCCACTATAATGGTGGGAGGTATTCTTGGAGGTACTGATGAGAGTCCAGGTTCGCCTGTGATGAAAAATGGAAAAAGATTCAAGATCTATAGAGGAATGGCCTCATTTTATGCATCGCTTGGAAGAAAATCAAAAGAAACTGGAAACGTATCGATAAGTGAAGATCTTAATGATTATGTTGCCGAAGGTGTAGAGGCGATGGTTCCATACAAGGGAAGTGTAACAGATATCATAAAACAACTAACTGGTGGAATAAGATCTGGATTGAGTTATTGCGGTGCAAATACAATTCAGCAAATGCAAGAAAATGCTGAATTTATGAAAATGTCACGGGCTGGTTTTGCTGAAAGCCAACCACATGACGTGGATCTGATGTAATTCACTTTTAAATATAGTATACAAACTAGTTGGTTCAATGATTACCAAAAAGACTGCAATTGGAATCGGGATAGGAATTTTTCTGATCATTTGGGGATCTGTCTTTTTAATCCCTTCATTTGGGAAACAGACATTATCAATTGATGAAACAGTTGCAAAGGGTGGAAATACTGTCTATCAGTTTGATGCAAATGAACAGTTCCATCAAATACTAAATGTTACAGGAAGTTCATTTCATGTTAAGATTAAGACTCCTGCAGATAGCTTTCAACTAGATAATGATTTCAAAAATGAAGCTAAACTAGATTGGTATGGAGTACAAGACGGACAACACAGAATTGAGATTGCAAATACTGGAGATTCTGAGGTAAAAATATCTGGAACACTTGAATTCATTAGCAATCCAATCGAGTTCGCCAAACACATGCTTCCAATAATATCTGGAGTCATCATTATTGGAATTAGTGCTGTTTTTACAGTGAGAAAACCGCGAGGATTTTAGACAAGTTCTGCACGAGGATATGAGCCTAGTATCTTAAGAAAGATAGTTTCTTCTTTAATCTTAGTCAATACATCACCTATGTGAGATTCGCTTTCATGGCCTTCAAAATCAACGTAGAAATTGTATTCCCACGGAGTGCTTTTTGTTGGCCTAGATTCGATCTTTGTTAGATTTATCTTACTTGAGTTGAATTTTTCAAGAATTCTGTAGAGTGCACCTGGAATGTGTTTTATGGAAAAAATTATTGAAGTCTTGTCCTTTCCGGTCTTTTCGTGTTTTTGCTTTGCTAGAATTAGAAACCTGGTATAATTATTTGCGTTATCTTCGACATTCTCTTGAATTATGGGAACTTTGTATATCTCGGCAGCGGTCTTGCTTGCAATACATGCAGCATTTTTGTTTTTTATTTCAAGTAATATCTTTACACTACCTGCTGTGTCATAAGTAGGAATAGGTTTGAGTTTGTGTTCTTGAATAAATCTTCTACACTGTCCTAGTGCTTGAGGATGTGAATACACAGTATCTATCTTTTCAAGTTCATCAAATCCCAATAAACAATGTTGTATCCTGTAATAGATCTCTCCAACTACATTAAGGGAAGTTGACAAAAGAAGATCATAGCTTTCGCCCACACTTCCTTCTAGAGAATTTTCAATCGGAAGTACGGAATAGTCTGTCCTATCTTTTTCGGTTGATTCTAAAACATCATAAAACGTGGGATGTGGGATGGTTTCTAAATCATTTTTAAAAAAATGTAATGCTGCTGCTTCACTATAAGCACCCCTCTCTCCTTGGAATGAAGCTTTAGGCATTACACTTACTGGGATCCTAGTTTTATAAAATCGCCGTTTCCAAATTTACTTGACAGCTTTCTTTCTTCGATATAGCCGCACTCTACACATTTTACATTAGCACCTATCTGTACCACTCTGCTAGCACATTTGTTACACTTGGTAAACAAAACTCCAAGTTCTGGTTCGCTAATAGAACCATGAATTGCTCCATTTAGATGACTAATTATCTTGACCATGACTACATCGCTTACTCTTGCGATAATTCTTTTTTTTGCTCCTCTAGCTTGACAGATGCATTCTAGACCAGAATGTGTTGGCTTGTTGTTTATGTATAAAATATTAACAGCAAACATATTGTTCATCAGTGCAGCCACATTGCCAATTATTAGATCATTTACCTGAGGAACAGCTGGTGACTTTATTTGATTGATCTTTGCAATTCGATGAGTTTTATCAAATTCTTTTGTGCCTATTACTACTGATCGTATGGTGTGTCCATCATCAAACGTATTGTTACCTGTTTCAAACTCTTCTATTGTTGCCACTTTATCCCCTGGTAAACTAAATTCAGACAATGTAGAATTTTCGCGCCTGTTGATTATAATTGTTTATAGCCAATGTGGAATTTGCAAAAACTCCTCTATGCTTTCATTTTTTAACAATTTTAAAAGTGCATTTGCCTGTGGTGTAGAAAGCACTGGTTTGTGAAAATGATTATCCGTAGATATTCTTGGACACGCAACCTGAATGAAAGCATCAATTCCTTTTAGGTTACCTAGCCTGTCATCTGTGATCTCTGTTAAAGCAAAGAGTTGCACTTTTTTACCAGCTTTTTCAAGCTCCTTTCTGAATTTCAGTGCTGTAGTTTTGGAAAATTGACCTTCCTTAAGACCAACTATGATTCCAAAGGTTTCCGCTTCAGCGGCTTTGTAGACTGCAAGGATTGCTTTTTGTTGGAGTTTCTGTGCAAACTCGGTGACCTCTCTTATCTCATCAAAATAAGGATCTAGGATGTACGTTGGCTTTCCAGTTGAAAGTGCAATTCCTGATGCATGAAAAGCACTTTGTCCTAAAAACACATTTGCGTCTACGCTTTCTTTTGTTTCTGTAATAGGGTAAAACTCGCAGCCAAAAACCTGGCCATCATTTAACTGACCTTTACCTTTGCCCACTTTTACTGTGACTTTGCCTTCTTCTAGGATTTTTTTTACTTTATCTATCTGTGGAAGATGTTGGCTATCAGTTACTAGGGAAACAGTTTTTCCAGCAAGTTCTGTTGCGCATTTTCTTGCCACCTTGTCAAAGGAAATATCATCAAAGGCATCGATTAGAATGACATTTTCGCCAAAAGAAGTGTCGTTTATGGTATGTCCTATGTGGAAAAGCAACTCGGCACCCAAAACTTTGGCGCCATTTGTATTCATATCACACGTACCAAAACATGAATCTGCAAGAACATATGCAGGAATTCCAAAACTCTCCATTATTTTCAAGGCAGTTTCTTGGATCTTGGGAATAATTCCGTCTGGTCCATTCAAAGCAACAGAAACAGGCTTTCTTTTTTGGATCTCATCAAATATTCTATTTTCATCTATAACTATCATTTGTTGTTTAAAGCTAACTCATTTTTAATTTAAATCAAGCGAAGGTGCATAATACTTAATATCGTTTGATCTAACACCATGACATGGCAATTGCATTTGTTCTCATAAATGCAGAACTTGGAACAGAAAACGAACTAGCAGAACAGCTAAAAAGTATTGAAAATGTAAAGTATGTCTATGTTCTGTACGGTGCTTACGATCTAGTAGTAAAAATTGAAGCACCTGATAGTGCGACCCTCAAAAAGACCATATCTAATGATCTAAGGCAACTCAAAAATGTCCGTTCAACATTAACAATGACGGTAATTGACGAAAACTAGCACTGTTCTTCACATTGGTTTTGATGACACTGACTCTAGGAAGGGAATGTGTACAACGTTTCTTGCATACAAGATTGTAGAATATCTGAAAAAAGAGCAAGTACAATTTTTAGATTATCCATATTTGATCAGGTTTAATCCTAACATACCTTGGAAAACACGAGGAAACGGTGCAGTAGCTATCAAAATAAAAACAGAGAAAGCAGATACAATAAAAAAAAACATAACCGATTTTATCAAGAAATATTCGGCAATAAATGAGGGAGCAAACCCTGGCCTAGTTTTTTATCAGCAAGAAAAAATCCCGGAAAACTTTTCTAAATTTAGTAAAGTAGCACTATCTCAGCTAATAAGTAGAAACAAAGCTAAAGAATTTGCCATAAAAAATGGTATAGAATCATTTTACCTTGGAAACGGACAGGGATTAATAGGATCTGTTGGTGCAATAGGTTATTCGTTTGATGATCACACCTTTGAACTTATCAGCTACAGAGATGAATCTAATTTTGGAAAAAAACGAGTAATCTCAAAAGAAAGTGTTAAACAAATGCAAGATAGCAATTCAAGGATCTTTAACAGTTTTGACGAAGAAAAAAATCGAGTCCTGATTGCCCCGCATGGACCTGACCCGGTACTATTTGGGGTTCGTGGAGAAGATCCAGAATCTATCTTAAAAGGAGTATCGATGATCAAAACCCCAGAAAAGTTTGCAGGTTACATGATCTTTAGATCAAATCAAGGTACTGGGGCTCATTTAGAAAATGAACTTGATCTGTCAGATTTGAAACCATTTTCCTCGGGAACTATTATCGGAAAGATATCAGAGCCGCCAAAAATTGGACTTGGAGGACACGTAATTTTCTCTATTGTTAAAAATCATAAAACAATCCAATGTGCAGTATACAAACCTACAGGACTGACACAGATAGTTTCTAAACTAATCAGGGGTGATCTGGTAAAGATTGGTGGAGGTATAAGAAAAGCGTCAAAAAATCATAAGCGAACTTTGAATGTAGAGTTTATCGAAGTCATCAAGTTAGAAAAAAACCAAAAATTGGTAAATCCGCTCTGTCATTTTTGCAACAAAAGAATGAAATCAAAAGGTAGAAACCAATACTTTGAATGTATAAAGTGCAATAGAACGTCAAAACAAAAAATACTTGAAGAAATTCCACGGGAAATTGAAAAAAGATTTTACGTGCCAATTCTATCTGCTCACAGACATCTGACTAGGCCTTTACAAAGGATGGAAAGGTCAAATAAAAAAATTATTTTTTCTGATTCGAAAAACTGGTTTTATGTATCAAAGTTGAAAAATCATCATACGAATTAAAAAAACTAGATTTGTGGATGAACAATCTAATAAAATAGCATAGCGGGGAGTAGATTTGAACTACTGATTTGCGGGTATCTCATCAGTATTGATTATGAGCCCGCCGGGATGACTTTGCCCAAGTAGTCTGGCTTCCCCACCCCGCTAACTGAAAAGAAGTTTCAGAGTGATATATACACTTTATCAAAATTTGGAAATAATTAATAGGATTCACAAGAAGTCAAAATTGTGAACAAGAAAATTCGAATTGCGGGAATTATTGGCGCTGTCATGGTTTCTATCATAATTTTAAGCTCACCAAAAGATCCTATCACTATTCCGGAACCTTCAACAAACTCTACGGCAACAAAATCTGTAGAAATAGTGGCTACAAATCTTAAAAAACCATGGGCCATGGATTTTGCAGACGATAGAATTTTCTTTACAGAAAAGATTGGAGCAATAAGAGTGATTAATTCAGGAACTTTGTTAGAAGAACCTCTTGCCAATTTACGTGTAGAAGATGTTACTGATGGAGGTTTGCTTGGCCTAACCTTACATCCTGATTTTGGAAAAAACCATTTTCTCTATGTTTTTTACACATATGAAGAAGACGGGAAACTTTGGAATAAGGTAATTAGAATTACTGAATCAGAAAATAAACTTGCAGATGCAATGACAATCATAGATAAAATTCCAGGAGCAGAATTTGATAATGGTGGCGTAATAAAATTTGGCCCAGACAGAAAACTGTACATTGGTACTGGTGATGCCACTGAAGAACACAATTCACAAAACATTCAATCCCTTTCAGGGAAAATTCTTAGACTAGATGACGATGGCAGTATTCCTTCTGATAATCCATTTCAAAATCCCGTGTTTTCATATGGTCACAGAAACCCTCAAGGAATAGACTGGGATAAATCAGGAAACATGTATGTGACAGAACACGGTCCTACAAAAAATGATGAGATAAATCTTGTTAACGCCGGTCAGAACTTTGGTTGGCCAGACGAAGAGTGTTCAGGTGATAAGAGTTTTGAAGATCCTGTAGCATGTTATAATCCAAGTTTAGAACCTGCTGGAATAGTGTTTTATTCTTACAGCAAACTTGATCTTGAAAATAATCTAGTTATGGCAACTCTGCGTGGAACTAATCTCTACAAAATAACAATGGATGATGGTGTCATTACTTCACAACAAAGCATATTGGGTGGAGTTGGGAGGATAAGAGATGTAAATGAAGGACCAGATGGGTATCTCTACATACTTACAGGAAATACTGACGGAAGAGGATTTCCAGATAAAACCGATGACAAACTTATCAGGATAGTAAAATAAATTGGCAAGCTCATCGATCTCAAAGTTTTACAAAAAAAGTAAGAAGGATCGAATAAAAACAATAGCCTCATTTTGCAATCTCTCAAAAAAAGATATTAAAATTCTACAAGACGGGAATGGAATAAAATTTGATGAAGCAGATAAGATGGTAGAAAATGCTATAGGGACAGTATCATTCCCTCTTGGAATTGCTACAAGCTTTAGGATAAATAAAAAAGACTACCTAATTCCAATGGTAATCGAGGAGCCTTCTGTAATTGCTGCTGCCTCAAAAGCCGCAAAGATAGCAAGAAAACATGGCGGATTTTTCATGAAAGCAGACGAGTCGTACAGCATTGGTCAGATCCAAGTTGTAGATGTTAATACAAAATTAGCTATCTCAAAGATAATGAAATCTTCTAAGGAAATTCTAAAAATAGCAAATTCTAAAAGCAAAACTCTCTCTGCTCTGAAAAAAGGTGCAAAACAAGTCTCCTGTAAGGTAATCAAGACTAGATCAGGTCCAATGCTGATTGTTGAGCTATTAATTGACGTTGGAGATGCGATGGGCGCAAATGTAACAAATACCATGTGTGAAAGCGTAGCACCTTTAATTGAAAAATTGACAGGGGGGAGAGTAATACTAAAGATACTATCAAACTACGCTACAAAAAGACTGGTAAGAGGAACTGCCATTTTTGATAAAAACCAAGTCGGTGGTCAAAAAATAATTGATAATATTGTCTTGGCATACCAATTTGCAGCAAACGATCCATACAGAGCTGTGACTCATAACAAGGGAATCATGAATGGAATAATTGCAGTCGCAAATGCAACTGGACAAGACACAAGAGCAATTGAAGCAGCAGCTCATGCCTATGCAGCAAGGACTGGAAAATATAACTCGCTTTCTGAATGGAGCAAAGACAAAAATGGAAACTTGGTAGGCAAAATTGAATTACCAATGTCTGTGGGAACCGTAGGTGGAATAATCAATGTTCATCCCATGATCAAAGTTTGTACAAAAATTATTAGAGTAAAATCTGCAAATGAACTTGCGTGTGTAATCGCTGCAACTGGTCTTGCACAAAACTTTAGCGCCTTACGAGCTCTTGCCTCTGAAGGTATACAAAAAGGACACATGAGATTACATGCGAGAAACATTGCTGCTGCTGCTGGTGTCAGATCAGATAAGATAGACAATGTAACAAAGAGAATGATAAAAGAAGGAAACGTCTCAATACATCGAGCAAAAGAAATACTAAAAGAACTTTAGCGCCCAAGATATATATCTAAAATCAATCGTTAGGACAACGTTGACTTTAGTTAAATTTGCAATACCCAAAGGTAGTATTGAGGATGCTACCTTCAAGGTTTTAGAAAGATCTTGGACTAAAGTAAGACGAAGAGACAGAACATATCGTGTGTATCTAGATGATCCACAAATTGCAGTAAAGATGCTAAGACCACAAGAGATCCCAAACCTTGTTTTTGATGGATTGTATGATGTAGGAATAACCGGAAAGGATTGGGTGCTAGAAACAAATGCAGATGTGCAAACTCTACTGGATCTGGAATATGGAAAAATAAAGCTTGTAATAGCAATACCTGATACGTATAGCTTCAAATCGCTTGATGAAATGATTGCAGCATATGCAAAAAAGAACAAAATACTAAGGATATCTTCAGAATATCTTACTACGGCAGCAAAATTCATAAAGCAATCTAAAAATTATAAAAAACTTTATGGCACAAAAGATCCGCTCATCATAACTCCATGGCTACGAATAGGATCAAACAAGAATGTGCAGATCCACTTGTCATTTGGCGCAACAGAGGCAAAGCCACCAGATGATGTAGATGCAATAATGGACGTAACAGAAACAGGAACTACACTAACCCAAAATCAATTAAAGATTGTAGATACTGTGCTAGAATCAAGTGCTATTTTAATTGCGAATAAATCATCACTTAAAGACAAGACAAAACGGGAAAAGATCTACGATATAGTCACCTTGTTACGTGGTGCTGTAGAAGGAAAGGAGCACCTACACATATTTCTTAACGTACAAGAAAAGAATCTAAATAAATTACTAAAGGAACTTCCGTCATTGAAACGACCTACTCTTAGTCCTCTCACTGAGAAGGGATGGTATGGCATAAACACAGTAATTCCAAAGTCTGAATTCCACAAACTCATTCCTAAACTTAGAAAAATAGCACAAGGACTAGTAGTACATGAACCAAAACAAATACTGGCACTAGAGGAGATAAAACGAGATGAGGAAAAATGATGAGGACCATCATAGTTGGAGATATCGATGCTACTGTAGCTGCTGCGCGAAAACGACCTAGACCTACGGAAAAGCAAAAGAAGAGTATTAATGACATACTATTAGACGTACAAAAAAATCCGCAGGATAGTACGATAATAAAATATGAGAAAAAAAATGGCAAGCTAAAAGCAAATCTGAAATCAATCACAGTAACAAAATCTGAAATCAAGAATGCATATTCTAAAGTAACAAAGGATCAGATAGATGCAATACGACTAGCAAAAAAAAGGCTAGAAAGAACGGAACTTTCAATAAAAAATCAGCTAGAGAGAATCATAATTCGATCGGATGGGATAAAAATTGTAAAAACATTTGTTCCAATCGAGAGTGTGGGTTGCTACATACCTGGCGGTGAAGCAAGATATCCTAGTACATTAATCATGTCAGTTGTTCCAGCCAAGGTAGCAGGTGTAAAAAAAATTGTGGCAATCTCACCACCTGATCAAAATGGAAACATCGATCCACTCACACTTGTTGCTTCAGACATTTGTGGAGTAGATGAAATGTACAAAGCAGGTGTGGCTGGTATTGCAGCACTGGCATATGGAACTAAATCAATACCCAAAGTAGATAAGATAGTCGGACCTGGAGGATTGTTTATTACTATTGCAAAAAACCTTGTAAGCGAAGACGTCTCAATTGATATGGTAGCGGGTCCTACAGAGCTTGCAATTATA
>JBQTHX010000030.1:0-112589 GCA_052389415.1 Nitrosopumilaceae archaeon
GTTTCTAAATCAGTAAAGAGTCCTTTGTAACTTAATTCATCTACATAGCTAGAACCGTGTAAAACAACAATTTCTCTTTTATCGCCTACCACATTAAGATGTCGTGCAAAGCTTACAAAAGGTGCAATACCAGTACCACCCCCAATGCAGACAATTCTTCGCTCATCTTTACTGCCATCGGGTAATCTTTGATTAATTGTTAGGGCGTTTCCTGTTGGTTTTGTTAAATATACCTGCTCTCCTTCGCTTGCATAAAACAGCTGGGTTGTAACACGACCAGGCAAAGGCTTTCGAACCCATCTAACTACAAATTCAAAATACTTTCTGTTTTCAGGATGTGAGGCAATTGAATATGCTCTGCGAACAATCTTGTAATTTTCAGATACTATTGGAAGACCGATTGTAAGAAATTGACCTGATTCATAATCTGGCATAACGCCATCATTTGGAGATATACGAAAAATCATGAGATCTTCTTTGAGAAATTGAGTGTAAGTAAGAGTTGATTTAATATCTTCTGGCATGCTTGAATAATTTGTTCTTAAATGGTTAAAAATCTTATGATGATTAATCATGAAAACATTTTCTAAATCAAGATCTTTTCTAATAGCTTACACTAATTTTCATGTGTAGAATTTATGTTAAAATTACAATGTATAACGTATTATATAATCAGCTTTTCCGAACTAAAATTGGCGAAAATTGTGCCGGGATCGCCTAGCCTGGTAGGGCGCGCGCCTGGAAATTAATACAAACCATAAAGCGCGTACTCGCAAGGGTTCGAGAGTTCAAATCTCTCTCCCGGCGCCTTTTTACATAATCCATTAAAAGATATTCTTCTAATTTCTTATTGTGACAAAATATGATATCGCAATAATAGGCGGTGGAATTCTTGGCACGTCTATGTCATACTGGCTTTCCAGCCTTTATGATATGCGCGTTTGTGTGATTGATAAAGAATCAGATGTTGGAATGCATGCAAGCAGCCGCAATACTGGGGTTGTACATTCTCCATTTTATCTTGATCCAAAGAAAAAAAAGGTTCTTGCAAAATCTGCCTTTCTTTCATATGACCTATGGAAAACATTAGCGGAACAAAGAGAATTGCAATGGAAAAAGGTGGGAACACTTGAAGTGGCTATTGATGAAGATCAGCATAAAATTCTAGAAAAATACATGAGGTGGGGAGTTGACAATGGTATTTCACAAAATGATCTTGAGTTACTAGATGGTGACCAGGTCATAAAAAAAGAACCAAATGTGATCTGTCATTCTGCTATTTTCTGTAATAGGGATGCTGTCGTTGATTACGGGAATTTCACTAGGCAATTAAAAAAAGAATCAGAAAATAATGGAAGCATTTTTCTATTAAATCATGAGGTTTCCTCGATTGAAGGTAGTCCTCAAATAAATTTTAAAAATAGTCCTAGCATTACAGCAAATCTGATAATTAATTGCGCAGGAGGCAATTCTTTAGATGTTGCAAAAATGTTTGGGTTGGCACAAGAATATTCTGACCTTCATTTTAGAGGAGAATATTGGATTGCTCAGAAAGATTACACAAATCTAGTAAGAACAAATATTTACTCAGTTGCAAAGTTCAAAGATTTTCCATTTCTAGATCCGCATTGGATTCTCAGAATTGATGGCAGAAGTGAAGTTGGACCAAACGCAGTGCCAGTTCCAAGTCCAGAAACATATTCTGGATATATTGGAGATCCTGAAACTTTGATCTCAAAACTATCTGAAATAATTACAGGGAATGCAAAAAAATTGCTTTCCAATCCTGATTTCATATCTCTTATTTCCAAGGAATGGGTTAGTTCCATTTCTAAAACTGTGATGATCGATAGAGTAAAACAATTCATACCAAAAATAAAACCTTCATTTTTTTCAGAACGTGGTACCACTGGAATACGAACTCCTATTATCACTCCAAATGGGGAATTTCAGCCAGATGTCATGGAATTAGGAAATGAAGTGTCTTTTCATATTTTGAATTATAATTCACCTGGAGCAACAGGAGCACCGGCTTACTCTGCGTATATAGTACAAAAACTAAAAAATGGTGGATTTCTTGACTACAAGGAAAGAAAAAAGGATACAATTTGGAATTTTGAGAAAATTGTGAGCCAAACTTAATATTTTGTTCAACTACAAACATCCTGTTTGTTACCAGAACACTGTTCAATAAAAGAAAAAACTAAAGATTGCCCAATGCCACCCGAATTTGTAATATCGATTAAAATGAAAAACGAAGAATACATGGTTGGTGTTACATGCATTGGTCACAAAAGTACCTTTGTTGAAAAATTAATCAACCTTCAAAAGACTGGCAAGGTTCCTGACGGTGCAATTAAACTTACAGAGCTAAAAGCTGTTGGCACAGATTGCATCCGAATGGATCCTGATGATCTTATTCGATTTTAGATAGTAACCTTATATCTTGGCTTTTTACCCGATAGAGAAAGTATAATATTATCAACTGTGATTTCTGCCATTTTTATTCGTGTTTCCTTTGCAGAACTACCAATGTGAGGAGTTAAAACCACATTGTTCATTCCAGCTAACGGATGGTTTTTACCCATTGGTTCTTTTTCAAAGAGATCCAAAGCAGCACCGGCAATGATTTTTTTCTTTAAAGCAAAAATTAGATCTTTTTCGTTCACTATCTTTCCTCTAGAGGTATTTATCAAAAACGCGGTTGATTTCATTCTTTTTAATAAGCCTAAATTTACAATCTTGTAAGTATCTTTGGTATAAGGAGTATGAATGGTTATGATGTCACTTTCTTCAAATAATCTATTAAGAGAAACATATTTTATTCCAAGAGATTTTTCTTTCGTCTTCGATAGTCTATGTCTGTTGTGATATAGAATTTTCATCTCAAAACCCCTGGATCTTTTTGCTACTGCTCTACCAATACGACCCAATCCAAAAATTCCAAGAGTTTTTCCATAAAGATCAGTTCCAAGAAAATCATCAGGGCCAAAAATACTATTCCATTTTTTTTGGCGAATGATTCTATCTCCCTCTGTTACTCGTCGCAGGAGAGCAAGAATTAAGGCTAAAGTAAGATCTGCTGTAGCTCGTGTTAATACCTCTGGAGTATAACTTACTATGATTCCTTTCTTTATCGCATGTCTGACGTCTATTTGATCATATCCTACACTGTAGGTGCTAATTGCCTTGAGATTTTTTGCCACATCGATTATGTCAGAATCTATCGTATCATATGGAAAGCAGATAAGCCCATCTTTGTCCCTTATTTTCGATAGTAGATCTTTTTTTGACATAGGGATTTTTCCCCGATTGATTTCAACATTATATCGTTTTCTTAGTTCTTTGACTGCAAAATCATGTAATTTTCTTGTGAGTAATACCTTCATCTTCGTATTTCTCATCAATAAACCAGTTTAAATTTGATACATACTCAAGGATAAAAGATGTTTTAAGACGCTATCACATATGATAGAACGATATGGAAATAATGGGAAGAGGTTTCAGGCAAATTATCCAAGAAACGCCATGTTATTTTCATCTCCTCTTAAAATATGGATCTTACAAACTATTAAACAAGAAAAGCCCCATTTACGGATCTGCAGATATAATCAATGTATGTAATTTACATTGTTCACATTGTTATTGGTGGCTCAATAGAAAAGAAAATGAAGAGCTTACAGTGCAACAATGGAAACAAATCATTGAAAACAAGTTCAAAAAAAATCATGTATTTATTATTACGCTAGTTGGGGGAGAACCTACCATGAGACCTGATGTAGTAGAATTATTTATCAAAGAATTTCCAAAACGAATCTGTCTTGTTACAAATGGAACATTTCCGCTTAAAAAATATGATGATATTTATTTTTACTGGATCTCTATTGATGGAACAGAAGAAATTCATGATAATATACGTGGTCAAGGGGCTTATGCAAAGACAAGAAAAAACGTTATAGATTATGTAGAAAATAACGGCGGAAAAGCCTGGAAAGACATCTGGATCACCATGACGATAAATTCACTCAACTACAAAACCGTCAAAGATGTTGCAAACGAGTGGTACGATTATTCAAACAAGATTGGCTTTCAATTTCATACTCCTTTTACCAAGGGAGATCCTCTATGGTTACCTTTTGGTGCAGAAAGAACAAAAGTCGTAGATGAAATCATTTCAATGAAAAAACAATATGATGATGACTATGTCATAAACCCTACAAGCCAGCTTGAATTGATGAAAAAAAATTGGGGTGGGAATGGCACTACTCCGGTAGATTGTCCTACATGGGCAATACTGTCAGTAGATCATTTGGGACGTGAGAAAAGACCTTGTTGTATTGGCAGCGCTGATAATGATTCTATGAAACCAATTTGTGAGGATTGTGGTCTTGGCTGTTATTCCGTTCTTGTTGGATATGGAATAAGGGGTTAAACTAAATCGATTTCATAAAATTTTTTTAAAAAGCATTTATAATATTTTATTGTAGTATCCTTGTCTTGGATGAGGAGGAAGAATTTGCGTTATGTGTCCAATGTGGAAACGCTTTAGAGAAATGTGTTTGTGTTTGTCCATTTTGTGGTGAACGCGATAAATGTGAATGTGCACTTTTTGATGCAGCAACGGGCGGTTAATTATTTCGTACCATTAATATCTGATAAAAAACAAGACCAGCTGTGCAATCAATTGATATAACTTGGGTTATAGGTGGACCACAAGGAAGTGGCGTTGAATCAGCGGCCAACATTTTTTCCCGTTCATGTGCCAAAGCAGGATTGCATATATTTGGCAAAAGAGAATTTTATTCTAATATTAAAGGAGAACATAGCTATTTTGCAGTAAGAGTTTCTGATAAGAAAATTTATTCAAATGTAAAAGGCATAACCTTGCTTGTCGCGTTTGATGCTGAAACCTTGTTTAGACATGCAGACGATGTTTATAATGATGGTGCGATAATCTGCGACTCGGAACTTGCGCAAATCAAAATTGATGATGTCCCCACACTAGATTCACCATTCAAATCTAGATTGATACAACATCTTTCATCAAAAAAAAGAGAGCTTTCGGTTGAAAGTCTGTTAGATATCTGTAAAGAAAGGGGAGTAACAATTCATCTAGTTTCTTTTAAAAATATTCTAGCTAGTCTGGCAGAAGAGATTCAGAATCCCGATGTGAAAAATATGTATAGAATGCTAAATGTGATGGCAGTATCTGTCTCACTTGGATTCTTAGGGCTTTCTTCTCAACCACTTTTAGAGTCAGTCATGACAGTATTTTCGGCCAAACCAAAAATTGCAGAGCTTAATAAACAAGCGGCAAATTATGGCTATAATTTTGCTACAGTCAAGTTTCCAAAACTCAAATATTGCTTTCCAACCGTATCAAAAGAACCAAACATTATCATAATTCAAGGCCATCAAGCGTCGGGACTTGGCAAGATGGCATGTGGCTGTAGGTTTCAATCCTACTATCCTATTACACCTGCATCTGACGAAAGC
This sequence comes from Nitrosopumilaceae archaeon, assembly GCA_052389415.1. Classification (GTDB taxonomy): domain Archaea; phylum Thermoproteota; class Nitrososphaeria; order Nitrososphaerales; family Nitrosopumilaceae; genus UBA8516. The sequence goes on from JBQTHX010000030.1 coordinate 5,497, forward strand.
ATGTTTCTAGAGTCAAATGAAGTTTTTGACGTAAAGGACAATAGACCTGGATCCACTATTGTAGTCCAAACTGAAGACGAGATTTCTGCGCTTGGTATGGTAATTGGTTCAGCCCTAACAGGTACACGATCTTCAACAAGCACCTCTGGACCAGGATTTTCTCTTATGGCCGAGGCACTTGGTTGGGCTGGAATCAATGAAGTTCCAATTGTAATCACACTCTATCAAAGAAGTGGACCATCAACTGGTTTGCCAACAAGACATGGACAAGATGATCTAATGTTTGCAATTCATGCTGGGCATGGAGACTTTCCAAGAATAGTCTACGCATCAGGTGATGTTGAAGAGATCTTCTATGATGTAGCTAAATGCTTCAATTTTGCTGAGTACTTTCAAATGCCAATAATACACATGTTAGATAAATTTCTCACAAGCACAATAACTACATGTAAAAAGTTTGATCAAAATTTAATAACAATAGATAGAGGTAAGTTGCTTGAAAAAGTTGAAGAACAAGGTTACAAAAGATTTGCCTTTGTAAAAGACAATATCTCACCAAGATCAAAACTAGGATTAGAAAATGGCATTTTCTGGAACACCGGCGATGAGAGTGATGAATATGGTCATATTTCTGAAGACCCAGTAGTTAGAGTTCAGAAAATGAATAAAAGGGCTTCAAAACTTGATCTTGTCTTAAATTTAATTCCAAAGGAAGACCAAGCGATAAGTCATGGATTATCAGAATTTTGTGTATTAAGTTGGGGTTCAACAAAAGGTCCAATCTTGGACGCAATTGATATGCTTAAATTGGAAGGACAAGACGTTGGATTTATTCAATTAAAGTTGTTACACCCATTCCCTACAGAACACATAAAATCGCTTCTCAAGAATGTAAGGGTCATCATTGATATCGAATCAAATCAGTCAGGCCAACTTGGTTCATTGATAAATGAACATTTGGACCAAAAAGTCAATTATCATATTCTGAAATATACTGGTAGGCCTATGACCAGCACAGAAATCTATGATTCCATTAAGAAAATTCTTCAAAATAAGGCAGAAAAAATACAGGTGTTGACATATGGAGCCTAAATTAGCAGATTACAAAACAGAAGTCCACAATGATTGGTGTCCAGGATGTGGAGACTTTGGAATTGTCAATGCTATTCAAATGGCATTGACAGAAATGAAAATTCCGCGGCACAAAGCAGCTATATTTTCTGGAATAGGTTGTTCAGGAAAAACCTCTCATTTTGTGAATGTGTTTGGAGTACACACTCTTCATGGAAGAGTTTTGACGTTTGCGCAAGGTGCAAAGCTTGCAAACCCTGACATGACAATTATTGCCGCAGGTGGAGATGGGGATGGATTGGGAATAGGAGCAGGACATTTTGTAGCAGCAGGTAGAAGAAATGTTGACATGACATACATTATTTTTAATAATGCAGTGTATGGTCTTACAAAAGGACAGGCATCTCCAACTCTTCATTTAGGACAAAAGACAAAATCATTGCCCAATCCAAACGTAAACCAAGCAGTAAATCCAATAGCGTTGGCAATTGCAAGCGGTTTTACTTTTGTGGGTAGGGGATATGCATATGATGTAAGACAGCTAAAAGAACTAATTGTAAGAGCAATTAAACACAGAGGACTTGCCTTCTTAGATGTATTGCAACCCTGTCCAACATACAATGATATCAATACAAGAGATTGGTTTGCAGGATTGGATAACATTGATGAAAATACACAAAAATCAAAGCCAAGAATCTATAAACTTGAAGATAGTGGCTACGATCCTATTGTCCATTATGAATCTGAAAGTGAGGTAAATGAAAAACTAACTCAAGCCCTTATCAAGTCAAATGAGTGGGATTCAAGAATCCCTACAGGTGTATTCTACCAAAATGAGCTTGTTGCTCCGTACGAAGAACGTATAGCAGATAGGATACCAAATTATCTTGAAAATCCTCCTGCCAGTCAACAAATCTCAGCTAACGGAAAATCAATAACTGATATTTCAAAGATCTTAAACTCACTTGAAATCTAAATTAATTATTTTTTGACCTAGTTCAAAGAATGAAAAGTTCTCCTATTGGATACATGAAAAATCAAACTTTCCTGGTTTGAATGACCTACTGTCACACAAAAATAACCTCTCTAAGGAATGAATAGAAAGACTTCGAAATCAACCGTTATAAAATAAGTTATTAGCAGGTTGAGAGGGAGAATAATTTAACCTTGAATATTTCAGAAGCAAATAAAATCTTCCGCAAATCCATAATCAAAGGTTACTTTGAATCACGTCTTTTGAATCTTGACTTTAAAAAATCTAACATAAAGCATCCATCAATACAAGATGATGGTCTTATGCAAACTAACCTTCTGCATCTTTTCTTTGATATTGAAACAGGAAGTGATTATCCTGATGGTGATGAGTGGTTTATGGCAGAATTTATTTTTCCTTACAATTTAAAAATTCCTGACAGTATCAAGGGCCCTGATTATTTTAGCACAATTTCAGTAGGGGATGGAAAAAATTATTGGCGACACAGGGAACTAATTAGATACAAATACGGTAAATCAAAAAAACTTGAAGAATCACTTGATTTTCTTGAAAAAAAATACAAAGAATTGAATTCCTTGTTGGAACCACTGCAAAAAGATATCAAGTAGCGAGTTTCCATTCATTTTCTATTATGATATATTTTTTATCATTAGAAAATGCTGTATCTAGTTGCCATCTCTTAATAGATTTATCAAATGTGTAAACTACGTCCGTAATGTTTTGTGGGATCTTTTGTGGATCTAGTTGGTATTGCAATAATTCTAAAATAAAATCAATTTTTTCTATTGCTGCATTAAACAATTGATGTTCCTCAAGATCCACTATGAATTTTATTTTTGGTTTTCCGGAAAAATTCATGTAAATTTTAGTATTTTTGCCTCTTCCTCTACGTCTCTTCATCTCCTTCAATATTCCTTTGACTTTATCCCATCTAGTAAAACCAAACCATTTAAAAAATTCATCACTGAATTCTAATGGAAAATTGAGATCCATAGTTGTAGAATAACCTTCATCCGGTTCAGTCTCAAATTGTTCCACCACGAACATGTCATTTAATAATCCATATAGAACTTCTAGTTCCCAAGGGGAAACTCCATTATATCTTAATGATACTATAAGGGAACCCTGAGCCAATATTGCAAGTAGTAAAAAAATCTAATTAAAGGTTCTAAATTGTCTGTAAATATTTCCAGAGATAAAATATGCCTATAGTCCCTATGAAAAATACCATAGGTTTCCAGGCAAATACAGGGAATTTTGGAGTCGTAAGTTGCACTTTATAATTATCAAGGACAGTGTGAACATATTTCTTGATTCTTTCATTCCAGATCTTGTATTCTATTTGGTGTTTTTTTAGAAGAGCCTCAATTTCATAAAAAACAGGAGTTCTTTGACAGAAAAGATGCTGTAGATAATCTCTTGAGACTTCAACTTCAGCTTGTATCGCAATGAGTTCCTTTTTTACCTCTAATAATCTCACATGCAACTCCCAAGGTTTTTTTAATTTTAAACTAAGGCCACTTCCAATTTGAAAGGGAATTTTGTGTTCAAACTTTACATGAGTAAAACCTTCTTTTGAAAAGATTCTTAAAAGTTCTTCAACGTTTTTTCGTACCACTATAGTAAGTTGTTCTACTCCGCTCTTATGATCCACCTTGATTTTATGACGCATCCCATCAAAAAGAGAGATAGTCTTTGGGTATCTAGTAAGAAATTCTACCATAGCTTGCGGTCTAGTTTTCCTATATTAAAACTATAGGTGTGTTTATTTTGTCTTTAATCCACGCATGTATACGCATTGTTCATGAGAGATAACCATCTCATATTGATTCATCTTTCTACCAGTCAATTTTACATCAGCGTTTTTTATCACTACTATGGGAGTACTTTCTGAACTTTCACCCATCTTTAGATTTGCTATTGATGCAAGATTATCTGCTACAGCTTGAAAAGTAACTTTCATCGGGTTCCCAACTAGATCCTTCTGACCACGAATATCCAAAACAGGTTCCATGCCAGAGCAAGCAATTGCAATACCAGTTGTTCCAACTCTTGCAGGCATCAATCTACTATCTATTATCAAAATACCAATATGCACGTAAAACCTTAGGAAAAATTTTCGGCGGAGTTGTTCAGCAATCTGATAAGCTTCAACAGGGTAAAGAATGATTTTACCATTTGGTGCATTTGATCTATCGATCCCAGCATTTGGAGCTAGAATGTTATCAGATGATGTAATCACAAATCCAGGAACTCCTCCAAAAATAATATCTGATTCTCTCAAAATGATCTCAGCTATTTCAGGCGAGAGATGAAATTTTGTCGCAAGCATTCTTGATTCATTAGATGGGATTATCTTATCATATTCAACTAGTCTTCCTTGAGAATTTGCAACATATTTGCTTGAAATGATAACTATATCACCATTTTCTAATTTGATCTTTGATTTTTGCAACAAATCCACTAAGGTCTCAAAAAGATCAAAATCATGTACTTTAAAATCTGACTTTATAGTTTGTATGGAAATAGTCATGATCACATTGTCTTTCTAGGGCTTTTTAGGTTTCCTCTCCAAACCTTTTAATTTCAAAAAATCCCAATTTTCTACATCTAGAATGAACATTACAGAAAAGATACTTGCAAGGGCTTCCGGAAAAACAAGCCTATCGTCAGATGATGTAGTTTTTGTAAATGTCGATAAGGTAATGGTACATGATGTTTCAGGACCTGGAGTAATTGCAGTATTTGAGAAGCTAAAGAAAAAGGGGATGAAGATAGAGAAACTTTGGGATTCGTCTAAAGTCTGGGTCGCAGAGGATCACTTTGTTCCTTCCGCAGACAAGGTCTCAGCTCAAAACATAGTGTTGTTATCAGATTTTTCAAAACAATTTGGAATCAGTAAACATTTCAAGTATGGTATGGGTCAGTACGGAATCTGTCACACGTTATCACATGAGGAGGCAATGGTATTGCCAGGAGAAGTCTATGTGGGTGGTGACTCGCATACTAATACGACCGGTGCATTAGGTGCTTTTGCAGCTGGCCTTGGTCATACGGATGTTGCCTATGTGCTTTTGAATGGAAAAATTTGGTTCAAAGTTCCAGAAACGCTTTATTTTAAGCTAAATGGCAAACTTCCAAATCATGTTATGGCAAAAGATTTCATATTAAAAATAATCGGTGACATAGGTACTGATGGTGCGGCTTACAAAACAATGCAATTTGGAGGTGAAGGTATTTCAGAAATGTCAATTGAAGAAAGACTTACTCTAACAAACATGACCACAGAAGCTGGAGCAAAAAGCGGAATCATTGAACCTGATAAAAAAACCAGAGACTACCTAACAGTACGTGGAGCTTCAAAATATGATGAAGTTCATGGAGATTTTAACGCCCATTATGAAAAGATCTATGAATACGAAGCATCTGAATTAGAACCAATTGTTGCTAAACCATTTTCTCCAGAAAATATTGCGGTAGCACGAGATTTATCAACCACTACACTGGACAAAGCGTATATTGGTTCATGCACAGGTGCAAAATATGAAGATCTACAAGCTGTTGCACGAATATTAAAGGGAAGAAAAGTGAAAATTAGAACTGAAGTATTGCCTGCAGCAATGTCCATATTTAGAAAAGCAACGGATGAAGGGTTGGTGAAAATCTTCATGGATGCAGGAGCAGTAGTAGGACCGCCCACATGTGGTGCATGTTGTGGTGCTCATATGGGTGTACTTGCCAAAGATGAAGTTTGTATAAGTACTACTAACAGAAATTTTCCTGGTAGGATGGGGCATGTGGAATCAAAAACATATCTTGCATCTCCGTTAGTTGCAGCCGCTTCTGCAGTTACTGGAAAAATTACCGATCCAAGGGATCTGAAATGAAAGGGAACGTCATAAAATATCAACAAGATAATATTGATACTGACGTAATAATACCTGGTCCATATCTTAAAATACATGATTATGACGAACTAGCAAAACATGCAATGGAGGGTTTAGACAAAGATTTTCATTCTAAAGTAAAAGAAGGCGATTTCATTGTATCTGGTAGAAATTTTGGATGTGGCTCTTCAAGAGAACATGCACCAATTGCTCTTGCATATTCTGGAATAAAAGCAGTTTTAGCTTTATCTTTTGCACGGATATTTTATCGAAATGCAGTAGATGGTGCTTTCTTATTACCAATTGAAATTGATGAAAATTCATACAATAACATATCTGAAAAAGACCTTCTTGAAATCGATATAAACAAAAATGAAATAAAAAACCTTACAACGAACCAAACTTATAAAATGAAACCTTTTTCTGAGTTAATTGGAAAAATAATCGCAGCTGGTGGCCTCTTCAATTACAAACCATAGAGCAACTTATGCTGTTAACAATCAAGATTGTGAGATTCACATCTTATACCATTATATCACGTGTCATATGTGATTATAATGTGTCAAAGACACTGTTCGAGAAAATTTGGGATTCACATGTGGTGGTAGAACAAGAAAATGGTCCTACTTTACTTTACATCGATCGACATTTAGTACATGAGGTTACTTCCCCTCAAGCATTTGATGGCTTACGCTTGAATAAAAGAAATGTACGTAGACCTGATCTTACATTTGCAACAATGGATCATAATGTTCCAACTAGCGATCGATCTCTACCAATCATTGATCAAATTTCTGCAAAACAGATTCAGGTTCTAGAGCAAAACTGTAAAGAATTCGATATTCAGTTATTTGGTCTCAATAGCTCGAATCAAGGAATTGTGCATGTAATAGGTCCTGAATTAGGAATAACTCTGCCCGGCAGCACAATTGTTTGTGGTGATAGTCATACATCGACACATGGCGCATTTGGAGCATTAGCATTTGGTATAGGCACCAGTGATGTAGAGCATGTGTTAGCAACTCAATGTATTTGGATGGGTAAACCAAAAACCTTTGAAATTAAAATTGAAGGTAAACGGAAAAATAAACATGCAGTAACTGCAAAAGATGTCATTTTATCAATAATACGACAAATAGGCACTGCCGGGGGAGCAGGAACTGTTATAGAATATCGTGGAGAAACAATCTCTGAACTTACAATGGAGCAAAGAATGACAATTTGCAATATGTCTATCGAAGGCGGTGCTAGGGCAGGACTTGTGGCTCCAGATGAAAAAACATTTACCTATCTTAAAGGAAGAAAATTCACTCCTAAAAATTATGATGAATTAGTTGATTTCTGGTCTGAAAACCTTAAGAGTGATTCAGGGGCTAGTTTCGACAAGACCTTTACATTACACGTGGATTCTATTTCACCGCAAGTGAGCTGGGGTACAAATCCCGCAATGACTACGGATGTAGAAAGTACTGTTCCCTTTCCAGAAGAATATGCAAAAGGGAATCCAGATGAGGAAAAAGCAGCAATAAAAGCACTGCAATACATGGATCTAAAACCAGGCACTCCAGTTACTGATATTTCAATTGATAGAGTTTTCATCGGTTCTTGTACAAATTCACGATTGGAAGATTTGATTGAAGCATCAAAGGTGGTTAAGGGAAAGAAGGTTTCGTCAAAAGTACGGGCTATGATAGTACCTGGATCTCAGCTGGTAAAAAGACAAGCTGAAGAATTAGGATTAGACCAGATATTCAAAGAAGCAAACTTTGAGTGGAGAGAATCAGGCTGTAGCATGTGTCTTGGAATGAATCCTGATATTTTGAAGTCAGGTGAAAGATGCGCAAGCACTTCAAACCGAAACTTTGAAGGAAGACAGGGTGCTGGAGGAAGAACTCATCTAGTGAGTCCTGTTATGGCAGCAGCAGCTGCTCTAGCAGGTCATTTTGTAGATGTCAGAGATCTGGATCTGAATTAAATGAAACCATTTAGGACGATAAGAAGTGTTGTTACTCCACTTGACAAAGTTAATGTTGATACTGATCAAATAGTGCCTAAACAATTCCTAAAACTTGTTCAAAAGACAGGTTTTGGACAATATCTATTCTATGACTGGAGGTTCAAGCCAGATGGTTTACCAAGGGAAGACTTTGTTCTAAACAACCCAAAATATCATGGTTCTAAGATTCTGCTTACAAGGGATAACTTTGGTTGTGGCTCAAGCAGGGAACATGCTGCCTGGGCTTTGCTTGACTATGGATTCACGGTAGTGATAGCTCCATCTTTTGCTGATATTTTTTACAATAATTGCTTCAAAAATGGAATTTTGCCAATAACACTTGATGGTAAAAAGATTGAAATTCTTTTCAGGACGGATTCTGAAATAGAGGTTAGTTTAGAAAATCAGACCCTAAAGAGCCCAAACCAGACAATAACGTTTGATATTGAAGTTCATAGAAAAAAAACACTAATGGAAGGATTAGACGATATATCTCTCACATTGCAATACGAAAACAAAATAAAACAATATGAAAATTCTCGAGTAACAATCTAATTTTTCATTTTCCTTATTATTTTTTTTATAGTATCATTGTTTCTTTCAACTTTATTTGGAGATTCTATATCGATCCAATATTCTTTACCTATGTCAAATGCACTTACGGTTTTACTTTTTGATAACTGTTCTAAGACATCAAAAGACAAATTAATGTCGTTTTCTTTTTTTCTTTTTGAACGGATTATTGTTAAAATTTTCGTACTCAAAACATATATTCCCAGGCACTCTGCCATCTGCAAATTGATAAACGGCTTCTCTTGGAAATCCAGTATGATTCCATCCTTTACTTTTGCATATCCGGTCTCTTCTTTTCTATATCTTCTGGTTGCGATACTTGCAATACTCTTTTTTTGTTTATAGAACTTGTACATCTTATCAAGTTCTATTGCACAAAAATTATCTACAAACCACAAAATGAAATCTTGTTCTTTTTTTAGAATTGAAGTTAGGTGTAGTAGATCACCACCTGTACCATTATTGGAATCTTGAATAAACTTGATCTTCTTACCTCGTACTGTGTTTTTATCTTCAAAGTATCGTCTTATCTGACTTCCTAGTCCTTTGAAATCAGACAGTATTATTATTTCTTTGATGAAATTAAAAGATGAAACATAATTTATGATATAGTCTATGAGAGGTTTTCCCTCTATGGGGATCATAGCTTTTGGAAAATAATCGGTAAACGGTTTTCCCCTGGTTCCCTTTCCACCAGCTAAAATTACAATTTTCAAATGCTATCTGTATGACTTTTGTTTCCTTCTTCTAGCGCCAGGTCCACCAAACTTCTTTGGTTCTTTTCTTCTGTCATCTCCACTTAAGAGATGTTTATCAAAATCATTTAGTCGTTTTTTAAGTTCTTCACGCATTGTTTTTGTAAAAGGATGTTCTTTTGGTTCTTTTTTGGATTTTGTCCAACCTGTTAAGGCTCTTGATATTGCTACTGCACTAGCATAAGCTTGACCCATAAAACCTCCACCGTTGACTCTAACAGAAAGATCAATTTTATCTCGCAAGTCGCCTGCAATTTCAAGGGGAAGGAGTATTACTTCCCTTGCAGTTTCTTGTTGAATCATCTCTACAGGCGAATTGTTAATTCTTACCTTGCCTACTCCCTTGGAAATGTGTACATGCGCCCTGGCAGTTTTTCTTGTAGCAAAATAATTCTCTACTTTTACCATTTACTCGTGCCACCCCACCATTCTTCCAAGTTCGCCAACACTTGTGTAATATGAAGAAGATCTTCTAATTTTTGCATCTTCAAATTGAGTTCTTTCCAGAGATCTAAGATCATTTGGTATCCCTAAATACGCCCTGAGTCTCTTGAATGCAGTTTTTCCGGAAGACTTTGTTTTCGGAAGCATTCCTCTAACCATTTTGGTTATGATAGTGTCTGGTCTTCGTGGATGAAATGGACCAAACTTGGGATTTGTTATACTAGCAATTTCAAGAAATTCTCTATATTCTCTTATTATGGATTCTCTACTGCCGCTTATCATGATATTCTCAGAATTCACAATAGCAACGTGACTGCCATCTAGTAGAAGCTTTGCTACATGGGAACACAATCTTCCAGCAATCATGTTTGTCCCATCCACTACTATGGTATGAGAATTCTTTGTAATTGTCTTTGTTTCTGTTTGTTGTTTAACCAATTATTGTTACACCTTTCCCTGTTGGGTGATTCTTAATTATCTCAGAATAGCTCAAAATCTTTCCTCCACTATCTAGGATCTTTTGAGCACCCGAGTTTGAAATAGAAAATGAACATAACGTGATTTTATGTGTGATGCCACCTGTCCCAAGAACTTTGCCTGGAACTATTATTATATCTCCATCTTTTGACAACCTGTCAATTTGGCTAACATTTATCTTTCTTCTTGCAGAGGACGGCTTCAATGCTAATTCTGCAAGTCTTGACCATATCGGGGCCTTGTTTTTCTTTGAAGCTTCCTCTAGATGTCTTGCCATAAGTAGTACAACAGGATTAGTCATTTGTATAATTGCCATTTTTAACCCAAATATAATGCATGCTTAGCTAAACTATAGGGCGGAAATTACTTGCTTGAAACCCTCTAATCGTTTCGTAATCTCATCAATTCCTGCAAGAACTATTTGAGCTGGAGATAACGCCCCGGCAGATTCTACGGTCAAAATATGATCCTCAGGATTCCCACCTTCAGTTAGGACTGAAATAGTGGCGGCATTCCATTTTGCGTGGTCTGTTCCTCTACCTAATCTTGCATATGCCTCGATCTTGATTTTTTGTCCGGGAGCAAGTTCAACTATTGGAATCTTATCGCTTACAGGCTTTACGGTCTCGTCTTCAGACGAGAGGTCTGCAGATGTGATTGTTCGTGTAGTGTCTGAAGAACCAGAATCAATCATTAGCATTACCCTGCAATGGCTACACCCTACTTCACTCTTACAATCACAATTTGATGGCTCAGAAAATTTGGTTAGATCTGTTTTTATTGGTATCATAGCAAGTCTGTGTGCGATTCCCTCATCAGCTAAAACTGATGAATTTTCGATTATTTCCACGTCATCAATAGCAAAAACAGGTACCCCTGTCAGGCATGTCCTTCGTATTGCATTTGCATACTGTAAGGGCATTCCTTTTAGCTTTACAACAATTTTTTGGTCATTTTGTTCAATTACTTCTAGGGAAGCCAATTCTTAAATGAAAAAATTGTTGGTCCAAATAAAAATCTAGCGAGTTTTGGTGTATAGATAAATACCAAAGTTGGATATCTCAAATAGTGGTAGATAAGGTAACCGTAGTAAGATTCGCAGTTGAAGGAGAAAAGTTTGAACTCCTTGTCAAACCAGAGCCTGCACTTGATTACAAATTAGGAAAAATCAAAGACGTATCAACGATCCTTGTTTCAGACGAAATTTATTCTGATTCTAGTAAAGGAACGCGTGCTTCTACTGAAAAACTGCTTAAGGCGTTCAAAACTGATGATACAGCAATCATCGCTGCGCTCATCATGCAAAAAGGAGAACTTAACCTGACAACTGATCAAAGAAGAAAGATGGTTTTAGAAAAACGTAAACAAATTGTTGATTTTATAGCAAAAACATACGTGGATCCAAGATCTCATTTACCTCATCCTCCGCTTAGAATAGAACAAGCAATGGATGATGCACGAATATCTATAGACCCTTTTAGAAATAGTGCAGAACAAACAAAAGATGTAGTGGAACAACTGCGATCTATCATTCCGTTGAAATCAGAAAATATGATTTTGGAAATTGTTGTACCAGCACAGTTTGCAGCACAATCATATTCTGTTTTAAAATCTGCGGGAACTTTGAAAAAAGAAGAATGGCAATCTAATGGTTCTCTTAAAGTAATACTAGATATACCGGCTGCAGCAAGAGCCAATGTGATAGATAGATTGGGATCAGTAACAAAAGGTTCTGCTTCCGTTGAGGTAGCAAAATGATGGATGCAGTAAAAAGAAAATATGTAATTCCTGGGGATGTTATAGTTACTGGTCCATTCAGACCAGAACAGAATGTCTATCAGGAAGGTGATAGGATTATTTCTACCAGTGTAGGTATCTCGGAAATCTATGACAATGCAGTCCGTGTCATACCGCTTTCAGGTATGTACATGCCAAAAACTAATGATCTTGTAATAGGAAAAGTTATTGGACACTCTTCGCTTTCTTGGGAATTTGATATCAGTTCTTGTTTTATTGGATTCCTTCCAGCTCAGGATGTATTTGGTAGAGATTATTCTCCAACTAAAGATGAATTAAAAGCACGATTGGACAAAGGTGATTTAGTAGCTGCTAGGGTGGCAAATTTTGATAGATCCAGAGATCCACTCCTTACCATACAAGATAGAGATTTGGGAAAAATTGAATCGGGCGAATTGATAAAGATCGCCCCAAGTAAGGTTCCTAGACTCATTGGAAAGCGTGGCTCTATGATCCAAACAATTGAGATGGCTACAAAAGCAATTATTACAATAGGCCAAAACGGCTTAATCGTAGTTTCTTGTGAAGATCCAGTGGGGTTATTAAAGGCCATAGAAGCAGTGAAAATGGTTGATGCACAAGCACATACACCGAACTTGACTGAAAGAGTAAAATCTATGCTTGGGGTAGACCTTGGTGAAAATAATGACACAATTAATGAATGAAAATGGAATTAGATGTGACGGTCGAAGGATTGACCAAATAAGAAATGTTTCCATAAAAGTAGGAATCTTAAAAAATGCAGATGGTTCTGCGTATATAGAATTTGGAAAAAATAAGATCCTTGCTGGTGTTTTTGGACCGCGAGATGTTCATCCAAAACATATGGCTGATCAAGACAGTGGAATTTTACGATGTAGATACCACATGTCGCCGTTCTCAGTAACGGAAAGAAAAAATCCTGCTCCCTCTAGAAGAGAAATCGAAATCTCAAAAGTAATTAAAGAAGCACTTCAACCAGCAGTAATACTCAAAGATTTTCCAAGAACTGTAGTAGATGTATTTATCGAGGTTCTCCAAGCTGATGGGGGCTCTAGATGCGCTGCACTGGATGCAGCATCAGTTGCCTTAGTTGATGCTGGAATACCAATGCGAGATATAGTATGTGCTTGTGCGGCGGGTAAAGTGGCAGACAAGATTGTTCTTGATGTAAATGATGAAGAAGACAAAGAAGGGCAAGCAGACATGCCAGTAGCCTACATGCCAAATCTTGGAAAAATCACCCTTATGCAACTTGATGGGATATTGACTCCATCTGAATACAAAAAATGCCTTGAAACTGCTATAGAGGGATGCAAACAAGTCTATGAAATTCAGAAAAAAGCGCTTATGGAAAAATACTTTAAAAATGGGGAGGCATAAAAATGACAAACTCTGTAATAATAGAACAACTAAAAAGAGAAAAGATTCTTGAACTTCTAAATCAGGGAAAGCGGATTGATGGAAGAGGATTATACGATCAACGACCTCTTTCTATTGAGACCGGAGTAATTCCAAAAGCAAATGGTTCTGCACGAGTAAAACTAGGCAACACTGAAGTAGTAACAGGAGTTAAAATACAACCTGACAAACCCTTTCCAGATCTTGGTGATAAAGGAATTTTGATTTGCACTGCAGAGATACTCCCTCTGGCTGATCCTAAAGCTGAACCAGGTCCACCAGGTGAAGATGTTATTGAATTGGCTAGAGTAGTTGATAGAGGTATAAGAGAAACCGAAATGCTAGATTTAAAACAGCTTGTCTTAATACAGGACAAATCTGTGATAGGAATCTTTGTTGATAGTAGTGTATTAAATTCTGATGGAAATCTATTTGATGCATGTTCTTACGCCGCTGTAGCTGCAATCTTTTCGTGCACAGTACCAAAATATGAGGTAAAGGACGATCTACCGGTGTTAGTTGAAGGCGTAACATCTAAACCTCCAATAAAAACAATTCCAGTTTCTGTAACAATGGCTCGAATAGGTGATCACATTGTAGTTGATCCATCGGCAGATGAAGAAGCATGTATGAATGCTAGAATAACAATTACTACTAATTCTGACGAAAACATATGCGCATTACAAAAGGGAGGTAACGACGGATTTACGGTTGAGCAGCTTTTCAAATGTTCTGAAATTGCGTTATCGGTGGGAACAAAAATAAGGAAGCAATTTGAGCAGATGATGTAGTATGGCAAAAGGTAAAAGTGCATCATTAAGGGGCCTTGGATCAAAATATGGTCTTAAACCACGCAAGAAATTCACTGTTATTCATAAATTACTCAAAACTAAAAGAAAATGTAGTGAATGTGGTTCCAATAAATTTGGTAGAGAAGCCGTAGGAATATGGACATGTAAAAAATGTGGTTTTAAGATAGCAGGCTTGGCATATGACGTTAAAATATAACGCAAAAATCGAAATATCTGCTGGTAAGACGGCTAAATCAATATTTGATTCGTTGCAAACTGATGACAAATTCTACACCGAAAACCCAACAAAAACCAAAATGTCACTTGATAAAAAAATCACAATTCTAATCGAGACTCAGGAATTATCTCATCTTAGAGCAAATTTGAATTCTACTTTACGTCTTGTCCAAACAAGTAATGATTCTATCGAATCGGTAAAAATATAAACAAAACGGATATTGAAATCAGCATGTCTGCGGGTAGTCAGCAAATTCCTCCATGGTTACAAGAACAAGTAGCACGAATGCAAAACTTGCAGCAGAATCTTCAATCTATTATGGGTCAAAAACAACATCTTGAGATGGAGCAATTAGAAACAGAAAGAGCTTTAGAAGTGCTAAAGAAAGCAGCAGATACTGATACAGTTTTCAAAAGTGCTGGTCCTATACTAATAAAATCCACTAAACTCAATCTTATTACGGAACTTGAGGAAAAAAAAGAACTATCAAATACACGTGTTACAGTATTATCAAAACAAGAAACAAGAATTAAAGAGAATCTAAAAGAAGTTGAAGATAAGATAAAGACAATGTTACAAGGACAATCCGGTTCTCAAGGACAAAAAACAGATACTTCCAAATAAAATATTAATAAATTCTTGTATCCTTTCATTACATGAAACTTGAAGAACTGCGAATAATAATAGATGAAAGAGAAAGAAAAAGTGGAATCCCTGATCTTTTACGAGCGGTTGGAGTAAAGATTGAACTTACCACTCTTCCAATAGGTGATTATATAGTAGCTCCAGAAACTGTTGTAGAAAGAAAAACTATCCAAGATCTAATCTCTTCTGTTTTTGATGGAAGGCTATTTGATCAATGTAATAGACTAAAAGAGAATTTTGAACATCCCGCAATTTTAATGGAGGGCAATGTAGATATCATTGATAAAATTACAGAAAATCCATTAGTCTTTTATGGTGCACTTTCATCTATTGCTTTAGATTTTAAAATTCCTATAATTCCAACTCCTAGTGCTTCATATTCTGCGAAACTGTTGATATCGATGTGTGCAAGGCAAAATTCTAGTAATGGCCCTTTCTTGAAAAAGATTAAAAAATCAGATGATATTCAAAGGCAACAGCTCTCTGTATTATGTAGTTTGCCAGGAGTAGGGGAAAAACTAGCAACACGCATGTTAGAAAAGTTTGGTTCTCCAAGCAACACATTAAAAGCTTCATACGGTGAACTTGCAAAAATTCAGGGATTAGGGGAATTAAGAGCTTTAAAGATAAGAAAAATGCTTGATAATGAAAGCAAGCTCAAGAAAAAAATAGATCAAAAAACACTACATGATATCGACACTTGAACGATCTTAGAGTTTTCCAGCATCGCTTAATTTACGACTGAGTCTATTTCCACATAGAGGGCATGTTGATATCTTTGAAAAGGTCCTTTCACAACCTGAGCAAAAATAAATCCATTTTGCTACACGTTTAATTCCGTCTGTCATAACTGGAGAAACTGAGAGATTTAGCTGCTTAGCAAGATTTAAAACAGAAAAATCATCAGAAATCAGAACACCTCTGAGTTGAAGACACAATGCGACAACTGAAATATCGCTTGCAGATAGATTTTGAGAATCTCCTGTTTCTCTGGACTTTGACAGAACCTTATTGATATATTTTGATTCTGGTACCAATATCCCAAGTCTTTTTGTTTCAAGAATCATTTCAATTGCTTGATGATCTTTTTTTATATGTTTTATCTCGTCAAAAACTTCTTGAGTGGTGAAACTCTGTTCAGAAGATGCAAAGGGTATTCCAGCATAAAAAGCACTAGCATCTAAAATTTTAAAAACCAAGCTTGCCCATCTGTCTTAAACCGCGCTTTTTCAGCCTTACAAATACCGCATGTTTCTTGTATTTTTTTATTGTAATGATATCGTCATATCTAGCTGGTTTTACAACTTGTGCATCCATAATTATGTTAGAATCATGAGAATTCGCAATCTCTATTTTTTCATCGGGAACAACTAATGATGGCAATCTGTTTACGGGTGCTACAGGTGTAATTATCAATACATCAAGACTTTCATGCAAGATTGGACCTCCAAGTGAATATGAGTGACCTGTAGAACCACTAGGTGTAGCTATGATGACTCCATCCATCCTTTGTGTTACAGTATCATTTTGGAATTTAATCTCAAAAAGAGACGTCTTTGTAAGATTTTGTCTGTTAATATAAATTTCATTCAATGCAGGGGGAAATTCCTGCCCCCTACATGATGCTACTACCCTAGTTCTCTTATCAAGAAATATCTTATCAGACAATATTTGATCAACTGCAGTGTCGAACTGATCCAAAGTTATTTCTGAAAGAATTCCTCGGTTCCCACCAACGTTAATTGCTAAAAGTGGAACTTCATTTTCTAAATATCTAAACGCACGAAGTGTCGTACCATCACCACCAAGAGTAATTATAAGATCTAGGTTTGTAGTCTTTAACTCCTCCAAGGTACCTACTTTCTTTGCACCTTCTACTTCTACTGGAGAAATTGTAAACACGTTTGATTTTTTTGCTAGTTTCTTAGCTACCTTTCTTGCTGCATCCTCAGATTCTTTAGAACCGACTTTACTAACTATTACGACTCTATTAAGATTCATGCGAAAACCAATATTGCAATTTCACTTAAAAATCATCTCATGAAGATTAAGATATAAGGATCTGTTAACAGTAGATACTTCCAGAGACATGAGTTATGCTAATCCAGAAGTTTTAACCGACACAGAGTCGGTTTCAAAAAACATTTCAAATAACAAGATAAAGATTGTTGAGGTTGATTATGATCCTGAGAATGCATATAAGCAAGGCCACATTCCAGGAGCAAGTTTAATCTGGTGGAAGCGAGACATTAATGATCCCATTACCCGTGACATTGTCAACAAAAAACAGTTTGAAGAATTAATGTCAAGAAATGGGATCATGCCTGAAAATGAGGTTATCTTATACGGTGATTTTAACAATTGGTTTGCTGCCTTTGTATTCTGGGTCTTCAAATATTACGGACACAAAAATGTGAAGATAATGAATGGTGGAAGAAAAAAATGGGAAATTGAAAAAAAATCATATACCAAGGATGAATCTAACATTTCAAAAACAAATTATGTTGCACAACCTCCTGATGAGGGACTACGTGCATATCTTTTTGATGTCAGACGAGCTTTGGATAAACATGATACAGTACTTGTGGATGTTAGATCAGCAAAAGAGTACACTGGTGAAATTACTGCTCCCCCAGAATATCCCATGGAACATGCACAACGTGGTGGACACATTCCGTCCGCGAAAAATATTCCATGGGCTACTGCCGTGAATGATTTAGATGGAACTTTCAAATCGGTAAATGAACTGAAACAGATTTATGAGACAAAACAAGTGACGCCGGACAAAGATGTAATATGTTACTGTAGAATTGGAGAAAGATCTTCTCACACATGGTTTGTTCTAAAATATTTGTTAGGTTACCCTCAAGTCAGAAACTATGATGGTTCATGGACTGAATGGGGTAATATGATTGGCAATCCTGTTGAAAAGTAATTGTCTCAAGAGCTTCCTCTATTGAAACAAGGTATATTCTATTTCATACGCGATAGTTCTTCTCACATAATATTGGAAGATAGGACAAAGCGTGGTCTTACTGTTCAGGAACGCTCATTGGATGAAAATTATAATGTTGAAGCTGAGAAGGGGATGATACATGATATGGATGGGATAGGTCATAGAGTGGGTATACGCTGGTATTTCCCAAAAAAGGATTTTGATCTTAAAAGAGTTACCGAATTTGCAGAATCCATGGAAACAAAGTACAAAAAACTACGTGAAGAAACTTGTCCAGATTATTAATTATTTTTCTAACGAGTAAATTACACTTAATCTAAATTACACCTTTGGGTTTCATTGTTTTATCCACCAATCTAGACTTGAGGTTGTTATTGAATCACAAAGAAAAAATCACACTTTTCTCAATAATTCAACTATAAATACATATTTTCCATCTTTTACGTTAGAGTATGGCAGTAACCCCATTAATACAATTCCTCTTTAATGTATTCATTACGATTGCCGTTCTAATTACATTTTACACTTGCAATTTTTATTATCTTGTGTATCTATCAAAACAAAGAAGAAAATATCATAAAACAGAATTGCTTGGATCGCCAACAATTACGATACAGCTACCAATATACAATGAAAAATATGTTGCAGCTAGACTACTAGATGCGGTCTGTTCTATGGACTATCCCAAAGAGAAGATGTGCATTCAAGTATTAGATGATTCTGATGATGATACCTATGATATTCTAGAAAATCTTGTTAACGAATATCAAAAAAAAGGATTTGACATATATCACATCCGTAGAGTAAATAGAAAAGGGTACAAAGCAGGCGCGCTCCGCAATGCGATGAAATTAGTAAAAGGAAACTTTGTAGCAATTTTTGACGCTGATTTTATTCCTCCTAATTGGTTTCTGAAAAAGGCTATCCCATATTTTGCAAAACCTGAGATTGGATTAATTCAATGTAAATGGGGCCACGTAAACGAAAAATATTCTGCATTAACTCAAGCACAAGCACTAAGTCTTGATTTACATTTCCTTATTGAACAGAAAGCAAAAAGTAATTCGCATCTTTACATGAGCTTTAATGGAACTGCTGGTATCTGGAGAAAAGAATGCATAGAGGATTCTGGTGGTTGGCATACTGCTACGCTTGTTGAAGATTTAGATCTAAGCTACCGAGCACAAATGAAAGGTTGGAAATGTCTTTTCTTGGCTGATATTGTTGTGGATGCAGAACTTCCCGTTCAGATGAATGCAGCCAAAAGACAACAGTTTAGATGGGCAAAAGGATCGATACAATGTGCCATTAAACTACTAGGAGATGTAATTATAAAGAGAATTCCCTTTGACACAAAGATTCAAGCTTTTGTTCAGCTGACTAGACACATAGTACACCCACTCATGTTAGTTCAATTCTTAATACTTCCAATATTACTAGCAGCAAAATTCAATCTGTACGTTGTTAGTATATTGCCACTATTAACAATAGTTGCGTATTTGGCTTTGGGACCAGTTGTATACATCATGATAATACGAAACTTATGGGCACAAAAATGGAAATCAAAATCATTGGCCTATCTTTACTTAATATTTTATTCAGCAGGAATGTCTGTAAACAATACAGTCGCAGTCTTTGATGCTGTAGTGGGAAAGAAGAATGAATTTCTAAGAACTCCAAAATACGGAATTGTGAAAAAGACAGATGATTGGAGAGACAAGGCATACAATCTCCCATTTACAAAAACTACCTTACTTGAAGTCTTTTTTGGAGTTTATGGAGTATTAGGAATATTCATATCAATATTCTCAGGAAACCCGGTATTCGCTCCATTGATTGGAATTCAAACTATTGGATTCTTCTATATATCTTATCTTAGCATATCGCATACAACATTTAAAAAGAACAAATCGCAGTCGTTACACAACAAAACAGAGGAAGAAAAGATGGCAAATGCTTACTACAAACTTGCTATGGTTGGAATAATTGGCTTTATTTCGTTTGGAGCCTTTATGGCATATTATGGATATCAAAATGATGTTTATCCTTTAGATCAGGCGCGAGGTCTGCTAGACAGAATAAGGTCAACAGAAAATACAGAAGGAGTAATTGAAAAAATAAATACTATCAAAACTCTTCTTCCAGAACAAGGTAATCCTGTTTGGATATTTCCAACAGAAACAACAGATTTCGGCAAGATTCAAGAAGACCTTGATAATATGATAGCAAGTGTAGAAATTATCTCAACTGTCCCGCAAGATAGTTCCGCATATCATACAGGAATGAGAAATATTCAGGAACAGGCCAAGGAGATAAGGCTCCAACTCTTAGATGCTACTCCTTACATGTACGTAAGTTTTGCAAATATTGTTTTTAGTTCTTTATGGATAGCTACAATACTTGGAATTTTTGCAATATTAAAAAGAAAGAAGCAAAGATTACAATCATACGAAATGTCGGATGAAGTTTAAGATATTCCGATTTCCTGTCTTACTTCATCAACAGCACGAATTCCAAAAAGATCTCTTATCTGTTCTACTCGAAGTGAATCTTTTACAAGGTCACGGCCTAACAGGTTTATCAACAGCCTAAAAACGTCGGTAAATCTTATTTCCCATCTATCAGCACAATCTAAAATTTTGCTAATACTCCACTTTTTTACTTCTTGAGGGAGTGGTATCTTTTTGTCTGATTCTATAGAGAGCCTATCAAACAAATTTACCATTTCAGCAGTTTGTGATATCATCTTGTCAAGATCGTCCAACGAACCATATTTTGATTCTGAATGCATCCTAAGATTTGATTGGAATTCGGACAAACGTAATAATCCGATGATTTCCCGTGAAGTATTTTGGGCAGTCTTGTGGGTAGCTCCCCTAATCTCTTGAAGTTCTTGGTGTATTTCGTGTGCTTTTTTATGAAATTCTGAATTGGAGGCTGTATTCCTATTCAATAATTCCGTTAAATCAGATATTTTTTCGTCAATTTGTTTAGTCTTACCCATAACATTTTCTTTAAAATTAGCAAATTCATTACTTACATTTCTAATATCTGCCCCAAAAGTGACAAGTGAATCGGTTTTTCTTACAAGTGAACCTAATTCTATACCTACATCTCTGATATCAGAACTCACGTTTACAAGTGATTCCGTTTTTGATGTTACATTTGAAATCTCTTGTTTTATGTTTGCCATGTTTTCTTCCAGCTTGGAGATTTTCTCAGCTTTTGAGGATACTTCATCCATCTTCTTTTTTAATTCGTCAAATCCACCAAGACTTTGTAATGATTCTGTTTTAGAAGATACTTTTTTGATCTCATCCTGTATTTTCTCTGTTTTGTCAGACACATGCATTATCATTTTTGTATTGTTTCTAATTGAATCAACGCTATCCGCCACGCTTTGCATTATTTTGTTCACATCCGGGAATGATTCTTGTTTTTCACGAACCTTACTTACTTGTTCTTGAAGGCGATTTGTCTGTTCATTTACTTTTGTTATTAAATTTGAATGAGTTTTCACTTGGCTTAATCCCGAAAAGAGTTTTTGTGTATCTTCTTCAAGGATATTTATCTGTCGTGCATTTCGTTGTATTTGATCTAAAGCAGAAGTAACTGCATCTATCATGTTTTTTAATGAAATGAGAATTTTCTGGTTTTCTGCAAAGATCTTTGACATTGATCTAACTTCATTTGATAGAACTTTTGTTGCATCCGCAATTGAACTCATCTTTTTTAAAACATCTGCATTAGAATCACCTTTGGCTTTTGCTAGACTGCTGTGGCTAGTTTTTTTTGTCACTTTACAATAATGTAATGATAACTGATAAAAAAGTTCGTATTTAATAATTTGAGAAAAAATCTCCAGAATTAGTTATTCACTATTTCTGGATCATGAAGGACTTCGTGGAAAGTTTTCAGAACTAAACAATTTTCAGTCTCAATGAACTGTTTTGTGCAATATTCACATGTTAGCATGAAATACGGTACTATACGGTACTATTAATAACCAGGTAACTTTAGCATTACCTTTAGACAGTTTTTTGGTCAGATACCCCAGACAGCTTTTAAAACATGATGAAACAGCATGATGTGCCCATTTTATGGTGTAGATGGACATGAAGTTAAGAGAAGAAGATCTGATTGCAATGGCGTCAAACCCACTTGAAGTGTTCAACGCTTCGCTCAAATCAATTCATACAAAAAAGAATTACATTAGAGAACTAAAATTTTTTCTCTGCACTTATCTCGAGAATTATCTTAATGGCTCGTTCGAAGAAAGGACAAAACAGATAATTAATCTCGCAAAATCTGATCCAGACAAACTAGGGATGATTTTGTACGCATATGCAAAGGGATTAAGAGAACTCTCCGAATTGCCGCGAAGTGATATTAATTATCGTAGTTCCAGCTCACTCCTAAACAGATTCAAATGCATAAAGTTATTTAATTTACCTTCTCAAAACTTGTTTCAGGAGTTTCTATTTCTAACATTAGAGATCCATTTTGCTTTTTGAGCCAATATGAATATCCGCTATAATCTTCTAATATGTCTAATATCATACACGTTTGTTCTTCCCTTTTACCTTTGTGAGTTATTCTAATCTTGTCTCCTATCTTGAATTTTTCCATTTACTGATTAAAGAGCAAATTACAATATTGATATGTGGTTATCATCAAATTACCTGATTTGGAGATCTTGTCTATGCGCTCAACCTCGACTCAGCGTTGTTTTTGGCTATGTCGGCTCCCAAAACTCTTTTTTTGCGTAATCTTGTAGACAATTCTTGTACGTTAGTTTGTATCCTTCCTTTGAATATTCTGAATTTAGGATAAGATTTGAAAATGTTTCTTCATCATTACGATCAAGCACGCGTTCAAAAATATTCCATTTAGGTAACCTATTATGCCACTTTTCTCTATTACACACTTTACAAGCTCCCACGATATTGAAGACTTTGGTTTCCCAAACATAGTTTTTAGGAATTACATGTTCCTGAACATCAATGGGACGTTTATTGCAGTAAAAGCATTTTTGATTTTGAATTTGTTTTATAACTCGAAATACTTTACTTTTCAAATTACTTACAGGTTGTTTTTCCGAGATTTTTGTTGCAATTTGAGGCGAACTATTGCATGATTCTAGGTAACTTGCAATGACGAAATTCAATGCATGTTGCAACGCAGGCTTGTTCATTCTGATATACTCTAATACAGAATCAGATATCACAATAGACTCCTTATCTTCGCTAATTGTGTAAATGTTGCAATCCTTTAGCAATCTCCACAATACATCAGGTTTTATGCATCTAGATATTATTCGGCGTCTAACATCACTTTGTTTTAAAGTACAAAATACTGTAATTTTTGGCCTCTGACCCCTGCCTTTTAATCTTTCCTGGAAATCTTCCAGTATATCGTGAATGTGGACATCTTCCTTTGGATTTGGAGATTGTTTTAATCTAAATTTAAAATGCGGATCCCAATAATAAAATCCAAACCTAGAAGCAATAAATTCCAAATCCACTTTCAGCCCGTCCTTTAATTTTGAAACCCATTGTTTTCCTGGAAATGGACTGTTTGAATTATTTTCAAATTCAGTCAATTCTAGGATAGATTTCAAAAAATATGGCTTGTAAGTGCTAGCCAGCGTTCTTTTGTTGAAGAATCTATTGAATTCTAGACGGGCCTGTTCCATGGACAAAGACATGTTATTGTAGTTTCTACTTGTTAAAAAAATACCACTGTATTTCCTGTAATATGGGAATCATGAATAAGCAATTATTTTAAAAGACAATTACTATTATTGAAGCGATACCAAATTTGGAAATTGGATATTCATTAGATCAACTTAAGAAATAGCTTTTCAACTAATTCCTGATCTAAAATATTTCTTCGTGAAAACTCACAATTGGAACCAAAAAATGAACATTATGATAGTTATTCCCCCCTGATTAGAACCATAATTTTTACAATAATATTTGAGCTCATGCGGACTCCAAAAGTAATCCGGTTTCAGCAGTCAGTTACCCCAAGTATAATTCCTCACCAATCAGTT
Organism: Nitrosopumilaceae archaeon; assembly: GCA_052389415.1. Classification (GTDB taxonomy): domain Archaea; phylum Thermoproteota; class Nitrososphaeria; order Nitrososphaerales; family Nitrosopumilaceae; genus UBA8516. The sequence continues at coordinate 29,556 of JBQTHX010000030.1, forward strand.
AACTTGATCATCATTCTGCCTACTAAACCAGTCAATTTTCCCTTTATATACTACCTCGAAGGATACCAAAAAATCCATTAAAAATGATATATAGCCCAGAGTTTCTCTCATCATGAATTCAGTTAACCCTATCATCATCCCATTATCAAAGCAGAAAAGTCGGTATTTATTGGTAAAGTTCTTGAATAGATAAGAATTTTTCACCAATTTGTTGTAGCGAACCACATCTGGTCTTAAATAAAATTCAAGAAACGAGAAACCATGGAAGCCAAGATTCTCAAAAAGATATCTTCTTCAGGAGTAGATGGAATTAAAAGAATGATTTTAAAAAAAACATTTGGGAAAGACTGTGATAAGGTATTAAAAAATCTAATTGAAAAAAAACAAATTTTTGTCGAAAAAAAAGGTAGTGCGTATTACGTCTGGACACAAGAAAACTATGTATCAAAACTATCACAGAATAAATCAAAAATTAAAATAAATGAAAACGGAATCACGAATTTGAAATCTAAAAATATCACAATAAATCGAAATACTGATCTACAAAATACGATACAAATATCTCTACAAGCATTTCCTGATATTGATTTTAAAATGGAATTTGATAGGTGTCTTACAGCACCATGCACTTCTATAGGATGGATGCCGTTTTCACAAATACGTAAGAAAATATGTGAATCAAAAAATATTTCAAGCGATCAATTTTACAATCTTGCATCTGAACTTGTAGAACATCATAGAGAAAATTATGAAATTTCCTCCGGAGGTAAAGAAGGTATCATGATACGGGGTTTAATGCATGGATTTGTGAGGAATGTCTAATGTATGCATATGAATTAGAAACAAATCCCTATCCTAGCAGTCCAACTCCTACAGAAAATGATGCTAGAATACTAGGTGGAAAAAGACACAAGGAAGCAAAGTCAGCTATTTTGGAATGCATCAAGGAATTATCGCAGAAAGTATCTGGTAGAGAATCAAATTCAGGAGATTTTAGAGTAATTACACTGATTCAAGACGTAGGTTCAGGAAAGACACACTTAGCTTTACACATTAGAAATCTACAAAATAGATACAATACGGCTTGTACATTTTTAGACCTTTCAACAATCTCCCCAAAAACTATGTCAAGCTTATATGATGCACTGATTAAGGGTTTTGAAAATGAATTTTTCATTCAACTTAGAAAAAACCTTTTGGAATATCTAAGAGACAGGGCAGAACAAGGTGACAATTTTGCAAAAAAAGCAATAGATTATACTTTCATAGACAGATTTTCTGGTGTAACAATTCGAGAAACGACTGATGATATTATATCAGGAACAAAGAATGTATCTGTTGATCATCTAAAAAAATTCTTGATACAATGGTTTAATCATCATGAATTAACAATTATTACGAACATAATAACAAATTCTTTTGATTCTATAAATAATCTCGAGGAATTGCTTGGAAGAATGACGGCCATCTCAAAATTGTCACAGAGATTTCTTGGCAAAATCATTTTGTATGAAATAGATGAATTTGATGGAAATCACGAATCAATTGAATTTGTGAAGGGCATAATAAATGCGCATATTCCAGCGTCAATAGTTTTACTCATTTCAACACCATCTGGCTATGCGGAAATTCAAAGCATGAATCCATCGGTCTTTGATAGATTAGAAAAAGCTAATTATAAAATCGACTTGGTAGGTTCAAACTCTGAAGAGGAACTTTCAGAGATAGTCTTAGAATATATCAAACACAACGACAAGAAAGAAAAATTCAAACAACAATCTCAAGACGATCTTGCAGAGAAGATAAACGTACTATATGATGAATTTCCAGATTTTAGAAGTGTGCGTTCAATCATAAATATACTGTATCATGCAATGGAAAAATCAAAGGAGCTAAACCTTACAAAGATTGATGAACATGTAATAGATGAAACCATAAAACACACGTATCCTGGGTTGAGAGTGAGAGGGTGCGTGATGGATATTCCGATATCGGATTTCATAAAAATAAGAAGGAACTGTAATAATGAAGATGTAGGACCAAAACTTAAGAATGCTGTTACAAATCTAGTTAATTTTGTTCATGAGATGGGTAGTATTGGGAAATTAGAAAAGCAAAATCACCCACTTGATGTAATTTACCAAGATCCATATGGGGCAAAAATAGGTATAGCGGTAGTGATGAATCAAAATCACAGTAAGAATTTTGAGGAGATATCAAATGTTTCAAAATCCTCTGCACTTGTAGATAAACTCGTTATTCTCACCAATACAAGCGTTGCTAGTTCCAATTCAGCTACAATAATAACAGTAGACAAGTCTAAGATTGCAGATCTTATCTACTTTGATTCTAAATATACAAATCACAAAATCAAAAGTTCTGATAACGAGAAAGCTCAAATGCTTGCAAAGACTGTCAGTATCGTCTAGATTCGATTTACCTGATTTTATTCTATTCTAGAAAGATAAGATGCAACCATTTTTAAATAAATGAGTTCCTTCGATTATATGCAAGAGTTTTTTCTTCAAATATCAAGTATTGAATTACCAAAAGAAGATTTCATAGGTGATCTTGCAATAATTATGATTCTGGCGGCTATTGTGACACTTGCCTTTTTCAAAATTCGTCAGCCAATTATTATAGGATACTTGTTTGCAGGAATGTTGATAGGACCTCTTTCTCCTCTTTGGGTTTCTCTCCTGCCTAGTGGAATATCCTCGTCATCTGGTATTGAAAACATCATAGCGCTTTCAGATCTCAAAATCTTAAACGTTTTTGCAGACATTGGAATAATTCTATTGCTGTTCGTAATTGGAATAGAATTTCCTATTGCAAAAATAAAATCCATAGGAAAAGTTGCAATAGGTATGGCAACAATAGAGCTCTTTCTAGCATTGGGAATTATTTTTTTCATAGGTGTATCGATTGGGCTCAATTTTATGGATTCATTATTTCTAGCCGCGGCTCTTTCAATTAGCAGCACTGCTATAATAATCAAAATTCTTGAGGATATGGGAAAGATCAAAAAGGAATCAACAGTTTTAGTACTTGGTATCCTGATTGTGGAGGATGTAATTGCAGTAATCCTAATTGCATCTTTACAATCTATTGCACTAGTAAACAATGTATCATTCGAAAATATTATTATCATAAGCGGAGTTGCAGCAGCATTGATAGTAGGTACTCTAACTGTAGGTGCTCGAGTAATTCCAAGATTAATTGATAGAGTAGCAAATACTGGGCATCATGAAATTCTTTTAATCTCTGTACTTGGTCTATGTTTTGGATACGCTTTATTTTCTAACTTGGTTGGCTTATCGGTAGGAATAGGTGCGTTTTTGGCTGGTGTTCTTGTAGCTGAATCGAGATCTTCCGAAGTTTCCAAAGTTCTTGCTAGTCCAATTAAGGACATGTTTGTTGCAATATTCTTTGTTTCTGTAGGGGCTCTTATGGACATTAACCAGTTACAAAACTATATTGTAATTGCAATAATTTTCATGCTCATAGCTATATTGATCAAATTTGGTGGCACTTTGTTTGGTGGATTCTTGTTTAGGCAAGGATTAAGCAAAACACTCCGTTCGTCAATATCTTTGTCTCCAAGGGGTGAATTTTCAATTATTATAGTAAAAGTTGGTGTAGACATGGGTGCAATCAGCGCCTTCTTATTCCCTATGATAGGAATCATTTCAATAATAACGGCCTTCATAACACCATTTATGATTAAAACTGGAGACAAAACAATCCTCAAAAATTCAATGGAACGTGAATTATGACTTCTGATGAGATGGAAAGACTTCTTGCAAAAGTTCACAAGGGTATAACATTATTCGATTATAGCGGAACTAAAGTTCCTTGTATAATATTTGAAGAGAAGAAATTTGATGACATCATGAAAGCAATAGCTGGAAAGCCAGTCTCAGTTGAAACTAATCTCAACATTCTTCAAGATGGATTGGGACACGTGTTTGTTGAAATTTTACTAAATTTTTCATCCGGTGGATTTGAAGAAAAATTATTGTTATATGCAAACGATTCGATTGAATTCTTTGAATCTCTTGAAAACTCCTCCATGCTTGCACTATCTTCACCACATTCAGAATATGGAAAATCAAATGTCTTTATGATTCAACTTCCAAAACAGGATAGAATCAATAATGCATTAGATATAATTAGAAAAGGCATTAAAAAAGACTGAAATGCGGTTGCCGGGATTTGAACCCGGGTCGCGGAATTGGCAATCCCGCATATTAACCAAGCTGTACTACAACCGCTTAAACGATTTAAAAAATTCTAGTCTATTAAAGCGTACTGGTTGGCAACACTATTTTTAATATCGATTTAGCTAGATAAAACGTGGATCCAAAACTAGTAGAAAAAATCAACCAGAAGATCAGAGAAGTTGCTGAAAACTCTGACGAAATTTTAAAAATAATAAATTCACTTGAAAAATTGCGGACTAGCTCGGATTCATTTGGCTATGGTATAGCCGTGGGCAGACTTTACAATTCGTTTTACTATCAATGTAGACGAATTCTTAAGCGTAATCCTTCAAAAGAAGAATTTTTGGAATTTCTTGATATTATAAACAAAAGACAAAAAGAAATTCTTGATGCACTAAAACTAAGTTAGTGAGCCTTTAAAGGGAATACTTTGATTGTCGGCGTAACGGGCAATTTCACACATGCTCCATGCAGAGCCTTTTTTGCAACTTCAAGATGTTCCTTTTTAACATAGACTTCCATAATGCACTGACCAGCGTTGATGCGTGCAGCTAAACTTACTGCTTTTCCAAAAGCTCCTCGCATGCCTTCTTGGAGTCTGTCTGCTCCAGCAGTTGCGATCATCTTATTTTCTCTAAGTAAAACATGTGGATAGACTCGAAGGATGGAAAAGTAGCCCATTTCTCCTGCTACCTTCTCAATTGCCTTGTTTGCCGCAAGCCTTGCTGATTCTATTGCCATATGTCTTACCTGCATTTTCTCATTTGAACAGAGCTGGACACAATAATCATAATCGGCTCTTTGACCACTAGCGAATTTGGCTATTTTTATCTGAGGTTTACCCTTGATGTACTGCTTTCTCGTATACGGTTGACCATTACCAGTTCGATAGTTTGCGCCGTGCATAACAACACTTTTGAATGCTTATCATGCCCATATTTTAACCGTGAGATTTTTATGAAACATTTTGTTTACAGTGCAATCTAAAAAATCTGTTGAGACGTAGTCTTATATTGTCATTAATGTCTATCTTGTAACCGTTATGTCTGATATTGAGTTCAAAGTTGAAGGAGTGTTAGTGAAAGATCACACTTTGATATCAGACAAGAATACACAAAACAGTCTAGAGCTAAAAGGCTTTGGTGAAACTATCAAGAAAAAATTTTTCTTAAAACCATTTGAATCACTATATCTTTTGTATGCTGACAAGCTTAAACTAACAAAAGGAAAGCAACAGGTTAACTTTGATTTTATGATGCAAGAGTGTATAAAATTTGATAATGATGCACTCACAAAATTTCTAATTTACCGTGATTTGCGAACAAGGGGATACATAGCAAAAGATGGCTTTGGGTTTGGTTCGGATTTTAGGGTGTATGAGAGGGGCCAGTTTGGTGAAAAAGCAGCCAAGTATGTGGTGTTTGGGTTAAGTGAGGGAAAACGAGAAAAGATGGGTTTGCTACAAAAGCAGATAGAACAAATAACAACCATGGGAAAAGAACCGGTTATTGCCGTAATTGAGAGGCGCGGTGAGGTGATTTACTACAAAATTTCAAGAATAAAGTTTCTTGAAAACAAGGACCAACAAGAGCTATCTCCAGTAGAATTCTGACTTTATCTTAAAATATTATAAAATATCCTTCATACACGTGGCGTTCAAGGAAATATACTGTCATAACTGCAAAAAGAGTTTAGGCAGATATAACGAGAAATATTTTTCAGATATGAAGATAGCTGAAATAATAAAGGCAAACTACTCCTCACACATTCATGAAGGCCACCATATGGTCATAAGAAAAATTACTCCAGAAAATGGCTGATGCCACACATATTGCTAGTTGATTTTAAACGCATACATGCCAATTATAGAATTTAAATTTTTAGTACGAATCATTCGTACTACTTAATTATAATTAACATTCTCGAATTCTAATGCCAGATGAATCTTGTAGAACATGTGGAGGAGTGCTAATCTCGTGCTCTATGTGCCCAGAATGTAGGAAGATAATACAATGGATCTGTAGACAGTGTGGCTCAAAGACCGCAGAACAGTTTCATGATCGTTGCCTGTACATAGAATCAATTACATCAAGAAACGGTATGGAGATGGAAGTTGTGATATCACCTCAATTAGGCCATAAATCTAGCATATATAGGAATAATAGCAAAAATCATACGTTACGTGATTCACTGCTAGTTTTCGGCGTTGTTGGATTTTTTGTTTTAGGGGTTGCTTTTGCAAGCTACTCTGATCTGTTTGAAAGTCTGACTGGTGAGGCTCAGACAATCAAGCCAACTATATTGAAAGATGGAACATTAGAATACCACAACAAGCACTTTGATACAGTTTATGAAAATTGTTTAGGTGATGGGGCTGCACAATCTATAACAGTTACCTGTCCAAATGGAAAAGGCTCTGTCTACAAGGCAATCCTCGCTATGCCACACGAACTGGCAGCCAAATTCGCAAATGACATTTTCTCTATACGTGGTATTTCTTTAAATGAGAGCTCAGATGGCTCTGTTATCTTGGAATATGTGAACAAATTTTACAGCACTAGCTTTTTAGAAACTGAAGGCAAAGTCTAGGACAATAGGCATAATTCACAATCACATAATGTTTTTTGATCGTTTTTAGCAAGACACTTGCTATGTTGTCCTGCTTGGCATTGAACGCAGATTGCGTTTTTATTTTCTAATTCCGAATATTTGGGAGCACCATCAAATCCAAAGCCACCATCTTTTGGTCCAACCACATACAGTATTGCTTTTTACTAGTATTTTTGCATGCTCGTTGAATTATAAAAAATCTAGTGCTCCCGCCGGGATTTGAACCCGGGATCACCGCCTTGAGAGGGCGGTATGCTTAGCCGGACTACACCACAGGAGCTTGCTAAATGCCATAAGGAATTAGCAATTTAAAGCAATGTTTTAGCATTACATGGATTTGTAAAATTTAACAGCTTGGATACTTTATACCAAAAATCAAATAATTATTTTTATGGATGTAAAAAATATAATTCCAAAACTATCGACTACGAATTTTCCAGTTGGACTTGGTGGCTGTAGAAGTAACGGTACTAGCTTTGAATGTTGCGAATACAATGTCACTATCTTCGACGAAAAAAAAGGCGAGTCTGTGCATGAAATTGATGGCGAATTAATCAAACTTCATCATGCTTCGCTTGCCGAGACTGATCCTGCAATTTTAAAACAATTTGAAAATTTATGTGTATTATCGGATGATCAATGGAAACTACGCATATTTTTATCAGAAATTAAAAAAAAAGAAATCAAAATCTCAGATTCTTATACTCAAAACTGTTTAGTTGATGCTGGAATATGTGCTACAAAAGCAAGGGAAGGAGTAAGAAGATCGGATCCATTAGCGCCAATATGGGTAAAATGCAGTGCATATTTTCTATCAGATGCAATTTCATTACTTAATTATAAAAGACCAAGCCCTACACACATGTTGGAATCATTACGCAGATTCGAAAAAAATAGAATAAATAAAAATTTTGATACAGTCCACGAGTGCCTAGGAATCGAGAGAGCATCTACCTCTCTTCTACAAAGAATGCTCAAGTCTACCATGGGATTCTCTGATATCGTAGAAGCTAATGGTAATTCAAAAACTATAGAAGGAAAATATAATTATCTAATAAAAAATTCGTTTCTTTCTGATTGTTATTTCTATCTTGGCTATACAAATAGAAACAATATAATTAAAATCAGAGATTCATTGCATAAAAAAACAGATTTTATTCACATTCTTAGAGTTGGATTAGACATTGAAAATGATCCATTAATTGTGGAAAATCAAGCTACACTCCTTTTAAAAACAACAAATGAAATTCTATCATTTATTAAAAATTAAGATATTATAACGGCGTTTTTTATTTTTTAATAAACCTTTAAAACCCAGTGGGAGATCACAATCTATATGACAGATGCCGCTTGTGGATGCGACGCCTCCGCGGATGGGGGAAATGAATGCGATTGTCAAATGCAAGGAGAATGTTATTGTGACGCTAATTGTACTTGCAAACAACAAGTGTGTAAAGAAAACGTAAAACAGTACAAGTAGATTTTCGCTGCTCCCTTTCTTTTCTTTTTTAATAAAAGATTACTTTTCCTCTTCCTCTTCAAGATCCCATGATTTTACTAATTCCTTTTGGAATTTGTCTACCTGTTTTTCATTCAAATGATCTCCACAATTTTTATGGGTAGGAACAACAGTCATACCGTCAAGTTTGAATTCAACTTCATAAAGATGCACTTTATCGCATTCACACATGTCCGAAATATTAGTCTACCAGTATATTTGCCTATTTGAAAGATTTAACTATAGGATTTAGATTTATGGAGTTACTTGAAAAAGAATTTAACAATTATTCTTTTTACAATTTTGCTTGTTTTTCCAATTGGAATTAAGACCTCGTTCGCCGCTGATACTTGGTATGCTGGTGAGGGATTAAAACAAGGCGACTTTTTTAGGTACAATCTATGTCACGTAGATCTGGATTCATGCACACCATTTGAGATGGATTTTTGGGTGGAAGGTAAAACAGAGCATGGTGAATGGGATCTTAAAGTACTTGTAATTGATGGCAACAAAAGAGTCAGAGGTGATATTGAGATTGGCAGAGTTGCGCCAGAACCCCTTGTTGTTAGTAAAGGATTAGAAAGTTATGCTTCTGCGTATAAATCATCAATTGTTTGGTTATCAGCTTTTGCGACTCGAATTGAACCACAAGACTTTGCTGCCCCAGCTTGGGGTAAGATTGGTTCAATTGGCGGCATGGAAGTTGGTCCACGTGGAGTTCAGGAGACGGTAATTGTTGAAGCGGGGTCCTTTGACACTCATCTGATTGGTTGGCATAAATCTACTGACAACAAGATTTGGGTAAAAGACGATTTTCCCTTTCCAATTAAAGCACTCACTTTCGTTGATGTGAGCAGCGGAACTATACCAATTCAATTTCAGTTTGAACTACTAGAGTATGGTAATACTGCGAATCCGCCTGACTTTATTGATGACGGTAATACAATACCAGAGCCAATTGATGATGAATGCCCAAAAGATAATTCGGTAAAACAGGGACATGATAGTCTTGATTCTCATGGAATGGTTCTGTCATACGGTTATACGCCAGAAATTCCAAAAAGCGGGTGTGAAATCATATGGACCATAGAATTTCAAAAAACATTCGATGTAAACCAATTTGAATCAGATGTTCACTATGACATATTTGTCGTAGATGACAATGGTGATTATTTAAGATCCCTCTCTCAAGAAAAAGGTAGTGACCATCTTTTTGCACCAGTTGGGAAAGAATTTAGGAAGATGGATGTAAAGGAACCACCAGGAAAAGCACATTATGTCATCCATGTTTATGGAACAGGTCCAGATGGAACTGCTCCAGACGCAACAAAAAGTGGTAGCTTAAAAATTGATATCGATATAGGAAAAGGTTCCGGTACTGTTACTACTCCAGTGAAAAAACCAAACCCTCCCATGAAAATTACTATTGACATGCCTGAAGGGGCAGCAAACATAGAAAATGAGGTATTCTATGCTCCTTCAGATACATATGTTACGCCAGGTTCTACAATCACTTGGACTAACAGTGATACCGCAGCTCATACAGTCACAAGTGGAAGCCCAACAGATGGACCAGATAATAAGTTTGACAGTGGACTGTTTGGTCCCGGAAAGAAATTTGAAACTGTACTTGTTGAAAAAGGAACTTACTCTTATTTCTGCCAAGTTCATCCTTGGATGACTGGTTCTATAACGGTTGATCCTGCGGCAATTCCAGAATTTCCAATAAGTGTAATGATAATCTTGACCTTGGTTATTACGGCAAGTGTTGTAATCTCGAAATTTAAAAACATACCTAGTCCTAAACTATAACCAAAAATTAAGTATAAATGAATAACAAAGCAAAGGCTGGAATAATTATTTTGATCTCTGCAGCAGTCGCAGGCTTAGTTTATCCGGTGTTGATAGGATTACCGGGACAAGATGAAAATGTAATTCCAAGGGAGGCAAGTAAATGGCATGTCGGTAAGGGTTCAGAATACGGTCCTATTATGGTTTATGATATCACAACAAAGGAAGGAAACAATTTTTCAACTAAAATTGAATTTTTCAATGACGCATCAAAGAAACAAATGATCTTTGTAGAAATTAATGATATTTCAACTGGGAAAAAAATCGAACAAAATACTTCTCTTAGCAGCGCTTACACTTTTGGTGAGGTATCAAACGAGGCTACTCCATACTTTCGAGATCTTGACAAGACAATATTTTCTTTCAGAGACATTGCCCTTGATGAAAAATATCTTATCAAAAAAGCAGTCTGGGATACTGTTTTCATTGGCGCATCAACTATAGAACTCACTGTTACGGAACACGAGAAGACTACATTTAGATTTGGTTCTGTCGATGCCTTCATACTATCCTATACGATAGGAAATAATGAAAATAAATTCTGGATTGTTGATAATCTACCTCTACCGGTAAAAGCAGAAGTATATGATATAGAAAGCAACTTGGAATATTCCTATGAACTTACTTCTCTTTCCGCACCACTCACACCTGGATTTAGCTGATAACAATTAATCAAAAGCCAATCACAAAACTCTGTAACTTTACTATCAAATTTGCACCATATATGCAAAGAATGAGGTAGAATGTCTATCCTTCCAGAATCCAAAAAGACCTTCACTCCCTCTTTTCCTTCATACATATAAGCGTCTTCGACTTTTACGTCACCAAAAAACTCCCTTGCTTTTGATTTTATTATTTCCCTTTCAATTGGGAACACTTTTCGTGTCATATCTATGATCATACTAATATCCTGAGTTCCATACGATTCATAGTCTTCAATTTTACCAATTTTTGGAAAGTTTAGAATTAACGAGAGTTTGTATTTTTTTCCAATCTTTGTAGCAATTTCATTCATCGTTGTAAAAGCAATTGCTGGTGATTTCATAAGTAAAAATCTAATTTGTGCCAGGTTTGATTTTAGTTCTCTTTGCACTTCTTTTACGATCACATCAAAGATCATTGTCTTAAATTAGAATTTTATAATATATCTATTAGGTTATCTTTTTTACTAACTGACAAATAATTAGCCTGTGCTTCCTCTTGACAATAACGGTGTCCCGTACGACGAGAGCTCAGAAAGAACCGATAATGTAGATGACTATAAAATTACATGCATGCAATTCATAAAAGACATTAGTAATGACTATCTAGCTTGGGTAGATTATTATGAACTTCCTTCAGATGAAGATAAAAGACGTCGTGAAAGAATTTTTGCAATAGTAGAAAGAACAAACAATTGGATTGCTAAAGTTGCTACTACGATAAAAGGAGTTGATGTAGTAATGAATGATGGAATACAAAAGATGGCCGAAAGTACTGCTGGTTATCCATTTCAAATTGGTGTCTTTGTAAATAGTAATTCCGGATATGCCATGGCAAAACCACAAATGATTGAAATAAATGTAAAATCCGTAGGTCGAGAAGGACGCAAGGTGAAACTTGGTTGGCATCAAAAGGACAATCGTTTTCTGATTAACACGACAGGAAAAGATGTTAAAATAGATGAATCACCCCTTTCTGACATTGAATTTGATTTTCTTGACCTTACTCTCCAAATGAATGCTCTTGGATGTCAACCACGTGATTTGATATCTTTTACACTAATAGTCTCGGAAACCATGGAAGGGCAAGAAGTTGAAAGACGTGGCATGACAACAATTATTCACTTAACTTAACCTGCAGTACAATCCTAGATTCATCTGCTCTTTTATCGGAGTATTTTAAACTAGATATTTTTTGTACAATGTTTTCGTCACAGACAATCGATGCTTTTCCAGTATTTCTTTTATTATTGTGTTCGATTATTACATCAGGATCCGAAATAGCATTTTTCAACCAATCGCTATTTGGATTTCTTCGCGAAAAATAAATCATTTTGTTGTAAAATACTGCTCTCAACTCAACTGCGTGTGGTTTCCCAGTCTTTCTTCCTTTTGTTATTAATATTGCCTTGAAAACTTGGTCTTCATGACTCATGACCATTTCTGTTGTTTTAAATAATTTAACCCCTTGGATTGAAAACACTGATACCTTATTCCATAAACCAAAAGCTAAATTCGGATATATGGCAACAAGACTTAAAGAAGTCAAAAACTTGATTTCGGCTGACGAGTTTTCTGGAAAAACTGTGATCGATAGAGAGGGGATTCAATACGGAAGACTAAAACACATACATATAAACCAGAACACTCTCGAAGTAACAGGAATAACTGTTAGTGCAGGATTTCATAAAGACTATGATCTGTCAAGAGATTATATTGACAGATTCACCGATGAGTCAGTTCTACTTTCTACTCCACCAATAAGATGTGATATTCCTGTGGTGGATATTGATGGAAAAAAAATTGGTAAAGTAAAGAAATTGCATCATGATCCTGATACAAACGAGCTATTATCAATCGAAGTCACTGAAGGACTCTTTGGCAAACAAATGTTTCCCAAAAGCGAGATTTGGGGAATAGGTGAAAAAGTTATTTTACGACTCACGAAAGAAGAGTACAAAGAGTAAATTCATTTTTTATTCTGTTAACAATTAATAATACAAAAAATTCTCTTTTCTCAATGTATGCGATAGAAACTAATTCTCTTTCTAAGACTTATGATAGTGGACTTAAAGCAGTGGATGACATTTCTATTAAAGTAGATAGCGGAGAAATTTTCGGTTTTTTGGGTCCAAACGGAGCAGGAAAAAGCACAACTATAATGATCTTGACAACATTACTCAAACCCACCTCAGGAATTGCGCAAGTTGCTGGTTTTGATGTAGTATTACACGCAAAAAAAGTGAGAGAACTGATTGGCTATGTACAACAGGATTCTACAGTTGACGAATATCTTACTGGTAGAGAAAATCTTGAGATGCAAGCTAGACTAAATCATATTCAAAAGGATCTCATAAAAAATAGAATAAATGAAATTCTTGATCTTGTAGAATTATCAGATCGACAACATGACTCAGTAAATACCTATTCTGGTGGTATGAGAAAAAGACTTGACATTGCTGGTGGATTATTGCACAGGCCCAAAGTTCTCTTTTTAGATGAACCAACGTTAGGATTAGACATACAAACAAGATACAAAATTTGGGAATATATCAAAAAGATTCACAAAGAATACGAGATGTCTATATTTCTTACAACTCATTATATGGAAGAAGCAGACAGGCTTTGCGATAATATATCTATAGTAGACCATGGAAAAATCAAAGTCACTAATTCACCCGTTTCTCTGAAAAACGCGCTTGGTAATGATGTCATCGTATTTGAGGTGGATTCTATTGACAAATTACAAAATCTAATCTCTGAGGTTCAGGGATTCCAACTAATAAAGAACATAAATACAAATGGAAAAGAACTAACTATTTTTTCTACAAATGGTAATCAAGTAATGCCTAAAATATTCGAGATCTCTTCGAGAATTGGAATAAAGATAGAATCAATCTCTCTTACAAAACCAACGCTTGACGACGTCTTTCTTTCATATACTGGTAGAGAACTTCGCGACGAAAATGGAAGCTACAATAGGAAAAAAGAACGTGAAAAAATGAGAAGGCTTAGAGCATGATTGCAGCAGATACATACACAATTTTTTGGAGGGAGATGAAAAGATACAGAAAGTCACGAAGTGGAGTTTTAATTAGACTTATCCAACCTGCAATTTGGATAATAGTTATTGGAAATACTTTTGCAGGTACACAACCGCTGATAAAATCCGTAGGTTATGATCTATCATATATCGAATTTATGACACCAGGTGTCATAATTCTTACTGCAATTTTCACCAGCATATTTGGTGGTGTAAATACTCTTTGGGATAGAAGATATGGGTTCATGAACAAAGCTTTGACATCACCGATTTCTAGATCGTCAATAGCACTTGGTAAGATGTTGGCAATTTCCTTGATTTCAACATTACAGGCAAGCCTGATCCTAGGAATTGCGCTTGCAATTGGGGTAAGTTTTGTTAATCCATTGATGATTATTCCAATAATGATGATTGTAATCCTTTTTTCACTTGGCTTTTCTGGAATTTCAGTTGTGATAGCAGCTACGGCAAAATCGCAGGAAACATTTTGGGGAATAGTTAATTTTCTTGGCATGCCACTTTTTATGCTCAGTCCTGCACTTTTTCCACTAGAGCTTGTTCCAGAATGGTTGGCAATAGCTGCAAAATTAAATCCAGTTACATATTCTGTATTGTTGATTAGAGGCATGATGACTGGCATCACCCAATCGGTATCGGTGGCTGTAGAACTTGGCATAATCTCTGGTTTTGTAATTGTAATGGTAGCCTTGGCAAGCTATGTATTTACAAGAGAAGTCAACAAACCCTTCTAAACCAACCAAAAATTGACAAAAACCCAAACAATTCCTAACTCCTGAGATCTTTTTGGTATTTTGGAATCAATGTTAGTTGAGTAGGATTTCATTGATTGTATTTGAGGCCATAATTTGCCTAGGATTCAGTATGATTGTACAAAATGTCACGGCTGAAACGGCTCCTTCTTATGAAAAACAGTGGGGTTCAGAAGGATTGCAGAAAACCGGTCTTTTTGCATTTCCACAGGATCTGGCAGTGGATTCTGCAGATAATATTTACGTAACTGATTATGGAAACAGAAGAATACAAAAGTTTGATAACGATGGTAACTTTTTACAGACTTGGGGAGTAAAGGGATCAGGAAACGGACAGTTTCAGGTACCCTCTGGAATTGCGATAGGAAATGATTTTGTTTATGTTGTTGACAATGAGCTGAATCGAGTTCAAAAATTTGATACATCTGGAAAATACATAACACAATGGGGTAGTAAGGGCTCCAAATCTGGTCAATTCCTATTACCGCAAAACATAGCAGCTGATGCCAACGGCAATGTGTATGTTGCGGACACTGGAAACAGCAGAATACAAAAATTTTCAGCGGATGGGAAATTTTTACTTTCATTGGGAAGTAGTGGAGTTGAAAACGGGAAATTTCTTAATCCACGTGGGGTAGCTACAGATTCACAAGGGAACATATACGTTGCTGACTCTGGTAATAATAGAATACAGAAATTTACATCTGATGGAGTTTTCATCAAAAATTTTGATGAATCATCTGGTAACAGCTTAAGATATCCACAGGGATTAGATGTCGATTCTTCTGGTAATATCTATGTGGTGGACACTGGAAATAATAGAATTGTAAAAATCGATAGAAATGGGGATTCTATTGTATCATGGGGAAGTCAAGGAAAAACCAATGGGAACTTTAACAATCCCAAAGATGTTGTTATCGATTCAACTGGAAATGTGTTTGTTGTAGATAGCAGCAATCATAGAATTCAGAAATTTTCTAAAACCATGCATCAGGAAAGTCAAACTTCATTAGATCAGGCGCCGCCAGTCAAATTATCGCCTTTACGAAACGATAGGACAAATCCAGTTATCACTTCTCCATCTGATATTAAGGTCGAAGCAAATGGAATTTTAAGCTCTGTTTCTATAGGACAAGCAACAGCAACTGATTCTAGTGGAATAGCATCACTTGTAAACAATGCTCCAGAAAAATTCCCTCTTGGTTCCACTGTTGTAACTTGGACAGCAACTGATGCGTCTGGAAATATTGCCAAAGCAACGCAAACTGTGACTGTAATTGATACTACTTCGCCCGTTATAGCTGCTCCACCTTCTGTCATTATTGAAGCAACTAATCCAGACAGTAATTTTGTAGATCTAGGGCTTCCATCTACATCAGACACTGTTGGTGTTGCACTAGTCAAAAATGACGCTCCATCAGTCTTTAAAATTGGAGACACCATAGTAACTTGGACAGCAACTGATGCAGCTGGTAATAGTGCAAGTTCTAAACAAGTTATCACAGTGCAAGATACTACCAGACCAAAGATAGATGCACCAAATGATATTAGTTTAGAAGCAACAAGTATTTCTGATAACAATGTAATTTTGGGAGATGCTACTGTAACTGATAATGGTGAAATTCAATCCATCACAAATGACGCTCCTACCACATTCCCAA
This sequence comes from Nitrosopumilaceae archaeon, assembly GCA_052389415.1. Taxonomy (GTDB): domain Archaea; phylum Thermoproteota; class Nitrososphaeria; order Nitrososphaerales; family Nitrosopumilaceae; genus UBA8516. The sequence continues at coordinate 45,913 of JBQTHX010000030.1, forward strand.
TTGGTACTACCATAGTTACCTGGACATCTACTGACGCATCTGGAAATGTCGCAACAGATACGCAAAACGTCGAAATTATTGATACTACTGCACCAACCATAACTTCGCCAGATGATGTTGTCTTTGAAGCAGTTTCACCTATAGATAACGAAGTATCTATAGGACAAGCAATTGCAGTTGATATACAGCCTGTAACAATTACAAACGACGCACCATCTACTTTCCCACTTGGTGAAACAATCGTAACTTGGACTGCCACAGATCCTGAAGGTAATTGGTCTACTGCATCACAAAAAATAATTGTAGTCGATACTACTTCACCAACTCTTGTTTTGCCACCAGATGTTACTTCAGAGGCTTTAAGTTCTGATCATAATATTGTTTCAATAGGAGAGGCATCTGCACAAGATGTCATTGGAATTTCATCTATCATAAATAACTCGCCTCCAGACTTTCCTTTTGGTAAGTCTATTGTGACATGGATTGCAACAGATACTTCTGGAAATTCAATTTCTGCAAATCAAACAATAACAATAGTTGATACAATTGCACCAGATCTCAAACCTCCACAGGATGTTATTGCAGAGGCAACAGATCCAACGTCTAATATAGTACCGATAGGGGATGCTACGGTATCGGATATTATAGCTATAGGTTCTGTTACAAACGATGCCCCCGATTCATTCCCAATAGGTCTAACCACAGTAACTTGGACTGCTACTGATACTTCAGGAAATACTGCTAGTTCTACCCAATCAGTTACGGTGCAGGATACAACAAATCCAATTATTACGACACCAGAAGATATTATCACAGAAGCAAATAATCCATCAAATAATACAATTTTCATTGGAGAAGCAAGTGCTACTGATGCCATAGGAATATCTTCAATTACAAACGACGCACCATCTACTTTCCCACTTGGTGAAACTATCGTAACTTGGACTGCTGTAGATAATTATGGTAATTTTGCTAGCGCAATACAAAAAATAACAGTGATTGATACTACTGCCCCCACCATAACTCCACCAGATGATGTTGTCTTTGAAGCAGTGTCACAAACAGAAAATATTGTTTCTATTGGAATGGCCAATGCAATTGATCTGATTGATCCCAATCCTGTAATTACAAACGACGCATCATCAACATTCCCACTTGGTGAAACTATCGTAACTTGGACTGCTATGGATATTGCTGGTAATAGTGTAACAACAACACAAAAAATTTCGGTAGTAGATACTACAAATCCAACCATAGTCAGCCCAGATGATATTGAAGCAGAAGCAACTTCTGCAACTGAGAATACACTAACATTAGGTCAAGCAACGGCTGCAGATTTTGTAGGAATTAAAACAATTACAAACGACGCACCATCTACTTTCCCACTTGGTGAAACAATTGTAACTTGGACTGCTATGGATACAAGTGATCATGTTGCCACTGCAATACAAAAAGTGACAATAAAAGACACAACACCACCAATTCTAATAGCTCCTGATGATATTACTACTGAGGCCACCAATGAATCATCAAACGTTGTAAATATGGGTGAAGCCAAAGCATCAGATCTGGTTGGAATTCAATCAATTACAAACGATGCCCCAGATGCATTTCCGCTTGGCTTGACAACTGTTACATGGACAGCAACTGATCTCTCAGGACTTTCATATTCTGCTATTCAAAAAATTACTGTTGTTGATACTATTGCTCCAACATTAACAATTCCTTCTGACATTGTAGTAGAAGCAGCATCTGCAACAAACAACTCTGTTGAATTAGGGGAAGCAACTGCAAATGATTTACTAAAAATCTCATCCATAACAAATGATGCACCATCAACATTCCCACTTGGTGAAACAATCGTAACTTGGACTGCTACGGATCAATCAGGCAATTCTGCAACTGCTATACAAAAAGTGAGTGTGGTAGATACAACTGCGCCTTCAATAACAACACCCATAGACATAACAATAGAAGCATCATCACCAGACAACAATTTCATATCTATTGGTGATGCAAAAGCTGATGATAATGTCGGAGTGACCACAATTTCAAGCGATGCTCCAAATGTATTTGCTGTAGGTAAAACCATTGTAACATGGACAGCAGCTGACGGCGCTGGTAATATATCCAAAGCAACGCAAACTGTGACTGTCATTGATACCACAAAACCATCCATTTTGTCACCAGAAGATCTTGTCATTGAAGCAGTAGATCCAATTCAAAACGTTGTGTCTCTAGATAATGCCACTGCATCAGATGCTGTTGGTGTAGTTTCTATCTCAAACGATGCCCCAGACACATTTGCCTTTGGTAAGACGGTAGTAACTTGGACGGCAACTGACGCAGCCGGGAATTCAGCAAGTGATACGCAAACAATCACTGTAGTTGATACAACTTCTCCAAAAGTAAATGCCCCTGAAGATGTTAAAGCAGAGGCTTCATCACTATCAAATAATGTGTTATCTATTGGTACCGCAACAGCAAAGGACATTATGGGAATATCTGCAATTACCAATGACGCTCCAGACTCTTTCCCATTTGGTGAAACAGTTGTGACCTGGACTGCGACTGACACATCTGGCAATTCTGCAACTGCTACACAGAAAGTAATAATAACAGACACAACTGGACCAAAACTTACAGCTCCAGACAATGTTGTAGCAGACGCAACTTCTGTAGAAACGACTGTCTCAATTGGAGATGCACTTGCGATAGATATCATTGATCCCAATCCTGTAATTACAAACAACGCACCATCAACATTCCCACTTGGTGAAACTATCGTAACTTGGACTGCTACCGATCAGTTTGGCAATTCTGAAATTACTACACAGATAATCAATGTTCAAGCATGTGGCAGGATAGCATCATCATATAATTTGATAATTGGTGGACAAAATGGAGATATATTATCAGGAACAAATCTAGCGGATTTGATATTTGGACTAGCAGGTGCTGATATCGTTACTGGAGAAGAAGGTGATGATTGCATTCTTGCAGGTGACGGAGATGACATTGTGTTTGGTAATGATGGTGATGATACGGTTTCTGGTGATAATGGAAATGATATAATCAGAGGTGGATCTGGAGAAGATAAGTTAAACGGCAATTCTGGATTTGACATTATAGATGGTGGTGACGACCATGATTCCTGTAACACGATAGAGAATACAAGCGATGACATAGTAACAAAATGTGAATCAGGTAACCTTTGATCCAAAAAGTTATTCCGATCTGATTATAATATTCTAGCATAGATTATAATAATATGTGATCCATGTTCCTCTATTGAGTAATTCGAATCGTCTTTTTTTAGAAGCAAAAAAACTCATTCCATCAGGAATAAACAGTCCAGTTAGATTTTATGATCCATATCCATTTTTTGTAAAAAATGCGAACGGAAATATGATCATGGATGTAGATGGTAATGGATATCTTGATTTCTGTAATGGTTACGGAGCATTACTATTAGGCCATAGAAGAAAAGAAATCCTATCAGCCGTATCATCACAATTAAAAAAAGGCACATTATTTTGTGCACCGACAGATCTTGAGGTAGAATTATCTAAATTGATAAAATCTAACTTTCCTCTCATGGAAAAGACAAGACTAGTTAATACCGGAGGAGAAGCTACAATGACTGCCATAAGGATTGCACGTGGTTTTACGAAAAGGAAAAAAATAATAAAATTTGAAGGATGTTATCACGGAGCACATGATTTTGTACTTGTAAAGGCTGGATCAGGTGCAGCTCATCACGGAATTTCTATTTCAGATGGTGGATTAGAGGAAATTTCTAAAAATACTCTTGTGGTACAATATAACAATCCACATGAACTAGATCTTGTCCTTAAAAAACAAAAAGATGTCGCATGTGTAATCATGGAACCAGTACTGGCAAACATGGGTCTTGTTTTGCCCGAAAAAAATTTCCTCCCAGAAGTTAGAAAAATAACAAAAGATCATGACGTGCCACTCATATTTGATGAAGTAGTGACTGGATTTAGAATGTCTCCTGGCGGCGCACAAGAATACTTTTCATTAAAACCAGATATTGTGACTCTAGGAAAAGCGCTTGGTAATGGCTTTGTAATTGCTGCAGTGGGTGGAAAACAGGAGATCATGAACCAACTTGCCCCTCAAGGCAAAGTCTATCAAGCAAGTACATATGCAGGCAATCCAATTTCAGTAGCTGCTGCGATATCCTCTATCAAAACCATAAACAAATCCAAAAACAAACTCTATCCAAAACTTGACAGGTTTTGTGCTAGTTTGGCAGATGCAATCCAGGATTTGGCAAATGATCTAAACATTCCTAATCAAGTCAATGCAGTTAGTTCAATGTTTCAAATCTTCTTCACAAAAACCCCCGTGACAGATTATATCTCTGCAAAAAAAGCAGATGTACAAAAATTTAAAAAACTATTTCACTCCTTGCTAAAAAATGGTGTCTTTATAGCACCTTCTCAATTTGAAACTGTTTTCTTGTCAGACGCACACACACAAGATGACTTGAATAAGACAATAGACGCCTATGATAAATCACTCAAAATGGTGAAGAATTGAAGTATAAAATAGGAACAAGAGGCAGTCTGCTCTCCCTTGCGCAGACTAGGTGGGTTATTTCAGAACTAAGAAAAAAATCTCCTGAAATTACATTTCAAATTGTAACAATAAAAACTAAAGGGGATACAGATGCAAGACCACTCTTTACGATCAATCAAAAAGGAATCTTTGAAAAAGAAATAGATCGTGCTGTAATTGAAAAAAAAGTTGACTTTGCAGTTCACAGCCTCAAAGACGTACCAACTGACTTGCCGGAGGAACTTGTTTTGGCATGCGTTCCAAAAAGGGAGGTTGCAAATGACATCTTCGTTTCCAAGGATGGCAACTCACTTGTAACGATAAAGAAGGGAGCAATAGTTGGAACAAGTAGTTTACGAAGAGCAGTACAGATATCTAGAATAAGACCAGATCTTATTGTAAAACCAATCAGAGGTAACATTGAAACAAGACTAAGAAAAATTGATCAAGGTGAGTTTGACGCTGTTGTACTTGCAGAGGCGGGAATTTTGAGACTTGGGCTAGATGTAAAATTTGAAAAACTATCAACAAAGGACTTTCCACCTTCTCCTGGTCAAGGTGCTTTGGCAATAGTTTCAAGAAAAGATAATTACCCCTTAATTGAACAATTAAAAAAAATAGAAGATCCTGATTCAAGATATGCTATTGAAGCAGAGCGATCACTCTCCATTTTTGTGGACTCTGGCTGCAGATTTCCAGTTGGTGCATTTGCAGAAAAAAAAGAAGATCATCTAAGCCTCAGTGTAATTGTGTACTCGGTTGATGGCAGTAAATCAATTGCTGTGGAAACTGCAGGAAACTTTCTTCAGGCAGCAGAGTTAGGAAAACAGGCTGCTTCAAGGCTAGAGAAAGAGGGGATTGCCGAACTTGCAAAAAATTGGAGAGAAAAAGTGGAGGAATGGAACAAAAAATGAGTGGACGAGTTTACATTGTTGGGGCAGGTCCTGGTGATCCTAAACTCATTACCATAAAGGCCATAGAGACAATCAAGAGGGCAGATGTTGTACTTTATGACAGATTAATTAGTAAAGGGATACTGGCAATGATTCCAAAGACTGCTGAAAAAATTTATGTAGGAAGAGAAGTAGGAGATGATTACAAACATCAAGACACGACAAATGAACTGATGGCAAAACTCGCAAAAAAGAAAAAAAATGTTGTTAGACTCAAGGGTGGTGATCCGTTCATTTTTGGAAGAGGGGGAGAAGAAGCAGAGTTTCTCAGATCAAATAAAATAAAATATGAATTGGTTCCAGGTATCACATCCGGCATTGGTTCAGCTGAATATTCTGGAATACCGCTTACGCATAGAGATTATTCTTCGTCTGTTGTTTTTGTAACAGGTCATGAGGACGCAAAAAAAACAAAGACGTCTGTAAAGTGGAAGAAACTTGCAACCTCAGTAGATACAATAGTCATAATGATGGGTCTTTCTAGATTAGAAAAAATATGCCAAGATCTAATCTCTGGCGGTTTGGCCAAAAAAACTCCGGTAGCCGTAATACAAAATGGTACTACTCCAAAACACAGAATGATAATGGGAAATCTCTCCGACATATCACAAAAGGTGCGTCAGGCAAAGATTAAACCTCCCTCCATAATTGTAGTAGGTAAAGTAGTAAATTTATCAAAAATAATAGGTTCGAGAAAATGATATCTGGAAAAACAGTTGCAATAACTCGTTCAAAGGAGGATTCTGAAGAGTTTATCGAATTAATAAGAACAGCAAATGCCAAACCAATTCCACTTCCCACGATAGAACTTGTGAGCAAAGGTGAAAAGATAGTAGACGAATTCCTATATACTATAAAAAATGATGATCCAGATTTTTCTGTATTTATGAGCTCAAAAGCAGTTAAACTTCTGTTCGATACAGCAAGAAAAATTTTAAAATTTGAAAACCTTCAACTTGCAATTGCTAATACTACAGTTATCGCTGTAGGGCCTAAAACAAAAGCAGCTCTTGAAAGCGAAGGAATCAGAGTTGCATACACTCCACAACATCGATTCTCCTCAGTAGGTGTCGGTGAAGTTTTTACAAAACTAAATGCTATTGGAAAAAAGGCAATAATTCCAAGAAGTGGCGCATCTACTCCTTTTCTTGCACAACTTTTAGAAAAAATTGGAGTACAAGTAAAGGAGCTTTATCTCTATGATGTTTGTCCATTTAAAGATCCTTCTCAATGGAATGAATTTCGTACACTTTTTTCAGATAACAAGATAGATGGCATAATATTTACAAGCGCATCGTCAGTGAATGCCTTCTTTGAGATAATGCTGGTAGATTATGATAAAAAAATGTTATTAGAAAATTTACTAAAAACAAAATTAGTTGCAATTGGTCCATTTACTGCTGATGAGTTAAAAAAATTCGATTTGGTTCCAATTGTTGCAGATGTTCACACTGTTGCAGGAGCATTTGAAACAATAAAAAATTGTTTTAATTAGCTTGAGCTATTTAGCTTGACCTACTCCGCTGTACAACTCGTAGCAGTTGTAGAATCTATTTATAATATAACGGGGTTATGAACCGCATGACCACTGAAGATCTCAATATGGATTATAGTAAATACGATTTCAAGGATTCTACTGAGATGTATGTTTATCTTAGCAAAAAAGGTCTTTCGCGTGGAACAATTGAAGAAATTAGCAAACTAAAAGATGAACCACAATGGATGCTTGATTTTAGACTACGCGCATATGATGTTTTTATGAAAAAACCAATGCCAAACTGGGGAGGAGATTTGGACAAAATTGACTTTAACAATATCTATTATTATGCAAAAGCTTCTGAAAAGACAGAAAAGAGTTGGGACAATGTTCCGGCTGATGTTAAAAATACATTTGATAAGTTAGGAATCCCAGAGGCAGAGAAAAAATTCCTTGCAGGCGTGGGTGCTCAATATGAATCAGAAGTTGTTTATCATAATTTAAGAGATGACTTGGCAAAACAAGGCGTTAAATTCTTAGATACTGACACTGCTCTAAAAGAAGAACCTGAAATCTTTAGAAAATATTTTGGTAAAATTATTCCGCCAGAAGATAACAAATTTGCAGCGCTAAATAGTGCAGTCTGGAGTGGAGGATCTTTTATTTATGTTCCACCAGGAGTTAAGGTGGATCTACCATTACAAGCATACTTTAGAATTAACGCACAAAATATTGGCCAATTTGAAAGAACTTTGATTATTGCTGATGAGGGAGCAGAAGTACATTATATAGAAGGATGCACTGCACCAGTTTACTCTTCTGAGTCACTTCATTCTGCTGTAGTAGAGCTTGTTGCACTAAAGAACGCAAAACTACGATATACAACAATACAAAATTGGAGCAACGATGTTTATAATCTAGTTACAAAACGCGCCTATGCATATGAGGGTGCAAGAGTTGAATGGATTGACGGGAACATTGGAAGCAAACTGACAATGAAATATCCAGGAATTTACATGCTTGGAGAAAGAGCCCACGGAGAAACACTGTCTATCGCATTTGCAGGAAAGAACCAACATCAAGATACTGGTGCAAAAATGGTGCACTTGGCACCTAATACAACATCAAGGATTACATCAAAATCAGTTAGTAAAAACAATGGAAGAACGACATATCGCGGTCTATTACATGTCGCAAAGGGTGCAACAAATGTCAAGGCTTCTGTGAGATGTGATGCACTGCTCTTAGATGATATCTCAAAGACTGATACCTATCCATACATGGAGATAAACCAAGAAGATGCTACTGTTACTCATGAAGCAACTGTGGGGAAGATAGGGGACGAACAGATATTTTATCTCATGAGCAGAGGATTTTCAGAAGAAGACGCATTAACTCTAATCGTAAACGGCTTCATTGAACCATTTACCAAAGAACTTCCAATGGAATATGCAGTAGAACTCAATAGATTAGTAAAACTTGAAATGGATGGCTCAGTCGGTTAGACTGAACTTCGCTTTGATATAACATGATATCGTTTGTACTATCAAAACTTGACTCAAGTCATATAGATGAGATATCAGAGGCAAATAATGAACCGTCATGGCTTAAAGATTACAGGAAAAATTCCTTTGCAATTTATAACGAACTTCCTCCAGAAGTATCTCCACTTTACAACAAATACTCTGATGCAAACAAAATGGATAACGACCAAGTTTCCTTCTCATTAAGCTCAGATAGCACTATTCCAAGTTTTGTAAAAGATAGATTGGCTGAAATTTCAGATAATCCAAGTGTTATACAGATTGGTACCAACATTCACAAAATAAATCTTGATTCCGAACTGAAATCAAAAGGACTAGTAATATGTTCTATACACGATGCAATAAAAAATCACTCAGACAAAATCAAAAAATCTCTTGAATTGATAGATCCGAAAAAAGATAAGTTTATTGCTCTAAATAATACGTTTTTCAACTCCGGTTTTTTCATTTACATACCAAAGAACTTAATTTTAGAAAAACCAATCCATGTGATCTCATCACTTTCTATTGATGGCACTTCTACCATTTCACGTAATGTCGTTATAGGCGAGGAAAATAGCAAAGCGACAATAGTTCAAGAATTTTACGCACCTGTAAACACAAAACAGCAAGCTTATCTTGAACTTCTAGATGTTGATGTAAGACAAAATAGCGAACTTGAAATTGTCACTTTACAAGCGATGGCACAAAACGCAATCAACTTTTCAACACGTATAGGAAATATTTCACGTGATGCGCAAATGAATTGGTATCTAGGGTTATTTGGAGCACTGCTTTCTAGATATAAAATAGATAATTACCTAAGGGAAGTTGGTGCTACTGCAAATGATACAGAGGTTGTATTTGGAAACAAGAATCAGTCGTTTGATATTACATCTAATCTTATACATCTGGCACCATCTACCACAGGCCGGGTCCTGGAAAAATCTGTTCTAAAGGACACTTCGAAATCTCTATTTAAAGGAATGATTAGGATTGAGGAAAAAGCTAACCACTCAGAATCATATTTAGCTGGACATTCTATCTTACTAGATAAAGGGGCTAAATCTGATTCTATACCGGGTCTTGAAATATTTACAAATGATGTGAAAGCAACTCATTCTGCATCAGTAGCTCAACTAGACAATGAACAAATCTTCTATCTGGGATCCAGGTGTCTTGATAAATCTGAAGCTCAGAAAATCATAGTAGAAGGATTCCTTGAACCACTTTCAAGAAAGATGTCGCATCAGATACGAGCATGGATTAATTATCTGATAGATTCCAAATGGCTTGGTCGTGATCTTACCATAAAAACAGATGAACAGCTAAAGGCAATACTTGAGGTAGAAGAAACAAGATATCGTGAAACTGATATCTTTGAAAGCCACTACAAATACAGGTGAGAAAATTGTCAGATTGGATAAAGGCGTGTAGTATTCAAAAACTTGGCAGAGGTGAATTATTTGGTTTTGATTATCAAGAAAAGAAACTTCTCTTAACAAATTTTAACGGTAGTATCTTTGCCACAGATAGAATTTGTACTCATGCAGAAGCTGATCTTTCAAATGGAATCATAACCGAAAATGGTATAACCTGTCCTCTACATCTCTCTGTTTTTGATCTTAAAACTGGAATGCCGCAAAACCCTCCTGCAGAAAAACCACTTAGAACCTACAATGTTAAAATAGAACAAAATGAAATCTATGTAGAGGTAGACTAGATCTTGCAAACCAGCACAATAAATATTGAAAATATTAGAAGAGACTTCCCGATTCTACAACGTAAAGTTCACAATAACAAACCGCTTGTATATTTTGATAATGCAGCTACAACACAAAAACCAATTCAAGTGATTGATTCAATTCATAATTATTACCTTAATTATAATTCTAATATTCATAGAGCAGTGCATCAGCTAGCAGAAGAGGCAACTGCTGCATACGAACTTACTAGAGATAAAGTTGCGAAATTCATTAACACTAAAAATCGTGAAGAACTTATCTTCGTAAGAGGAACCACTGAGGCAATAAACTTAGTCGCATATTCTTGGGGAAGAAAAAATGTAAAGAAAGACGACATTGTAGTAACCACTGAATATGAACATCATAGCAATATCGTTCCTTGGCAACTTTTGACAGAGGAAAAAGAAGCAAAACTAGAATATATCGGAGTAGATGATAATGGTGAATTAATCCTTGATCAACTTGATCGCTATCTTGATACAGGACGAGTAAAACTTGTTACTTTCAGCCAGATGTCAAATGTTCTGGGTACTATCACAAATACCGAAGAAATAATCAAAAAATGTCATCAAATAGGAGTCAAAGTTCTAGTTGATGCAGCACAGTCAGTCCCACACATGAAAGTTGACCTACAAAAACTTGATTGTGATTTTTTGGCATTCTCAGCTCATAAAATGCTTGGACCAACTGGCGTTGGAGTTCTTTGGGTTAGAAAAGAGATCTTGGAAAATATGCAACCATTCAATGGTGGTGGAGATATGATTAGAGAAGTTCACAAGTATGAAACAACTTGGAATGATCTGCCTTACAAATTTGAGGCCGGAACTCCAAATATTGCAGATGTCATAGGATTTTCAGCAGCCATAGACTATCTAGAAAATTTAGGAATGGACAAAGTAAGAGAACATGAAATTGAATTGACAAAATACGCATTGGAACAAATGTCTGCAATAAAAGGTATGAAACTTTACGGTACCTCCGATATGAAAAAGAGAGGTGGTGTAATTTCATTTAATCTAGGAGACATACATCCACATGATCTTGCCACTATAATAGATGAAGACGGTGTAGCAATACGTTCTGGTCACCACTGCGCTCAAATCTTGATGGAAAGATTAGATGTTTCTGCAACATCTCGCGCAAGCTTTTATATTTATAATACAAAAGATGAAGTGGATGTTTTTATTAGATCACTCAATAGAGCAAGTGAGTTGTTTAGAATTTGAGTAGTGCAGACATTTATCGAGAAATAATATTAGATTATTATAGAAATCCTAGAAACTTTGGTAAAATAGATAATCCAGACATTTCAAAACGTGATAGTAATCCATTATGTGGTGATGAGCTAGAAATGCACATTAATTTAAAAGACAACAAGGTTTCTGATGTAAAATTTACAGGAAAAGGTTGTGCAATAAGTCAGGCAAGTGCATCTATGCTTACAGAATTGATCATGGGGAAGGATTTTGATTATGTTAAAAAATTAACAAAAGAAGATATTCTTGAAAACCTGGGATTGCCAGACCTTGGTCCGGCTAGGATAAAATGTGCACTTCTCTCGCTAAAGGTTCTAAAATATGGGATCTACTCGTATGTGTCAGAAAAGCTAAATGACAATACATCTGCAGATAAAATAAAAGAAGAAGCATCTGGTTTATTCTAATTGTCCAACTGGCCTTCAACACAAATTCTATTACAATTAAGAAGGATAATCTTTGATAAATTCAATGATACTGATACACGATTCACAAATGACGAAGTCTTTGATATTTTAAAAACTCAAGACAATGCTAAAATTTTAACAATAGATGACATGAAACCCTTTTTTGACAAACTTCATCATGACGGATTTCTCAGACCTATAGCGCAAAACTTTACCACACAGTGGTTTAAACTCTTTAGTGTAGTAGAGTCAAAACACTGCAATTCATGTAACCACGAAATTCACATTGGAAAACTAGAAGAGCAAATCTGTCCATCTTGTAAATCATCTATTTAGATCTGTATCGCTGTGCAGCTTCTTCAAGGGATTGAATCATTGGAAGCTTTACTCCTGTCAAATATAACACCAGAGCTCCGCCTGCTGTGCTTATGTGATGTATCTTTTCTGCAAGACCGTACCTTTTTAGTGCTGCAGTGAGATGTCCTCCACTAACAATTGTGGTTGCAAAAGAATCTGCCACTCCGCGAAGCAGACTCTCTGTTCCAAACTTAAAATTGTCATTTTCAAAAAATCCAGCAGGGCCACTGATAAAGACTGTCCCCGCACCGCGTATTGATTTCATATAGTGTTCTACTGTTTTTGGGCCAAGGTCTAGAATCCTGTCTCCTTTGGCAATATCCCTGACATCCATCTCTACTCTTTTCCCATTGCGTTCTATTGCAATATCAACAGGTGTTGAAAAAACATCAGGATACTCACCAATAAGTAAATGGGCTTTTGTGACTACCTCTTCTTCTCTTTTGATGTCTAACGGGAATTTTATCCTGCCTTGTGCTCGCATGAATACGTTTGCAATAACACCCGTAAGTAGGACTTGATTTGCTCTACCACTTTGAATTAATGTCTTTATGGCCTCTAATCTGTCCATTACTTTGGAGCCTCCTAGAACCACCACGTGAGGAGCTTTTGCCACAGTCATTATCTCATCAAGCTTACGTACTTCACGCTCTACCAATCTTCCAGCACATGACGGTAAAACGTGTGAAAATCCTACTATAGACGGATGGGCTCTATGTGAACTTGGAAATGAATCTAATACACAAAGATCAAAAAGCTTGGAAAGTCTGCTTACCATGATAGTCTTTGATGCTTCCGCAGGCGTAAACTCATAATTTTCTTCAGCGCACAATCTCAGATTATCAAGCAAAAGTATCTCGCCATCCCTCAAATTTTTTATTTTATTTTGAGCCTCAGAACCAATTACATCTTCTACATACTTTATGGGACGATCAAGAATCTTTTCTAGCACTTTTGCATGTTTTTCCATTCCTGTGTAGTCTTTGTTTCCAACTCTTCCCTGATGTGAAGCAATGACCACCTTTGAGCCTTTAAGATCTTTTAGAGATTCAGTTGATTCACGTATTCTACTCGTTTCAATTATTTCCATCGTCTTTGGATCTATGGGGCAATTCATGTCCACTCTGAGAAAAACAGTTTTTCCTTTAGTTTCAAAATCGTCAAGTGTGAGGAGTTTCACGACGATCCTATCTTTTGGTATAGTTAAAATCTTTTAGTCCTGCATACGGATCAAATCTTTGTCTATTCAGTATCAACTGTTCAGTTTACGATTCTTTCTTTTCATAGGTATTTCGTATGATTTCCTAAAGACAAATTTCCATTTTTTGAACCGTCTTTTTTTCAAACCATAAGGTTGACTCAGAATCTGTTATCCTTAAAGATGCAATAATCTAGCGATTGAATTTTCCATGATGACAGTTATTGATAATTAATTCATTTTGTATTAACTGTGATATAATGTCATTTAATATGGAGAAACCGTTTGATCAATTAAATACGGATATGGAAAAATGGCTATGGTGTAAGTAGATGCAAAATTTGGCTTTTGATGTACATTCAAAGAATTTTCTGTTACTGATAATGTTATTTATCATAATTACTATCTTGGTTTTTACAAAAATTACGAAACCAATTGATGATGCCATAATAAATTACGCTCAATCAATTGGTGGAAACCTATCTTTGGATCTCTTTATGCAGTTCCTTACAGAAATAGGTAGTTTGTTCTACATGATTATTTTTAGCTTGGTGTTATTTATCAAAAAACGTACTAGGAGAATAGGCCTGATACTGATCTTGTCAGTCTTGGCAGGAACTATTGTTTCTGCATACATAAAAGAATCTGTTGGTCAAGAGAGACCAAACCTAGATTTTAAAGGAATTCCATTTCCCATACCACTTGAAAAAGACACATTCTCTTTTTTTGGGGCTGATACAAACTCCTTTCCATCAGGTCACGCTACGAGAACATCCGCATTTGCATTAGTAATTGGATTTGCATTATCCAAAAGATTTCCAAATGGCTGCTATCTCTTATTCTTATATCCATGTCTAGTGTCTATAAGTAGAGTTTATGTTTTGCAACATTACCCCTCAGATGTTATAGGCGGTATGATCCTTGGCATTTTGGTTTCTGGACTAATATCAAAAAAACTCAAATTGCATCTTATATTTGAAAAATCAATAACCTAATTCATGCAAAGCTTTGGAACTTATCAAAATCATGGCAAAATGAGATTTGTCATGATGAAGTATCCAATACCTCACATCTCGTTCTTGTTTGGTTTTACGTAATCCAAAATTAATCTCATTAATGATCAAAAATCCAATTTTTTTTGCTTGTTCTTTTTCGTTTGTCATCAGTACTTTAATTGCACTTTGATGATCTGAAAATCCTAGTTTGATCATTTCTGAAACAGCGTCAGATACCTGTGATTCATTATCGATCTCAAAAGTTTTTAGTATGGGCAGTTGAGATGGATGAAAATCCATGTTTCTCCCTTTACATTACCAAATAAAATCTACTAGCTTGAAAGAATAGGTAGTTGAAATTTTATAAAAAATCATCAAATATGTGAAAAATATTAACTTTTATGTCAATTCCTAATCATAGCAAAAACTTAATCGAGTACAAAATCTGTTTATGGATATATGGCATCTCTCTCAAATCTTGTAAAATCATACAAGAATAAGAAAATAGAGGCAACAAAGAGCAGACGACGAAGTGAAAATCAACTTGATTCTACTCTTTCATTAAAACGCAAATCTTCTTCAGGGCTTTCCTCGCTTGAAAAGAAAAAAGAGTCATCTCTTAGAAAGAAAGAAGAAATTTCTTTGCTTCTGAATCAGTACACAGCACAGAGAGATAGCGTTCAAAGATTAAAAACCGCCGCTCAAAGCAAACTTGAACAAGCGGAAGAAGAAAAAGAGCGGATCGCACAAGAAATAGAATTTAGCTCTCCAGATGGAAAAGGACAAAATGCTGAGAAAATTAGAGCAATAAATCAAAAGGTTGAAGATTTACATTCAGAGATAAAACAGAGGAATGCAGCAGAAGATAGACTGCAAAAACAAATTGAGGATTTAACAAAATCACGGACAAAAATTGATTTACAAATAAGAACCCATACACAAACAAAACCTCTGCTTTTAGAACAGTTCAAATCTAGTACCAAGGCAGAGGAAATGTTACGTTCTCAAGTAAAATCTAAAATGAGGCGTGAAGAACAAGCAAAACGTAATTTAATTAAACTTGCACAAAAGATTGAGATTTTACGTGCTAAAAAGAGAAAAGCAAAAAGAAAGAAGAAAAAAATAAAAACACGCTCAAAGTTAAAGAGGAAAGTAAAAACAAGGACAAGAAAAGTAAAAAAACACAAATCACGAATACGACCTAAAACGAAAAAAAGAAAAATAAAAAGGAAAATCAAAAAGTCTAGGCGATAAAATCCACGCTTCATTAATATGGTATGGGTTTCTGTAGAAATTCATGTCGTCTCAATCAAAAATTTTTGTAGAAGTTTCTGAAATGCCCAAGTTAAAAAACCCCAATCTTATTTGTGGGCTGCCAGGAAGTGGTTATGTGGGAAAGATTGCAGTCGATTATTTGATTGACGAACTTAAAGGCGTAAAATTTGCAAACATTTTTTCATCATCATTTCCACCTCAAGTTTCTATACGAGATGATGGCACGATAGATTTAATGAAAAATACATTATATTATTGTAAGAATGTCCCAGATGACATAATATTACTGACTGGAGATGCACAACCAGTTACTCCTGAAAGTGAATATGCAATGGCAGAGGAGATAATAGGAATATGCGAAAAACTGGGAGTAAAAAACATCTATACTCTGGCAGCTTTTATCACCGGCACTTTCTCCAAAAATCCTAAAGTCTATGGAACTAGCACATCGTTGCAAATAGTAAAGGGCTTCACAAAACAGGGAATTGTTTCTATGAGCGGAGGAACAGTCACTGGAATGAATGGATTGGTGATTGGTGCTGGCAAAACTAGAGGAATCACCGGGATTTGTTTGCTTGGAGAAACCTCTGGATATGTTGTTGATGCAAAAGCCTCACATGCCATTCTCGAAATTCTTTCAAAAATTTTGGGGCTAAAATTAGATATGAGCACTATTATCAAAAGAGCACAAGATACGGATCGATTAATAAAAACTGTTGAAGAACAAATGGGGCAGCGGCAATCAACAGAACAATTGCCAATGCCTCCTCAAGATAAAAAACTTGATTATATTAGCTAAAAGAATGGTGTAGAGTTTAAAATTCGATTACATTCAATTTGCCATACTTTCCAACATTCAGAGAATTTTCTCCTCTAAAGCTTGTAATGTATCCATTTTCTACTCTTATTTTGGAACCTGGTTTAACCATCTTGATCTGAGCATCCCATAAAGTAAGTTTTATCTGACCAGTGTTATCTTTTAGGATTGCATCAGCTACTTGGGCCTGCCCACCAGATTTTAGATTTACAGTTCTTGGCTCACTGATACTCTCAATGACGCCTTCTACTGGTTCAAGTCTATTCTGTGGTTTATTGAGTTGGCTTATGTCTGTCATCAGCCAATTTTTTCATACTCAAATAATAAGTGTTTTGATATAAACTTCTGATCAGAACTCGGGGTTTAATCAGTTCAAGTGGCTCTGAATTTATTATCATTCACAATATAAAATGTCATTGGTAATGAATGAACAACTAATTTCATAAATTACATCTTTGTTGCTAATTTAATCAAATTTTCAATCTTATTCTTTCCTAAATCTACTTCTGTTAAGGAGTCAGAGGTTGATATAAAGATCTGTTAGACAAAAATCAATTAACTGCTAGTGCGAAAGTAGTCTCTACGGTCTTTTTATCATCTATCACTTTGATTGTATATGTTCCAGGACTCAGATCAGTTGGTATTCTCCAAATAGTACCATATGTTCCAATTCCAGTAGCTACTATGCTCAATTCATCAATCTCTATAGTGTCTTTTAAAATCTTAATTATTATTGTATGAGAGACACTAACTCCGTCTCCGCTGATTTGTATTATCTCGTCAGTCTTGTAATTAGTTTTATCCAAATAAACTGAAATTGTTCCGGCTACACTTTGTGTTACCTTTAGATCCTTGCTAACGTGGTTTATGCCACTGCCGGCCTCGATCTTCCAAATTCCAGTCTGAGCATTAGTTGGAATTCTAAAAGCTGATGATGAATAGATCCCCTTTTTATCAGTAAATATCTCCTGAGTTTTTACCTTTGTGCCTTTTGGATCTAGTAAACTTAGGGTAATTATGACATTCGGATTAGAATCACCAATTATTAAAATCGGGTCCCCTGGATGATAGGATTCTTGTAAAGTTCTAAGATTGACCTTTCCTGTACTGGTTTGTAAACCAACTGAGAATTTATTTTCAGCCTGTACGTTTCCTCTGCTAACAACAGCAGTATAAATTCCTGAAGTATAACCAGTAAGATTGAAACTGTACATGTGATAACCATCATCTCCCAATGAAAAACTATCGGAAAATTTTGTCTTGTCTGCCGGATCAATAACGATCAAATTTATAGTTGCAGAAGGAGGTCCTATGATGTTGATTTTTGGTTGCTGTGAAGTTTTGTAATTCATTGCATCCATGGTTGCAATTAATGGCTGGGATGGCAACTGACCTACACCAAACAAGACAGTTGCAAGTTCGCCTTGCTGGGTTGCAAACAAAACGTATGTTCCCTCCCGTATTCCTGGGTCTAGGGGGTAACTAAAATTCAATGTGCCATTAGCTCCTACCATTTTATTTTCAGAAAAGATTTCCATGCCTACTGGATTTCGTAGAACAAATTCAATTTCTTTATCTGCTAACGCAGTACCATTAATCAGTACAGTTTCTCCAGGATTGTATTTCTCCTTTATTGATGCTAAATTGATTTTTTGAGTTGTTTCTAAAACAACTGTTCGAACAACTGTGTCTTTTCCATCTGTAATGGTTATAGTATATTCGCCAAACTCTGCATCAGATGCAATTCGATATGGTAAGGAATAGTTTCCAGCACCATCAGCTTTGACTGTCTTTGCGGTCAGAACCTGACCTGTCGAATCAGATAAAGAAACAGTCAAAGTGCTACTTGAAGCAGCGGTGCCTGAAATAAGTACTTCATCACCCCTATGTACTGTAGAGGCAACATTTGCTGTTAATTCCGCATCTTCTGATGGCCTAATTGATTCGCCTTGTATTCTCAAACTCATTGATTTCTGGCTACCACTTTTATCTTTGATTATGAAATCTGCTCTGTCAGCTGGCTGATTCAGGGGAATCTCAGTGCTTACAATAAAACTTCCTTTTTCATCGCTTGAAAAAGATTCTATTTTAAGATCATTTATGTAAAAGTCAAGATCTGTTTTTGGTGGAAAATTTTCTCCAATTATTCGCAAATTAGAACCCGCACGTGGAGTATCAGGAATTATCTTAAAGGTAGCAAGATCTGATATCTTTCCCTCTGCTATTGATGGAGTAGTTTGTTCTGGCAATTCGACTTGTGACGACGTCAAGATTCTTCCCCCAGAGCCTATTTCGTCACCATCTGAATCTAATGCAGACCAACTAAAAGCTGGTGTTGATTTGTCTGTTTTTATTCCAAATTTCACACTTTGTCCAGGTTTGACTGGATTTGTAGAAGTAAAAGTAATTGTACTCGAATCTGTTTTTTTACCAAGCCATCCTTTCTCTGTTTTAAAGGACTTGAAGGTTCCTCCATCATCAACTTTCAAAACTACCGAGGTGATATCAAAAATATTTTCTTGATTGTTTTTGTATTCTACAACTGTCACTTGATCGTGATTAGTAGCCGTTACAGTTACAAGCTCACCTTCTGCGTTAATCTGTGGGGTTACATAAGTAAATAGCGAAGCAGAAACAAGCAATATTGCGATAATCAAACCTCTAACGAGTCTATCGTTCAACAACAAAACAAAACTGTTCTCCAAATTAAATCTTGAGTATCTTTGATACAAATTTTCAATTTTTCTATTTTTGAATAGTATGAATCGTGAGTAAAGTACTAATTCTAGTACTTTAGAAAATCAGATTTATTTTAAACTGTTAAGAGTCGTCTCAGATACGATATTCTGATTCTGTCTAATTCTTTCTGCAATTAACCTGAATATCATTCTGAACTGATCCTTTGTTTTGTCTGAGATAAAATCTGCTTCTCCTAATGCAATTTTTTGTGATATGTATCTGCAAATTTCTTCTGGTTCAAATTTCTCCCAACCCAAGTGTTGGTTTTCTTTCCAAATTTCATTAAGACTGTCTACGATGCTCTTCCTACCTTTTGCAGTAATATCATTAGGAGTTAGATTCTGGTACCCTTCCTTTCTTAGCTTAATCTCATATGTTTGGTTTACAGCATAGAGATAATCCTCGATAGCGACAAAATCTTCTATTGTTTGTTTTGGTTGTCCTCCTAACTCGAAAAATATTATCTGAACTGATTTGAAGCTATTTGCTTGAAGCTGCGTTGAAATTTGTCGCGATAAATCGGAATTTCCCAAAAGTACAAACGTATTGTAACCATGATTTCTATAAAATATTGAAAGTGGCAATACGGAATTCTTGTTATATGCAGGAACAATATTAAGTGGGTTCATCGAGAGATTGGGATCTTTTAGGAATTTGTCAAATGCATTTAGATATATTGAATCAACCATCGTTTCAACAATGATGACTGGCCTTGAATTGACACCAATCTCTCTATCAGGAATTGATTCAACTAGACCTCTAGAAAGACCATACAAGACAGGTACTAGAGTAGAATCATCTGCATTCCAGTAATCGTAATAAATATGACTCAGATGCTTTCTCTTATCCAACTCTACAACAAGCAGGTTCCCTGGAGTGTAGTCAAAAATCATGAATGGAGAATGTGTTGCATATAGAATTTGGTTAGAACCAGCTAGGCCTTTTAATAAATCTGAAATTCCGCGTTGTTGCGTTGGATGTAAGTTTCGTGCAGGTTCGTCCAAAAGTAATATTGCTTCTTTTAATTCAGATCTCTGGGTTTCAGCTGCAAAGTTCACAATAAACGAAAATGTCCACTTAAATCCCTCAGCTCTTCGATTCAAAAGACCAGTATTTGTAATTGTGCCGTCTCTATGGACATCAGAGATTACTACACTGAGGATGTTTGATGGATTGTATCTCAATTCTACATGGATTGGATCACCTTTCCATGCAGGATTGAGTCTATCAGTTAATTTCCTACTTGCTGTGTGCAGAAGTTTTATCAGTCTTGAGGGGCTTGTATGTACCTCCTCAAGTTTGTCAGTATCTAACTCTGCCAAGTAAAATAGATTCTTGACGGTTTCGGCCTTGTCAAACTCTTCAATATACTCTAATCCTTTTGGTCTAATTCCTTTAGATTCTTTCAAAAATTCGTCAAGGTCAATGTTTCCTAAAATTTTCTTATAGTCGGAAAAATAGACAAATCTGGGATGCAACTTTTCTTCCACAAAATTTTCAAGTGCTGAACGTTCGCTAGTACCGATAAGTAGACTGTCATACGTCCGATCAAGATTTTGGTGTATCTTCTCCCAGTCGGAAATTACTTGTTTTTCATGTGATGCAATCAAGTAAATTTGATTGTTAAATTCAGCCATCATGTTGTTAAAAACATCCCTAGTTCGCGGGGCGCTTCCTTCTAGAAACTTTGTATCTAATTTTATGCGTAAGGAATGTGGGATTGAGGATACAAAACCCTGAATCTTTTCTACAAAATTCTCCCACGAATTAATTCTCTTGTTTGTCTCTTCGCTTATCTTTACATCTCCAAAATCATATTGTACTTTAGGATGTCTTTGTGTTCTATACAATCTGATTTTTTTGATATTGTCTATATCAGGAAATCTTTCCTGAATCAATCTTATCTCTTTTTCACCAAGGTCAAACTCTCCTTCAACTATTGTTGTTTCAGATTTTAATTCCTCTGACATTTCGTCACATAAATCAAGTTCAGATAGTTTGTTATCTTTGTTAAGCAAAGTAAGAGCTTCAAGTATCGTAGTTTTTCCACTTTCATTTCTTCCAATAAATGACGCTAGGTCTCCCACCTTGATCTCACCAGAATCATGAATGCATCTAAAAGCTCGAACTCTAAACTTTCTAAGTCGCATCTAGCGGGCTATTTGGCTGTCCTCGATTTAACTTATTCGACAAAATCATCTGCAAAGATTTCATGTTTATTCCACTAAATAGATATAAAGGAATGAGATTGTTACATAACAAAATGACAGTGCAAAACTCAGCTTTGCTTGTTTTTCTTTTTCCAGTTGTCATGGGAATAGCGTTTGGCACATTTGTTTTGTCCGGAGTTTTAACACAACCTGATAGAGAGTTAAACATGTGGCCATTTGAAAATTTCTCCTTACCAACGGCACCAGTTGTAGAAGATCTAAAGATTCAGGGTTTGCTAAGTCAATACTCTATCTCTGCTCCAATAGAAATTAAGGTCATAGTCAATAATTCTGATTTTGAATGCGGAGATCTGTATATTACAATTTATGATATAGCAACATCTCAAAAGGAAGTGGTAGCGCAAAATGGCTTCTTTTCACAGTGTTTCTCAACTAACAAGTTAGCCCTTCCTATAGATGATACATTTTCTGAGAAAATTGACAAAGCAGGAGAATATGAATTGGTAGTAGAGATGAACGATAGTACCTACACAAAAACTGTCACAACAACAGCAAAGTTCAGAGTCCAATAAATCAAATGCTATGTTATATATTACTTTGAAAGCATATTCTGAGATCGGTTCTTAAGAGATAGTTATGGCCAAAAAGAAAGACAAAAAACCAGTAAAAAAAGAGGCAACAAAGGAAATAGTTGTAAAGAAAAAGGTAATAGAAAAAAAAACTCCTGAAAAGAAAAAAGCTAAAGAAAAAAAACCAAATCTTGAAAAGAAACCATCTTCTAAAAAGAAGGTAGAAGAGGAATTAGAAGAGGAATTTTCTGAATCAGAAATAGAAAACTTTCAGATTGAGGGCCTTGATATGGAAAAACTCACTACACGAGTTTGTAACATTGTTGCTGAACGCGGAGACGGGGGGATGCTTCAGAGTGATTTATGGAAAAAATTAAAACTTACAAGCAGAGATGGCTCTAGATTAGCACTAAAACTTGAAAGACGTAATATAGTAAAACGCGAGAAAGTTTTGGATAATGGTCGATGGACCTACAAACTAAAGATTTCAAAGATGCCGGTAAATACAAAGACAATTGAAGCAGCACCGTGTTTAATATGTCCAGTAGAACAAAAATGCTCTATTGATGGTGAGGTTAGTCCAAGAACTTGTCCACTAATTGAACAATGGGTTATCACTGAGATTGCCAATAAGAAAACAACAAAATGAAATTAATTGACGCAAGACGGGATTTTTACAGAAAACTCGCACACAAAGAAGGCTACAGGAGTAGGGCTTCATACAAACTTAAGGAACTGAATCAATCATATCGTATTATTGGACCAGGATTTTATGTATTAGATCTTGGTTGTTCTCCAGGTGGCTGGACTCAGGTTGCATTAGAGCTTGCAGGAAATAAAGGAAAAGTTATGGGTGTTGACACTTCATACGTTGAAGAAATTCCAAACGCACACATCATCAGAGGAGACATCGAGGATGAATCAATCGTAGAGCTAATTCTTGAATATTTTGGAAGAAAGGTAAACGCTGTAATTTGTGACCTTTCTCCACAAGTTAGTGGTGTGTGGGCAGTAGATCATGCCAAACAAATTGCACTAAACTATGCAGCTTCAAAAATAGTTGAACATGTCCTAGCCTACAAGGGAAATGCATTATTCAAAGTATTTGATGGTGAATATTCAAATGAATTTCGAGACTATATCAGAAAGAAATTTGCAAAAGTTCAGATAAGAAAACCAAAAGCAAGTAGAAAAACAAGTAGTGAACTTTACTACATATGTCTAGGTTACAGTCCTTAATTTTTTAAAACCGCAATAATCTCATCTATTCTGGCACTGGTCTTAAATCCTGATGGATTTAGGCTTGTGGGAGTTGCTTTATGTCCTGCTCTTTCAAGCCTTTCAATTGTCTTTTCAAGAGACTTTGGGGCGTCTTTTAACCTTCTTGCAATCTCATCTATTACGAAAAATGAGGGCGGCATGCCTATCTCGTTTTGACATTTTAACAAAATTTTCTCGCACGACTTGTCTACTTTAAACTTTGTATGCTCTTCCAACATAGAGTCTACAAATGTCTTATCATATAGCTCTCCAATCCAAAGAGGACCCGAAGATTCCGTATGTGAATTACAAATTTCGCATAAGTCTTTTTTTTCCAGTTGAACCTTTCTATGCCCACATGATTTACAGTGTACGATGAATCCCATCTTATCTTCAGAATCAGTTTTTACAAGTATCTTGACATAGACTCTATAATAATGCATATTGTTTTGTACAAATAATGGAACTGTCTTAACGTCTAGTCTTCCTGCTACAAGATGGATACATCCAAGAATCAATCTTAATGCAATTTCGTTTCCATATTCTGTTCTTACTGGGGTTCCATGATATCTTCTCTTGCAAGCATCATTGTATAATCCATGTAATACAGGAAGATCCGTGGCAGTAACAGAAAGGAGGCCACCATGTGAAGTGGAACGAATTCCACAATCAATATGACGTGATGGTGAACCAAATGGATCAATATCAACTATAGCACCACGATTTTCTCGCTTTGAATGTAAACTTAAAAATCTACATGCTTCATTTTCCGAAAATTCGCAATTATTTATTTTATTTAAAATTGCAGAATTTCTTGCCAATTCTAAAGCAGATGGATTAACGTCATTTATGAAGACTTTTTCCACATTGCTTATTTCGTTTGCAACTCGGAGGCTACGTGCACCTATGCCAGAAAGACAATCAAGGAAAGTTTTAGGCCCCTTGAAGTGTTGTAAGAATGCTGAGTAAACAATTATGGAAAAATCTCTGCTAAGTTTTGCTCTAGGATTGAAAAACGCAGGCTCCATAGGAGGCGCACTAGTCTCAAGTGCTTCCTTTGGAACGAGTAGTTTAGTTCCACCTTCTGTTATCTCTACTATGTGCATTTGATCTAGTTGCAATTTTCTTTCTAATAGTATGCCATAAAACGATTTAATACGTCTAATGCAGCAAAACACAAATTGATAATCTGTGGAGTTGATGATGCCGGGAGAGGATCTGTTCTTGGACCACTTGTTATAGCAGGAGTGTCAATTGAACGCTCAAAGATCAAACATCTTTCTTCAATCGGGGTGCGTGATTCAAAACAATTGAGTCCGTCCAAGCGGGAAAATCTTTATAAAAAAATTATTTATCTTGTTGATGATTATTATGTGGCAAGAATATCTCCACGACTAATAGACAAAAGCGTAAGAAAAAACCAATTAAACAATTTGGAAGCACAATATATGGCCAAAGTTATCTCGAAGCTTAAACCCTCTTCTTCTTATGTAGACTCGTGTGATGTGAATCCAGTTCGATTTGGCAAAAAGATTTCTAAACTTGCTCAATCTGGTCGGATCTATTCAAAACATCATGCAGATAGTAAATTTGTCGTAGTGTCAGCTGCATCAATTGTAGCAAAGGTAAATCGTGACAAAGAAATAGAAAAACTTCGACAAAAACATGATCTGGGAAGTGGTTATCCCTCTGATTCTAAAACAATGCAGTTTGTCAGAAATTGGATTACTATTCATGGAACGGCTCCACAATTTGTACGCACCAGCTGGAAACCAGTAAGGCTACTTTTAAACAAAAAATGAATTTCTAATATTGTGCAAGTACTATTGCGTGATCCTTGTCGTAAGGATATAGATTAATTTCCTGAATTATATTAAAATCCACAAGTTTTTCTATCTCTGATTTAATTATCTCAGAAGGATCCTTTGTTACATCGATGCTTCTTGTTTTAATGACAAGCATGAGATACCCACCTTTTTTGAGAAAGGTTTTACAATTTAATATCGCAATCTCGGTTTGATCTGGCTGTGCTATATCTACATAAACTACATCAACAGTCCCATAAACTGAAAAATATTGCTTTGGGTTTCTTGCATCTTGTAAGATGGGAACAATGTTTGATCTATGAGAAGCTACTCTGTCTAGAAAATCACGCGCGACTCTACTTGCGTGTTCTACACAAAAAACTATGCCGCTTTGTCCTACAATATCTGATACATGACTTGCAGTTGTTCCAGTAGAAACTCCAAGATAGAGAACTTTGGATTTTCTAATTATTGGTAAAATCTCCAAACCATTAATTATTGCAGCGGCAAGTTTACTCCTAAAGGGATCCCAAATTCTAAACTCTTCATCTTTTACTTTGACTAATTTTTCCTTGTAGACTTGATTTCCGGGGACAAGATTTAGGGTTGCAGGTTTTTTTTCACCGTCTACTTTAATCCAAAAGATATTACCTTCGTCGTTTTCCAAACTTCCTTCTTTTTCCTGTCTTCCAGTCTTGTTTTTTATCGCTTCGATAATCTCTACCAAAACTTCTTTTTCCTTTACCAGCGTCTCTATAATTGCTTCTTTGGTCTCTCCCATGTCGGAATGTGTCTCGTTGGTGAATCCTTATCGGTTCTCTTTCCGTTGGTTCCTTGTATTTTTCACCTATCTCCTTAATTCTGACATTAAGCTTCTCAAACAGGGTTTGATTTTTTCCTGCTCCAAAAACATCTACTCTTGCTGCAATTGCCGCCTTTGTAGAGATTGCCCTAGCTATCTTACCGCGTTGCCATCTTGGTGCTGCATGTACTAATGCGTGCTGAAACAATAATCCATGTTTGGGAGGCTGAGAACCTGTTTTGAGAGAGCGAAATAGAGCCTTTTCTGCTCCAAGAACTTGGATCGTACTGGCAGGCATTGAACAAAGTCGTTTGAGGCTTCCAGCTCTTGCCAAGATCCTAGCCCCAACTGCATGTCCAAGTATGCCAGCTAAGTTTGGAGCTACAGATTCCATCTGGATTTCTACGTGTTTTTCTAATGTATTTCTTAAATCAAAAAGTTCCAGTATCTGTTTTGCAATTGATTGAACTATTGCAAGGTTTTCTTCTGAAATCTTGCCACCTTTGCTTTTCTTTTGCAATAAGGACAACATCTCTACTTTGGTATCGGGAAATCCAGCATCAATGTATACACTATCAGTGATATTATCTCTTGTACCTGCCAAGACAATTTTAGAATATGCGTTTATACTATCTATTAAATTGTCAAGCTCTGGAAAATGTAATCCATACCATTCTCTTAATCTAGAACTAAGCCCATTTACTATCTTGTCAATTTCATCCAGTGTGTTGATAGTTTGAATTATGTGAAGATCTGGACTTTCGGATATTTCTGTTACCTTTGATGAAGAAAGCTGTATGGCAAAACTTCTCAATTTTTCTCTTGCTTCGTTTTCATCTTTTGCAAAACCAGAGTCAACAAGAACTCTTAGTTTTGAAGTTTGGATGTTTTCTATTTTTGCATTGTCCATCAACTCTGCTTCGATAGAATTTTTTTTCAAAAGTTTTTGAAGTGACAAGTCATTTACAAAAACCGGTGTATTTAATTTCGAAAGAAAATCTGATAACTGGTCTACATTTGCCTTTCCTTCTTTAATCTCGATGTATTCCCTTCCAGGATCAGAGAAAGGAAGAGCTTTTACACATGTATTTTTATCAAATACTGCTACTCCAATCTCTGTTAAAATAACAAAATGCATACTTCACACATTCGCACTCCCTCACTAAAAAAGGTAACATTCCATGTTTTGTAATTACGAATGAACTGTTATATGAGAACAATTTTTTATTAATCAATAATGAAACCTGATATCTCGACTAAGGTAGGCAAAATTCAGTTGGAGAGACCAACCATGCTTGCCTCTGGCATACTCGGAATCTCGCTTGATGTTTTTGCTAGATTATACAAGGAAGGAGCTGGAGCACTAGTCACAAAATCATTAAGCAAAGAACCATGGGAGGGATATCCTAATCCAACTATAGTTGGAGTAAAGTCAGGTTACCTAAATGCAGTGGGGTTGTCAAATCCGGGAGCTCCATACTTTGCAAAAATGATCGAGTCAAACACTACAATACCAATTATTGTTAGTCTAGTCGGTTCCATAGAAGAAGATTTTACCTTTATGATAAAACAATTTGAACATGTAAAAATTTTGGGATATGAACTCAATCTGTCGTGCCCCCACGTGGAAAAAGTTGGACTAGAGGTTGGCGATGATCCGAATCTTGTAAGAAGAATAGTAAAATCTGTCAAGTCACAATCTAAAGTTCCTATAATAGCTAAAGTTGGATTGGGTTCATCAGATTATCTTGAAACAGTGCGTGCTGCATGCGAATCAGGAATCGATGCCATAACTGCAATAAACACTGTTAGAGCAATGGGAATTGATGTAGAAACAACACGTCCTCTTCTCAGTCATAAAATTGGAGGACTGTCTGGTTCTGCAATAAAACCAATTGCAGTAAGATGTGTCTATGAAATTTCATCCAAATTTGATATTCCAATAATTGGTTGTGGAGGAATCTCAGATTGGGAAGACGCAGTTGAATTCATACTTGCTGGGGCAAGCGCTGTACAAATTGGTAGTGCAGTAGGTGAGAAATGGACCGGTGTATTCTCAGATATTAATAATGGCATATCAAAATACATGGAAAAGAAAGGATTTTCAAAAATAAGCGAGATGACAGGAATTGCAAAGAAATTCTAACAAACCACTAATTTTAAAAATAGAAAAATTAATAGAAGAAACACCAACAGTTCGTACATTGGTTTTTACTGATGAAATATTTGCTAATGTTTTACCAGGACAGTTTGCGATGGTATGGATACCAGGTGTAAATGAATTACCTATGAGTGTGATGATAACCTTGGAAAAAGGAAAAGGAGCTTTTACAGTAAGAACGCATGGTGTTTCTTCAACAGCACTATACAATCTTAAAGTTGGTGATTATATAGGCATACGAGGTCCTTATGGTAATTCCTTTACCGTAAAACAGGGGAAACTTTTGCTTGTAGGAGGAGGTACCGGTCTTGTTCCATTGATGCGCTTGTTGACATTTTTAAAGAAAACTGATGACGTTACTTTATTGATTGGTGCTAAAACCAAAGATGAAGTATTTTTTGAAAAATTAGCAAACCATCTTCTTGAAAATAACAAACATCAAGTTATTGTGATAACAGAGGACGGGACATACGGTAGGGAAGGGCTTGTAACGGACGAGTTGGAAAAATTACTTTCTGAAAAAAAATTTGACGCAGTGTATACATGTGGACCAGAAAAAATGATGTACAAGGTTGTGCAGTTGGCTCATTCAAAAAATTTTTTTGTTCAAGCAAGTCTTGAAAGAATGATGAAATGTGGAATGGGAATATGTGGAAGTTGTTGTGCGGAAGAAGTCCTTGTATGTAAAGACGGCACCATCTTTGATGGTGATTACCTGATGAAAAACAAAGAATTTGGCTACACACATAGAAATAAGGCAGGAATTCTTGAGAATTACTAAAATTATGTTTGAATAAAACCCAAAAACTTAAAAAGATTGAGCCAAGGTACCCAAATAAGGATTGAAGTGGGTCACCCAAAAATTGTATTAACAGCAGATCGTACATTAATGTCTCCATATCGTGGGATATCACTTGCTACCTTCTTTGGTTGTGCACCTGCAATTGATCCACACAGACCAAAAAATAACATCTGGTATTATTTGTTAAAAGATCAAGTAACTCCAAAAGTTTTGTTTGATTTCATATGTAATCCGGTTGGTCACAACAATGGGATTGCAAGCTATGCGCCATATGGATTAAGAAAAGTAGAGGCAGCGCTTTTGCGTGACGGATTTAAACGCGAAGACGTTGTTGTTGCTCATCCTGATCACATTGATAAGTTCATTGGTCCAGAAACGCAAGTGGTTGGAACATATGAAATGGATCCACTTGGAATGGGTCCTGTTACCATGACCTTCACCTATGGTCGCAAGCAGGTGTCTTATGACGAATACTATAACAGGGATCTTCACATGAAAATTAATGCTGCCAAGAAAAAAAATGGAAGCAATGCCAAAGTAATTGCTGGCGCATCTGGAACCTGGCAGTACAACTATGATCCTAAAAAAATTGAAGAATATGGTCTGTATGCAGTTTTAGAAGGAGAACTTGGAGGCATTGCTCCAGAAATCGACGGTCACGCTGGACAATTTTTCAATTATTTAATTGATGGCGCATTTGATAACATGAATCCGTTTGCAAAAAATGATTTCAAGGTAGATATTAAAGAATTTGGAAAAGGAGAGAAAAAATACCACGGAAGATTCATCCATTATTGGGACGAACCAGACATTGATTTGATTCCAGACATTGTAGAGCCCAGTATGCATGGGATGGTAGAGGTAATGCGTGGTTGTGGACGCGGTTGCAAGTTTTGCGATGTAACTCTAAGGCCATTAAGATATTATCCTCCTGAGAAGGTCAAAAGGGAAATAGAAGTCAACCTCAAAAAGGGGGGACAGAAATCGGCTTGGCTACATAGTGACGACATATTCGTCTATGGTCTAGATCCAAGAAAGACGAAGAATATGGCTCCAAACAGAGAAGCACTTGAAGAGCTTTTTACCGCAGTAATGTCTACTGGGGTTATTCACACAAACCCAACACATGGCACTCTCGCAGGTGCAATTGCTGATGAAAGACTAATTCCAAACATCTCAAAAATAATCAGGGCTGGTCCTGAAAATATGATTGGAATACAGTGCGGTTTTGAAACTGGAAGTTTACGATTAATTGGCAAGTATGCTGATAGAAAACTCTCTCCGTACAAACCAGAAGAATGGCATTGGATTGTAAAAGAAGGTGTCAAGACACTAAATGAAAACTATTGGATACCAGCCTTCACTCTAATCATGGGTCTTGATAACGATGAAACAGATGAGGATGCATGGGAAACAATTCGATTGATAAATGAGCTGGAAAGAGAACAACCAGATGCAATGTTTACCACCACGCCTCTGACATTTGTTCCCATCGGTCTTTTGGAAAAATCAGAATTCTTTGACATAGGAAATGAAATGGATGCTGCACAACTTGGTGTAATGTACAAGACATGGCAACACAATTTCAAGTATGGTATTAGAAAATTCATGAACAAGACAGGTCATAATGGTACATTGAGAAGGAAAGCCTTTACAGGATTGGCTACAGCACTGGGTGGCGTGCCACTTGGGGCAATGGAAAGATACGCAAGAAGAAAAGGAAGAGAGCACGAAAACGTGATTGAAACCATCAAAGCAAGATATTGGTAAATCCAAATACATAAATTGAATCAGAAAAGAAATTAATTCGTGCCAACACACGGATCGCTTACAAAAGCAGGAAAAGTTAGAGGGCAAACACCCAAAGTCCAAGCAAGAGTGAGACATGGTGTGATCTCTATAATGAGAAACCGAGAAAATTTTAGAAAAAGATTTCAACTAAAACGAGTTCCAGGGCAAAACAAGCCTGGTCAAAGACCAAAACGCAAGTAAAAATAAACGTGTTTAACTGATACCGCATGAAAAAAAATAGTTGGTCTTGTTTTTCATAATAAAATGGAACGTCTAAACGAAGAATTTACCTAGTGTCCCATTCAGCTTTTCTCTTCATATTTGAGAGATTGTTCATAGCCTTTCTATATCCTCCCATATATGACCAATTAAATTCTAACCACGCACCACACTTACAGTAATTACGAGTGGTTACATCATCAATAACTATCTCCTTAGAATAATGATGTTCTCTTTTTAGCCAACAAACTACTTTGTAGATAATCATCAGAGGCAAATCAAATCCCCCTATTCTCACATAGAATATTCTTAATTCCAGAAGTAAGCTTCTGTAAACCAGTCAACCGAAAATTAACAGGAGAAAATATCAACCGTGAAGATAACAGCTCCACAAAACAATATATTTATTAGGTACCCGTACCGTACTCTACGGTAAGATGGAAGATTTAAGATTAGATAGTCTTGATGGGGTTGGCCCAGTAACTACTAGAAAATTAAATGACGCAGGAGTTCATAACATTATGGATCTTCTTGTAAGAGGTCCAGTTGATATCTCTGAAATCACTGGAATGGATTTAGAGGCTGCAGTAAAATTGGTAACCAAAGCGCGCCAGCAGTTAGTTGAAGATGGTAAAATAGACAAGGACTTTGTTACTGCCACAGAAATTTACAAAAGAAGACAGGACATTGGTAAGATTTCTACAGGAACAAGCGCGTTGGATATGCTATTTGATGGTGGAGTTGAAACCCAAGCTATTACCGAAGTTTATGGTGAATTTGGTTCTGGCAAGACGCAGTTTTGTCATACAATGTGTGTAAATGTACAAAAACCAAAAGAAGAAGGTGGATTAGATGGTGGTGTCTTGTATATTGATACAGAAAATACATTCAGACCTGAAAGAATTGTTTCGATAGCTAAAGCAAAAGGACTCGAACCTGAAAAAGTTCTTGATAGGATTATTGTAGCCAAAGCATACAACAGCGCTCACCAAGAATTAATCATGCAAGAAGCCGGTCCTGTAATAGAGGAGAGTAAAATTAAACTAATTGTTGTTGATTCTGCAGTAGGATTGTTCAGGGCAGAATTCCTTGGAAGAGGAACCCTTTCTAACAGGCAACAAAGATTAAACAAGTTCATGCATCTCCTTTCAAGAACTGCTGAAACTTACAACATTGCAGCCATTGCAACAAATCAAGTAATGGCATCTCCTGATACGTTCTTTGGAGATCCAACTAGGCCAATAGGAGGAAACGTTGTTGCACACACAAGCACATATCGTGTATATTTTAAGAAATCTGGTAAGAAAAGAATCGCAAGAATGGTTGACAGTCCACATCATCCAGAGCAAGAAGTGATATTCACTTTGACAGAGGCTGGAGTTGCAGATCCAGAAGAAGAATCAAAGAAGAAAAAGAAAGACGAAGTAGAGGAATAGACCCATAAATTTGATATCGTAGGATCATCTTCACAAATTGTAGCAAGTGTTAAATTAAGGACAACTGGAAATCTATTCGAATATGACTACTAAGAAGCCTTCTGGTCATTCACATGGCTTTATGCATAAAGCAAGATCCGTCATGACCAAGGATCACGTTAGAGGAGTCTCTTTTCTATTACGGGAATTTAAGGAAGGAGACAAAGCACTAGTAATCATTGATCCAACTCAACACAAAGCGCTACCACACAGGAGATATCACGGTAAAGTAGGATCCATAACAGCAGTAGGCCGAAGAACCGTGACACTTGACGTTAAACTTGGTAACAAAACAAAAACTCTAATCACAAGATTGGATCATATCAAACCATTTGGTGTATAAACATGGAAGAAGTAAGAAAGAAACAATCAATTTCTATCTCTGAAGTTAAGGAGCTGTTGGAAAAATCTGATCCAGAATCTATGGATCAGATACAACGTTGGACATATGATTATGTCTTGAAATTTGCAAAACTGGATGGAAAAACTGCAAAAAAACTAAAGCAACAGCTGGTCAAGGAATGTAACATAACAGAGGAGGAAGCAGCAGAAATTGTAAATAATCTTCCAACGACTGAAGCAGAACTACGAGCTTTTACTTTTGGTTGGAAAAAGCTAATTCTAGCAGAAACGCTAGAAAAGATGCTGAAAATTATCAAGGAGAACGTATAATCAACGAGTGATTGTACTTGGAAAGAACTCAACCTAGAAAGTATGAAGAGTACGCATACGTTTTAGATTTTGTACCTAGGGGAAAATCTAGAACAGTTAGGGGACGCGATGGAATTATTATAACAGCATTAGGTGAGGACAGACTAACTATTCTAGAACTATTAGGGGTACCAAATTCTACCTTTGAAATTGGAGAAAGAGTGTACATAGGAAAAGAAGGAAGAACTAAGGTTCTCTCGGTATTGGGAAGATTGGAACATGATAACATTTCAGCATCGGCACAAAGTGAACTTGGGGGCGTAGTGGAAAAAATTGTTGTACAAAACGAACAAAGATTTGTGGATTATCTAAACAACGCACAACCTCTAACACCAAGAATTCATGCACTGGAATTAATCCCGGGCATTGGTAAGACATACATGAAAACTATGCTTGAGGAACGTGAAAAGAAAAAATTCACAGACTTTAAGGACTTGCAAGATAGAGTTGGATTAAAAGAGCCTATAAAACAAATTGCAAAGAGGATACTTGAAGAAATAACAGGTGAGTCAAGAATGAACCTCTTTGTCAGACGATGAATAGGCGCCATTCTCTAGGACAACACTTTCTTATTTCAGAATCAATCGCAAAATCAATCGTTGACTATGCAAACATAACAAAAAAGGATACAGTGCTGGAGATTGGTACAGGAAAGGGAATACTACTGCCTTTCCTTTGCAAATCTGCAAATAAAGTATTGTCGATAGAAACAGATAGACATCTTTACCTTAAAGCATCAAAGAAATTTGCGAATTTTGTAAATCTAGAATTGATTAACAGCGATGGATTCGCACAAGATCTAGAATTTTCTATCTTGGTATCAAACTTGCCATATTCTGAAAGTCGCAGGGCTATAGAATGGTTAATCCAAAAGAAATATTCTCACGCCGTAATAATGGTCCAAAAGGAATTTGCTGAAAAACTTGCAGCAGTAGATGGTAAGAGTCGTAGGGCAATTACAGTCCTTGCTAACTATGGTGCAAAAATAGAGTCTTTATTAGAAGTAAAAAAATCTCATTTTTCTCCACAACCAAAAGTAGATTCTACTGTTCTAAGATTGACAAAAACTCATCTAATTCCAAAGTCTCTCATAACTATAGTAAATAGGCTCTTCTCATATAGACGAAAAACAATTCATAACATAGGCAAAGAGTTTGGAATCTTGATAGATTCAAACAAAAGACTAGAAGATTTAACAAATGATGAGATAATAAAACTTGCCAAACAAATTGACAAAAACTGAACACTACTCTCCAGCAGAAGACAGTATATTTTTTGCAAATTACATAGAGCATGAAAAAGGAAAAAATGCTCTAGACATTGGCACTGGTTCTGGTTATCTTGCTAAAGTTCTATTACCCAACTTTAACTTCGTAGTAGCTACAGACATTAGTTTTGATTCTCTGAAGGAAGCACAATCTGTAATAGATAATTGTGTTTGCTGCAATACTGCGGAAGCACTGAGAATAGAGTTTGATCTAGTCATTTGTAACATGCCGTATTTGCCTTCTAACGAAATAGTAGATGTAGCAGTAGATGGTTTGCATGAAGGACTAGAAGTTCCAATAGGGATTATTAAAGCGGCTAGAAACGTCTTGAAAAAAAATGGCAAGATGATTTTCTTGACATCTTCACTATCTAACTATATAAAATTGATAAAGCTAACTGAATCTCTAGGATTTCAAGTAAAAATAGTTGCAACAAAGAAATTGTTCTTTGAAGAATTAATTCTTGTTGAGGCAATAAAATAATTATTTTCTAAGTTTTTGTTTTGCTATTTCTGCAATTGAATCAGCCATTTTTGATGTAGATGCATTTCCTCCAATATCATAAGTAACAAATTTTCCTTCATTAATTACCTGCTCTGTGGCAGCAAAGATTGCATCTTTTATTTGGGGTTCGCCAAGATATTCAACCATCCATGCTCCGGAAAGTATGGCAGCTGTGGGATTTACCTTGTTCATACCCTTGTATTTGGGTGCGCTTCCATGTGCTGGCTCAAACATTGCATAAGAGTCGCCAATATTGGCAGAATACACATTTCCGATAGAACCAATGTTTCCTGAAGCACATTCTGAAATAATATCCATGAACAGATTGGTACTCAACAAAATAGAATCATTGAATCTCTCTGGATTTTTGACTAGTTGTTGTGTCATGTTATCTATGTAATATTCTTCAACATTAATTCCAGGATTCTCTCGGACAGCTTTTTCTACCTCGCTCCAGAATATTCCATCAGTCTCTTTGAGAATGTTTCGCTTTGTGATTGCAAAGATCTTTTTTAGATTATGTTGCTTTGCAAAGGAAAACGCAGCACATACTATTCTTTGGCAACCTTTTCGCGTAGTCTTTCGTATTGCAATTGCAGCATCATCAGATATCTTGAATTCTATTCCTGAATAGAGTCCCTCGGTTGCCTCTCTAAAACAAACAAAATCAAGCTTTTTGTTTGGTGACAGTCTCTCGTATGTTTTGATCGGCCTTATGTTACTGTAAAGCTGAAATTTCTGACGTATAGTAACAGCAACACTTCTTGGTGCATTTGGAATAGGGATAGTAGTTGTTGGTCCTTTGTAACATGCATTACTTTCCTCAAGAAGCTTCATCGTTGAGTCTGGGATGTAGGTTGCACCTCCATGTTTTTCCCATTGTTCAGAGCCAGCTTCACACAAAATCAATTCCGTCTGACTGTTACATGATTTTAAGACATTCATCATTGCATCAACAAGCTCAGGACCGGTACCGTCTCCTTTTATCACTGCTGCCTGCTTTGCCAAAACAGACAAGTTTGTCGGACTAGTCTATTTAACTCTAACGAAGAAATTTTCGAATTTTATGAAAAATCCACATAGCACCATTACTTAATGAAAAAGCCAATCCTTAAACTATGATTATGTATTGATAAAGAATCATGAAAATAGTTCAACTCTCAGACATTCATGTAGGTTCTCAGTTTCGTGAAGAAATATTTGATAATGTAATTGATGAGGTAAATGATCTAGGACCTACTGCTGTACTGGTAACTGGTGATCTTACAAATGAAGGTCTGATGAAAGAATATGAAAAATGTAAAGCAAAATTTGCCAAATTAGAGGTAGAAAAAATAATTGCAATTAGTGGAAACCATGACTATAGAAATACTGGATACCTGTTATTCAAGAAATTCTTTCCATTTGAGACTGTAAACGTTCTTGACGATGATGTTGTTCTGATTACTTTGGGCACAGCAAGACCAGATAGAGATGAAGGCGAAGTGGGATATAGGCAAAACTTGTGGCTAGAACGAACCATGAAGAAATATCCAAAAAGCACCAAGATTGTTGCAATGCATCATCATTTAATAGGAATTCCTGATAGTGGTACTGACAGAGTCACTGTAATTGATGCAGGCGACGTCTTACGAACGGCACTTTCTAGCAAAGTTGATCTGGTATTGTGCGGCCATAAACACAGACCATGGATATGGGATTTTGGAAACCTTTCAATAGTAAATGCTGGAACCACATCTTCTGAAAGAATGCGAGGTTTTTTTGAAAATACTTACAATATCATTACTATAGAAAAAAACAAGATTAAAGTAGATCTCAAAATTGTAGGCGGAAAACGTTTTCCATTAAAAGATCTTGTAACAAACTATACTCGATTTGGCGATGAGTAAGCTAGATTAATTAACAGTTAGAATTTTCAGCACCTTGTGCGGGGGTCGCCTAGCCTGGTAGGGCGTGGGATTGCTAATCCCATGTCCGCAAGGACCCGTGGGTTCGAATCCCACTCCCCGCGCTTTTTGAAAACTCAAACGCTTAGACTTAATAATCCGACTTTTTGAATGTCAAATAATGGTGCGAAGGAAGACTGTAAAAGCAAAACCAAGTTCACCAAGAAATGCAACTACTGGTCTGTGTCCAAAATGTGGTACGATTGGCAAGATTTTGATAATAGGTGCCACTGGTGTTGAGAAAGGCAAATGTCAATCTTGCAATTCTGAATTTACACTATAGAACAAAAATTGACTAGGCTATCAAAAAAATGACCCATAAATTTTTAAGGTCATTTTTGGGCTGTATATCAATATGAGTGCAGAAAATGAGGAATCAATTTATGAACGAGTCGCAAGACTGGAAGATGAGATTGCAACTCTTAAAAATGAAATTGATGTCATTAAAGGTGCTATACGAAATAAAATAGCACGCCATGAGGTGTCACAAATAAAACATGGCAAAGATGTCTCATCAATTATTGACTAGTTTCTTTCTTTGATACTTTTTATTAAATCTAAAATGTCATCAACATCGTCTGCTTCTGGAGATAACTCCAAGTATCTGTTTAGTAATTCTATGGCTTTTCCATAATGAAGCAGTCTTGCTTCTAAGATGCCTCTGTCTCTAATCTCCTCTACAGCATTTGGTTCAATGCTGAGGATAAAATTGATGCTATGCATTGCCATTTCATAATTAAACGACTCGGTGTAAGAGTTTTTGAGGTTTCTTGAAATACGAATCAAAATTTTTTCTGGCTCAACTTCATCTAAAAATTGTGGTACGAAATCTACCCCATTCCCATAACTTCTATAAAGAATCTCATGAAGGTCATCTATTGTAAGTATCTTGCCGCCTTCAAAAGGATCAATAATCATTTCTTCTTTATGTTTTACAAGAAAATGACTCGGAAAACCTACTGGACGCAAATCAAGTCTTATATGTTTGGCAAGCTCGATATAGATTATAGATAATGTTATTGGAATGCCCATTTTTTTATCGATCACAACGTTTAGAAAGTTATTGTCAGGATTGTAGTAATCATTTTCATTTCCAGAAAAACCTAAGGTGTCAAACATGTACTCATTCAATCTAGAAATTAAGAGCGTTGGGTTTTTTACATCAGATATAGTGTCTCTTAATGTTTTTCCCATCGCATTCAGTTTATCCATGTATTCCGTTATGCTCAAATCTCGATATCCAAAAGTCTGAGCTAGCTTTAGAGATTTTTCTACAAGTGATTGTCTTGAATCTGAAACATATGAGACCAGTTCAGCAACAAACGGATCAAAATCCTGACTCATAGCGTTGAAGATAGATCTCTGGGTTTTTTAGCTCTCTTGTAGTTGGTGGATTATCAATTAAAGTGTGATATGTATCCTTACCAATTTTTGCAAATATTGCCTCTGTGAAGTCCCTTCCCATGCTTTTTCTTACTTGATACGCTGTGATATCGCTATCTGCAAAGGTTTCAAGATAATTTTGAAAATCATTATCATCTTTGAGAATATTTTGTACCGCAAATTCTGCCATGCCTTCCATAATTGTAAATGATGCGAGATGTGTCTGTATTGGCTTTAACCATCTCTGATAAATGTCTAGTAATTGTGGAATCATTTCGGAAATTTTAGGATCGACTGTTACTTTGCTAAAAGTCATGACATCAGGGCCTAACACTTGAACAATAAATGTGTCTGGGTTTAAAACGAAAAAGAGGTTTGCTCGTCTAGCTATTTGAAATTCTTCTGGTATTGTAGGTATTTGTAGATATTCAGAAAGTTTGTTTACAGTTTGATCATCCAATGATAAGATTATCCTGGCTAGCTCTTCATTTATTGCATTAACCTCTCTTACTGCGTTTTTGTTTATCTCCTGAAGATTTGTCTGAATTGAATGAATTTGTTCTTCAAGTATTGTCATTTTTAATGCACCAATATATCCTGAATTTATTTGATTAAAATTTGATTCGTAAGGCTGACCCTTTTTTTGCAAAATTATCAGTGGGTAACTCTCTAAAACGAATCTATTCAAAAAAATAACAGAATCAAGATAATCACCATACGTAGTAGATATCTTAGATATGTATGACTTTGCATATGTGGAATAAACAAGAAACTTTGCCGGGTCTTTTTTCATAATCTCAGCTATCTTTTCTAACTTGTCAAGTGAAATTGCTGCGAAAAGATCATCTACAAACTCTGCAGAGTTAGCCGAGAATACTTTTTTTCCTTTTAGCTTTTTGAATTCGGCTAGATCCAGAAAATCAATTTTTGTTTCTGGGGAAACATTGATACCTGTAAACTCCTTTACTTTTTCTGCCATTTTTAGAAAAATTGAGGATGCGAGTACTTTGATATCTTCGAATTTTATTACGGGAGATAATGCCTGAAGGGCTACAGAAGATTTTGAAGCTATTTCTTTCTCTTCATTTGTCTCAACTGACAATTGGTCCATTAGCGCTAGAGCAAATTCTTCAAACTCTTCCATCTCAAATGGTGATGTTATGAACTAATTTAACATTAATTATTATCATCTTGAAAAGTTTTCAGGATTGATGCACCGAATGCTTTATCCAAAGACAGTAATTTTGATTTTTGCCTCAGGAAGATTGGTTTGTGTACTGCTGCAAAAAGGAAACCTGAGTGTACAGGCAAGTGCACAACCTAGCGATGGTTGAGTAAAAAGAACTCATGATATACTATCTACGAGTAGTTTTTATCTACAAGTTATTCTTTTTCGATGAAATCTGAACTATGAGACCATTCTTATTGAACATATGCATACATCATACATGCAAGCAAGATGTAAGGTTGGATTCAATTTTACTACAGTAGATTCGCCTTATTACATAGGTGGAATATGTGATCCTTTGATTGACCTGATAGATATTGAAAAGAAACTGCCTGCTCACATCAAGAAATCACAGTACAAAAAAGAAAGAGGTTCAACAAAAGTATCTGTAGAATATTTCATAAGTTATGATGAATCGGATCTTCCAACGCAAGAGAGTTCTCTTGCAAAATTCATTGGTAGAGATCCCTACGAAGAGTTACTTGAAAATGATATAGATCTAATAAAAAACCTCATAAAAAAGACATATGGTGTAAGCAAAAATCAAAATGATAAAATCGAACACAAAATAATACTTGAAGATAATAAATTAATCAAGGTTTAACTTTGATTCTGGGGTCCAAATGGTGAAGGGATTCCTTTGTGGCAGCGTTAACTTTTTGCTTCAAACAGCCCAATTACACATGTAGGGGTTTTGTACTTTTAGGTGTATACCGGGGGTGGGTTTCGAACCCACGACCTCCAGATTATGAGTATTACCCTTTGTGAGGAGACTGGCACTCTAGGCCAGGCTGAGCTACCCCGGCACAAATTACGCCTAACTTCTTGATGCAATTAAATGTAGCTTACTGGACGTTTGCAATTTTTTTCCAATCTACATCTGTTTTTGTAACCCACTGGAATTTCTTTTGAAGAGCAGAAGTATAGAGTTTCTCCCACTCTAAACCCACTTGATCAGTCCACGCTTTGAAGACTCTTGGGTCTATGTAGTTTCTAAGTGAGGTTCCCAAGTTATAATCTCTGGTTTTTTCTGTAAGCTCTATTGTAAGCTTCATTTTTTCCTCTCTAAGTTTTAGTTTTTCTTTTTGTTTTTCAGTCTTGGGTGTTGTTTCCTTTAATTTCTTCAAGGTATCTTTCTTTTTTTGTAATGATTCTTCAAAGCTCTTTGGAATTGTTCTTTTGTGATTACAGGTAATCGCAGCCTCAAGATTTGCTAGTTTAGCATGATATATCTTGAGATTTTCTGACTTTGAATTCAAATCATTGATTTTTTTAAGATAATCAGTAACTACAGAGGTTGCCAGATACGTTCTAAAGACTTTGGCGGTTAATCCTTTTACTATCTTTCCAAGAAATTCATTCACATGTCTTGACGTGATGTCATGAAAAATCTGCTCATCTGGTTTTTTCTTTTCTGTAAACTTTTTCAGATTATCATAAAGTGTTTTATCTTGGCCTTTTATTGGATATGATTTTTGCCACCGTACGCTATCTTTTCCAAGAAAATCAAACTCTATTGCATCTGGTTTTAGCTTGAGATGCTCTACTCTTAATGTAGTTGCGCCTACCGTATCTGCCTCATCAGGGTCTTTTTCGTCTCCTACCCTCATTGCAGTTTTATAAATTAAATAACATACGGTAGCAACTCTTC
Organism: Nitrosopumilaceae archaeon; assembly: GCA_052389415.1. GTDB lineage: Archaea > Thermoproteota > Nitrososphaeria > Nitrososphaerales > Nitrosopumilaceae > UBA8516. The sequence goes on from JBQTHX010000030.1 coordinate 86,988, forward strand.
TTACTTTCTCATCGCGATCTGTCATTTCCTCTACAACCTTGTTTAGTATCTTGTCAATGTGTTCTGAAAGCTTTATGGCTTTGTCATACTTCATTTTGTCTCGCTCTTGTTTTAGATCGGACATATCAGAAAGCCAAACATACTTTCGCTTTTGTGTAAGATAATCTTCCCAACTTGCAAGCCACATAAAATCCGATTCGTGAATTATCTTTCCCCAGTTTCCTTCTGGTACCTTTGCTTCTTTACCCAAGTTTAGTGTTACATCTTTTTGAGTAATTCTTGGTTTCCATCTGCCTCTGAGCGGATGATCACCTCTGCCGATGAATAGACCTGGAGGTTCCGCCATCCAATTAGCAACATCAACTTGCTTTCCATCAATTATTGCTACTCCATACTTTGCTTTCATTTTTTCTTTTATCTCTTTCCGCTGTAAAGCAACCTTCTTTTTTTGCTCTTTATCCAACGTCAGCTTGGAATCTTTCTCTTTATCTACAACTTTGTTTGCTTCGGAAAAATCGATATCTGAAAGTGAAATTTTGCTGTATTTTTCAGGAAGAACCTTTATAAAGTCTTCAAGGAAGTTTTTACAAAAGACCTTGTCCTGAACATATGGTGTGTCTTTTTTCTTTGCCCACTGATAGACCATCTCTTCTTGGTCCAAGCTCAATGGTATTTTTTCTCCCTTTATCTTGACAGTTATCCTCTTAGTCTCAAAGGGCGGAGGAAAAGCTATGCCATTATGTTGTAAGGTTTTCCATTTCATTTTGAAATATCACCAATCTAGTGTGCCTAAATTTGTTGACTTTGATAAATTTTGACTGGGAGTGTATATCAATCTAACCACGTTCACGCGTAGGAATACTTATGCCCATCCAAGAAATCACAGATTGATATAATCAGGTGCTGAAAAGCTCTTTTTTGATATAATTTTCAAATTCTATATCGGTTTTTGATTTTTTTGCTTCTAAGAACATGACTGCATCATTTCCTACGGCATACCTTGGCAGGGGATTTTCTGATTTGATTGCTTTGATTATGGTTTTTCCAACCTCTTGTGGGTGGGTGCCCATTTCAGCCATCATGGATATTCCCATGATAACTTTGTCTGTTATCTCTTTATACGCCGAATCTGACTTTGTAGATTTTTTTGTAGAAGTCATAAAATTTGTCTTGATCACACCTGGTTCGATAATTATCGTTTTGATTCCAAATGGAGAAAGTTCGTATCGCATAGATTCACTCAATCCTTCCAGTGCAAACTTTGAGCTAATATATGCTGGAGAAACTGGAAATCCAATTCTCCCTGCTACTGAACTAACATTCACAATTATTCCAGATTTTTGCTTACGCATTATTGGAATGACTGCTTGTGTTGTTCTTACCACTCCAAAAAAGTTGGTTTCAAACTGTGCCTTAAGATCATCCATGGAAAGATCTTCCAGACAACCAAAGAGACCATATCCTGCATTATTTACTAGAACATCAATACTGTTTCTTTCCTTCATTATTTTACTTATGGCAGATTGAACGGATTGATCTTTGTCAACATCAAGCTCAAGTACTTCTAATTTCAAATTTTCTTTCTTTGCAATTTCTTTTATCTGATCACCTTTAGCTATATTTCGCATTGTTGCATATGTGTGATATCCATCTCGTGCTAACGCTAATGCTGTTTCAAAACCAATCCCACTTGAACAACCTGTTACTATTGCAGTTCTTTCCATAATTCAGATCTTAAAGTGTCATTAATAATTTGTATTGTTATTAATTTCCTTTTCACTAAACCAGTGGCTTATCGCCTTCTACAGGTTCTGTAACCTCTGTTAATTCGCCATCGTTAATTCTCTGTAATACTTCGGTTGCAGCTAGTTTGTGAAGATATTCGTTGTTATTGCCACATCTGTAAGAAAAGGTACATCGTGGACATCCTGCCTCATTCTTACAAGGACATTCCTTTACTATGTGAAGACCTCTCTCAAAGGTCTTTTCTAGCCTATCATAAAGAGCCTTGCTAGCTCCACTTCCACCTATGGCAGAATCGTACACAAAGATTAGACCAGATGTTCCAAGAGATATTCCTCCTAGGTCTTGAGAAACACCACCTGTTATCATGTTACTTCCTTCTATTACCACATGTTCTGTCGCATGATATGAGCTTGCTTCTACATATTCTTCATTCTCTGATTTCTTGATTTCATTTATTGGTCTTGGAGCTTTGAAAACAATCCCCTTGGTGACAAAATCATAATCTAAAGGTCTTTCCAAAAGCACTCTTTGACCTTGTGTTACTTCATGACCAAGTTCAATGTTGACATAACCATATACTCGTTTTTGTATATGTAATTTACAAAATGCGACTTCTATACCATGGGCCTTCCTTTTTTCATACACCATTTCAATTGTTGGCCATTCTTCTGTAAGAGCTTTTGTGTAGTACGGATAATCTCTTGGGAGATATTCTAGTCTTGCATACATTTTTTGAGGGTATCCAAGCTCTCTTACTTTGTAACGTGTACCTGCAAGAAAATAGACAGCTGATTCATGTAATTCCTCAAGTGCAATTGGAAGTGCCCGCTCGCCAACTTTCTTCGTATTCAAAAATATATCAATTGACTTTCCTATTCCTCTAATACTATAGTCATTCAACAAAGATTCAATCTGAGTATAATTTGGGACGTATCTGTTTTCAATTAATACAAGATTTCCAGAAGCTGCGTGTTTTTCAATTACTTCTTGATGTTCCTTTAGCTCATGTTTTACGATTGGCTTGTCTGCCGCCATTGCAAGAACTTGAAAGTCTTCTACAAAGGGATTTTTTGGGTCAATGTAAATTCTTTCTACGTCTTCAAAATAGTCCTCTGGGTGATTTTTGTAATATTGTGAGATGGGGTCGTTTCCTAGTACCAAAAAGGCATATCCGTTCTGACCTTTTCTTGCTGCTCTCCCTATTCGTTGTACTAGCCTGTTTACAGGAATTGTAGATGAAATTACTCCATCTACGTTGCCTACATCTATCCCAAGTTCAAGAGTAGGGGTTGCAGAAATTGCCATAAGTGAATCATTTTTGAATGCATTTTCAACCGATCTTCTGTAATTTGACATAAGACCTGCCCTGTGTACCTTAATGTCCACTTTTTGTTTTCTTGCCTGCATTGCCAAAAGCTCAGAATTTAGATGCGAATTGCTAAAGACAAGTGTCTTATGTTTCTTTGATGTTAGTCTTTTAACAATCTCTACCATCAAAGCGCGTTGAGTCCTAAGTGATGGAAAAAGCATACTAAAATCTGTCTTGCCTTTTTTTCCAGATCCTGAAACCAATTTCATTTGTACACCAAAAAGTTGTTCACAAAATGGTAATGCATTATCAAGTGTTGCAGAAGACGCAATTATCTGCATTCTTTGACAAATTCTTTTCAGTCTCTTGATGATATAATGTACATTTGATCCAAATATTCCAGAATAGACATGAGCTTCATCTACCACTAGAAATTTTACCGTATTTAGCAAAGATGCAAACTTACTCCTGCGCCACAGATGATAATGAATCACATCAAAATTTGTTATTATTATTTCTGGTGGATTTTCAAAAATTTTTTGTCTGTCCAAAATTTTTACATCTCCATCTAATATAGTCACTTTTATTCCAATCTGATCTGCAATTTCCTTTATTTTTGGCAGTTGATCTTTCGAAAGAGACTTGGTGGGATATACAAAAAGTGCCAAAACTTTCCCTTTGGAGTTCTCATCCAGAATTTTTTGTATGATGGGCACAGCAAATGCTTCTGTTTTGCCCGATGCAGTTGGAGCAGTAATGACTAGATTATTTCCTCGTATTATTTCCAGTATGGCATCCTCTTGGAATTTGTAAAATTGTTCAATTCCTTTATTTTCTAAAACTCTCGTAATGCTTTCATCTAAACCAGATTCCATAACTTTGCTACCCATCTTTGGTTCTGGTTCAGAAAGTGTCCTAAAATGTGAAACAAAGTGTTTCTTTGAAAACAAGATTGAACTAGTGAGATCATCTAGTTTGCTGTCTCCTATCATTTTACTTATTTCATTTTCACTTTGCACTATTCCTTCTTGTTCAAGCGCAGTCTTCATTTTCGGCTTTGTCAGAACTTTGCCATCATCAAATCTATTAAGAAAATCAAGAAATGCTTCATCTGCATTTTTCTTATAGTCTACAATATCTTCTAAACCACATCCATTGCATTCGAACATTAACTTTTGGTTGAATGTTCTCTGCATCTCCATTCTTGATTTGCATTTAGGACAAGAATACACTATGTGATGACATACTTTATGATGGATTTAATTTTTGGTTGACGACATTCTTATCTCAGGTTAAACCTTTAAGCAACGAACCTAATCTTGAGATGTTGAAAGCACTTGTTACTGGTGCAACAGGTTTTATTGGTTCCAGACTTGTGACAAAACTCGTTGATAGAGGAGTTTCAGTTACATGTCTAGTACGTTCAGGGAGTATACAAAATCCTGAAGTAAAGATGGTTAATGGCGATCTTACCTATCCGGATTTTATTTTACCTGATGAAAAATATGATATAGTTTATCATCTTGCAGCAGTATGGCCAGGAGAGAAAGACAAGAAAAAAGCAAGAACAGTCAACTACGATGGTTCTGTAAATTTATTCACTTTAATTAAGGAAAAGGCAAAATTCCTTGTGTATGTATCAGGTCTTGGAGTCTTTGGAGATCCCAAAAATACAGTAGATGAAAACTCTACATTACAACCTCACACAGAATATTCAAAAACAAGACTAGAAGCACAATGGTTCCTAGGATCTAGTTGTAAAGAAAAGAACATTGATTTTAGTGTAGCATATCTTGGTGATGTTTACGGCAATGGTGGTTGGTTCAAATCAATCATGATTGACAGACTACAAAATGGAAGTTTCAGACTTCCTGCAGGGGGAGAATATTATCGAAGTTTCATTCATGTGGACGACGTTATTTCTGCACTAGTTGCAATTGCAGAGAAAAATGCAATAAACCAATCATTTGTAGTAACAGACTCGAATCCAGTTCTTTTCAAAGACTTTGTTAACTTTGTTTGCGATGAAATGAAAGTAAAACATCCTGGGAGTGTTCCAGCACTTTTAGCAAAAGCTGTAATGGGTGGCGACTTTGTAAAGCTACTCACGACCTCAATCAAGACTACAAACAAAAAGATTTCAACCATCTGTGAATTTGCCTTTCCGTCATACAAGGAAGGAATTCATTCTGTAATCGCAGAAATGAAAACATGATTGACATATAATATGCCAAATTTCTAATTTTTCTATGGGACTTGGGGGCTACTGGAACGAAGTACTTGATGTTTTAAGAGATATAATTCCTGTTTATGACAAGGTAAATTCCTTAATCTCACTAGGAAAAGACGAAGAATGCCGTAGAAGAGGATTGTCAGGCAGAGTAATAGAAGGAAATTCAGTTCTTGATGCTGGATCTGGATTTGGTAACATGTCAAAGACTGCACTGAAGCTTTGTAACAATAATTTGCAAATCACACTTTATGATCCGTTAACACAAATGTTAAAAAATACAAAAACTTTTTTTCAAACTAGGCCTGAGCTTGCATCTGGAGTTTTTGAACACATTCCGTTTCAAGATGAAAGATTTGATGCAGTGATCTGCGGTTACTCTTTGCGTGATGCAATAAGTTTGAAAACTGCAATATCAGAAATTCATCGAATTCTAAAAAAGGGAGGGCGGTTTGTGATAGTTGATCTAGGAAAACCAGACAATTCAGTTATTAGAGCTGGTGTCTCGTTTTATCTTAGAGCAATACTTCCCATTATCGCATTTGCAGCTGCAGGAAAGCTTGGACTAAAATTTGCAACTCTTTATGCTACCTACAAACTATGGCCGCAAAATAAGAAGCTTGAATCCATGTTACTAGAAAAATTCTCTAAGGTAGAATTCAACACTGCAATGCTTGGCGGTGCAATAATGGTAGCAGCATACAAGTAACATGAACAGACCTCTAATTCTTGTATATGCTACTGCAATGATAGTAGGAATATCATATGGAATGCACAACCCGATCGTCCCTGTTTTTTCCAAGGAAGTAATAGGTGCATCATATTTTGAGCTTGGTTTGATTGGACTTTCAAATTTTATTCCATACATGTTTATTCCGCTCTTTGTTGGTCTGCTTCTTGACAGATTCAACAATGGTCTATTACTTTCACTTGGAATAACTCTAGACACCGTCTCAATCTATCTTCTGTCTATATCACAATCCGTTCCTGAGGTTGCTGCATTTAGGGCAATGACTGGAGTGGCCCACTCATTTTTTTGGCCTCCCTGTGAATCAATAATATCAAGAGTTGTACCACCAGAAGCTCGTGTAAAATCAATTTCAAAATTCATGGGATTCTTTGTCGGTGGACTAATGATAGGACCATTGGCTGGTACATTCTTACTTGAACACTTTGATGTCACATATCAAATATTATTCCAGTATGCAACATTTGCTATTGCAGCAGGCATTATCTCATCCTTGCTTTTGAAAAAATATGGCAAGACCACTCACAAAACAGAATTCTCTTTTGTATCAATCAAAAAAATTTTAAAATTTCCAACAATTGTTATCATGTTAATTTTTTGTAGTGCGGCGTTTGGAACTTTTCTAACTATTTTTCCCGCATACATGAGTGACAGATTTGTTTCTAAATCAAACATAGAGTTACTGTTTTTTATTTTTGGAATATCGCGTTTGATCTCTCTTGCTTTTTCCGAGTTGCTTGCAAAAAGAACCTACCAGAGTCTTATTGCTGCAATGCTTTCGATCGCAATAGGAATGATTGTTGTTTTCTATTCGTTTTCGTTTGAAACGTTTGTTCTTGCAGCTCTGATAATGGGTTTTGGTTTCACAGTTTATTTTCCATTAACTTTTGAAATTATTATGAAAAAAGCACAAAAAGAACATTCAGGAGGTTTGATTGGAGCTTATGAAACGACGTTTGGTGTAGGATGGGCCGCAGGACCTCTCATTGCAGGATTAGTGGCAAACTTTTTTGGTAATGCATCTCCATATCTGATGTTTTTTATTATAGGCATTGTAGTTGCAGCAATTGTGGGTCTGAAGAAAAAGGACTTTGAACCAGCATGGAATCCTAAACTTTAATTTTGGAATAAGATAGTATTTCATCATGCATAATTTCTCACTTAACATCTTGGGAAGTGAGTGGTTCATCATAGCTTTTGTTGCTATCATACTATTTTTTGGCTCCAAGCGCTTGCCAGAACTATCCAAGAAGCTTGGTAAAGCAGTTGGAGAATATGACAAGGCAAAAGCTATGGTTCAAAATGAATTACAAAATGCTACTAGAGGTTACAACATCAAGGTGCAGGGTCCTGTTCAAGTAGAAAGACAAAAGCTAGAGATGATCGCAAAATCGCTTGGCATAGATTTTTTAAACAAAAGTGATGACGAATTGAGAAATATCATTGCATCAAAAATGGGAAAACCCGACAGCGATTATGAAAATACCACCTAATTCTGGCCTCCTTAACAAATTTAAATTTGATTTCAGACTGCGATCTATTTTGTTCTGAAATAAAGAAATGAATATAACATAGCTCTACTGAAAATTATTGTCATGAGCATAGAACACTGGGTTGGTGAAAAAGGACAAACCGATCCATTTACTAGTGCAAGTAAACAAGTTAATGACGCATGTGATATTTTAGGAATTAAAGATCAAGGATTAAGAGATTATCTTATTATGCCAAACAAAGTACTAAGGGTAAAAATTCCAGTCATGATGGATAATGGAAAGATTAGAATCTTTACAGGATTTCGTAGTCAACATAACAATGATCGTGGTCCGTACAAGGGTGGTATTAGATACTTTGACCCCAAAGGCGGAGTCAAATACATGGAAAGAGAAGTAATGGCACTTTCTTCATGGATGACTTGGAAATGTGCCATTGCAAACATACCTTTGGGTGGAGGAAAGGGAGGAGTATTTGTAAATCCAAAGAAAGAAAAACTCAGTGCTGGAGAGCTTGAAAGAATTACTAGGAGATTTGCGTTTATGATTTCAGAAATTATAGGACCACAAAAAGACATTCCTGCACCAGATGTGTATACGACAGGTAAAGAAATGTCTCAGATAATGGATGTATATGGAAAATTAAATGGCAATACTAGTCAACCTGGCGTAATTACTGGAAAACCAATAGAGATGGGTGGTTCGCTTGCAAGAAATGTTGCAACTGGTCTTGGAACTTCAATTTGTGTGAGAGAGGCTGCAAAGGCTTTGAAACTTAATTTAAAAGGTGCCAAAGTTGTTTTACAAGGATTTGGAAATGCTTCTACCTTTGCAGGTGATTATTTAGAAAAACTGGGATGCTTGATTGTTGGCGCATCTGATTCAAAAGGCTCTATCGTTAATCCCAAAGGAATTAGTATGAAAGACCTTAAAAAATGGAAACAAAACAAAGGAACGGTTGTAGGGTTCCCAAAAAGTAAGAAAGTTAGTACTGAACAGTTGTTAACTGCTGACTGCGTTGTACTAATCCCGGGTGCATTAGAAAATCAAATCGATGCTAAAATTGCAAAAAAGCTAAAATGTAAAATAATTGGTGAGGCCGCAAATGGTCCAACACTACCAGAAGCAGATCCTATATTATATAAAAGGAAGATAATGGCTATTCCTGACATACTAGCAAATGCAGGTGGAGTAACTATTTCCTATTTGGAATGGGTTCAAAATAATATGGGTTATTATTGGTCATTTGATGAAGTTGCCAAAAAGATGGAAGAACATCTTGTTGAAAACTTCCATGCAACATATGAAATGTCGGTAAAACATAAAGTCGATATGAGAAAGGCTGCAATGGTTCTTGCAGTAAAACGTGTAGTTGACGCGTTTCATACAAAAGGCCTCTGGCCTTAATTATGGCGATATACATTCTTTGAACGTTTTAGAATCGTGAAGGTACGGAAAAAAACTGATACAATAAAAAAATATACATTTTTAGAATCTATGCACTAAACGAGTGGCCACATGAGCAGCTTTTTGTCACATTTGGATTGTTAATTTTGAATCCAGCGCCCATCAGGCTTTCGATATAGTCTACGTTTGCTCCCTTTAGATAGTCTTTACTATAGCTATCTACTAGGATTTTTACTCCGTTTTCCTCAATTAGCACATCATCTTCCTCTTTTGCTTTTTCAAAGCTCATTCCATAGGATAGTCCTGAACATCCTCCGCCCTGAACATATACTCTAAGGTATTCTGGATTGTCGGTTTCCTCTTTCATAAAAGCAGCTATCTTTTCCGCTGCTTTTGGAGAAACTGACAATAGCTTTGTTGTCTGGGTATCACTCATGATAAAACTAAATCGTCTTTCAAATTATAATAAGGTTTTCCTACTTAACATACTTGGAATTCAATTCCTCAGGGTTTATTTTTTCGACTTGTTAACAAAGGCAGTCATTCTTTCTTGTCTGTCTGGATGTGTAAAGCACAAGCCCCACGTGTACAATTCAAGAGCAAGTCCTGTATCAATATCTGTGTTTCTGCCCTTGTTTATTGCAATTTTGGACATTCTTACTGCCATTGCAGAATTTTGAGCAATCATCTTTGCCATGTTTGTTGCCTCTTCCATCAACTTTGGTAGCTCGACAACCTGATTTGCTAACCCAATCAATTTTGCTTCATCAGCTTTTACCATTCTTCCAGAATAAATCAATTCTTTTGCTTTTGCAATTCCAACAATTCTTTGAAGTCTTTGAGTTCCTCCCCAACCTGGGCAAACTCCTATAGTAACTTCAGGTTGGCCCATTCTTGCACTATCTGCAACAATTCTGATATCGCAAGCTAAAGCAAGCTCACAACCTCCACCAAGTGCAAACCCATTTACTGCTGCAATGGTTGGTTTGCTGACATTTTCCACAGTTGATGTTAAAAGATGACCTGTCTTTGCATATGTTTCTGATTCTATTGGAGATATCTTTGACATGTATTCAATGTCTGCTCCAGCAGAAAATGCCTTGTCTCCTTCACCAGTAAGTATGATAACTTTAACCGAGTCGTCCTTGTCCACATCGTTAAAGACTGAAATTAGTTCTTTTGCAACATCTGTATTCATTGCATTAAGCTTGTCCGGTCTGTTAATTTTTACAACACAAATTCCGTCAGATTTTGTCACATTGACTAGTGTCATGGCAAACTTCAATCTATGAAGAACTTAAACCTTGTCTGTTTGAATTGTGTTTTCCCCACTGAAGCATAGCTGATGCAGCAGCAACCCACGTTCTAATGTCATCGTATACTGGAACTTTGTGATTTTCAATTAAAGCAGATACTCTTTGTGTATACGGACCGCCGTTTCCTCCAACGAGAATTGGTTTTTTCTTTTGTCTTGAGAACTCTCCTAAATAATCGATGATTGTTTCTTCTAATGGATCATCTTGAAAGACAAACCAAGGCATAATAATATCCACATTTGGATCATCCATGAATTTCTGGATTGTGTATCTGTAGTCATCAGCATTTGCTCCGCCCGTCACATCTACAGGGTTTCCTGTACCCAAAACATATGTTGGCGGATAGTGTGCTTTCATCTCAGCAAGAGTTGACTCGGAAACTTTTGCTACTTGCATTCCAAATCTTTCAAAGTGATCAATAGCTCCTATCATAGGACCAGCACCGTTACTTACCAAGCCTGCACCGTTTCCTTTTGCAGGTGGTTGCCACGAAAGTGCCTTTACGACTCCAGCAAGTTCTTGATAGCTGTCTACTGAAATAATTCCTGCTTGTTTGAATGCACCCATGATAATTGCATTTGATCCACCAAGTGATCCTGTATGTGAGGCAGCTTGTTTTGCACCAGCGGCAGTCCTTCCACTCTTCCATATTACAACAGGTTTGTGTTTTTCAGCCATGACTCGTTTTGCGGTCTCTACAAACTTGCGCCCATCTCCAAATCCTTCAACATAAAGTGCGATTACATTGGTCTGAGGATCGTTTGCTAAATACCAGATCATATCTGCTTCATCAACATCTGATCTGTTTCCATAACTAACCATTTTTGATAGTCCAAACGAGTCTGCTGTTTCAAGGAAACTAATTCCCATTGTACCACTTTGTGAAAGAAATGCCACATCGCCAAGTTTTGCGCGTATCATCCTTGCTTGTCCTTGGAATGCACAATCAAGTCTATTTGCTGCATTAAACATCCCGATGCAATTTGGACCGATGATTCTGATCTTGTTCGCCTCTGAAATTCGTTTTACTTCTGCCTCCATGGCAGCTCGTTCTCCACCAAGTTCCTTTCCTCCTCCTGATACGATTACAACGCTATGAATTCCCTTTTTTGCACATGATTCAAGAACTGGAGCAGTAACTGAAAGATCAACACAAACAACAACTAGATCTATTGAATCCTGTATTGCTTCTAACGACGGATAGCATTTTAATCCCAAGATTTCATCTGCCTTTGGATTTATTGGATATACCGTTCCTTTGTAATCGTGTTTTGCAAGACTATCTAAGACAGAATTTCCAATCTTTCCAGGTGTTGCAGAAGCGCCAACAAGTGCAACTGATTGAGGTGTGAAGAATTTCTCCATAAATTCAGCGTTTGGCTGTGCTTTTGATATGGCATTCTCTTTCTTTTCTTTTCTTAAAATTATCTTTGCATCAACTACATAGTAAGATTTTGGATAAACTACAATTGGATTAAAGTCAATGCTGTCAAAGTATGCTGCATTATCAACACCAAGCTTGCTTATTTGAACAAGTGCTTTTGCAAGCATGCTCTGGTCTATTGGTTTAGTTCCTCTATATCCCTGTAGTATCTTTGCACCTTTTAATTCATCAAGCATAGATTTTGCGTCAGCAATTGTAATTGGAAGCATTCTGAATGCTACATCTTTGAAAATTTCAGTCAGTACGCCACCAAGTCCTACCATTATTACTGGACCAAACTGGGGATCATTTTGTAAACCTACAATTAATTCAACACCTTGAGGAACCATTTTTTCAAGCAAAATTCCTTTTAATTGAACACCTTTTTTCTTTGAGAGTCTCTTGTACATATCATTAAATGCTTTTTTTACTTCCTTTTCATTTTGTAATCCCACTTTTACTCCACCAACATCGGTTTTGTGAAGAATTTGGGGCGATACAACCTTCATGACTAATGGATACCCTAATCTTTTTGCAGCTTTGGTTGCCTCTTTAGTAGAATTTACTAATGCATATCCTGGAACCTTTACTCCGTATTTTTTTAAAACAGATTTTGAAAGTTCCTCTGTTATTACCTTATGATTTGTAACTATTGTTTCTTCAAAGATTTTGGTAACAGAACTCATAACCAGATCGAAAAGTCTAACAGTCATTATATTAAACTTTTGTCAAAGGTTAAACTCTGCTTTAAAATTGCGATAAAATACTTGCAAGTTCTTTTGAATTTCTTGCATGGATTCAGGTATCTCTTTCCTTATATTATTAGGGTCTATGTAGGGGGTATGACTCAACTCTTCCCTTGATTTGTCAAGCCAGAGTCTAATGGTTTCTTCATCCACCTCAAGATGAAACTGAACTCCTACCGCAGTACCTATCTGTAATGCTTGGTTTTGGTAATTTATTGAATGAGCAAGTCTCATTGCATTATTAGGAAGTTCAAAAGTGTCCCCATGCCAGTGAAACACAGTTGCTGGGCTTTTTATTCCTGAAAACAGATTTGACTTGGTCTGATTATCAAACTCAACATCATGGTAAATTCCTATCTCCTTCTTATTTCCCTGATACACCTTTCCACCAAATGCCTTTGCAATAAGTTGGGAGCCTAAGCAAATTCCAAGAATTGGTACGTCTCTTTCCACATACTCTCGAATCAGGTCCATTTCATTCTTAAGATATGGTAAATCGTCATTTGCATTCTCAGGGGCTCCCAAAATTATTAGAGCTGAAAAATGTTGCTTTGGAATGTTTTCCTTTTGTGCAAATACAATTTTTGTTACAAATCCATCTTCTTTTAAAAGACAACCAAGGCCTGAAAGCCCTTCATTTTTTGAATTTTGTAATACCAGTACCTCACTCATACGTATGATTCAGTAAAAACTTCTTAATAATTGAAATGTCATATCAATTAATGAAAGTAACTTTATCCGAAATTGATGACATGAAAAATTTTGTAACTTTACTGAACTCAAAAAAAGATAGTATAGTGGTTGTGGAAGGAAAACGCGATTCAGCAGCATTGAAAAAACTAGGTTTTTCTGGAATAATATATGAATTTCATAGCTTTAAAGGACTTGTCAAGTTTGCTGATTCAATGGATTCGTATAAACAAATGATCCTATTGCTTGATTTGGATCGGAAAGGAAGATACCTTACCAGAAGAATAATCTCTCTACTAGAACACAGAATCAAAATAGATCTTTCTTTTAAAAGAAAGCTTGCTATGATAACCAAGGGAAAAATAAGACACATCGAAGATCTTAGAATGTATGAGTCACCTTAGTAGCATTGATTTGTTGTTTGGAATGACCAATAAGCACTTATATCCATCTATGAGAAAAAGAAATTGATCAAAAATTAAGAGGATTATGAATTGCCAAGTACAGGAATTGTCAAGTATCACGTTAAGCTTAGCTTTGACGTCGATGGATTGGTTGAGAAAGCCGACATAATAGGTGCTATTTTCGGTCAAACAGAGGGACTGTTAGGACCAGAGATGAACCTAAACGAACTTCAAAAAGTTTCGAAGGTTGGCAGGATAGAAGTTAACACTACTGCCACGTCTAGTCAAACAAAAGGGGACGCTTTGCTACCAATGAGTACCGACATTACTACAGCTGCGCTTATTGCTGCAGCAATTGAAAGCATTGACAAAGTTGGTCCTTTTGCAGCTCACTTTAAACTAGAGGCCATAGATGATGTTAGGTCAGCAAAAAAAAAGGAGATTGTAGATAGGGCAAAAGAAATTGTTCAGAAATGGTCAACAAAAACAATCAGTGAGGGAGAAGAAATGCTCAAGGATGTATCAGAAGGTGGAGCAGGAAAAATCACTACATTTGGAAGAGAAAAACTTGCATGTGGTTCTGGCGTTTTCGATTCTCCATGGATAATTTTGGTTGAAGGAAGAGCTGATGTTATCAATTTGTTACGCGCAGGATTCGATAATGCTCTTGCCATAGAAGGAGCAAGGATCGATGAATCCATAAAAGAACTATGCAATTCAAAATCTAAAGTTATTGCTTTCCTGGATGGTGACAGGGCCGGTGGTTTTATACTAAAAGAACTAAAAGCAATGGTTAATGTTGATGTAGTTCATCGTGCGCCAGAGGGAGTTGAGGTTGAAGAGCTTACACCACAACAGATCGCAGACATACTAAAAGAAACTGCGGAAGATATGAAAAAAGAAACTGCAAAACCAGTACTTAAAGATCCTAAAGACGAGTCCATTGCAAACGTTGCAAAAAAAGTATATGAAAATCTAAATGAATCGCTTGAGGCTGTGGCACTTGATGATCGCATTAATGAACTCTTTAAGGTGCCTGTAAGTGAAGTGGTTGGAAAACTTTCTTCTGGATCTGGAATAAAGTACTTGGTTTTGGATGGTATCATAACTCAAAGACTCATCGATGCGGCAAAACAAGCAGGAATAGAGTGTGTTATAGGTCATAGAATAGCTAATTTAAAAAATACTGATGGTCTTGTTCTCAAAACATTTACAGACCTCGGCGTAGCCTAATTCTTTAATGTCAGAGTTTAAAGTTCAGCATATTCTTACTCTTGCAGATCTATTATCAAAAGGTGCAAGGCACAACTTTGTTTCTATAACCACCTCATCACTTGGAAAAGATATTCGCCGATCACAACAGGCTGCATCTAAACATCTTTTGGAACTAGAACACGATGGTTACATAGAAAGAATTAGAAATGGACAAAAATTCTCAGTTAGGATAACACCAAAAGGACACGCAGAAATGATAAAGATTTCAACTATTTTGAAATCAAGCTTAGAATCTAATCCTTCTTACATTGAATTTGTGGGGAACATCATTTCTGGAATGGGCGAGGGTGCATATTACATGTCAATGAAAGGATATACTAGACAATTCAAATCAAAACTTGGTTACATCCCATTTCCTGGCACATTAAATATAAAATTAAAAGACAAAAAATTTGTTGAAGCAAAACGTGAACTTGATGTACACGATGGGATAACCATTAACGGCTTTTCTGACGGAAAACGAACATATGGTTGGGTAAAATGCTATCCTGCAAAGATTAACAACTCTGTAGACGGTTTGCTTATAACTTTAGAACGAACACACTATGATGATTCCATAGTAGAATTGATCTCAGAGAAGAACATCAAGAAAACAGCAAAACTCTCAAACGGTTCACAAATATCCATCAGAGTACCAATTTCATCAAAATGAGCAAAATATCAAACTAATTATTAACCAAAGTGTTATGATTTAGTATGGTTCTATTATGGATTGGAATAGCATTAGGGGCACTCATCACAATAGCACTAATCTATAAAATACTCAAGTCTTCAAAAACAAGCTACATTTCATTAAAGTGCACAAAATGCGGTTTTAAAACTAATGGTCTGAAATGTCCAATTTGTGAAAGTGAAAAAAGAATCTAGATTCTATAAATTGATTCGCCATATTCATTCTCAATCTTAGAACTCTTGATGTCAGGAATAGGAGACTGTAATCTTGCAATGCTTGCATTAACATTTATCTTCTTACATCCATCAGTGATGAATTTCTCTTGATGTATCTGGTCATATCCTAAAGCTATGATGTCGGGTCTTACCAAAGCTACTGTCTTGAAAATGTCGTCCTCATGTCCTATAGTGGCGTGATCCACCATCAAAAGTGAGTTCACAAGATCGCGTCTAAGCTCCATGTTGTGAAGCGGAAATCTATGCTTCATCTTTTTAGCAGTCTGATCAGTTGCTATCACAACTATGAGTACATTTCCTAAAGCTTTAGCTGCTCTTAGTGTATGTATATGTCCTGGATGAATTATATCGAAGACTCCTCCGGCAAGAACAACTCGTATTGATGATCTACCTAGATCAGTTAGTGTTTTTTTGTCATCTTCAACAATTCCAATTTTTACAAAAGATTCTATCTTTGCTTGCAGATGATCAATATTGACGGGAAGTTTTTTTCTAATTATTGAAATGGCATCTCTATCTGAAATGGAGGAAATATACAACGCTGATATTATCTCTTTATCTAGGGCATCCAACTATCTCACTAAAACAAGATTTCTATTCTCTTTTCATCTATAAACTCTGTGCCCAAGGATCTATTCCTTTTGAAAAACGTAACGCGTCAATTAGTCCTTCAGCGTATCCTATACTTAAAATCGCCAACTCTTCTTTTCCTTGATTCTGAAATATTTCTGCATCATCAAGATAAAGTGCGGCATTTTCTAAAACTGATTTGAGATTTTCATCATTCCTAAAACGATTTGTAACATCGTTTAATGCCTTTCTTGCTTTTGGAATATATTTTTGTAACATCTGTTCGGAAATTTTTTTAATCTTTGAAGAATTGTCATAAGGTTCATCAATACATTTAGCGAGGATTTTTAGTGCATCAGATTCCGTAAAATGCATCTTCCCAGGAATTATAATAGTGTGAGGAGGTTTTCCAAAATCTGTGTTTTTTAAATTTGAAATCTTTCCTGCTACTATCCTTTGATTTTTCGCTCCAATTCTTGATGCTACCACGGCAAAAGTAGAATCTTCAATTAGATTTCTTTTCTGTTCACTTTCTGATGAAAGTAAACTGGCTAAAGCATCCTTTGGATTAAGGAAAAAATTTGCATCGTTATTGAATTCTAGAATTATCATAGTATGAGTCCCTGCCAATAAATTGTCATAAAGTGTACTGTACACACTTGAAACCGAATTCTTGTCTTTCATCATAGTGACAACCTTTCCCATTTTGTAAAAATGGAAGCCACATTCACCAATTAGTGCGGTAATTGCAGATGCTGCATGGATGGTTTTTGTCAAGATCTTTTCTGAGATTGCTCTTGTTCGCAATTCTATATGGGTGGTAGCAATATAGGGGTCTCCATATGTAAGTAGTACGACCTGTTTCTTTTTTGCTTCTCTAAGAATGGTCTTTCCATCCTCTACTAACCATCGTGGAGCAGTTCGAAATTCATGTTTTACCATCTTTTTGATCTTTATCAATTCAGACTTTGAAATTGGACTAGTAAAAATTTCAAGATAGACTCTGTCTGCTTTCTTGAGAATTTTTAATACATCGGACCCAATTCCATCTGTACTAGAAATACCAAGACCCACAAACCAAAGCATAATCGAGTTGGAAAAATTGGTTATTTTGAGCTTACTCACTATGTTTTGATTTTGTGTGCAATCTCTTCAAGTGATACAACATGTGTTTGAAGACCTCTATGCTTCGTAGAAACTCATCAATTGAGACCCGTTCATCAATAGTATGAGATGCGTGGGGATCTCCAGGACCATAAGTTACTACCGGAATGTTTAACGCGTTTCCAATTATGTTCATATCTCCAGTTCCAGTTTTACGAATTAATTGAGGTCTTGATTTTTCTACGTCTATCACGCCCAAAGTCAATGCCCTAACAAGTGGTGAATCATGAGGAGCTTCAAATGGTTCCGTCTCATCTAATATTGAGTAAAAGGCACTGACTCCTTGGTTTTTTGCAACTTCCTGAACTGTTGTTGCAATTTTTTCTCCGACTGATTTACAGTTCATGTCTACAGGAATTCTAATGTCCATCACTGCATCACATTCTACGGCAGTCACGTTGTGACTTGTTCCTCCCCTGATCTCAGTTAGAGTGGCCGTGAGCAACATTCCTTTTGGTTTATCTGCCTGATTTCCTTCAAGCTCCTTTTTCAATGCGCTGATAAACACATAGACCTCATCAATTGCATTTTTTGCAAGCCATGGTGCACTTGCGTGTGCGCTATTTCCTACATTTATTTTAAGATTGATGGCAATCCTTCCTTTGTAAGCTATAGTGATGTTTTTAAT
The DNA here is from genome assembly GCA_052389415.1 of Nitrosopumilaceae archaeon. Lineage (GTDB taxonomy): Archaea > Thermoproteota > Nitrososphaeria > Nitrososphaerales > Nitrosopumilaceae > UBA8516. Next base: position 105,043 of record JBQTHX010000030.1, read on the forward strand.
TCCACTTGGTTCGCCAAAAATTGCATAATCCAAGTCAATCTTTTGTTTTACGAGGCTCTTGATGCCAGTAGCGTTTCCCTCCTCATCTACTACCGCAGCAAAAACTACAGTGCCAGTATGATTTTGCATTGTTGCAGCAGCAAGAAGCATTGCCATTAGAGGAGCTTTTGCATCAGATGCACCTCGTCCATAAAGAAAACCATTGTCGTTTTTTACCTTGATTTTTCCAGGAACAGTATCCATGTGACCACACAAAAGTATCTTCGGAGAACCAGAACCTTTTGTTGCAATCAGATTCCCTACCTCGTCTATGCGTATGTTTTCAAATCCTAAATCATCACATTTATCTGCCAAAAATTCTGCCAATGGTTTTTCCGATAAGGAAGGTGTGTAAAGTCTTAGTGCCTTCTCAAGCATCTTTACAGAAAACCTAGGCGTTATAGTTATTGAAGAGTCCAATTCTTATTTTCTCGATTTTAATGCGTATTCTATCATCAAGGCTGGAATATCTACACCAGTGACCCTTACAGTATTTTTGTATTCCGTTGTGTTATTTACTTCATGAACAACTAGCCCTTTTTCCTTACTTTCCATTAGATCTACGCCAACTATCTGTCCTTGAACAGCATTTTTTGCTTTAATGCAGATATCTTCCAACTCTTTCGTAACCTTGCATTCCTCTGCCTTTCCACCAAGTGCCATGTTTGTTTTCCATTGTCCGTCTCCCGAATATCGATATATTGCAGCCACAACTTTGTCGCCTACTATTATAGCTCTAATATCACGCGGAGGTCTTTGGACAAATTCTTCAAGGTAATACACTTGGTATATTGGATACATCGTTTCTCTACTGTTCATGATTCCTTCCGCTGAATCATGATCTTTTAGTAAGGCGATCATTCTTCCCCAACTTCCAACAGTTGGTTTTAAAACCATCGGATATCCCTTGGATTCTAAAGTTTCAAGGGCGGTCTCTTCAGAAAACGCCACTGCACTAAACGGAGTAGGAATTCCATATTTCTGTAAAAGCATATGAGTAAACAGCTTGTTTCCTGCAAAGATACTTGTATTCAAAGAATTTATCACGTTGACTCCTTTTCCTTCAAGGGCAGCAGTAGAGTGTAAACTACGATAATAACTAACACAACGTTGTATCACAGTTTCAAATTTTTCTTTTGTTTTATCCAAACTAACAGACAAATTCTTACAATCTACCATCTCCACACTAGCTCCATTTTTTTTTGCAGTGTCGTAGAGAGCTTTTTCTTCCCACCTGATGGTGTCGTAAAGAATCGATAATCCGGAGCTCACTGGCCCCAGTCCTCACCAACAGTTTGTGCTGGTTTCAACTCAAAGCCTGATGACCCTTTTGCTAATTCAAAGCTTGCACCACAATCTGGACATGTTATTATTTCTCCTTCGATTGCATCTTTTGGAGGAGTGATGGTTGCATCACAATCTAAGCATTTCATCTTACTTTCCTGACTTTATCTTAATTTGGGAGTCATTAATTATCTTTTTTTCAAGTCTATCGTCTAATGGAATTTCAAGTAAATCCCCCATTCGTAGGTTCTTTAGTCCTGTTGCGACAGATTTCGCTTGTTCATCATTTTGCTCCAAACCCAAAAGTGACATGAGATAGGCAGCACCATTTTTTCCTGCAAGTTCTCCAAAGACTATCCTTCTCCTGTTGCCTACAATTTTAGGCTCAATTGGTTCGTATGCAGCAGGATTTCTAAGAATTGCTGCTAAATGAGTACCAGCTTTGTGTTTGTAGGCTGTGGCACCCACTATTGGCTTGGAATCATATGGCTTGATATCAGTATATTGTTCAATTAATCGTGAGAGATCCATTAGCATATCTAATCTAAAATTATTTGGTGATTTGTATAGATAAGTAAGTGCCACTGCCGTCTCTGCCAATGCCGGGATTCCTGTTCGTTCACCAATTCCATCTATGGTGGTATGAATCTGGTCTGCACCACCATCACATCCTGCAAAAGCATTTGCTAATGCTAGCCCAATATCATTATGACAATGAACATCAAGCGGAGTCTTTATTTGCTCACGCACAGTTTTTACAAGATAATGCATCCCTACAGGTCTCATAATTCCAACAGTGTCTGGAATGCTTATCCGGTCTACACCAGCTTCCTCAATTGCTTTACACATTTTGATCAAAAATGCTGGCTCAGCTCTACTGGCATCTTCCATAGTAAATCGCATTTTCAAACCATGTGATTTTGCGTACTCTACTGCTTCAACCGCACGCCGTAGCGCTTCTTCTCTTGAAATTCTCAATTTGTCTTTTAGATGAATGTCCGACATGCCAAGATATGTTGCCATCCATACAGCGTCACAATCAATTGCAACATCGATATCTTCCTTTAATGCACGCACGTGCGCAACTATGTCTGCTTTCAATCCTTGTTTGATTATTGTTTTCGTCGCTTCCTTGTGATCACTTGATACTACAGGAGAGATCTCTATCTGATCAACTCCAAAATAATCAAGCATCCATGCGATCTGAATCCGTTGTTTATTTGAAAAGGTAACTCCTGGATGCTGTTCGCCTTCTCTTAGTGTACTATCTAGTATGTGAATTTTCTTTGGTTTTGTGCCCATTGCATTATACTGATTTGCGTAGTAATTCGGATCTGTCATTGCTAATTTAGTACAAAAATTTACTGAATATAAACATATTCGTACTATTTTCGTCTGATCTGACTCCATTCATATCGATCTTCGTCCTATCTGGAAAAAAGATTCTGAATTTCGTTTTTACGTTACAGTACGCAAAATTATGACGGTGTTAGTGTCAAAAACTCCAGGAACCTTGCGAAGAGAATCGATACATGCGTTAATGTTTGTTATATTGGGTGCTTGAATTATCACTGCAATGTCGTACTGCCCAGTTATTTCATAAACAGTATTTACTCCTTGAAGCTTTGTTAATTTTGCAGAAACTTTTGATGTATCAATTGAAGAATCAACCGAGATTAAAATAATCGCACTCGTTGCATTTGCATCGCCAGTTTCTATTGTAAATTTTTTTATTATTCCGCCATCAACAAGATTTTTGACTCTTCTTCTAACTGCGGATTCTGAAAGTCCCATTTTTTGACCTATCTCAACAAATGACTCTCTAGAGTTTTTTTTCAATGTCTCGATTATGAATTCATCTGTTCTGTCTCTAGACATTTCTACGCTTTTCCTCTCTGCCTAATACTGCATCAAGTACTTCTAAAGCTTTGTCTATATCAGACTCTGAGATTACAAGTGGAGGCAAAAGTCTTAGGATGTTTTTTCCTGAGTATAAAAATAAAATCCCATTAGCTATTCCATCAAATAAGATATCTTTGACTTCAAACTTGAGCTCCACTCCTATCATCAAGCCTTTGCCACGGATTTCACGAACTATCCTGTGTTTTTCTTTTAATTTCTCCAATCCTTCTTGAAATTTCTCTCCAAGCTTTGCGGCATTTTCAACTAGTCTGTCCTGAGTTAAAGCATCTATTGTAGCTATTCCTGCAGCACATGAGAGAGGATTGCCACCAAAAGTTGAGGATTGTTCTCCTTTACTTATACAAGCAAGAATTTCTGGTTTGACCAACGTTGCACCCATAGGCACTCCTCCGGCTATTCCCTTTGCAAGACACATGATGTCTGGAGTTGTTTTCCAGTGCTCGCCTGCCCACATTTTCCCTGTCCTTCCAAGTCCAGACTGAATTTCATCAAAGATCAACAGTATTCCTTTTTCATCACACAATTTTCTTGTTTCTTGAAGAAAACCATCTGGAGCGACATGAATACCGCTCTCTCCCTGAATCGGTTCAACTATTATGAATCCAGTATCGGAGTTCACATTAGATCTTAGTGCATCAATATCTCCAAATGGAGAAAATGAAACTTTTTCTACAAGCGGTTCAAACGACTTGCGATATTTTGGATTAAATGTTAATGAAAGCGAACCAAGTGATTTTCCATGATAAGATCCATTTAATGCAAGCATTCCTGATTTTCCAGTAAACTTTCTTGCAAACTTTATTGCAGCTTCAACAGACTCTGTTCCGCTGTTGTTCAGGTATGCTTGGCTTAGACTTTTTGGAGAAATTTTTATCAATTTCTCAAGAAACTCTTCACGGGTCTTGTTGTAAAGCGAACTGTGGACCGTAATTATTTTTTCAAGCTGATCCTGTAGAGCTTTTACGACACGTGGATTACGATGACCAACTAAAGCAACCCCATATCCTCCCATGCAGTCGACATATTCTTTTCCATTTATGTCCCAAACATGAGCTCCAAGACCTCGTTCTATAGTAACAGGAAATCTTTGGTATATGTTTCCCATAAATTCGTCTTCAGTCATTTTGAAATCACCGTACAATTGTCGTTTGCAATTGCTACTGATATTGGATTTTCTCTCTGGCCATTTGAGATAAGAGCTTGTTGTACACCCATTTCTAGCGCTTCGGTAGCCGCTAGCACTTTCTTTTCCATTCCAAACCCAATCTTTGGGAGGATCTCTTTTGCCTCTGCTAGACTCAAATTTTTAACAAGCTTTTCATTCATTAACAATCCATCAACATTGGTCAAAAAAAGTATCTTGTCTGATTTCATAATTCCAGCAACATACGCTGCCGCCCTGTCACCATCTACATTAAGAAAGTCAAACTCCTCACTAATCGCAATTGGAGATATGACTGGAACATATCCTTGGTCTAATAATGATTTTATCAGACTAGTGTTTACGTTTTTTATCTTTCCAGTATAACCGCCATCAATTGCCATTTTTCTGCCCTTCTCATTGATTATCAGAAGTTTTTTCTTTCTTTCTGCCTGAATTATTTGTCCATCTACACCTGATAGTCCTACTGCATTGATTCCATTTTTTTGCAACATGCGAACGATCATCTTGTTTATCTTTCCTGACATTACCATGGCAAAAATTTCTGCTGTCTCTTTGTCAGTATATCTGCTTTTTATTCCCCCAGGAGAAACAATGAATTTTGGTTCTTTACCAAGCGCTTCAGAAATTTTTGTTACTTCTTTACCTCCTCCATGTACAAGAATTATTTTTTCTTTTTGTGATACATTTTTGAGATCAGAAATTGTTGATGGATGAAGACCATCTACAACACTTCCTCCAATCTTAATTGTGATCATTTTTTTACACAGGTGTTAGCGGTGAATAATGAAGACCTTCCATCTCATCAAAGCCTGCCATCACATTCATATTTTGTATTGCAGAACCTGCAGCTCCTTTCATAAGATTGTCTGATGCTGACAATACAACTAATCTATTGTTGTCTTCATCTATGTCAAAACCAACATCACAGAAATTAGATCCTACTACAAACTTTGGATCTGGAAACTTGTAGAATCCCTTTTTATCTCTAATCAATCTGATGAATTTTTCATTCTGATATTGTTCACGGTACATCTTCCAAAGATCCATCTCAGTTACCTGGGTTGTAAGAAAAGTGTGATTTGTACACAGAATTCCTCTCACTATATCTACTGCATGAGGACTCATCGATACCTTGATTTTTTTTCCAGCAGCTATGCTCAATTCCTGCTCAATCTCACCTGTATGTCTATGCTTTGCAGGTTTGTACGGTCGAATTACTCCAGATCTCATTGCATGGTGTGTTCCTGCAACTGAACCAGCTCCTGCTCCTGATGAGCCAATTTTAGAATCAACTACTATGTGTTCAGTATCAATAATGCCCTTTTTCACAAGTGGATAAAGAGCTAAAAGTGATGTTACTGCCATGCATCCAGGGCACGAAACAAGTTGGGCCTTTTTAATCTCTTCCCTGTGGAATTCCGGTACTCCAAAAACTGATCTTGATAAAAGTTCAGGGTGTGGATGCTGCCAACCATACCATTTATCATAATCAGCAGCATTGTGTAATCGATAATCTGCACTAAGATCAATTACTTTCATTCCTCTGTCGTAGAGTGCCTTTACTATCTCAGTTGCCGTCCCATGAGGAACTGCAGTAAAAACTAGATCACACTTGTCTGACATCTTGTCATAATCAAGCTCAGAAAATGTCAAATCAATGAAACCTTTCAGACTTGGTTGAATCCTTGAGATGTATTCTCCTACATACTGTCTTGATGTGACCATTGAAATTTCTACTTTGGGATGACTTACAAGTAACCTTAGCATTTCTCCACCGACGTAACCTGATGCACCTATTACTCCTATCCGCATTGATACTCCTCTAGCATAACATAGTATAATTTATCTTATAGCTGACTTGACAGCAAAATCAATCATCTCTTTTGGAATATTCTTTTTTGTCACTTTTGCCAAGCCTTTGAACTCTACAGTGTTGTTGATTTCATGCACTACTAGTCCCCGTTTTTCATCTTCCATTAAATCAACTCCAAGTATTCCGCCTCCAACTGCCTTGGATGCATTAATACAAATATCTTCAAGCTCCTTTGTTATTTCACAAGGCACAGGTTCTGCCCCAAGTGCTATGTTTGTTTTAAAACCTCCTGATGAAGTTCGATACATCGCAGCGATAACCTGGTCTCCTACAGAAATTGCTCGAATGTCACGTGGTGGACGATTTACCATTTCTTGTAAATAATAAATTCTATCTAGTGGGCCATCACTGAGTTCCCTTACTTCGATTATTGCATCTGCAGTATCTCTGTCCTTTAAGGCCATGACTCCTCTTCCCCAACTTCCAACTACGGGTTTTATGACCATTGGATATCCTACCTTCTCAAGGTTCTCAAGGGCTGTCTCAGATGAGAATGAAAAGTAAGTTTTTGGCGTAGGTACGTTGTGTTTTTTTAACAAAAGAGAGGTTATCATTTTGTTACCGCAATTACTAGCCACTGCAAATTTGTTTATGACTGGAACTTCAAGAAATTCTAGACATGCAGTAAAGTGTAGACCGCGAAAATAGCTAACACATCTTTCAAGAACGATATCGCCAAAATCAAAATCGCTTTTCTTACTTTCAGTATTGATTTGTGTTATCTTTGCATCAATCATCTTTGTATCGTGACCAAGCTCGATTGCTTCTTTCTCGAGCATTTTTTCCTCTAATCTAACTCTATCAAACACGACACGAATCTTTGACATTTATTCTCCCCAATCTTCTCCAACTTTTTCCGCTTGCTTTAGCTGGCATGTAGAACCATTCTTTGATGCTATCTCGAAATCTGCTCCACAATCAGGGCATGAAACTATTTCTCCAACGGTTGCATCTTCTGGAACATTTAATTTTGCATCACATTCTGGGCAATTCATTTTTTACTCTTTCACCTCTTTTTTAGTAATTTATTAGCTTCTGTGGATTGCATTCCCCACAGCTCGACAAATCCTTTTGCCAAAGTTTGGTCGAAGGTCGAACTAGATCCGTATGTTGCCAAGTCATGGCTATACAATGAATAATCTGATTTTCTTCCAACAACTCTTAGACTTCCTTTGAACATCTTCAGCTTTACAGTTCCGTTTACTCTCTTTTGTGAGGTATTGATAAACATATCTAAATCAGATCTTAATGGATCCTGCCATA
>JBQTHX010000031.1:0-3887 GCA_052389415.1 Nitrosopumilaceae archaeon
CGACTTGAACAATTACATGTCCTTCAGTTAGTGTACATACTGTTTCCTCGTGAGAATCTTCTTCCTCTTCTATTGTGTTTCTATAAAGAACAATTGGTGTTCCAGTCTTGACAACATTTAGTGCTCCTTTTCTGAGGAGATCAGAAAAATGCTGTAATATCCAACTATCTAGGGTTGTCTGCTTGACCATGAGTGTTATTGACCTTTGAATTATTTAATCAACTCGAATTGTTAAAAGCTCACCAATTGCTTCACTGATTATATCATTTAATGTGTAGATTTAGAGAAATAATGTCTTAAAAGATCGTATCTGGTACAATAATATTTTATGATGCCTTATTTTTGGGCAAAGATCTTGATAGCTTGTGGTGGGCAAACTCCTTCACATGCTAGGCAGAATATGCAATCTGGTTCTCGCGCCATCAATGGTTTTTTTGCGGATGCTACATGATTTGGTGTGTCAAACCATTCATAAACATTAACAGGACATGCATCAATACAAGCACCATCTGCTACACAGATATCAAAGTCAACTGATACAAACTCTCCCCATACGCCTAATCTTCCATTATCGCCGCCTTTTCCCCAAGTCTTTATGGTGTTTTTACTTGTTGGAGCAACAAAAGGAGAAGTTGGTCTCATATGTGATTTGTATTCTACATCTATTGGGCCAGGCTTGGGAGCAGTTAGAGGTCCTCCAGTATCTTGTACTGCTGCAGCCTCTTGTGGTTCTTCGATTTTTATTTTTGGTTTAGCATCTGAAATAATTTTTGCAAGTGGTGTGAGCTCCTCTAGCTGTTGAATAGCATCATCTAAGCCTATTTTTTTAGACTTGACATAATGTCCAACCATCTTGTCTGCTAGTATGGTGTTTCGAAGAATGGTGTCAATTATCATCTTTGCATAATGATCAGCCTTTTTGCGATAATCTTTTACCCATTGTGGATCTCCAAACTTTTCGATTGGAAAGATTTGGTAAATCATGTCAATCACTTCACCTGTTACAATTTCAACCGTAACGGACAGCTCGACCTTCTCGTAACCTTTAGCTTCACTGTCTGCCATATTTTCCTCAAGCCATGTGTATGTTGCATAAATTCTATCGGCATAAGTATCCATCGTGAAAGTTTTTTTGAGTCCCTCTACAACTGATTTAATCTCCAAAGGATCTTCAAGTTTTACAGGAAGACGATAGATGCCAAGCTTGTAACCATGTAGTGGATATACGCCCCTTTTGGCCGTCGGGGATTCCATTGTGTATACTCGATCTTTTAAGAGAAGTGACATGGTATAATTTTGGTTAATTTATTTAAAAATCTTCGCTAATTGCCACTAGTGAAGAATGATAGAAACTTAAAATTTAACCCTAAATGATGTAATTACGTTGTCTGCGAAAAATCCAAAAGAACGCACAAAGAAAGATGGATTAACAGCTGCAGAGGCAGCAGAATTGGCAGAAGCTGCGGCAAAGGCTGCTGCAGCAAAAGCAGAGGAAGCCATGGCAGCAGCAGAAGCAGCAGCCATGAAAGAATATGAGGAGGCAATAAAGGCAGTTTCAGCTGTAAAAGCTGCAAATGCAACGTTTACTGATAAACATAGTCTAGAACGCATCTTTAGGCGAGAGATGGGTGAGCCAGAATTTTTCCTAAGTAAAAAAGAACTTGTTCCACCAAGACCTGTGCTTTCAGAAGATGAACAAGAAGAGGTTTCCAGAAAAGTAGAGATTCCAGCTGATCAGACTCCAAAATACAAACCAGAGATAATGCTTAGTCCTGAATTTGGTGGACGATCCAATTATGAACATGGAATCAATGAACTTTTAGACGAGTCACAAAAGAAACTAGATCGACTGAAAAATGATCCTAACTCAACTAGTGAAGAAATATCTCGAGCTGAACAGGATCTTAAATATCTGGATTCATTATATGAAAATTTTTACTTTGGCATGAATGTTTTTAGAACGGCGAAAGGTGGCAGAGCCAAAATCCATGAATAGGTTATGATGTAAGATGAGTGAAAATAAATATAAAATAATTAATCTCAAAGTCACATTCAAAAATATTCCGATTTACAAGTTAGAGCGATTTGTTTTCAAAGATATTTCCAAAGCATACGAGTCATTTAAAAAAATTCCTGGTGTTTCAGAATGTGTGATACTTCAGACTACCAGTAGAGTTGAGATATTCATTATTAACAATCTTCAAGTTGATGAGGCACCAGATGCACGACGGCTAGAAGGAAGAGAACTTGTCTTAAGAAAATTAGTTGAAACTTGGATCTCCTTAGGGGGATTGGAAGAATATGATGTTGATCATTTTGACCAAATTCTAGAGGTGTATGAGAATGATGATGTTTACAACATGTTGCTAAGACTTGCTTGCGGTCTGGATTCAGTAGTTGTAGGAAATGAAAGAATCCTTGATCAAATAAGATCTGCCATAACGGTTGCAAAACAGTCCGATGCATCTGGAAGCATATTAAACAAATTATTTGATAGTTGCATAAGAACTGCAACTCGTATCAGAGACTCTACTGGAATCAGTAAAGGGGTCACTACCATAGGAGAGGTTGCAGTCAAAATTGCTGAAGCACATGCAGGCCTTGACGCAAAAAAGCGAGTTCTAATAGTAGGAACAGGCGAAGCAGCTGCCATGATAGCTAAATCTTTGAATGACAAAAAATACCCATTTGAAATTACCAGCAAGACAATTGAGCGTTCTACTGGTTTTTCTAAAACACTAGGTGGGAAACCTATAAAGTTTGAAGAGGTTTTATCTGGATTCGATAAATTTGACATTGTATTTGTAGCAACTACGGCTGATTATTTTGTACTCACTTACGAAAAAATAAAGATTGTAATGGAGAATAAAACCAAAGGCACAATGATTTTGGACATTTCAGATCCGAGACTAGTTGATGAAAGGATCTCTTCTTTTCCAGCCAACAAATTGATGTTTAGGGATCAAATTGTAGAGATGGAAGAAAGAAGTCTAAGAGCTAGAAAGGATGAAATTTCGGCTGTCGAAAAGATGATCAACAAAGAAATTCCTATTATAGCAGCCATGATGAAACAACTAACGCCAGAACCACGGGTTGTCAATGTGTTTGCAAGTGTGGATTTGCTACGCAAAAAAGAGTTGGAAAAAGCATTACAAAAGCTTGGAGAAACAGACGAGAAAAAGATCAAGATAATTGAGGAGCTAACAAAGGCTGTTGTAGAAAGCATAGTCTCTGTTCCCGTAACCAATTCAAAAAAGGGAACTGAGACAGAAAAAAGCAGCTAGTGACTTTGGTCTCTCAAAATAGATCGGAATAAACCGACCTGTCTGTTTATTAAATTAATCATACGAGATATATACCGCTGATTTTTTCGTATAAATCATGGCAAAGCTTGTTTGCAGAGACTATGGATTTGATTGTAATTTTACTGCAGAAGGCGATGATATTGCCAAAGTAATAGTGGATTATAGCAAACATTCCATTGACGAACATGGAATAGAATACTCAAAAGAAGCCTTGATGCAATTCATACTCAGAAAGGGCTAGAATAATCCACTGCCTAAATTTTGAAGACTAGCCGTAAGACTCGTATTTTACTTCAAAACTTCCGTCTACACGCTTGTCATGAAGCGTTACAAAACCTTTTGGTTCAAGGTAATCCATACAACCATCTATAGTTCCTTGCCATCCACAAATGTAGAAAATGGTATTTTCTCTTGTTATCTTTTCTCCAACCAACTGTTCCAAAGGGGACATGCCGCCATCTTTTGATCTTAGGAAATTTTCTACCCTTCCTGTCTGACCTTTCCAGGACCTGTTAAACCATTCTTCTGGTCTGCTTATTGAAGCACGATATCTAAAGTTCCACTTGTCTTTTCCTCTGTCAA
>JBQTHX010000032.1:0-1569 GCA_052389415.1 Nitrosopumilaceae archaeon
TATTGACGAGAATATATCACCAATTGCACCAGAGCCACCCATTCCGGCAAATATGATATGATCAATCTTTCCATAGTCAATCTGGTCTTTATGAGATTCATATGATTTTGATGCAATCTCTGGCCACCTGTCATAAATTTTGTGCATTCCACTAGGATCGTATTTTTTTAATGTATAATTATCAAGCAAAGTCATTTCTTTGAAAATCAGAATGCAATATAAAGTTCAAGTATTAAATAATTATGAGTAATATATGGTTAAATCATCGAGGACATTCAAAAAAGCATACCAAGAGTTGAATCATGATGATATTAAAACACTCAGATCGATTCATGAGGCTTGGCAAGAAATAGAAAATGGCAAGTGAGGAAAAGCCAAGGTATCCAAATTCTTTATGGGATTTGCTAACTGGTAATTTCTCTGATAACATGTACTGACAAATTCAGGAAAGAAGTTACAAAAATCAAAGATAGTAAACTGGAAAAAAAGTGTCTTAATATCAGATGTTTAGTATTTTAAGAAACTAGATTTTCTGTTGTCATTCTTGGATATTTTCTAATAGATGAATTTATAAGATATGTATTACATGTAATACATATGAAGAAAAATATGGTTACAGTAAGGGACGTAGACGAGGAAGTATTAAGAAAATTCAAAGCAGTTATTACAGTAGATAAAATGAAGATGGGACAAGCATTAACAAAGGCAATGAAAGATTGGATAAGACAGAAAGAAAGATCAGAAAGAATTGATTCTAGTCCGTTTCTGAAGTTCAAGCCCTTTGACTGGGGAAGAGGAACAGAGAAAACAAGTAAGGAAATAGATGATATTCTGTATCTAAGAAAATGATAATTCTGGATACAAGTTTTATTATTTCTTATTTTAACACAAGAGATCAAAACCATATCAAAGCAGTAAAATCGATGAAAAAAATACATGAACAGATTTGTATGACTGACTATATCTTTGACGAGGTGGTAACAGTTAGTCTTATTCGCCTCAAAAGTCTTGATATGGCATCAAAGATAGGAGAGATGCTATTAAAGTCATTGAAGATAATATATGTCGAGAAGACAATCTTTGATAATGCATGGATTCTTTTTTGCAAACAGAAAAAAACCGTTCTTAGTTTTACAGATTGTACGACGGTATCAGTGATGCAGGAAAATGATATTAGTAAGATTGCTACCTTTGATGGAGATTTTGGCAAGATCAACGGAATAGAGATAATTGGCACCTAGATTAGTCATAAAAATCAAGTTTCCTTGGTTGTATTTCTGGTGACTTGTGTTACTTGATGTTATTGTGCAATCAGACTTTTGTACAGTTTTACTGCATCCTCTTGATCTTTTGTTCCGACAATTACTGCAGAACCGCGTTTTAGAAAACTAACATACATTGCATCAGTAGACATTGAAAGGCCAAGCTCTCCCTGATTTTGTACTTTAAATCCCTTGGTTTGTGCAGCATTTGTTATCTTTTGTACATCAATGTCAATCATACTAGTTGGAGTTATAGAAAAAGTTCGCTTGCCACCGCTACGACCACACAACTCTTCAATTATCAATT
>JBQTHX010000033.1:0-3051 GCA_052389415.1 Nitrosopumilaceae archaeon
GTTTTCTCAATCTCTAAAAAAATTTTCTTAAAATTAGTTCCAATTTTGGGAAGAAAAATTTTGTTTTGGATAAAAAATACTACAACAAAATTAATTACGAATAATTTCCCAAAGATGGTAGAACAACCTCAAATATCCTTCTGATTAAACAATCTATCTACATGTTTAAGATAAAGATGGAAAAGAAGTTTTTCCTGACAGTTATTACTGTGATATCCTTGGCAGGAATTTCATCAATTCAATCTGTCAGTGCATTTAGTGGTGCAATATACACCACAGATGTTACCTGCACTGGAGTTAATGTAAATCAATTTGCAACCAAGGCAGATGTATATCTTGATGGCGGTCCTATAGGTGGAGGCTCAGGAATTCCAGATGGTGAATATTATGTTCAGGTCACAGAACCAGATGGTGCGTTGCTTGGGACAAGTATAGGAAGCGCAGACGATACACCTGCAGTCGTAACGGGAGGAACCTTTGCTGAATGCTATAGATTGATAGATATTCTTATCAAAGCAAGTGATGGTTTTCCTGGCTTTGATGATACTACAAACGGCGGTGGCGTTTACAAAGTATGGGTTAGCTCTGATTCTGGCTTTGTCGAACAAAAGACTGACAACTTTAAGGTAGAAGCGGATGTAATTCCACCACCTGGCGGTGAGGGTTCAATTACACTGGTAAAGGATGTACAAAATAATTTTAATGGTGATGCAGATGAAAACGACTTTGGGCTAACGATTGGAGGAACTTCGGTCCTTTCTGGAGAAACTCTTACTTTTCCCACACCAGTTGATAAGACAATTGATGAGGTTTTACTGGCAGGTTATGAATTTGTAGACATTACTGGTGATGTCAAGTGTCCAACTGATCTTGGTGGAACAGTTTCTTTAGCAGATGGAGACAATATTACTTGTATTATTACAAATAGAGATATTCAGCCATGTATTACGTTGATCAAGAACGTAATTAATCATCCATCCGGTCTTGATGACAAGAACCCAGATGATTTCAATCTTACAATAGACGGTAACCCAGTTTTATCAGGCATTCAAACTTGTGTTAATTCTAACACAGACATACCAATTGATGAAACTCAAATTCCTGGATTTGAATTTGTAGACATTACTGGTGATGTCAAGTGTCCAACTGATCTTGGTGGTACAGTTAATCTAGATGAAGGAGAGAACATCTCTTGTACAATTACAAACCGAGACATTAGAGGAAAAATTGCTGTCTTCAAGTTCTATGATGCAAATGCTAATGGAATTTTTGATGATCCCCCAGAACCGCAGCTTGTTTGGAAAGTTAATGTTGATAGCGTGATACAGTACACTTTCTTTGCTGGTCTTTATCCTGAAGGCGACTATGTCGTATTTGAGTATCTACCAATTGAACCAAACTGGCTTGCAACAACTCCAACAATAGTTGATCCAGTAACAGTAGTTACAGGAGAAACTACAAACGTCAAATTTGGAAACCTCTGCTTTGCTCCAGGTGGAGGAATGACTTTGGGGTTCTGGTCTAACAAAAATGGTCAGGCATTATATGGAATAGATGACAATAATATGATCCGAGCCTTGAACTTGAGGAGCGGTGGTGGTGCAGATTTTGATCCGGCTCTTGTACCTCCTGCATTGTTATCAACAGCTAAGAGTCAATTCCGTTCGTGGATACTAAGTGCTTCTGCTACCAATATGGCATACATGCTGTCTGCACAGCTTGCTGCAATGGAGTTGAATGTTTTCAATGGTAAAGTCGATGGGAATTCTTTGATCTATGCACCGGGGACAACTAGTGCCAATGCCTTGGGATTTGCTACAGTAAATGCGATTATGAATGAAGCGAATGCAGCACTGCTAGCAGATGGATTAACTCTTGCAGGTGATCCAAACAGACCAGTACAGACAGCATTAAAGAATGCACTTGATAATGCAAACAACAACAAGAACTTTGTTTCACCAACACCATGTGCATTTAGCTTTGTAGAATAATTTTCTAATTTCTAATCTAGAATATTTTTCCCAAATTATACCAATATATTCTCATTAAAATTTTCTTATGTAATTTGAAAAGACTTATCACTTGCCATGTCGCAGATCGACACAATTCACAAACAAAACGACTTCCCATTTCTGGGAAATTACACTTTGTAGCTTCCCAGAAGTGAATTTATTTTTATCAAATTTTTTACACTAATATCATAGATACGCAAATGTTTTAAATGATTAAATTTTTTTTCCAGACAGTGAACAAAACAATTTATTGTCAAGGAGTTGTCTTAAATTAAATTGAAAAAATCTCAAAAAATAATTTTTGGGGTTTTGTTTAGCATATTACTTTTCTTCCCACTTTTGGAAATACCACAAGCAAAAGCTGCGTCACCAACTGGAATAATGATCCCACTTTATTCTTATCCGACCAACGCAGCATGGAGTAATCTTATTGCTGCAAAAAATGCGCATCCAGATGTACCAGTTGTTGCAATAATCAATCCAAATAGCGGTCCTGGGACATCTCAAAGCCAGACATTTGTTAATGGGATTAACAACTTGAAAGCGGCAGGAATTATTGTTCTAGGCTATCTTCCAACCAACTACGCTGCGCGTTCATCGGTCTCTGTGATGGGTGACATTGACAAATATGACAACTGGTATCCAGTTGATGGAGTAAAGTTTGACGAGATGACAAATACTCCAGGCAATGAGACGTATTATTCTGACTTAACCGCTTATGCAAAGTCCAAAGGATTTACTCTAGTAGTTGGAAATCCAGGAACAGATGTTCCTGCTAGCTATATTGGCATTGTAGACAACTTGACAATATTTGAAAACGGCTATCTTCCAACACTTTCCTACCTTGGAGGTTGGCACACAAATTATGACAAGATGAATTTTTCTTCTGAATCATACAACATCTCTACGCTAGATGAAGACTTTGTTACTGCGGCATCACAATATGTTGGATATCTCTACCTGACAAACGACACACTTCCAAATCCCTGGGACACTACGTCTGTCTATCTTAATGATCTGTTTGCAACACTAGAAGCTG
>JBQTHX010000034.1:0-77903 GCA_052389415.1 Nitrosopumilaceae archaeon
TGATCAATATGGCCAAACTCTATCAGATCTTTTGGATTTAATCCGTCTGAACAAAACATTAGCCTGTCAAGATATGTTCGATTTGAGAGTATCTTTGGAATTATCTTGTCTAAATCTCTTCTAATGGAGCCTTCCCTCATCATAATCCATATACCAAGTCTTAGTCTCTCTATGACCTGATCAAAATCAATGGGTTCATGACACGAAAGTATTCCTGATGCAATGTATGCATTTAGCTTTTTGTCACTTGCACCTGCAGTATGACCATTTATAACATAACCATTGTATAGCATGTGTTTCAGAGTTTGTATTGTTCTTGCATCCAAATTCGTAACTTTGGTCCATGAAAAGACTTCACCAAGACCTAACACATTTTCTAAACGTAATGCCATCTTTTCTTCACCTGGACTCAATGTCTTTGAATGGCTGAATTTTCTATCTACTGGCAGACCACCTGGAATGACATGAAAAAATCTTACAGGTAGATTTTCTGTTAATCTGACAAATTCCCTAAAGCCTTTGTATCCACAGACACTTACTATGTCAATTGGATCTGAAAAAAGAGATGTCGTACCACATAGAAGAGATTTTTTTGCAATCTCGGAAGGCAAGATGTACTTGTCAATATGAGTATGCGCGTCTGCAAACCCAGGCGTAACATATCGCTTTTCCAGATCAATAACTATAGTTTTCTCTCCAATTGTGTGTGATGCGTTGTTTCCTACATATGCAATTCTATCTTTAAAAATAGAAATTTGAGTGTCAGGAATTATCTCTCGTGAATAAACGTTAACTAGTCTACAATTTTTCAAAACCAGGTTTGCTTGTTTCTTGCCCATTGCTACAGAGTTTAGTGATGAAATCATTGTGGCAAGTGAACTTGATCTCACGAATAAGAGTCAGTTTTTGATACTATTATAGATTCAAAGCGATGTTTAAATTACGGTCAAGCAAGGTCATCATTTATGAACATGCCAAAAGAGATCAGAAGATACTGTCCTAACTGTAAGAAACACACAATGCAAAAGGTCTCCATTTACAAGGCAGGCAAGAGAAGAGGTTCTGCAATAGGCGAGAGAAGACACGCTGAGGACAAGAAGGGTTATGGAGGTCAAAAATTCCCAAAGCTTGCTAAGCCCGCAAAGACAACAAAGAAAGCTACTCAAATACTGACATGCCCAGAATGTAAAAAGAAGTTTAATAAACCAGGAATCAGACTAAGAAAGTTCGAGTTGGTAGCATAATGAAAAAAGGTCAAATATTAATTCCAAAACCAGCTAGCAAATTTCAAAGAGTGCAATGTAATGAATGCAATGAAGAAAGTATTGTGTTTTCACATGTGGCTACAAACGTCACATGCAAATCATGTGGAAACATTCTTGCTGAATCAACAGGATCTCATGCAAAGATTAATGGCAAGATTTTAGGAAGCGCAGAGTAAATCATAATCTTCTTTTGTATTGAGATTGAATGCAATTCTTTTGTCATCTAATATTATGTATGATTCCTCTACAGGTTTCATCTCCGTCAGTTTGGTTGGATCTACTATAGATATTCCACAGTATGAGTATTGTTTTCTGTTGTAAATCAGACTATATTCTTGTTTTAATGATAAAGAATCAAGAAATTCTTTACTAATAATCACCGTATTCCACGGATAATCAGTCTTGGTTTTCTGGATTATTTGTTTTATTATTTCTGAATCTAAGAGAGGGAGATCTCCTGATGTCACAAATACAGGTTCGTCAAAGTTGTATAAAATCTGATTAAGATCGTAAACATAACCTTTTCCTGCTGTATCCATAGTAAACACTCCCAGGTTTATTAGAAATTCCCTAGTTCTTGGAGCATTATGACTTGTTCCAGCAACGATTTTGGAAAAACAACCAGATTCTTGTAGTGCAGACATAAGATGCTGTATGATTGGAGTTTTGTATGTTAGAAGGAGTTTTTCTGTTGATATTTGCATTCTAGTTCCCTTGCCACCACACATTACTAGACCTATCATATTGAGGCAAAGATCAAAAGAGAAGAGAGTCTGACAAGTTCGTTTGTTGCTCCAAAGACGTCACCTGATATTCCTCCAAAGCTTCTATTTGCCACCTTAAGAAGTGCTAGAGCCACTATCACTCCTACTATTACAACTATTACTCCTGTTATTCCTCCAATTGCTATTAAAGGAATGACAGTTATTGAGGTAGCTATGGCAAGTTTCTTTTTATCTTTCATAGATTGTGTGAATGGGGAACTCAAACCTTGCCATGCTGAAGAACCTCTATTTGCCTGTAATACCATGACGAATTTTGCAAGAAGTTCACTTAATAGAATTGCTTGAAAAAGCACAAATCCTTTCATCATTGAAAGAGCAATTATCATACCTCCTACATACAAAACTACTGTTATTACTCCGGCCGATCCTACTGCTGGATCTCGCATAGCTTGTAATTTTTTTTCCTTGGTTCCTTTTGCCATTATGCCATCTGCAAAATCACAAAGTGCATCGGTGTGATGAATTCCAGTAATAATTACTAATGATCCAGTTAGTAATAACCCAACAATGAAAGGATCAACAAACGCAGATAAACCAAATCCAGCTGTCCCAATTATAAGACCTATTATAGCACCTGCAATAGGAAATAGATACATATTTTTTGCAACAGCGTCCAGTTCCACATTTTTTGCAGAAGGAAGTATTGTTAGAAATGAGATTATGTAGCTTATTACTTTAAGCATGCTACCACAATCCTAGATACGAGAATATTATTATCATTGGGATCGTAATAAAAATACAAAATAAAATTGAGGTTAATTTCATTATTGTTATAGTTGATTTGAAGTGATTTACCGTAAATTCCATTTCTCCATCTCCCAAAACATAATGGTCAACCTTTTCAAATCTTGTACCCAATGCACCTGCTAGTGTTGCCATTGGATATCCTGCATTTGGACTCTCAGTCTTTGAACTGTCTCGTAGCATTATTTCAAGAGAATGCTTCCAGTTTTTCCCAAGAATCATTACAGCTAAGACCATAAC
Organism: Nitrosopumilaceae archaeon; assembly: GCA_052389415.1. Taxonomy (GTDB): domain Archaea; phylum Thermoproteota; class Nitrososphaeria; order Nitrososphaerales; family Nitrosopumilaceae; genus UBA8516. The sequence continues at coordinate 3,035 of JBQTHX010000034.1, forward strand.
AAGGCTTGTGATTCTTGCAGGTAGATAATTGAGTACCTTATCACAGTTTGCTCCAAACCAACCAAGGTTTCTGAATTTTTCCGTTTTGTAACCTATCATAGAATCTATTGTATTTATGGTTCTGTAGACAAAGGCTCCTGGCAATCCAAAAATTGCAAAATAGAAAAGTGGTCCAGTAATCCCGTCTACGGTATTTTCACTAATGCTTTCTAAGGTAGCAGAAATAATGTGTTGCCTATCCAAATTTTTCGTTTCTCTTTTTACTATCATCGATAGTTTTTCTCTAGCATCATCAAGATTATTTTTTGAAAGTGCATCCATAATCATTTGTGCGTGTTGCTGCATTCCCTTTATGGCGATTGTAGTCTTTAGTAGAATTCCTATAACAATGATAATTAGTAAGCTGAGAAGAAGATCATTCAATTCAAAATTGATATTTCTAGATTCTAGAGAATATAATCCAGCACTAATAAAATAAAATATTACACCTACTACAGTTACAACGAAAATTGTGAGGATTGTTCCTGAAAGTTTATCATTTTTTTTTGAATTATTCTTATCTAGAGGAACAAGTTTTCCAACTAACATTCCTATCCAAGCAGTTGGATGAAATTTATTTTTTGGATCACCAATAGCAAGATCAATTATTAAGGCAAATATCACTGCAAAAATTGGAACAAGGATCATTTGAGTAATTCACCTATAGCTTTCATATTCAAATTATTTTTCACAAGCTGACTTAAATTTTCTATTTCTAGATCTAATGATCTCAAGTATTTTTTATTCCATTGTACTTGTTTTGGATTTGTATGAAGAGAATCCTCTTCTGGGATATCAAATTTCATGAGGGGAATAGTGCCTAAAATGGGTCTACCAGTCTTTTTTCTTAACTTGTTAAGGCTTGGTTTTAGTATGTCCTTATCTCCCCTAAATTTATTAATTACAAACCCTTGAACGAATTTTTGGTATTTTTTCTCGATTAATTCCATGGTTCCAACAATGCTTGCAAAAGTTCCACCCCTATCAATATCAGATACAAGAATTACTGGGGAATTTGCATATTCAGCTATTCTCATGTTTGCTATATCATATCTTTCCAAGTTAAATTCTGCAGGAGATCCAGCTCCTTCAATAATTACCAAATCATAGTTTTGTTTTAACCAGTCAAGGGATTTCTTTGCTACAGCTAGTCCTTTTGAAAGAACAAATTTTGAATAATAGTCTTTTGCGTACATTTTTTTGTAGAATTTTCCATTCACCAAAACTTTACTTCTGTAATCCCCAAGTGGTTTGAGAAGAATTGGGTTCATCCGTGGATCAATTTTTGTTTTTGCAGCAATTGCTTGTATCGCCTGAGCTCGTGAAATTTCAAAATTATTCTCCTTGTAGGAGTAGGATGACATGTTTTGTGATTTAAAGGGAGCCACATGGTATCCAGAATTTACAAATATTCTGCATAATGCAGTAACAAGTGTAGTTTTTCCAGCGCCTGATGAGGTTCCTTGTATCATCAATGTTTTTGTCATATTATATTTTTTCCAATGTTTTTACAAGTCTCACATTTTCCCTGTGAGTACGGACGGCTATGCGTATGAATTTATTGGTTAATCCATGAAAAGTACTGCAATCCCTAACCAGCAGTTTTTTCTTGATGAGTTTTTTTTGGACAATTTTTGAGCTTATTTTTGATTCAAGCAAAATAAAATTAGTTGAAGATGGATAGCACGAAAAATTCTTAATTTTAGATATAGAAGTAGTTAGAAAATCAAGCTCTTTTTTTATCAATTTTCTTGTTCTGTAAAGATGAGATTTGTTTGAGAGCGCCACAATGGCGGCCTTTTGAGCCAAGGCATTTACATTCCATGGAATCTTCATTCGTTCAAGAACATTAATCATTTTCTTACTTCCTAATCCATAACCAATTCTGAGTCCTGCCAATCCAAAAGATTTTGTAAGAGAACGTAGTATGAAGAGATTATCAAATTCTTTTAGATTGGATGAAAGGGATTCATTTGATTCTGGTACGAGTTCAATAAAACATTCATCTAAAAACACTAATGCTGATTTTTCATAAGCAGCCTCAATAATCTTTAACATGTTTTTTCTTTTTACTAATGAACCAGTAGGATTATTTGGATTGCAAAGAAAAATACAGTCATTTTTTTTGATTATTGATTGAAACTTTGGAATTGTTTCATTCAGGTTCATTGTTTTGTAATGAAGAACGTTTCCTCCTTGTAGTAACGTAGCAGCCTCATATTCTTCAAATGTAGGTATCGGTATTACAGCTCGAGTATTTTTTTTAATAAATATTTTACAAAAATTATAAATTATTTCTGTAGCACCATTTCCTACAATTATTTGACTTTTTGTAATGCCTGTATATTTTTCCAAACTATTTCTGAGTTCTGTTGAATTCGGATCAGGATATATAGACAAAAGTCCCAAATTTTTTTTAATTATGTTTTTTACTTGCTGTGGAAAGCCCAGTGGATTTACGTTAGAGCTAAAATCTATTGTTTTACTATCTAACTTGATTCCAGTAAAATAGAGTCCACCATGAGGGACAGCTACATGATTGGAAATGTTTTTTTCAATATTGAATTTCACATCATGAGATATCGTAATTGGGATTTAGTATGTTTTGGTTTTCATGCTAAAGAAATATTAATTGAATAAAGCGAAAATCACTCATGAAACGGGTTGCAGTCATAGGCGTTACTGGTGCAGTAGGCCAAGAATTTGTACTTGCGTTGAACAAACACCCTTGGTTTGAGGTAAAACAGATAGCTGCTTCTGAACGCTCTTCTGGTAAAAAATTCGTTGATGCGATTAGAGATCCCAGCAGCGGCATTCTAAAGTGGCATCTAAGAGAAGAGATACCAGAATATGTCAAAAACATGATAGTCGAATCGGTAGATGATATAAAAACAGAGAATTTGGATTTGATATTTAGTTCGGTTGAAAGTGAAGCTGCACGTGATATTGAAACAAAATTTGCAAAGGATGTACCTGTAATTAGCACATCTTCGGCATATAGATACGAACAAGATGTTCCGATACTTATTCCAGGAATAAATGATGATCATGCAGAGTTGCTAAACATACAGCGTAAGAATCGTGGTTGGAAGGGGTTTGTCGCACCACTGCCAAACTGTACTACCACTGGACTTGCAATAACTATGAAACCACTGATGGAAAAATTTGGTGCACAAAAGATAATCATGACATCAATGCAAGCAATGTCTGGAGCAGGCAGATCGCCTGGAGTTTCAGCTTTAGATATAACCGATAACATCATTCCATACATTCCAAAAGAAGAGGACAAAGTCAGACTGGAAACTGGAAAGATACTTGGAAAATTAACTGATGGAAAGATAATACCTGCTGATATGAAAGTTAGTTGCACTTGTACACGAGTTCCAGTGATTGATGGACATACAGAATCTGTGTTTGTTGAAACCTCAAAACATGCAGATCCAGAATCAGTAAAAAAAGCCATGCAGGAATTTTCTGAAAAGATTAGTGTAGCAGGCCTTCCTTCTGCTCCAGAGAAATATCTCGTCGTACATGAGGATCCAACAAGACCACAACCAAGATTAGATAGAGAGATGAGCGGAGGAATGTCTACGGTAGTAGGTAGATTACGCGAAGATACCGTTTTTGAAAATGGAATAAAGTATGTCTTGTTTTCTCATAACGAAAAGATGGGTTCAGCAAAAGGAGCAGTACTTTTAGCTGAAATGCTGTACAAAAAAGGCATCATATAATTGATATAAAATTTGTAGAAAAATTGTAATAATAACTTTATTAACCCCACTTTTATTCACAATAATTGGTGTTTTGAACGGCAAAAGTAGACGATTTAGATATGAAGATTCTTTCCGAACTTGCTGTCGATGCAAACATATCTGTTCCTAGGATCTCAAAAAAAATTAATGTCAATTCATCTGTTGTTTATAGCAGAATAAAACGGCTAATTAAAAGAAAACTAATTGAGCGTTTCACTATAATAGTAAACGAAAGAGAACTTGGCTATACCGTAAAAGCTTTGACCGGATTAAACATGGATTCAAAGCTTCGTGATAATGTAATAGAAGAGTTGTTAAAAATACCGCAAGTAAGAGAGATTTCTGAAGTAACTGGAAGATTTGATATTTTGGTTACAATGTATGCAAAAAATCTAGACGAAATGCACAGATTAATATCAGAAAATTTGGGTCGTATTCAAGGAGTACAACGTTCTGAAAGTTTTATTGAGATGAAAAAAACGGCAAAACCAATGCCGTACAAAACATGAGTCAGATTGATTTTTTCAACCTATAAATATCAAATATCGAATAAGAAGGTGAGTTAATGTGTTAACAAGTAAAACAAGCTCAAGAATCAAAACATATTATGAATTGACCAAACCAAAAATTTGGTATCTTTTAGTTTTTACTGCATTTGGTGCAACAGTTACTGCCTCAAATATTTACGATATAGAAGTTTCGCCGATAACTTGGGCTTTGATGTTAGGTAGCGTTGCGGCAGGATCAGCAGCTGCTAACACTTTGACAAATTATCATGATAGAGATATAGATGCAATCATGGAAAGAACAAAAAATAGACCTATTCCTAGTAGGAGAATATTTCCAGCAGAAAAGGCAAGAGATTTTGGGTTAGTATTAGCGGCAATCAGTTTGTGCACTGTGTTTGGAATTTCCTTTACAACCACGTTGGAACAGGGGCTTTGGGCTACAGGTTTCATGTCATTTGGATTAGCGAATAATGTTTTGGTATACAGCTATGCTCTAAAAAGACACAGTAGATCCAATATTATCCTAGGAGGACTTTGTGGCGGGGCTCCACCAATGATTGGTTATGTTGCTGTCACTATGAATGGGCTTTGGGATCTTGGACTCGTTATGGCAGGACTTGTGTTTATTTGGATTCCAATGCATATCTGGGCCCTTACCCTACACTTTAAGGAAGATTATAACAAAGTCAACGTTCCCATGTTGACTGCTGTTCAATCAGAAAAGACCTCGGCTAGAGTAATTGCAGGTTCTACCGTTATGATGGTTCTTTTCAGCGTTGTACCCATCCTCTTGACCACAAGCGATCAACCTATTTTGCATGAAACCTATCTTTATACTGCTATTGCAACTGGTGCCTTGATGATTGCACTTAGTTGTTGGGTATTGATCAAGCCATCGGAAAAGGCATCATGGGTGTTATTCAAGTTCTCCAGCCCCTATCTTGCAATATTGTTCATTGCTTTAATGGTTGATTCTGGACTATAACTCGTACTTTTATGGAATAATTTAAAGATAATTCTTTAAAGAAATTTTATCTTCATTAGGAATTTTAGCAATTTCGAAACCCTCTGCTCGTTTTGATAAGGACCTAGTTGCATCAATACCAAGTTTAGCAGTTAGCAAATTTTTTTGGTCACTTGATGGATCAAGACTTGATCCTCTTACCTTTTTTATAACAATCAAGTCTTTGTCAGCTTGGAATCTGGTTGCCATTGCATATTCTACATTAACTGCATTATTGGGATCAATGTCCTCATCAACTACAGTAATCATTTTCAATGATCTGTGCGAATCAAATGTTTTTTCAATCACTTTCTTTGCATCCGAATCTTTTCTTTTTTGTATTTGCACTATGGCATGTAACCAGTTACAACCCCCATCACTCAAAACTATTTTTTTTGTTTGAGGAAACGATCTTTTTAAGTCATAATTTAGTTTAGCTTCAATTGGCATACCCATTAGTAAACGATGTTCTGAATATCCCGATAAAATATCATGAAAAATTGCATTATTTCTATAGTAAAGATTTTCCAGTTCAAATACTGGTTGCTCTCTTTTGAAATCATATGTTCTTAGCATTTCTACCATCCATTCCTTACGCGTCTTATCTTGGAGGATCCTTCCTTCCATAACTATTTCTGCGTTTGCTGGTACATTCATTCCAGAATAGGGCAGTTTTGACAGAGTCAATTTGTTTCCCAAGATGGTATTTGCCAGTTGTAGTTCATCTTCTCCCCAATCTGCTTGATATGCAGCAGCTATCGATACAGCAGGATGTACACCAACCGTTATGACCACTTTTAGATCCTCCCCATGATTTTTTGCAAATATAAAAGAACGATGCAGATGTCTTCCTTCCACCATCCTTACAGAAAAGTGCGTATTATCAAGAGGCATCAGTCTATGAAAAGACGAATTTTGGCTATTTTTTTCTTGATTTAGTGTATAGATTATGGAGGAAGTGATGAAGGGACCTGGTTCTTTTTCAAAGTGTGTAACTATAGGTAAAATGGATATATCTTTTGTTTTGTTTTCCATGAATTTCCCAGTAGAGGTTGTTTTTGGTGGTTTAGCAGATTTAATGGAAGAAATTACTTTTTCGTGTATGTTTGATATTTTTGTGTTTACTGCCTTTGCAAACCTTTCCCTATTTCCTACTAAATTCGATACAAGTCTAAGTTTACTTTCTTTAATATTTTCAAACAAAATTGCATTTTTTCCATCTACTTTGGATGTCAGTGCTGCAATTTCATATTTTGTAGAAACTTTCTTTTTTATTATATAAAGTTGATTTAGGTTTTTTATTTGTTCAATATAAGAACGAAGCTCTGTCAATGTTTCACACTCTCCATTATTTCATTCATAATGATTTTCATTTCTTCTAGTTTAAGGTCTTTTTTTATGTTAATCGAAACGATACAAATTCCATTGACAATTGAGGCTATACGTTCTGATATCATCTTCAGAAAAAGGGATCCAGATTTTGATGGTATGACCGTAACTGTACTGGTTCTAGATCCTGAACCAATTGAAACAACCATCGCACCAATCTTTTCTTGTCCTTCTGTAATTGAGATAAAATTACCATTATCAAAAGAAACTATTTGAACCAAGAATTCCCTATCTTCCACTTTAATATTATTTTTCTTATAATTGGTTTTTGACAATTAATAGCCTACGTCTACTAGGCCTTTATTGCTACCGGAGCCAAAGCGACCTTTTTACTTGTAGCTTTTGCTATCTTTGCTTTTTTTGTAGTCTTTTTTACTACCACTATCTCTTCGATTTCAGCTGGTTTTGCAATAGATTCTAGTTGTGAATCAGCTTCAACTCTAGCACGCAATTTTGCTTTGTATTTTAGGTTTCTTGGTTTTGTTCGCAATCTGTATCCACAGCATGGACACCACAGTCCTTCCCATTTTATGAAAATTTCACAAATCTGGCATCTTTTCTGTCCTGAGGCATAGCGACCAGTACCAACTGGTTTTTGTGCCTTGTATCTAGTGCATATTCCCTTACATGTCATTTCATATTCACTTCCTATTCTAACTAGTTATAGTATTACTAACTATTTAAGGGTGGATCACAATTTCCTATATTATTAATGAGATTTTTTTAGAAAATTTACATATGTTCTTCTTGGCCGATGACAGAGTTTTCAGAAAAAATTAAAAAAGGCATATAAAAATGTATGTTTTCTATAAACTTGAAAATTTGTTCTTTTTATCGAAAAATTTTCGAACGTCCTTATAAAGATTTTGTAGAGATAATTTAATGATTAGCCTATTCTGGACAATGGTAAAATAAGATGGCGATATCCCTCCCTTTGAGAAATATATTTTGCTGACATTTTATCGCGCTCTCCTCTTTTGTTATAGTTTTTTGTTTTTAGTGATGTTTTACTTTCATCAACAAATTCTAATTCAAAATGAGAGCAAAATTTTAAATTTAAAAGATTAGTTATTTGTCTAGCTATTTTCATATTTCCATTTCCTATTTTTATGATTTTTCTTTCCGCCTTTAATCCAGACAAAATTTTTACAACGTGTGATATCATTTCGTCAAGTGATGTGTATGTTGAGCTTTCCAGTTCTTGTTGATGATAAAAAACAGACAGCCCGATTCTATTACCTGGATCTATTCCTATTACAAGTGAGTTTTCATGCATACCTGATTCAAGTTTTTGTATGATTAGTCCTTTTATTACTGTAGGATCCGCATCAAACTCATCTTCATATAGCACCAAATTAGTCTCAATTTTTTGTACATCTCTGTTTGTAGTAAGAATAAGTCTTTTTTCTGAACGATTAATCTCATTTGGCAATATGGAATCATAACTAATCTTTAATCGATTAAGTGTTTTTACAAATTTGAAATATGATCTACCATAAACAGTTGCTACTGCAATATTGTTTTGATGGTGGTATTCTATAGTTTGTTATTGTTATTGGCAAAATTTAAGGTTTTTTCTTATTTTAATATGGATGAGACGGTATATTCAACAGCCTCATCAAATTTTTCATTTATTTTGGCTTTAATTTCGGAAAGACTCCTTTCACCATCATCAAGTATTTTTTTTGCTTCTTGGTTTGCAGCTTCTTTGGTTTTTGATATTATAGATTCAGACTCTTTTGTTGCCATTTCCACTACCTTTTCTCTAAGATTTTCTATCTCGTTTTCAGCTTTTGCGTGGAGTTTTTTTTTCATGTCTGCCACCTTCTCATTAAGAGAGTCAATATTCTCTTCTAATTCAGAAAGGGTTTTGATTATTCCTTCAACCTTTGAAACAGCAACTTCACTCATTATGGCTAAAACCTCAAAATCCTGTTATTAAACCCTTCATTTGGTAGTAAGAAGCAGTATTGCTCTTGCTAGATCCCCTTTTGCTTCTACAAGGGCATTTTTTGCGGCTTCTTGTGAAACACCCGCTTGCTGAGAAACCAACATTATATCCTCTTCGCTAAATATGGGGACCTCCAATTCCCTTTCTTCGTAGCTTTCTGATATTACTTGGAAAATAGAATTATCTTTTGATTTCATTTCTGACACAGTTGGTTTTGGTATTATAATTTCCTTTTTGTCAGTCTTAATTATTACCTCTTGTACGTTAGGAATTTCTTTCATTTCTAGACCCATTCTGTCTAGCATTCTTCGCATTTCGCGGTTTCCTCCACGCATCATGTATTATTCACTGACTGTGTACGACTTTTTAAACTATCTCTGATCTTTATTGCTACACCGTGTTTTAGGCCTTTTATCATTTGTGAGGAAATGACAGATCTGCCGACAGCAATTACAGCATTTTTATAGAGAACTGGAACATCTGCTCCTATTAGGATATTTTTTCCACACCATACAACATGTTTACAAAAAACAGAACTTCCCCTTTCTACAAATGGTTTGGAGCCTTCATCTATTTCAAGACAGTTTTCTTTGAATTTTTTACTTTGTAATAACATCTGTGAAAAATATGGCGTAATTGCAAGTCCTCCATCTATTCTCAAGGTACACAGAAGTTTTTCATTTTGAAATACATGTTGAATGCGTCCGGTTTTTTTTGAATATTTAATTATGATTTTTTCTGGAAGGCATCTTGATATACCTGTACCAAAAAGCGCATCAATTGTATGTTTTAGTTTTAAAACAGAATCCATCTTAACAATGAACCGTTATTGACCCCTTTAATTTTTTATTTTCAACAATACACTATATAGCGTGTTAGGATAACTATATAGTAGAGATACGAAGAGCGTAGTCAATGACAAATAAGGAGGAGATGAGAAAAATACAGTTTACTGGCAAGTCATCCTATATTGTTTCCTTACCAAAAGAATGGATAAGAGATTTGGGATTAAAACAAGGGGATCAAGTAACAATAGTAAGACATGGAACGTCAACATTGCAAATTACACCATCAAAAGTTCATACAAAAATACCTGAAACTGAGGATGCAATATTTGAAATAAATTCTGATGAGGAAAGCTCTGTGATTGTACGTAAACTAGTTTCATTATATTTTCTTGGATTCAAAACCATAAATGTAAAACCAAAATCTGGTAGATTAAAACCATCACAACGATTTGCAGTAAAAGACGCTGTAAAAAGAGTTCTAATGGGAACTGAAATAACTGCAGATTCTACAGATGGTATTACGATACAGGTATTGATCAATTTGTTTGAGCTTTCAATAGATGGAGCCTTCAAAAGGATGCTCCTTATTGCAAAGTCAATGCAAAATGATGCACTTCTTGCACTTGAAGAAGCAAATTTTGATCTTGCTAATGAAGTAATAAATAGTGATGATGAAGTGGACAGATTTAGTTTTTATATCATTCGCCAATTAAAAATTGCAATTCAAAATGAACATATGTTAAAAGATATGGGTTTTGAAAATGCTAGAAGTTGTCTTGGATATAGGGTAATTGTGAAAAACATTGAAAGAGTGGGGGATCATGCAGCAGGTATAGCTAAAGATCTTTTAGAGTTCAAAAAACCAATAAGAAAATCAGTGATAGTTGAAATTCGTGAAATGAGCAAGTTTTCATTATCGGTTCTTGATGAAGCATGCCTTTCTTTGTTCAAGAAGGACTTTTCTCAAGCAGAAATTGCTATCCAAAAATCATCTGAGATTACAAAATATGAAAAAAAGGTGTTGTATAGTATAAAATCGCTAAGAGATGACGAAGAAGTTTATCGCATAAGGAGAATGGTGGAGAACATACGAAGGATTTCAGAGTATGCCAGCGATATTGCTGAAATTGTTATGAATATGACGATAGAGAAAACGCTACGAAAGCAATAAGATATCAACAGATCTTCATCATATTATGAAGCATTCGGCAATACTGATAACATATGATAGAGATGATATCGTAAAAGAAGCTCTTTCTCTTTGTGAATCTGCAGGGTATCAAACATTAAAGATAATCAAACAAAGGTTTCTAAACAAGACAAAATTTGGAATAGGGGAAGGGAAGGTAGACGAGCTAAAAGAAATGGTAAAAGCCGTAGTTCCTGATGTAATAATTTTTGATGAATATCTCAAACCGAGTCAAAATTATAATCTTGCTTCCAATCTAAAAACAAACATACTTGATAGAGAATCTTTAATTCTTGAAATATTTGATCATAACGCTACAAGCTCTGAATCAAAATTGCAGGTAAAGATGGCACAGTTAAGATATGAAATGTCACACGCAAAGGAGAAAGTGCGGTTAGCAAAGATGGGAGAACAGCCTGGTTTCATGGGAATTGGTAAATTCGAGGTGGATGTTTATTATAATGATATCAAAAACAGAATGACAAGTATCAAATCAAAGCTAGAAAAAGCTGGAAAGCAACGGGCATTGCACAGACAAAGCAGAGATAGGATGGGATTCAAAACTATTTCTTTAGCAGGATACACATCTGCTGGAAAAACAACTCTCTTTAATGCCTTAACAGGTGAAAACCAGGCAGAGAGTTCAAGTTTGTTTACAACACTATCAACTACAACAAGAAAAATAAAACTTTTAGAAACTGAAGCTCTCATATCAGATACTGTAGGTTTCATAAGCAGACTCCCTGCCTACATGATTGAAGCCTTCAAATCTACCTTGGAGGAGCTTATCTATACTGATGTAGTGATACTTGTAATTGATATAAGTGATCCAATTTTTGATTTGAAAAAGAAGTTCAAAAGTTGTATTTCAACATTGGATGAACTTGGTGTAGATCAAGATAAAATAATCTTTGCGCTTAATAAATCAGATCTTGTATTACCACATGAAATTTTGGAGAAGGTAGATTATTTAGGATTAAAAGAAAATAAAAAGTGGTTTCCTATCTCCGCAGCAACAAAACAGAATATGTCTCAATTAAAAGATCTTTTGTTAATTATTTTGAAAAACCAACCTGTAATAACTGAAAAAAAGAAACGCAATCAATTTGAATTCAAGATTAATTATGAAGATTGAGGTACTGAGAATCGGTCAAAGACTAGTTCGTGATGATAGAGTAACAACACATATAGCACTTGTTTCAAGGGCGTTTGGTGCGTCCAAGATACTTATGCAGGAAGTCAATCCGGAAATTAAAAGGACCATATTTGAAATCAATAGAACGTGGGGAAGCACATTCGAAGTGGAAATAATAGACAATTGGAAAAAAGTTTTAAAAACGAAAAAGAAATCTGCCAAAATAATTCATTTAACAATGTACGGCGAGAATATTGATTCCGTAATAGATAAATTGAAACAAGAAGAGGAGATCCTTATAATCGTAGGAGCAGAAAAAGTTCCTCGCGAGATGTATGACATGGCGGATTATAATGTGGCTATTGGAAATCAACCTCACTCTGAAATTAGTGCATTAGCAATATTATTAGATAGGATTTTGGAAGGAAGACAATTTCTCAAGAAATATGAAAACGCTCGGAAGGAGATTATTCCTACAAAGCGTGGAAAGAGAGTCCAGAACAAAACAATTGATTAAATATAGAATCTGGTCAGAAACGATGATGACTGTTAGTCATGAAGATCCCTTTGTAAAAATCGCTGCTTTGATTGGTGGTGACGAATACCTTAAAGTCGCCAGATCTCTTTTGAATACAGAAGATGCAACTGATGAAGAAATTGCTAGCTCTACTGGTCTAAGAATAAACATAGTAAGAAAAGTGCTATACGACCTCTTTGGAAAAGCATTGATTACCGGTATTAGAGTAAAAGATGAGAAAAAAGGTTGGTTTGTGTATCGATGGCGTGCAAGAAAGGATGAAGTAGATAATTTCATAGAAAACCAAAAAAAGAAAATTGCTGAAAGACTGCAACAGAGATTGGATTATGAAAGCTCTGCTGAATTTTATCATTGTGGAAACGAAGACTGCACAAAACTTACTTTTGAAAAGGCTCTGGATTTATCTTTTAAGTGTCCTACTTGTGGAAAACTTGTAAATATAATAAAGAACGATAAACTCAAGAAAGCGCTTCAACATAAAATCGATGAATTGCACGAGGATCTAAAACACTAAACGATATAATGGAGTACAATCTCATTTTCCCGAATTTGAATATTTTTTAGTTTTAGTTTACATGCATTCGTAATTTTTTCAAAACCATCTCCTTCAACGAATGAAATTGCATTTTTACCACCAAGTATGTGTGGAGTAACTGTCACTATAATTTCATCAACTAGGTTATCTTTGAGAAATGACCAATTGATTATTCCTCCACCCTCAACTAAAAGTTTTTTGATTTTTCTATTTTCTAAGATGGATAATAATTTTTTCAAGTTGACTCTTTTGTTACCGCACTTTATTACTTCTAATCCATAGCGTTGTAATCTTGCAATATTTTTTCCAGAAATATTTTCTGATACTGCGATTATGGTCGGAATTTTTTGACAAGTTTGGATTATTTTAGAATTAGATTTTATTTTACCTGATGAATCTAAGATTATTCTAATCGGATTTTTTCCTTTTGCATATCTTACAGTTAGATAAGGATTATCTTTCATCATGGTATTTTTTCCAATTAATATGGCATCTGCTTTAGAACGAAGTTTATGAATTCGTTCTAGATCTTTTTTTGAAGATAATCTGGAATCACCTGCTTTTGTTGCTATTTTACCATCAAGGCTTATAGCCGCACAAAGTGTCACATGAGGTCTAGATCTTACCATGTACTATTTTTCCGCCTATCATAACTGCAGCGATTACAGTCTCTGATGCTCTATGCACTACTGAAGCATATGGATCGTGCATTGGTTCCAGATCTATTTGGTGTTTATCTATGAAAATACAATCAGCTAGATTATTTTGTTGAATTGAACCAATTTTCATATTTTGAAGCATTTTTCCCGCATTTACGGTAGTCATTTTTAATATCGATTTTGGAGGGATCCTCTTTTTTTTGGTTGCCATTGAGATTTTCCATAGATAATCCATTTCTCTGAACATATCTGGCGAGTTAATCATAACATTATCAGTTCCAATAGCAATGTTACATCCACAATCAGTCATTAAATTTACATCAGGAATTCCTTCAGCCAGAGAAGCATTCGCTCTTGGACAGACTACAATACTAGCTCCATTTTTAGAGGCGAGAAGAAGGTCTTTTTTTGATGCGTGCGTCATATGAATCAAAAAATTTGGTTTTAGGAACATTGCTCGCTGAGTTTCAGTCTTTCCGGTTATTTTTTTAGAGATTTTACAACTTTCAGATGTTTCTGAAGAATGAATGGCCCTTAGTTTCTTGGTTTGTGAATAATATCTCAATACTGAATCGCTATTTTCATTTGGTCCACTTATTCCAAGACCATTACATATTTGCAACAGTTTAGAAAGTTCGGTTTTTTTAAAATCAGGTAAAGATATGTTTTTTTTAATTAACTGATAATCCTGATAATAATCCAATCTTCCTAAAATGATTGATCTTATTGGAAGGCTGGATATTGCCTTTTGTAAGGTAACTATTCCCTCAAATCCTCCTTCTCTGAAATCAACAAAGGTTGTTATTCCTTTTTTCATCATGGTAATACAAGAAGTTCTAATAAAACTACAAAGATGCGATGGTTTTGTATTTTGAAGAATCCTTTGTTTAAAACCCTTAACAGGATGAATTTTTTTTTCTACTCCATATTCTATTCCTATATCCTTTGCTATTGAATCCCCTACATGAGTGTGCGAATTAACAAATCCTGGTATTACTAAAAGTCCTTCACAATCATAAACTCGTTCTTTTTGGTGAGGCGTTAGAGTTGAATCTAGTTTATCAATAAATTGACCAGAAATTCGCATGTTTGTATGTTTAATGTACTCAAGTTCTTTGCCGTAAAGTACACTGATATTTTTTATCAGCATGTTAATTCAAGTATTCGTTGCTTGTTACCCAAATCTCTCATTTCTCGTATGGTATCAAGTGATTTTGTTGCAAGATTGGCAGCTTCTCGTGCTGTTTTTGCTGTTCCCATTCCACAGTTCATAGAAACACCATATTTTTTTTCTATCATTTCTAAAAATTTTGTTATGTTTTCTTTGGCAGTAGATGAAGAGACAATCATAAAGTTATCTCCTCCCATAAAGAAGGTGAGCGAATTGTAGTTTAGAAAGAATTCTAACATTTCCGAATATAATTTAAAAATCAATGAAGAGATTTCATATGGTGATTTTTTTGTGGAGATCGATGTAGAACCATCGACGTCCATATGAATTATACTTACAGTTTGTTCTGATTTTCCATTTTTAAAACCAAAAATTTCGGATTCTTTGCTTAGTATAGTCTTTGATTTCCTTGCATCATACGCTTGAAGATTTGCTTCGAATGGAGATTGTCCGTATCCTATAGTCATTGAAAATTCTAGTTTGAATAGATCTTTTAGTTTCTTTTGGATCTCCTCATGATCATTTAGTGAAAGACCATTTGAGATCACAAATAACTCATCAAATCTATTTGCAAATACAAGACAGTTTTTTTCTGAGAACAGTCTTTGTGATTCATTATACAAAGATGATTGAAGTATCTGGAGTTTGTGTTCTCTGTCGCTACCTAGAGTAAGTGTCCACGGACCATATCCTGTTATTTTGATGATAGTGATCTGAATCATATTATTTTCCCCATTTGATCTGAAATCTTCATCACGGCTTCCACTGCTCTTTCTGTCACTGGTTTTATTCTTGCTTGTGCCTGTCTCTCTGTCATTCCTGGCCCAGTGATTCCTAAGGTCACGGGTTTTTTGTATTTTATCGCCAAATCTATTAGCGATTTGGCAACTGCGTTAGCAATAAGTTCATCATGTTTTGTTTCACCTTTTATTACAGCACCCAGTGTTACAACTGCATCAACCTCCTTTTTTTGTAGTAATGCATCTATCACAATTGGCATATCAAAAATACCAGGAACTTTACAGGTGAATTTTATATTTAATTTAAGATTTTTTGCCTTCTCAACAGCTACATTAAGCATTTTAGAAGTAACTTCTTGGTTAAAATCCGCAGTCACAATTGCAATATTCAGAATTAATGCACCCTAGAAAATTCTAATAGTTCTTTACCCTCTAGAAATGGAATAGCATTCTCTTGTGCATATTTCCTAGCTTTTTCTACTGATAGAGCTGCATATGACTCTGAATCTAGCATTTCACAAATTGCTGCAACAGGTGCTAGGTTTGAAAGATTCATCAGATATATCGACATTTCTGTGTGGCCTAGTCTATTTGATAACAATCCATTTTGTGCTATTAACATAGGTACATGTCCAGGAGCTTTAAAGGATGAAATAAATTCCTGTTTTTTATTTTTGTTAATTGTTTTATAAAGATTAGCCATTTCCTTTATTGTCATAGATCTGTCTCTATCAGTTATTCCGGTGTAAGTCTGTACATGATTTATTGAAATCGAAAAGGATGGCTGATCACCATATGGTGCTTTTGTTATAATCATTCTTTTGGATTCTGTATCAACTTCTTGTGAGTTGGAAAGAATATCATGCATAAAATGTAATCCCAAATCTTGAGCAAAAAAGTGATTTATCGAAAGACAAACGAGTCCCCCCGCATGTTGACGCATTCGTGCTATGTGTGCTGGAGTGACAAACTCTGCTGCTACTACCATATCTACTTCATTCTCACGTTTTCCTTCATCATGAAGAAGAATGAATTCGCCTCGTTTTAGTGACGATATCGCTTCGTTTAATGACATAAGATAAAATGTCGTTTTATTAATTATAAAGCTTACTACAAAATTAGTTACTACCAATAAAGTAGTAGTGTATTATTTTTCAATTATGTATTTCCCAAGTATGTCAGTTTCAATATTAACTTTATCACCAATTTTTTTTGAATTGAGGTTTGTAATCTTCATTGTATGTGGTATAATACCAACAGAGATTCTATTTTTTATTACATCAACTATTGTTAAGCTGATTCCTTCCATTGTAATAGATCCTTTCTTAACAACATATTTTGTTAAATAATTTGGAAGTTTAATCCAGAGTTTAATCTCTTTTTTTAATTTTTCTATGTTTATTATTTTACCGGTCCCATCGATGTGTCCTAAAACAAAATGACCTTCCATTCTGTCACCAACTTTCAAGCTGCGTTCAATGTTTACTTTATCTCCAGATTCTAGATTACCAAGATCAGTTTTCCTCACGGTTTCTCCAATCATTTCAAATTCTGCCTCATTTTTAGAAATTCTGGTTATAGTAAGACAAACACCATTTATTGCAACACTGTGTCCAGCTTTGAGACCTCTGGCAAGTTTACCAAGATTCACTTTTATCTTAGCTGCACTTCGAGTATTTGTTTTCTTTTCAATTTTTTTTATTATTCCTATGCCTTCTATTATTCCTGTAAACACTTGATGAAAGTATTCTAGAGTGTATAAATTACTTATTTTATTGAGCTGGTAATTTTGTGCCTAGATTGTTTCTAGATATTCTTCACTGAATCTAATAGAGCCTTAGCTCGCTTAAAATGAACCTCATCAATCATCTTTCCTTCCACTACTGTTGCACCTCTGTTTTTCTTTGTAGTCTCTACATAGACTTTACAGACCTTTTCTGCCCATTCTATCTCAGCTTTTGTTGGATGGAATATATCATGTACTGTTGAGATTTGATCTGGATGAATAACGCATTTTCCAACATATCCGAGATTTCTTCCTAAGATACAGTCTTGTTCAAAACCAGTTTTATCATTAAGATCTTGCCAAATGGCATCAATAGCGTATTTTCCTGCTGCCTTTGCATCTAGTGGAATTTTGGCTCTTGCATATTTTGCACCATCAGCTTGTTTAGTATATTCAATATCCAGATCATTTAACAAATCAAACACACCAAACACAACAAAAGGTGCTCTCAAACTTGATGATGCAATGCTATATGTATTTACTACTCCCTGTGCAGATTCTATCGACGGTACTAGATCAATAGAACTTAGCCTTCGTTTTTTTTCAAAAGCAACAAGAAGTTTTTCTATTTTCTTCAATTCTTTTACATTATTTACTTTTGGAATAACTATACCATCAATCCCTTTCTGAACTATTTGCAATAAATCATCTGGAATCAAGCCAGAAACTGGTGAATTTATCCGTACATATACTTCAGATTTGTATTCGGAGCGGTTTGTTAAGGCTTTCTTGATAAGGTCTCTTGCAGAATTTTTTTCATTTAGTGGAACAGAATCTTCTAAATCAAAACATATCACATCTGCGGGTAGAGTCTTTGCCTTTTCTATAAATCTAGGATTGTTTCCTGGAACAAAAAATAAGCTTCGCAAAAGTCTAGACATGAAGTAAACTGGACTTAGGGTTTCATTAAGATTTTACCAAATAGGCCTTTACCAGTGAGCATTTTTGTATGTGCCTCTGTAGCCTGCTCAAATGGATATGTTGAATCAATTACGGCTTTTATTTTGCCCTTACCCATCCAGAATAATCCTTGTTCTAATTCAGCTTTAGTTCCTTGAGTAGAACCAAGTATGTTAGTTCCTTTGAAGAAAATATGTCTTAAATCCGTTTTTGCATCGTACCCAGTAGTTGCACCACATGATACAAGCGTTCCACCATATTTTAGCAATGTAAGTTGTTGATTCCAATGTGTTTGACCGATATGATCAAACGATAAATCAATTCCAGGAACTCCGCCAGTCTTGGCACTAATTTCCTTAGTAATTTTAAAAACGTCTTTACTCCAATCTTCTTTTCTATGATCTACAGCATAATCAGCCCCAAGTTCTTTTAGTTTATCTAATTTGTCAGGACTGGCAGTTGAGATCACTGTACAATTGTAAAGTTTTGCAATTTGGATACCAAAGCTTCCAACACCAGATCCACCACCCATAATTAGAACAATCTGACCTGGTCTGATCTTGGCTCTGCCTACAAGCATATGCCATGCTGTAAGCATAGTCATCGATGCAGCTGCTGCTTCATCAAAACTGACTCCATCAGGAATCTTTGCGACGTTTACTTCTGGCAAATGGGTTATTTCAGAAAATGCTCCCCAAGTAGGGCCAGTCTGAAATCCCCAGATCATTCTTTTAACACAATCAAATTCTCGTCCATCAGTACATGCAGAGCAAACTCTACATGACATATTTGAATGAGAAACAACTCTATCACCTACTTTGAAATTTTTTACATCTTCACCAACAGCAATAACTTCGCCTGCTGCGTCAGAACCAGAAACATGAGGTAATGGTACTGCCACTGGTTGACCTCTCATTCCCCAGATATCATTATAGTTCAAAGCAGCTGCTTTAACTTTAAAAACTACTTCGTCTGGTTTTGGTTTTGGTTCAGAAATATCTTTTATTTTTAAGATTCGTTTAAAATTATCATCAGGCGCATACTCCTCATAGACTACTGCCTTCATATTTACTGACGCTCAATTTGCCCCTAATATATTTTCGCTAATCTATTTTCGATTAATTTTGAAATCCCGTTTTGGTTGTTGGATTGATTGTAAAATTTGTTTTAGTTGCTCATCGGAGATCTGTCTGTTCAGTTTACCTTGTGATGCCATACCAATAAGATAATTTTCAACCATTGCAGCCAGTTCAGGTTTTACCATCTTAACGTTGTTTAATCGTAATCTTGCCTGTGGTTCAAGTAAAGTACGCAGTGCTTGTTCTTTCATTAAATTAACTTCAGATTCATTGGCTTCTCTTTCGTTACCTTGATTGGGATTACTCATAAAACCACATTATGAATATTTTTTAAGATTTGGATTTTTTACAATTAATTCATCTAGTATTTCTGTAGCAATTCCGTCTATTTTTTTCATTCCTTGATGAGAAATGGTTCTTCCTTTTCCTTCCACTTTGTCTATGTAGCCAAGCTTTTCTAGATTGTGTACGGCTGTTCGAATTATAGAACCACCAGCATCTCGATGGTGGTTTCCGCCATATCCAACAGATTTTACTCCCCCATACATACCACGAAGATCTTTTACACCGATTGGACCATGCAAGTATATTTTTCTAAGAAGTGACGCACATCTTGTATACCACCAATCATTTTTTTGTGGTGGTCTTTCTGCATGCGGACCAGTCTTGACAAAAGGAATCCAGCTGGGAGTTGAGATTTCTTCATTTCTTAGTATCTCAGATAGCTTGTTAATCAGAACATCTGCTGGTACATCATATGCTTTTGCCATGAAAATGAAAGTTTTTAGTTCGTCTTATAAATCATTGAGCTTTGGAAATGATCTTTCTATATGTATGATTACAAAATTTGCATGTAATGCGAATTGCTTTAACAGAAGAACGGCCTATTCTAATTCTTGCGCCAACTCCTGGTGCAATAAATTTTTTACATTTTTTACAAAAGTTAATTCTCATATGATAAGGCATTCTTATTCTATATTTTGTACTAATTTTTTTTGCAAGAGTTGCCTGTCGTTGAGCAAGTGATGGATTATTCCTTGAGTTAGATACAGCATTTTGAATCAGGATTTCCATTCTTTCCAAGGCAATTTGTCGTATTGCTTCTTTCATGGAAGTTAAATAATGTCTTGTCCTTAAAATACAATCTTGCTTTCATTGATTCTCGCAGAATCTGCGCTTGAGTTGGTTCCCAAAGAGCTTCAGACGCACAGTTCTGTAGTTGCATATAGTAAAAAAATGAGAAAAAATCCATCTAATATTCTTCTAGATGTTTCTTGGCATTTTGCAGCAATGAAGGGAATTAAGAATGAGATAAAACGCGGCAGACCAGATTTGGTTCATTTCTGCCTTCTTGAATGTTGTACTATTCCTTTGTATTTTGAGAAGAAGATCAGAGTTTACGTTCACACAGTACAGGATAAAGTAATTTTTATCGGTGATAATGTTAGACTGCCTAAATCTTATCACAGGTTTGTTGGTTTGATTGAGAAATTGTATCTTGAGAAAAAAATAGAACAGGATGGAAAGAAATTACTGGAGATAAGAGATATGACTATTGGCGAATTAGTTGATCAGATAGGTGCAAAAAAAGTAATTGGTTTTTCAACAAGAGGGCATGAAAGTTCCTATGAAAAAGCTGCAAAAGATATTGAAAGTGATACATGCTTAGTAATCGGCGGATTTTCCAAAGGATATTTTTCTGATAAAATATTAAAAAGGATCGATAAGCTAGTTTCCGTCGATAGAAATCCTTTGGAGGCTCATGTTGTAATATCTCGCATATTGTACGAATATGAAAAAAGAATTATTATGTAGGTTAAAGATTGGCAGTGTTAAGCGGTCGTAGTATAGTTTGGTTAGTACACTGGCCTTCCAAGCCCGTTACCCGGGTTCAAATCCCGGCGACCGCATCTTTTATTCTAGACTGATAATTCCAGTTGATATCAAGTATTGAATTCCAGCAGCAAATGTCTTATCATCTATCTTGCCTTCATACCACAAGGCAGCGTTTTGTTTTATCCAGTTTGGAATTTTATCAACATTATGTTGTTTTTCTGTATGAGGAATAGATATTATTCTATGTTGTATAAGGTATTCAATTCCTTTAAGAAAATCTGTGTCATTTATAGCACCATCTACCCACCAACGAGCATTATTCTTAATCCAATTTGGAATGAGTATTTTGCTTTCTTCTAATTGTTTTACCACAGATTGATGTGCATTCATACCGAAGATGTAAAGCCAAGCAACACCAGACTCAGTTTTGTTTATAAGATCACCATAAAGAATTATATCAGAATCTTGTGATGAGAATTTTGTATTAACAAGATTTGTTCCACGTAGACTAACACTTATGCCATTTTTGATAAATTCTGGATAATCATTTAAGCTAGCGATTTTTATAGCAAAGAATCCACCGCTAGTTTCTTCTGCAGTAATTTCTTTTACAATCATTTTCCCACCAGCTAGTTGTATTAATTGAGCAGCAAATTCTTGTTGAAACGGGTTTATTATTTCGTGGTTTTTATCAGAATATGAATAGTCAATTTTTCCTTCTGGTGGTTTGTTACAGGTATCATTTCGCCATTTTTCAGATGATGTAACAGCATCAATCATCAATTGACCATGAAGAAATTCATGGTACATCATAATTTGATTTTCAATTTTTTTTATTCTCGGATCTTTTTGTAAATCTTGCATTATATATTCAGAATTTATCTTTAATTCGTTATCACAGTCCATCGTAATCTTACCGTCGGTTGTTGTAACAGTACACTTCCAGGTGTACGTTCCACCTGTTATTACTCCTTCATGTGTTTGACTTTCATCGAATCTTGTCAATTTCGTTTTGATTACACTGACTACCTGATCATTTTGATCAGCAGAATTACATGGAAAAGAAATAATCAAAGGTTTTTCAAATGATTCAAGCACCTCACTTACATCTTTTTTTTCAATTTCAAGTCTTTCAAACTCAGCGAGTAATTTCTCGAATAGTTGTTTTTCTTGAGCCGTCGGTGAAACGCTATCATCACCAAAAATCGGTATTAAATTTGTACATAATAGTAATGCAATAAGAAACCCCGGGTATCTCAATATGCAATTCCTTCTTTGCTCAATAATTAAGAGTTGGGACTGAGTCGTACTTGTTTCTTAAATTCATCCCATCCAGGCTTCGGTTTTTTGTCAACGTCAATTAATCCAGCACCACAAATGTATTCAGCAGTTCGCTTCAACACGAACTCATTTCCAAAGCTTATGTCAAAATCTGGGTTTAGACTATTAACACAGCTTTCTATGGGTCTGTCATATTGTCTGAACCACGAAAGAAACTCGAATTGAGGCTCATTTTTTCTAAAAAAATCATATGCTATTTGCATGAATTTTGTCTGGCCGTCTTTGCTACCACCAACAGATTCGGCAGTTGTCCAGCTTATTTCCAATAATGCTATCTGCTTGTCTTCCACAAGATCTAAAATTTTTTCAAGGTTTTTTCCTGCCTCTTCTGGCGTTTTGTTGACTTCATTTAATACATCTACAGGAAAATAGGTAAAAGCAACAAAATCTCCCTGATTTAGCTTACCTACAAGATCTTCTTGCTCATGATTTAATACTCCATGAAGAGAAAATGAGTTTCCAAATTTTACATTAGGATGTTTTTCTTTAAGATAGTTATAGACTTCTATAAAAAACTCTTCGTATTTCGTAATGTCATTTTCATGTTCACGAAAATATGCATCTATTCCTCCACCTATGATCACATAGTCAATAATATCATATCTGGATAAGACGTCATCTAGAATTTTGACAGTTTTTTGCTTTAAATCATCATCAAGTTGTGGCTCTCCCATCCAATTTGGAAACGGGCCAAACATGCGGTTGTTAATTATAGAAAAGTATAATGTAACCTTAAGATCATTTTGTTTACTAAGACTCATTAGTGTATCAGAAATTTTCCAATCGTATTGTCCTTTTTGTGGTTCCAATGCAGACCAGAAGAGATACACATTACTTCTTCCAATTCCTGTAGATGCAGCATCTGCATACGCATCTTTTAGTTCTGGAATTGTTGGAGTGGGGGAAGGAGTCATTATGTATAAACCAAGTTTTTCATTCTTTTGTACTATCTCAGGTGATGTTGACAGGAATATTGTTATCGTGATAATTGCTATGATACCTGATATTGTAGCAACTCCTAGAATTTTTTTATTCAATATTTGTATCACAAATGATTGATAGTAAAAAAGTTATGATTAATGTTGACTATCCAGATGTACAGCCGCTGTATCCACATTCTATGCAGAGGTTACATCCTTCTGCAAAGACTAGATTATTTTTGCACGTTGGACACAACCTTTCTTCTAGTTGTTCTTGTGTGAGTTGGTTTTGTTGTATTCTTACTTCACTGTCAGGAATTTTGATTTGTAATGCTTTTTCAATCTGTGTTTTCAGATATGGATTAGTAACACCCTTTGCTATAAATTCAGTTAGATATGCACTAGGAACTACTTGGAATGTTTTTTGTACATTGTCACCAGTCATATGAAGAACTTGCTCATGTCTTGAACCATCTCTGAATACTGTAATTCCTTTTAATCCAAGTTCATGTGCTAACAAATATGATGCTTTAACATCATCTGCAGTCACATCATTAGGCATGTTGATTGTTTTGGCTATTGCGTTTCCAATCCATCTTTGCCATACAGCTTGTGCCATCAGGTGGTCAGTCCAGTGGATGTCCATAGCTGTCACAAAAATTTTCTGTATCCATTCAGGAATTTCTGGGATTCCTTTTACTGATCCATAATTGTTTGCAATCTTTTCCAGTATTTGATCATTGTATAATCCATGTTCTTTTAAAACAGATTCGAATATCTTGTTAGTGTAGAAAAATCTACCAACTGTAACACGTTTTTCAAATACAAGTGCAAACATGGGTTCCATTCCATTGGAACAATCAGCTATCATAGAAAGAGTTCCTGTAGGAGCTACTGTAGATGTTAACACATTTCTTATTCCGTGTTTTTGGATTTTTTCAATTAGGGCGTCCCAATCATAATAGTGTGCACTTTTTGGTTTTTCATAATAACCTCCAATTGGAATTTTTCCTTCAGGGAACTCTGTTTTCTCGCAAAGGGGGAATGCACCTCGTGTTTTTGCTAAAGCCACACTTTCTTCCATTGAATAATAGCTCAAAGCCTCTGCTAATTTTTCTTGGAATTCATAACCTTCTCGTGAATTATACGGGATTCGCAGTTTGAACAGAAGATCAGCAACACCCATTACACCCAGTCCTATTCTACGGGAATCTTTTGAGGCCTTGTCGATTTCGGGTATTGGGTAATTATTTGTGTCTATTACATCATCTAAGAATCTTGTAGTCTTTCTGATTACTTCTTCATATCGTTGCCAATCAAACTCATATTGTCCATCAGCTTTTCTTTTCACAAAGTTTGAGAGATTGATAGATCCAAGATTACATGACTCGTACGGATACAAGCTTTGTTCTCCACATGGATTAGTTGCTCGCAATGGTCCACCACGTGCTTTAGCAAATACATTATACTTGTTTATCTGATCAAAAAAGATCAGTCCAGGTTCAGCACTCTTCCAAGCTGACAGCGCTATTAGATCAAGAAGTTGATGTGCGTTTACTTCACGCACTGGACTCTTGTCACGTGGACTTCGCAGAATATATTTTCCATCAGACGAATTTACAAGTGAGCTCCAAAAGTCTTCCCACACTCCTACACTCACATTAAAGTTTTCTAAAACTCCTGGTTTTGTTTTTGCAGTGATAAATTTTTCAATATCAGGATGCCATGCTTCAATTATTCCCATGTTTGCACCTCTGCGTTTTCCTCCCTGTTTAACAACTTCTGTTACAGTATTGATAATATTCATGAAAGAGACAGGCCCCGAGGCTACACCAGATGTAGATGCAACCATGTCGCCTTCTTCTCTAAGATCAGAGTAATTGATACCAACTCCTCCTCCAGATTTGAAGATCAAAGCCGCATCTGAAGATGATTTCATTATTTGTTCCATATCATCAGGCATTGCAAGAACAAAGCATGCAGATAGTTGTCCTAGTCTTCCCCCAGCATTCATCATGGTAGGAGAATTTGGTAGAAAGTCTTGAGATATCATCATATCATAGTATTCTGTGATTCTTTCCGCATAGTTATCAAATTGTTTTGCTGCAAGCATGGTGAGGAATTCCTTTATACTTACTTTCATCTGGCCTTGTTTGGCAAGATCAATGTAATGAGAGATCAGTCCTCTAAAGTGCCACTTGTTAAGATGATATTTACCTATTTTGAATTTGTAATTAAAATCATCAAGTTTATCAAGATATTTTTTGGCATCTTCTATGTTCTGGGTTCTTCCACCATTAACTTCGAAAACAGAATTATCCTTTAGAACATCTGCAAGTCCAACTAATACTGCAACGCGTTCAAACATCTCTCCTGGACTTTCTATTATTTCACCTTTGTTGTTACGAAACAGATATCGTGATGCTAAGACTCGCAAACAATTAATGTCAAATTTCTTTGATACATCGTCAAGAAGTTTTGCATTTAGAATTTTCATCTTTTCTTCTCGAATCTTTCTTCGTTCGTGTCTGTAAAGTATGTAGGATTTCGCGATTTCACCTAATCCTTCATCTATTAGAATGGATTCCACCATATCTTGAACGTCTTCTACGCTTGGTGGAGAAGAGGCTGAAAATCCATGTTTTAAGAGCCTCATCATAACTCCTTCAGCAAGCTTATCTGCCAAACTATGATCTGGTCTTCCACAAGCGACTAGTGCTTTGTATATTGCATTTGAGATCTTGTCTTTCTGAAAATTTAATACTCGCCCATCTCTTTTTTTTACTTCAATAATCGAGTTTTCTATCTGTGAAAAGTCAGTCAAACGTCTCCCGGCAACAGTAAGAAAAGAGAGTATAATAAAGATTGAGGCGAAAAAAAATTTCCTAAAATTGATTTTTGGATCAATTTTGTTGACATCATTTCATTTTGAATAAAAGAATAGATCTTTTCAAAATAAAAATGAAAAAAATATTATTATAAATTTCAGAAAAATATGATCGCATTTTCTAAATTTTTAGAAAGATCTATTATTAATTATGGAGAGCAAATATTATCATTGCGCTTGGGCTAAAATGTATGGTGATTTACAGGTAGGACACTTGTCTGTAATTTTCTCATCTTTTAGGCCACAGTTACCACATATAGATACTTTTCTGATCGGTTTGAAAGTTCCTACAAGTTCGCTTGCTTTTTCTATTGCTTTTTTGATTCCTGCAGTATCCATTTCATTAGGGATTTTTAGTTGGATCAAAAATCCACCGTTTAACATCTTCGAAATATGATTGCACTCTATTATCTTGTCCGTCTTTTGGGTCATTCCGTCTATTTCTGAAGCAATTAACGTCATACCAGCGCTATAGGCATCTCCTTCTACAAATTGATGAATGGACATCTTACCGTATTTTTCGCCGTCTAGGGTAGAAAATCTTGTGGAAGCATCACTTTCAGTCATAGATATAGTAACGTTATCGCCCATTTCTTTTCCCTTCTTGGCTGCAACCTCAATGGCTGTTTCTAGCACTTTAGCCATTATTTCGTTTCCGGCCTTGTTGTTTTCATAGCCAAGTATACCCAACACGGCCTCCTTCAAACCTATTAGATTAACCACAAGAGTAACAGATCCTTTTTGCATGTACTGTGTATTACTAGCAAGAATAGGATTTAGTCCTCGTCTAGTAAGATCGGAGATGTCTTTCTTTCTAAGTGACATCGCAGCAAGCGCAGGCTTCATTAAGATTGCAAGACGCGCTCTAAAGTAGGTTTCATCTTTATTGGATTCAAATGCTAGCCTTGGCAGGTTTATTGAAAGTGACTGTAAGTTAATTGATGTGCCAGTGTTTTTTGTATCTCCACGTAACAAGCCATGATTAGAGACATGACCTTTGGAGAAAATTGTTCTACCTCCTAATGCTATAATCTCGGAAAGTATCTCAGAAAACTCGGAAAGTTTTCCTTTTTCATAATCAATTATCAATCCAATATGTGGGATTGGCGTTGATTTGAGGTATTTCTTATATCCAGCAAGCAAAGCCCCAATGATCTTAGAGTCAGAGCCAAGAGGAATCCTAAATGATGCTAGAGTTGAGTTTTGGTTATATTTTGGCGCAGCCGATGTTATTGCAAACGCATTTGCTATTTTTTCTTCAACTTCAGAAAGAATTTTTGAAAATTTTTGCAAAACTGTTACCAATCCATCTATAATTACTTCTTGTGAGGCCTCTTTTAGGAGCAAAGCCGTAAGTAATGAAAGTGATGTCATAAGATCATCTAGAGTCTTAATCGGAGGCATCCTAGTCACGCCAAGGAATTTTCCACGCAGATCTATTCCATCTTCAAGAAGTTCTTTAATATTTACAAATATCGTATCTGGTAAGAGTGACCAGATTCCAGTGTTTGTCAAATGTATATCTCCTGACAGATGTGAATCTGCCACATCCTTTGGCAAGGTGTTAAGGACAAGATTTTCACCAAAAACTGTCTGACCAGTCTTGAAAAGTAACCCTTCTACACCATTATGAATACCATCGACGTTTGTTATCATTTCATGAATATCATACGCAGGTAGACCCAATCTAGCTAACTTGTGCCTATATTCCTCATGGCCATGCTCCAAAAGAACGGCATTAACCATTTCACGTATGAGCGAAGATGTAAGATAAGTCGTTTGAAATTTGTATATGCGATTTTCTACTTCTTCTGTTATTTTTTGAGCCAGTTCCAATGGAAGGCTGCCTTCACGCACAAGGGATTGTATTATCTTGTGAGAGTTGAATTCCTCTATTGCTTCATGTGACGTTCGTACATACATTTTTCCACTCTCAATAATAGAGCGTTCCTCGATCTGCCTTGCAAGACTTAGAACAAGTTTTCCAAGATTTGTTATAGTATATCGTCTTTCAGATTTATTTAAAGCAACGAGAGATTGCCTTAATAGTTTTCTAAGATGATAAGCAAATTTACCACTTTCCTTTTTTGATTTAAAGCCAGCAAGCGATTTTAGTTCAGAATACGTAAGTGGTCCTTTTGAGTTTAAAATACGAAGTATGTCTATCCTGTTTGGACTTGCCATAACAGAAAAGATCATTCTTACTCGCTTTGATGCAGATTGTAAAATTCCTCCCCGTTTTTGATCTCCAAAATCCTCACTTAGCTCCATAGGCATGTCTAGATTGCATCAGTAAATAAGATTTGTGACGAAAAAGATCATATAGTTACATTTTTAATCAGTTTTTTTGTACATCTACAGAAAATTCTGCTGTAGAAAGAGTTTGCCCACAAGATGGACACTTGTTATTATATGGTCTTGTAATTTCTCGAATGGATTTTAGCATTCGCATATTTGCTATTTTTGCACCACATTTACCACAAACAACATCAACTGACATTAGTTGATATTTTTTGTTTATATTATAAAAGAACTGTTTTGGTTTTTTTTAATCAGTTTAGTAAATTTGATTTACAGTTTTTCTAACAACATACCACGCTCGTCATAACCAGCAATTTTGGTTTTTGCTCCAAGAGGGAGATCAGAGGGCGAAGTAATATTTTGCATAAAGCCAGACACTTGAAGATCTGCCTGATCTAATTTTATTACAACCCAAGCATATGGAGTGTATTTTTCATATCCTGCTGGAGGAACTGTAATTATAGTATAAGTAACAACCTTGCCCTTTCCTTCTATTAAGACATTTTCGAATCCCTTATTTCCACAATTTTGGCAAAAATAGGTCGTTGCAAGATGCAAATAGCCACATTTTGTGCATTTCCGGGCAAGAATCTTGCCTGCTTTTGCATTATTAACGAATTCCTCTTTTGCCGACAAGTTATACACTTTTGAAGATATGTACTGCACAGCTTGCGCCTGTTGCCCCGAAGTTGTGGGTTAGACCAATTTTTGCGTCTTTTACTGTTCTTTCGCCGGCCTTTCCAGTCAGCTGATCAAACACTTCAACGACCTGACCAATTCCAGTTGCGCCAATTGGATGTCCTTTTGATTTTAGTCCTCCAGATGGATTAATAGATATTTCACCGTTTAATTTTGTCATTCCTTGTCGCACTGCTTCAACTGCTTTTCCTTTTTCAAAAAATCCCAAGTCTTCAGTATCAACTAGTTCAGCAATTGTAAAGCAGTCGTGTACTTCTGCA
Organism: Nitrosopumilaceae archaeon; assembly: GCA_052389415.1. Classification (GTDB taxonomy): domain Archaea; phylum Thermoproteota; class Nitrososphaeria; order Nitrososphaerales; family Nitrosopumilaceae; genus UBA8516. Next base: position 32,442 of record JBQTHX010000034.1, read on the forward strand.
AAGTCAACATCTTTTGGTGTAATTCCTGCCATTTTGTATGCAGCCTGTGCTGCAATCTTTGTGCTTGGTATAGTGGTAATATGCTCACGTCCTTGCAGTGCAGCAGGTGATCCACCCCTGCCTGATCCAATCACTTGAATGTAATTTTTTGAATGTTCTTTTGCAAATTTTTCACTACACAAGATTACTGCACTTGCACCATCAGAGAAGGGACAACAATCATATAATTTAAGCGGACTAGCGACAACTGCAGATTTCATAACATCATCAACCGTTATTTTTTTTCTTAAATGTGCTTTTGGATTAGCAAAACCATTTTCATGATTTTTTACTGCAACCATTGCAAGGTCTTCTTCAGTTGCTTTAAATTCTGCAAGATAAGCTCTGGCCATTGATGCAAATAATCCTGGAAATGATGCACCGGCTCCTCCTTCATAAAAAAAATCAGAACAATAAGAAAAATATGTTGTAGTCCATTCTGTTCCAGTATGAGTTACCTTTTCAACACCTGTAGCTAAAACTGCGTCATAAAATCCAGCAGCCACATTAGCATAGGCTTCTCTGAATGAAACAGAACCACTTCCACAAGCAGATTCAATTGATAATGATGGCACCTCAGAAATTCCAAGGTTGCTCATTATAACAGGGCCCAAGTGAACTTGTTTGTCTGCGATACCAAAAACGTTTGAAATGTATCCTGCTTGAAGTTCCTTTGGTTCAATACCAGCGCTCTCAATAGCTTCGACAGATGCCTGAACGGCAATGTCTGTAATACTATCTTGTAATTTTCCATACTTCGTGCTTCCTGCACCAATAACGCAGACCTTTTCCACAAATCTCGCTGACTATATTCCCTATAAAAATTCTTCATTAATCTCCAACTATAGGAAAGATGATTTGAATACTATGACATTAAATGTTAAGAAACCTTTTGTTATAAAAGATGAAATTTTGATTTCACGAAACATGGTAAAAATTTCAAAAAGAAAAATTACTAAAATGAAAAATGAAATTATACAATATTATGATAAAAATGGATTTCTTTCGTGGTCTGAAAAAAAAAGAAAATATGTAATTCTTGGAACAAATTATCCTAAAAATGGTTTAGTAGAATGTCCAGAGTGCCATATTGGAAAATTAATGTTGATTCGATCTAGAAAAACAAAAAAAAGATTCATTGGATGCTCAAATTATTATAATGGCTGTAAAGCATCGTCTCCTTTAATACAAAGAGGTATGATCTGCACAACAAAAATTCCATGCCATGTGTGTTCATGGCCAATGATTCTTTTTAGATACTCAAAAAAACAAAAGTGGTCAAGACAATGTTGTAACATTATATGTAAAAGCAGAATCAAAAATTAAATTTTGAATAGATATCAGTTCTTCTATTTTTTAAAAGTGGGAGTTTTTTTCTCACTTGCTTTATTCGCTCTAATGAAACATCTGCAATTCCAATCCCTTCTTTCTTTTTCATATCTAGCAAAATTTTTCCAAATGGATCAACGACTAGACTTCTTCCGCAATAAATATTTCCCACTTGATCTGGTGCAATAACATAACAACCATTTTCAATTGCTCGTGCTTTGTTAATCGTTACCCAGTGTTCTTCTTTCATCTCACCTTTTACCCACGCTGATGGGACTATCAAAAATTCTGAACCTGTTGATGCTAATGTTCTTGATATCTCAGGAAATCTCAGATCATAGCAAATCATCATTCCTATAGTACCTAATCTTGTTTTGATTGGCTTAGAAATTCTAGAACCAGGATACAATTTTTTTGATTCTTTCATCCCTAGTGCATCATAAAGATGAATCTTCCGATATGTAGATACTATTTTACCTCTTTCATCGATAAGAAAAGAAGTATCATACACTCTATTTGGCATTGGACTTTTTTCATAAATCGTTCCGACAACTTGAATTGAATTTTGTTTTGCACTTTTTGCAATAGTAGAAACAAAAATTCCAGAAATTTTTTCAGCTAGATTTACTAATTGGTTTGATGATTGCGAAGAAGGAGTATAAAACATCATGAATTCAGGAAAAGCACACAATTTTGCACCTCTTTTCGCGGCTTTGTTTATGTAATTAGTTATTTTTTTTAGGTTTGTATGTTTGTCACGATCAGCTTTGAATTGCACTACAGCAATTTTTGTCATGAATCATCTAAATTGATTTAAAATAAAAAGGTAGTTTAAAGAGGATTTCCAGCCATGTACCAATTTTCTTTTGGATTTTCCTCAAAGACTACTATCACATGATTTTCTTTTGTTTTCAGGATTTCCACAGCAGATTTTGTAATTGCTTTTGCAAAATCTTCTTTTTGTTTTTCAGTTCTGCCAGGATACATAGAGATTGTTATCAGTGGCATGATTAGAGATATTTAATGATGAATTTATTCTTTTGAAAAATAAATAATTATGAAATAAATTAACTCTTTTAATTTCCTTTCCAACCATATCTGGTGCCATAAGTGAACTCAGATCGATGTGTTTTTTTGTAGATATATCCAGTTATGAGACCTATTAGGAAACCACCTATATGTGCTAAAAATGCCACATTTGAGCCACCAATTGAACTTAAGAAGAGCGGCAATACGTTCTGAAATATGAACCAAAAAGGGAGATACCATTTTGCAGATATGTGCAACATTCTCATAAAGAACCCAAAGAACATGAAAGTCGTGATTTTTGCATTGGGATATAATGCAAGATATGCGCCTAGAACTCCTGAAATTGCACCGGATGCACCAATAGCTGGAATGGGGCTTGATGTATCCCATGCAATATGTGCAAACCCAGCAACAAGTCCCCAGAAGAGATACAAAATAAGATACTTTCCTCTACCAAATCTATACTCAATATTATCTCCAAAGATGTACAGGAATAGCATGTTGCCCCCGAGATGCATTATTCCTGCATGAAGAAACATGGAGCTGAAAAGCGGTGCAATAACTCCGTAATTTCTTTTATCAAATCCTTCCACGATATCAGCAGGAACAGTTCCATATTGATGAAACAAAACTGCAGCTCTTTCATTTGAAAATTCAAAGATTTGTCCAGTGGATGCTACTTCCCATAAAAATATTATCGCGTTTATTGCGATTAATGCATAAGTAAGTTTTGGTCTATAACCTGCTGGCTTTGGATTTTCATCACGAATTGGAATCAATTATAGATGAATTCAGTTAGTTTGTATAATAATATTTGTTGAATTTAAGCTAGACAGAGATTATTCCTTGTTTTATCATGTATTGAATTCCCGATGCAAAGTCTTTGTCTCCAATTGAACCTTCTGCCCACCACTTTGCATTATTTCTGACCCAATCTGGAATCTTGATGTTTTGATTTGCTCCACCATTTTCTGATACAGGTATTACAATTATTCCTTGTTTTATCATGTATTGAATTCCCGATGCAAAGTCTTTGTCTCCAATTGAACCTTCTGCCCACCACTTTGCATTATTTCTGACCCAATCTGGAATTTTTATTATATCTGTAGGTATACTTGCTACAGTTGATGGAATAATAACATGACCTCTAGCAATACCCAATCGGCTAGATTCAGTCTTTCCACCTATTGTGATTGATTTGATATCAATTTCCAAAGTGTATACACCGTTGTCTTCAAATGTGAACGATTGTATGCCTACAGCGCCTTTAGCATCAAGATCTGCTTTAGAAAATACAGGAGTTCCATTTTTATCCAGTATCTTTAGATCATATTTTACATCTCCTCCCACTTTATTACCTGAGAATGCATCAAAGAAAGTCACTTTGAGTTCAGTCTTTGCATTTGGTTTAAGATCAGCCGGTGACCAATCTAGTTCTGCCCTGAATCCTCCAAAATCAGTTAGAATTTCAGTCGAGGTTTGAGCATCTGCAATTCCTGGGGATAGGGTGAAATCCATTGTTTTTGTAGTAGACGGTATTTTTTTTGACATCTCCAAAATGTCGTTTTTGTTTATTAAATAATGAAGTATCAATTCGTCTTCTTTCGAATAAGGATCTATAGCAAGCATCCTTCCAACCAGAGGTATTCCATTTACTTTAGCAGAAAACGAGGCATTATCTGCAAATTCCTTAAACGATTTTGGGATCTGGATCTCTTCATGAACAAATATGTTCTGACCTTCTAGTCTTGATACGTCCCAATCAAATGGCATAGAAAATGAGATGAGTTTTTTTGATTCATCAAATTTGAAATCTTTGATTCTATCGTAGTAAGAAACGATTGTGGTATCATAAGATTTTGTTTGATAAGTAATCGATTTTTTGAAAACATCTCCAACACTTAGATATGAGTTAAAGGTTGGTTCTTCGCCTTGAATGAAGATATTTTTGGCTGCATCGATTCCAATGAATTTGATTTCGAAATGATATAGTCCTCCTTCTAAAAATACTGGAGCGTCTACCCGGACTTGATCATTAGCTGCAGTCCATCCACCCAGAGTGGGTTCAATATCACCATAAGCCTGCCACTTTCCCGGTGTATCAGTTGGTTTGAATTTGATTGTTAAAATTCCTGACTTTGTATAGAACAGTTCTCTCATGAGAAGTTGACCTTCCTTTTCTATTTTAACAAAAAATGAATCAGATGTTATTGTTTGATTGTTGTTAGCATCGAATAATCTTAGTTTCAGAAAAGTATCCTGTGTCGTATCAGAAGTAAGAATAGGAGGACTTACCTGAATGAAAAGACTCGCTTGTCTATCACCCACGCTTGCTGGTGGCAAGTTTTCCATAGTAAGACCATCACCATATGCTTCAAAATTTGTTAGAAAAAATCCAATCGATATTAGTGTAAAAGTACACATTATTGAAAGACAATAATTATGAAGAATCTGCATATATGATGAAAACACTTGGAGGATTCTATTTAATTCTTAGTTAGATTCCTACTAATGATATAAATGATTGAGGATTACAGGCATGAATGAGAAAATGATAAAGTGGAAAAAGATTTTTTCTTTTTTAGTTATTTGTACAGTTGGTCTTGTTTCTTATTTTTTACTCAATTTTGAATCTAATAATGACCACAATTTTGCTTTTGCGCAAAATTCCTCAATTGCAATTATTACGATAGCAGATGATGATAGATTACTTTCAGGTGCGGAATATTCTATCACACCGGACCCGTTCAAGATGACTGGAACTTTGTTCATTAAAGATAATTCATTATTAGATTCTGAAAAAGAAATTGATGGAGTTATCTCATTATCTAGTGTAAAGAATGGAAACTATATCATCAAACAGACGGGAGCACCTTCTGGATATATTTTATACAAAATTTCAAAAACAATCGGAATAGAAAATTCTTCAACTTCTGTAACTTTTACCAACAATCCTGAAACTAGTTTAGTTGAAAAAAATTCTATTCAAAATATTACATATACAGCAAAATTTGTTTGCGGATCAGTCTTTGGAGATGAAGGACCATTGAGGCCTGGTCATTATGATACAGACATCAGTATTTTTAATAAACAGAATTTTCCAATTAAATTATTATGGAACGTTGTGGTAAATGATGGTCCAATCTCAAATGCAATAATAAAAAATTTAGAAAGTGAAACAGCTACCGGAATTTTTTGTAAACAAGTAAGAGAATTACTTGGTCTTGGAAATAACAGCGAGAAACTGACAGAAGGTTTTGTAGTAGTGAGAATTCAGTTAGATTCCATACTTGAAACTGCAGAAAGTAAGATTCTAAGAAATATTTCTGAAGGTGAGATCAATTTGCTTGATGTTCAGGTATTTTACACAGCAAATGCTCTTCCTACTTTACCACATGAGGTGATTGTAGACAAAATTTCATTTTATATTATCCAAGATAAGAGTGGAAAGATCCCAAGTGAAGTAATACGTAAACCACTTGATGTATCCATACCATCTCAACTCAATGAGATATCAAACACTGAATCCAGAATCAAGAACATTTTGGCAGAGAAGTATGATCTTTCCTTAGAAGATATGGAAAAAATCATTCTTAGAATAAGACATGTATCAGTAGGAGTAGGTAGTTTAATAGACGATCATGCAATATCATTACATGTTGTGGAACCTCAAGCAAGTTCATGATTCTATTTTTTATTTATTTTAGATATGAAGATAAGAAAAATTCTTATCCATAATTAGGAGTAGTAGAGTATTGAGAATTCTTTTAACGCTAGGTTTACTATCCTTTTTAATATTTCCTGTTTATGCTCAAGAACAATCTGAACAACTTGTTGTTTTGACTGACAAAGGTACTTTACTAGTAGGACTGTCCACAATTCCTGCACAGCCACAACCAGATGAACTGGCCAAGATAAAAATCGATTTTATTAATAAAGATACAAACACAAACCAACAACATATAGATTATTCAGTAGAAGTTACCAAAGGTGACATCCAAGTATTTGGAATTCCGTTAACACATACAGCTGAAGGCTCAGCTACGATCCCTTATGAATTTCAAGAAAGTGGAACATACCAGATCTCCGTTGATGTTCATTTGATCTTGTTTCAACCAATTCCTAAAGAAACAGCTTCATTTGCAATTATAGTTGGAAATGATTCACAGCCAAATGGATGTTTAATTGCTACTGCAGCATATGGTTCTGAATTATCTCTCCAGGTGCAATTTCTTAGAGAGTTCAGAGATACGACTGTAATGTCAACTTCAGTTGGTTCAAGTTTTATCAATGCATTCAATGCTGTTTACTATTCTTTCAGTCCTACTATAGCAGATATAGAAAGGAATAATCCAATTTTACAAGAGTTTTTCAAGACTAGTATTACACCGCTCCTAGGAATTTTATACGTTGCAAAACTTTCTGGCATAGGAGGTGATACAGTTGCTGTGCTGACTTCAGGAATGATGGCATCATCTCTCATTGGTGCTGTGTATCTTTGGCCAATAGGACTTTTAACAAAATCTTCAAGAGAAGTGAGTCGATCTAAAATCATTATTGCGATTACAGCGATTTCTATTATGCTAATAATAACAATAATTTCAAGCTTAATGGAAAATGAACAATTGATGATGGTTTCAACATCGGGATTAGTTTTGTCTATTGTAGGAACAGGTGCGATGTTATCTTCAGCGGCGATTTGGAAATTAGTACAGAAAATCAAGATCACCTTTTTATAAGCCTGTTCCAAATATCCACAACATGAAGTCAAAATCACTAGGTTCATTCTTTGTTGTTTTGACCCTTGTAGCTGCAATTGTTGCATTTACACCAAGTGCCTTTGCTGATCATGCAAAAGTTGATGTAAGCATACCAGCAGGATCAGCAACACTAGGTTGTGAAGAGACAGACTCTTGTTACGAACCAAATGAAGCAATAATAGATGTAGGTGGTGAAGTCACATGGAAAAATGATGACACTGCTGCACACACGGTAACAAGTGGAGATCTTGAAAATGATCCTGTCAATGTAGGAACTAAATTCGACAGTAGTTTGTTTGGTCCTGGAAAAACATGGTCCAAAAAATTTGAAGATGCTGGGACATTTCCTTACTTCTGTCAAGTTCATCCATGGATGACAGGAATTGTAACTGTACAAGCTGAAACAATGGAAGATGAAGAACCTCATGAGGATGAAATGACTTATGCAAATGCAATGTCAACTGACGGCTCAGTGAATATAGAAATTGAATCTAGTATCCCAGCTGCGGATGAAGAAATGTCAATACATGTTACCTTTACAGATGCTGATGGAAACACGATCCAGCATGTGAACTATGACATAAGTGCAATGCAAGATGGAACAGAGGTCCTTTCAGAAAATGGTGCACATGAACATGAAGGTGAAGGTATGCATACAACTAATGCGTTATCCTCTGATGGCGCAGTTGATATTAAAGTAACAATTCTTGGAATAGGACTTCCTGATGATGAAGCAAATTGGACTGGTCCACAAGGTGAGGCAGTTTCATTGCAAGTAGTTCCAGAATTCGGTACAATTGCGGCATTAGTACTTGCGATAAGTATAGTTAGCATCCTAGCAGTAACTGCAAAAAGTAGAGTTATTCCAAAACTCTAAACCTTTATTTTCTTTTTATCATAGCAACTATCGCTAAGATTACTCCAGCTGCTCCAAGAGAAAGCCCAAATATTCCAAAGTTATAGGCCGTTTCTGAGCTTACGTTGCTTGAAGTTTTTTCTAATTCACCAATCTTTGATTTGAGCAAAGTAATTTCCTTTTGCAATCCAGACATAGAATTTTTCAGTGATACTACATCTTGATCAGATGAGCCAGAAGTATCAGGAAATGAAAGTGATGATTTGTCTTCCACATCCTCAATAGTAACTTCAGAGCTTATTGGAATTCCATTAATATCCCCCTTTAACACTATAACAAGACTACCAGTTCTAGAAGGGATTATTTTTGAACTATAATGACCAGCCTCTGGATCGGAATCAATATCAAGGGTTTTGTCCAACCCACCAGATTTTATTGTCGCTACCAAATTCCTGAAGGCATTTTTTATGCCACTTTGTCCATCTGGTGTATTCTCATTAATTTCAAAAGTTATTGCGTTCATAAACCCAACAAGTGGTGGTTCATCTCGCCAACCTATCTCAATTTCAAAATTTTCTACTGCTATAGTTTTGTGTGCAGAAGCTGATGATAACCCACTAACAAGTAATAATGATGAAATCAAAATGAATGAAGAAATTCTATTCATAAAATACGTCTAACTGTTACGTGTTATTATCTTTGCTTAATTCTGGTACATACATAAAAGTAATCAATTGTTTAAATTATCATAAGAAGATATTGCAACTATGAGAAAAATCTTATTTTTTATTTCTATAATTATTGTTTTTACTAATCTTGGTTTAGCATACGCTCATCCAGAAATAAGGGTGAGTGAACCTGCAGAATTTTCAAATATTTCTGTGGGAACTACCCAAGTTATCATTCGTTATTCAGAGACAGTAGAGATTGATTATAGCGTTATCAGGGTTCTGGATAATGCTGGAAATCAAGTTGACAATAGCGATACAAAATATTTTGATAACGAACAGTCACTTATCGTTACTACAAAACCATTGGACGATGGTGTGTATACAGTAACAAGTAAAGTACTTTCTAGGGTGGATGGACATGTAGTAAATGATGCCATCGTTTTTTCTGTAGGTAATGCAGCAATACCACCTGATTTTCAAGTGAAGAAAATACAAGGACCATCAATATATCTGCCAGAAGCAGCAGCACGATTTCCAGGGTTAGTCGGACAGGTAGTTGTGTTGGGCTCTGTTCTTTATTCATTGCTGATTTGGAAATCCCTTAAAACAAAGAAAACTATGAGAGAAAACTCTGATGTGTTGGAGAAAACTCATTCGCATTTATTCTTAAAATTAACTGGTATTGGTTTGTTGCTGGTTTTAGCATCTAATATTCTGATGTTGGCTGTTCAAGCCATAAATCTGCAAACTACAGCTATTGAGGTAATAAAAACAGGATTTGGAACAACTTGGCTTGCACGAATGATATTGACAATCATTTTACTTGCACTGTGGTTCTGGTCAGAAAGAAGTTCATCTATTGGTAACATTCGACAATTTCTAATTCTAGGATTCTCACTTGCATTGATTTTTACTACCACTATGTTTGGTCATGGGGCAGCACTCATGAATGAACCCTCAATAGTATTGGATTTTGTCCACAACCTTCTAGCCTCCGTATGGATTGGTGGAATAATTTATTCTGTCTTTGTACTGATTCCTTCATTTTCTAAATTAGGATCTGACAAGAAAGAACAATTTTCTCTTTTAATCTTACCCAAAATTTCTAGTGTTGTAATAATTTCGGTGGGAATTCTGATTATCACAGGTCCCACACTACTTTGGTTTTTGGAAAGTAATATCGAATTATTATATGATTCAACGTATGGAAAATTAATTCTTATAAAAATCGCACTTGGAAGTAAAATGATCGCAATAGGTGCCTATAATCAATTTAGAATTCAAAAACCAGCACTGAAAACTATGGAGTTTGGCAGAATATTTGTTTACGATAAATTTAGAAGGTCATTAAAAATAGAATCAATCGTCGGGATAGTACTTCTTGGTGTTGTGGCTATGTTAGTAAATGGCTCCCTTCCACAGTATGAATTACAAGAAACACAAGCTGAGGGCATATTAGAGTACAAAACAATACAGTTTTCAAATGCGGCTAAATTCGATATTTCCATAAATCCTCTCTCAACTGGTACAAATACCGTTACCACATCTATCAATTCTCTAGATGGAGAACCATTAAACGACATATCTGAAGTAATATTGAAGGTTTCAAATCCTCAGAAAGATATTTCTCCAATTGATATTAGGCTAGTTCCAACCAATTCTGCTGATTCTAACTCTCTTACAAAATTTGTAGGAAATGCAACAATTGGTTTTTCAGGAACGTGGCATATAGAAATTGTAGCTCTAAGGACACAGAATGCAAATGAAGCTATATCTTTTGATGTTCTGATAAAACCTAGACTTTCTGAATTACAGACAAACATCATAGAGTATAGTTTTCCAGACAAAATTGTTGCACCACTCTTTCCTGTTTTTGATGGTAAAAATACAATATGGATTAGTGACACCAACAAACCACGAATATGGAAATTTACTATAGATGATAAACGATTCAGGCCGTATGAATTTGATGGGCAAATTTCTGTCACATTGAATATAGACAACGATGGTAAGATATGGTATACTGATACACCAAACTCAAAGATAGGATTCTTTGATCCATCCACAGAAATATTCGAAAACATTGATCTTCCAATAAAATCTGTCCCAGTATTTATGGAAACTGATTTTAGTAATAATATTTGGGTTGCGTTAGCAGACAAAAATATACTACTAAAGTATGAACAGGAAAAGCAGACATTTACCGAACATAAAATTTCAGCTGCACCTCTTTCTGGACCAACTGCACTTATTTTAGACAAATTTGGAAATATCTGGTTTGCAGAAGCACAAGCTGGAAAAATTGGTGTGATCAACCCAGAGACTGGCACGTCTAAAGAATTTGTTCCTGAAAGCCCACTAGAAGAACCAACTGCTCTATTCTTTGATAATGATGGAAACCTATGGGTAGCTGAGCATACAGCACCCGCCATTACCAAGTTCGATACTACTCTTGAGACCTTCGAGCAGATTCCCGTATTGGATGCGAATGCCCTCCCTTTTGGAATGGCTTCAGACAAATTTGGCAATATTTGGTTCGGTCAACATACTATTGACAAACTAGGTGCTTACGATCCTTTTAATGACAATTTCAAAGAGATTCCGATTCCCACTCAACAATCATTCACTCAATTTATCACATCTGACAACGATGGAAATATCTGGTTTGCAGAACAACGCGGTCAAAAGCTTGGAATGGTGTCCATAACAGAAATTCCAAGACAACCAATAATTTCGCAAGATGAAACATTTGAAATCAGATATGCAGATCTTGTATCACCCTTCATAGCAACAGGCATTATTGCAACATCATTATTCTTTGTAAAGAGCATTAAGGACAAAAGAAAATTAGACATTCTGGTAGACTGAGTTCAAGACCAACTCATACCTGTTTTATATTTGGAATGATTGTCTTATTTTTTATTAAACCACTGGATCTTATTCCGAGTGAGATTGAAAAGATTACAATCGATACCAATACAATCATTCCACCGGGAGCTATGTTAAACATATAAGAAGATAATATTCCTATTATCACTGAAGAAACTGCGAAGGTCATGGATAATATTGTGGTTTGTTTGAAACCACGTGAAAAAAGCATTGCTGTCACGTTAGGAATAACAATTAGCGATGAGATGAGTAAGATTCCTACAAGCTGCATAGAGCTAACCACAGTAATTCCCGCAATTGCAACAAGTAGATAATTTAATTTTTCAACTGGAATTCCGCTTACCTTTGCTTGTTCTTCGTTAAAGGTTGTGTAAACTAGTTGCCTATACACTAGCAAAATGATAATCAAAATAGATCCCGTAAGAGCAAGTATCAAAATTGTATTTTCTAAACTAACAAGCAAAATACTTCCAAAAAGAAAACTGAATATGTCAATCGTAAATCCCCCTGATAGACTAATGAGAATAACACCTGCAGCAAGACCCGATGAGAGTAAAATCGCGACAGTTGCGTCCCCCGAAATTTGGAATTTTTGTCTAATCTTAGTGAGTCCAAGAGCGCTTGACACTGAGACTCCAAAAGCAACCCATATCGGATAGATTCCAAGAAACAACCCAGCAGCAATACCGCCAAAGGCTGCATGTGCAAGAGCATCACCAAAAAGTGAATATCTTCTAAGAACTAGGAAGAGTCCAACAACTGAACACATCAGAGCTATAGCTATGCCAGAAATCAGTGCTCTATGCATGAATCCATATGAAAGAATTTCAAAAATCAAACTAATCTCCGTGATGATGCATGTGCATTTGCATCGATGATTCAGAATACATCTTTAGCAGATTTTCACTTTGAAAGAACTCCTCTGATACACCATGGAAGAACAAGGTTCTATTGAGGCAGGCTACTTTTGATGCAAGTTTAGCAACTGCATCCAGATCATGTGATGACCAAATTATTGTGATGTTTTCTTTTTGATTTAGATCATGCAAGATTTGATAGAATAATTCTTTGCTTTGAGAATCAATTCCAGTTACTGGTTCGTCAAGTATCAGAATTTGTGGATCATTTACTAGCGCTTTTGCAATAAAGACTCGTTGTTGTTGTCCGCCAGATAGATCGCCAATGCGTCTGTGACTTAGCTCATGGAGCCAAACTTTTTGCAAAACTTCATCTACTTTGCCACTTTTCGAATTTTTTGTCAAACCCATTCCAACTACTTCTGATATGGTAGCAGGAAAATTTTTTTCAAAGATAGGTTTCTGTGGGACATATCCTATTTGTTTAAGATATTGCTTTGATTTACGTATGTTTGTACCAAAAAATCTAATCTCACCTTTATAGTCATTAAGAAGACCAAGCATACAGCCAAAAAGAGTGGTTTTGCCTGCACCATTTGGGCCTATTATTCCCAAAAAATCCTGAGATTCTACTGAAAAGTTTAGGTTCTCCAAGGCTAAAATGCCTCGATAGTCAACAGTAAGGTTTTCAATTTCTACAATTTTCATGAACACAATTCCTCCATGAGGTGTGACAGGTTTTTCTCCATTCTTGTTATATAATCAGAATCTTTCTCAAAGGTCTCTATAGGACTTAGAATCAACACCTTAGCTCCTATCTCGGCAGCAATAACTTCAGATATTCTTGGGTTTATTGTTTCTTCAGTAAAAATAAAATGTAGATCTAAATCTTGTGCTTTTTGAATAATTTGTTGTATTGTTGTTGCTGTTGGTTCTCCGCTTGGATTAATCCCAAGTATTGTGTTTTGATTAAGACCATATTCGTTAGCAAAATAAGAAAATGCGTCATGAGTTGCAAGAAAATCTTTTTTTACGCAAGATGAGAGTTCGTTTCTTATCTTTGTGTCAAGTTGGATAAGCTTGGAATTATATGCATTAAAATTTTCTTGGTAATAATCAGCGTTTTGAGGATCAATTTTGATCAAACCATTTAGTATATTTTGTGTTTGTTTTTTAGCTAACACCGGATTAAGCCACACATGCGGATCATTTTGAATTTCAACTTTAAACATGCGCTCATCTTTTACTAATAATGATATCCCATTACTTGTGTCGATAATCAAAATATTGGGGTTAACTGAAATTAGTTTTGCAACCCACGGTTCAAAACCAGCACCATTTATCACTATCATATCAGCTTCTTGCATTTTTTGAAGATCCTGAATTGATGGTTCCCAATCATGTGGTTCTATTCCTGGTGGAATGATAGTGGACACATCAATTTTTTCATCACCGATTATTTTTGTAAATTCGTATAATGGATAAAACGATGCAAAAACTTTTAGCTGTTGCTTTTCTTCAATAGCAGTTACATCGCTATTTTCCGATGACCATAGTACAAATGCAGAAAGTGGAATTATTGTAGATATAGCAAGTATTGCAAGATTTGTGTCGTTATTCACACCAATTATTGTAAAACGTTATTAATAAATCTAAGAAATATTAATAACATTTACTACTAAACTTATAACATACTTAATAATATTCTAATTGTGCCAATCGTCTCAATATCACTAAATGATGAAATTCTCTCGGAGATTGACAAACTACAAAAATCCATGGGATTTTCTGGTAGATCTGAAATAATACGAGCAGGTATCAGAAATTTGATTTCAGAAGAAAAGCAACGAAGCAATCTTTCTGGTTTAATACACGCAATTCTTATGATTATTCACGATGAAGAGTCTGAACAAATAGTCACTGGTATCAAACACAATCATGAAGAATTAATTGGGACGCATCTACACAGCAAGATTGAGGGGAATAAGTGCATGGAATTATTTTTGTTACATGGTGAAGCAGAGAAAGTAGATATTATGACAAAGGATTTTAAAACCAATAAAAAAATGGAACACGTCAAGTTAGTTGTTACTTAGATTATATTTTTAATAGCAGAAATTTATATTCGGAGCAAGTTGAGAGGTTCCGTTGGATTATAAAATTTTTTCAATAGTTTTTGTTCTAATAATTATCATACCAACTGTAACTCAAGCCTTTGGTCATGGTCTTAGCATAGATACTCCACCCCCTGTGAACTATCAGGGACGTGACATCACGATCACTGCCGAGATGTTACCTTCTTTTTATGACGATAATTTAGTAGACAAACAGATCAAAGTACGTGCGTTTGATCCTAAGACTGGAGAAAATATAAAAAATGTAAATTTTTTGATAGGTCTAAATTATAAAGATGAAATGATTTTTAGAAATTATTTCTTTAGTGAAAATGGTGATTTAACAATTAAAGTATATCCTACTCGCGAAGGAGAGATTGAAATTTCTGGTGAAAAGGAGCCTTTACTTGGAGCTTGGATGGTCACCGATGAAAAACCAATAGAATTAAGAGGACCTGTCTTTAATTCTGGCGGATTATACCATTTAGAGATAGAGATACGCACTGTAGATGAACCTGATAACTTACTTGATGAGCCCATCAAATATGATGCATACATCAGTATTGGTGATACGACCTATCATGATCAAAAAACTAAAGATGGTCAAGATGTGAATTTCAGAGTAAGGTCATATTATGATACAATAACGAATTTTGAATACAACTCTCATGATAAAATCATATCATTTGAAATGCCATTTGATTGGAGTGAGCAAAACATTAGTCAGATTCCATATGTCCACGAAGAATTATTATTTCCAAAAAATATCTCAGAACTTTTAGCGCCCAGTTATGTAGGACAGGTAAATGGTATTGATTTGTTTAAATCGTCTATAACCATAGATGATTATTCTGTTGAGGATGGAAGAATTGTACATTTTTTGCTGATACAAGATCATCTTAAATTCCTAAGGGATCAACAAAAAAAATCTGGCGATTTACCAAATTATATGAAGTTCAAACTAATTGCAGATGATGAAATAAAATTTCCGCTTGTTGCCTCTACTAACGATCAACGATTTCAAGTAGATCTTTCATTGGATCCTCCAGTAATTCAAACTGGAGAGAAAATGAAATTTATCTTTACTATAAGAGATTCTGCAACGCTAGAGACAAAACAACATTCAACTTATGATTTTGTAATCTTAAGTAATGGAAGAGAGATTCATAGAACATCTGGAAATGCAGTAATAGGAGGTGGATTTGAAGAGTATACTTTTACTGAGGAACAAAAAGGTCCCATTATTATCCGATTTGAAAAAATCGCTGGAACATCAGCATCAACCCAATTTGCCCTAGTGGTTGTTCCTGAATTTGGATCGTTTGCAATTATAGTTCTAGTACTTATGATGAGTTTCATTATCATATTGAGATTACACAAGTTTTCGCCTCTAAGTAGGTGATCAGAAGCCTTTTTCATTCAACATTAGTGCAAGTAGAGCTGCCCGTGTGTCTTTACCATATTCTGCTTGTTTGAAGTATTTTGCGTGGTTTGTTAGATCTACTTCAGGTGAAATTTCATCAACACGCGGTAGAGGATGCATGATGATTGCATCATTTTTCATTTTCTTTATTATTTCAGGACCAATTTTGTAGGTACCTTTTACTTTGTTATATTCTTCTGTATCTGCAAATCTCTCTTTTTGTATTCTTGTTACATATATAACATCAAATTCGTCTAGATTTTCTTCCAGGTTAACCGATTCTGTAAATGATAATCGTTTTTTGATTTCATAAGTGGAATCAGTTCTAATCTTTAGTGCTTGTGGAGAAATAAGATGAACATCTACTTTGTAATTACCAAGTGCATATAGTAGAGAATAGACAGTTCTTCCATACTTCAAATCGCCAACAATAGCTATTTTCAAACCATCTAGTTTCTTTTTTTCTTTTCTCATCGTGTAAAGATCCAGAATTGCTTGTGTTGGGTGTTCTTCAGTTCCACTACCTGCATTTATCATCGGTTTTGTAGAAACTTCAGCTGCAAATCTGCTTGAACCATCAAGTGGGTGCCTTAATACGAGAATGTCAGAGTAAAGTGACATGATTTTCACAGTGTCAGCAAGGCTTTCACCTTTTTTTGCAGAAGAAATGGAAGCATCCGCGATTCCTATGGATGTACCACCAAGTGATGCCATTGCTGCTTCAAAGCTAAGTCTTGTTCTAGTACTTGGTTCAAAGAAAAGATATCCTAATGTTTTTCCACGTGCAATTTCACGTCTTTCATTTGGATTCATATCGATTATTTTATCAGTAGCGTTAAAAATGGTGTCAAACTTTTGTTTGTCAAAATCACGTATTGAGACAATGTCTTTTTGGAAAAAAGAATTGCTCATTCTAATTCAATAATATATATGAGTACTATACAAAGTATTCCAATGTCAGAGTCCGATCTTATTGTTAGACGAATAAGAAATGGTACAGTCATTGATCACATTGAAGCTGGTAAAGGTCTCAAAGTTCTAAATGCACTTGAAATTGATGGAAAAGATGGAAATGTAATAACAATTGCGTTAAATGTACCAAGTGCAAAAGTTTCAAAAAAAGATATCATTAAAGTAGAAAACAGATTTCTTAAAGACGATGACACAAATAAACTTGCATTGATTGCTCCGAAGGCTACTGTTAACATAATCAAGGACTACAAGCTGGTTGAAAAAAGACGTGTTACTTTACCAAATGAGATTGAAAGAATTTTTCGATGTTCAAATCCTGATTGTATTACAAACAGTGGTGAAGACATTGAATCAATAATGGATGTAGTGGACAAAAATGGACTTGTTCTTAGATGTAGATATTGTACAAGAATTTTAGATGTTAACGAGCTAAAGTATTACTAGTTTATTGTCCCAAAATGATGAACATCATGACGATACCGTAAATTGCAATTGATTCAACCATACCGACAAAGATGAACACTTTAGATTGTAGAGCTGGATTTTCGCTAATTACCGCAAGACCGGCAGAGCCTACATAACCAAGACCTACACCTGCTCCAAGTGCGGCAAGACCAAATGCAAGCCCTGCTCCCATCAACTTCGAAGAACTGTCTCCTGTAGTACTAGCTGCTGGTTCTTGAGCAAATGCAACTCCAGTAAAACCTGAAATTGAAATAACTAATGCAACAATGAGTGCATAGGTTACGTATTTCATTCTCAAAGTAGGCTCCTTCTCACGCCATATTTAAATCATGATATGATATTCGATCAGATTTTGTCAAGAGTTTTCTTTTTGAAAGTCTTCAGATCATTTTTTATTGTTTCAGAAAATGATTCGTGATTCTCATCTAGTTTATGTTTTGCTTCTTCTAGCAATTTTTTAATTTCTTCCTTATCCATTATGATTTTCTCCTTTCAATGACAGCTTTAACTTTTTTTAACCTTGCGAATTCTTCACGTTCTCTTTCTTCGAGTGTAGAAAGAATAAATTTAACTCGCAGTTGGTATTGTGGAATGATAACATTTTCTAGTGCATTAAGTAGCTTCTGAGTTTTTTCGAGGGCTTTTGCAAGGCTAAAGATAGAGTTTTCATATTCAGCTGCCTTGCAGATTTGTGAAAGCATTGTCTTGATCTGTTTTGCAGCTCTATCTATTGAAGCGTTTGTATCAGCAAAACCATAGGGCATAGATTTTGTATCAGATTCTTTTACTGAAAGGGCCGGAATTGATACATCTACTACGCGTTTGACTGTTACATCAACTTGCATCACTGCTGGAGTAGATTGTGCGACAGAGTCTACGGTATTTGTACCCAATGAAAGATATGCATCGTTTACAGATCTGTATATATCCTGAAGTGGATTCCAGATGTCTCCTCTAGCTTTAGTTGCTTCATTTATCATTTCATCAATTCTTTTTAGTAAAACTTCACGTTTGTCATCAAGAATCTTTTGTACCATCTTTGCAACTTGGCTGGATCGTTTATACTTTAGGAGCTCTATTTTTGTTGCAGTGACATTTTGTCCAAAGGACATTTAGCTTGCCTTGTAATATTGATCGATAAATTTGTCTTTGACTTTGGTAAGCTCACCTTTTGGTAAGATAGAGCCAGTTTTCCATTCTAATCCAAGTGTTTCTTCAAGAACTCTATTTTCGTCCACACCTTGTGACAAGACATTTTGTTCAAACGCATCTCCTACGTCCATGTATTTTATATCGACTCCAGTAAGCCCTGCCTTTCCAACTATTTCAGAAAGAGCTCTTACTTCTTGTGCTCTTGAATAGGCATCATACATTTGATTGGCAATTTCCATATGATCTGCACGTGTTCTTCCCTCACCTACACCATCTTTCATGATTCTACTAAGACTCATCAAGACATTGACCGGTGGATAGATACCTTTCCTAAACAGATCTCTACCTAATACAATCTGACCTTCTGTAATGTACCCAGTAAGATCAGGAATTGGATGTGTGATATCATCAGCTGGCATACTAAGTATTGGCATCTGTGTCACACTTCCCTTTTTATCACGTAGTCTTCCTGCTCTTTCGTAAATTGTTGAAAGGTCTGTATAGAGATAGCCAGGATAACCTTTTCTTCCAGGTACTTCTTCTCTTGCTGCACTAATTTCACGCAGAGCCTCTGCATAATTTGTCATGTCTGTAAGAATAACAAGAACATGCATGCCAAGGTCATATGCTAGATATTCAGCTACGGTAAGTGCAACACGAGGAGTAATGATTCTTTCAATTGCAGGGTCATCAGCTAGGTTAAGAAAGAGTACACTTCTTTTAAGAGCACCCGATTCTTCTAGACTTCGTTTGAAGTACTGTGCTTCACTGTATTGCACCCCAATTGCTGCAAAGACGACAGCAAATTCTTCACCACTTCCTATTACTGTTGCTTGTCTTGCAATTTGAGCAGCTAAGATGTTATGTGACATTCCAGAACCAGAGAATATTGGAAGCTTTTGACCTCTCACGAGTGTCAACATTCCGTCTATGACTGAAACACCAGTTTGGATGAAGTCTTTTGGATATTCTCTCTGCTCTGGATTCATTGGTTCTCCGTTAATATCTAAAAATTTTGAAGCTATTGGATCAGGCAATCCGTCATTTGGTCTGCCAAGTCCATCAAATACTCTACCAAGAACCTCAGCAGAGACTGGCATCGTCATTGTTCTTCCGATAAATTTTGCTTTTGTTCCGGATATAGAAAGACCTGTTGTTCCTTCAAAAACCTGAACTACAGCTTTTCCGTTTCCAATTTCCAAAACTTTACCCAGTCTTTTTTCTCCATCTGTTGTCTGAATCTCTACAAGTTCGTCAAACGAAGCCTTCTCTACTCCATCAACTATAACAAGCGGTCCTTTAATTTCGGCTATTTTGCTGTATTCTATTCCGCCTTCTAGTGTCAAGTCGCGACTTTCACTCCCATAATATTTTTGAATTGTTCGTTCATCAATGAATCAAGTTGGTCAAGTTTTTCGATTTGATCATCAGGAACCTCCATTCTTGCTTTTAAAATATTACTGATTACAGACATAGCGCGGATATCTGGAAGAGTTGCACCTTCCTTTAGCGCACGCTGACCTCCCTTGAAGAAGTTAACCATGAGTTTTAGAAGTTTGAGTTGTTTTTTAGGACTGCAATAAGTATCTACATTGTCAAAGGAGTTTTGTTGTAAGATTCCTATCTTTATCATTCTCGCAACTTCTAAGATTAATTTTTCTTCGTCAGGTAGTGCTTCAGGTCCCAGCAATCTTACGATTTCTTTGAGAGTATCTTCTCTTTGCAATACTGAATATGCCTCATTTCTTAAGTGCAACCATTCATCACTAACATTTGCACTCCACCATTTCGCAATATCAGAAAGATAACCTGAATAACTATTCATCCAATTGATTGATGGGTAATGTCTAGAATATGCTAGTCTTGCATCTAATGCCCAGAAAGTCTTGATGAATCTAATGGTGTGAGTTGTAACGGGTTCTGTAAAGTCACCACCCGATGGCGATACAGCGCCGACAAGAGTTACGGATCCCTCTCTTTCTGGACCTCCAAGAGCACTTACACGTCCTGCTCTTTCATAAAATTCTGCTAATCTTGATGCAAGATATGATGGATAACCTTCTTCTGCTGGCATCTCTTCTAACCTTCCACTCATTTCACGTAAAGCTTCTGCCCATCTACTTGTAGAATCTGCAACAAGCACAACATGTTTTCCCATGTCTCTGTAATATTCAGCGATTGTAACTCCTGTGTAGATGCTTGCTTCTCTTGCAGCTACTGGCATGTTACTTGTATTTGCAACAAGTACAGTTCTTTCCATCAAAGGCCTTCCAGTGTTTGGATCTTTTAGATGTGGAAATTCTACAAGAACTTCGGTCATCTCATTTCCTCGTTCACCACATCCAATGTAAACTACGACTTGGGAGTCTGCCCACTTTGCAATTTGGTGTAGTGTTACAGTTTTTCCAGTACCAAATGCACCTGGAATAGAACCTGTTCCGCCTTTTGCTATTGGAAAGAACGTATCAATAACACGTTGTCCTGTAATCAGGGGTACTGTGGGATCAAATCTTTGTTTGTATGGTCGCGGTTTTCTTACCGGCCATCTATGATACATCTTTAGAGGTCTTTTCTTTCCATCACTTTCAGTGACAGCAATCTCTGTCTCAAGGTCGTATTCACCCTCGCTCACAATGCTGATAAGCTTGCTATCAGGATGATCAGGTGGAACAAGAATACTGTGTTTGATTAATTGAGTTTCGTCAACTGTACCAAGGACATCTCCTCCCTGTATTTTATCACCTACTTTGACCGTTGGGGTAAACTTGTATTTTTTCGTCATATCTACGGGTGTTGTTGTAACACCTCTACCAATGAAAGCTCCAGATTTTTTAGAAAGTTCGTTTAATGGTCTTTGTATTCCATCATAAATTTGCCCAATTATTCCAGGACCAAGTAAAACACTTAATGGATTTCCAGTACCAATAACTGGTTCACCTGGTTTCAGTCCACTTGTTGATTCGTAAACTTGTATAAATGCAACGTCGCCTGTCAGACGAATTACTTCACCAATAAGATTCAAACTTCCTACTGAAACCGTTTCATACATTTTTGCATCAGACATTCCATCTGCTTTTACAGCAGGACCGCTAACCCAAACTATTTTTCCTTTTGCGACCATAACTATCTGCCGAATCTGATTGCAATGTCTTTCCTTATTAAAGGCTTTAGACGTTCAATTCTCGCATCGATTGTATTATCGAAGCTCATCGATCCATCCTTTGATTTTACTACTAGACCACCAAGACAATTAATTGTTTTAGAAGATAATGTTGCACCTGGAAATTTAGATAAAATTGATTGAACTACTGACTTGTCTTTTGAATTGCATTCAATAATAACATCAGAAGTCCCAAGTCCTTTTACTGATTCATCAAGTAATTGAGTCACAAGTTTAGTGTAATCTTCATTTCGTACCAAGTCATTCAGCTTTTCTATAGCTTTTGCAAATACTTTCTCAACAGATTCTTCAACGTGTAAGAGTTGCTTGTTCCTAGCTTCAAGAGCAGCACTGCCAGTGATTTGTTTTTGAAGTTTGTCAGCTTCCTTTTTACCATCTACAAGTATCCTATCATAATCTTGCTCCAGTGAAGAAAGCGAGTTTGAGAGCGTGTTCTTAGAGTCATCAAGTGATTGGCTTAAGGTCATCAGAAGTTCGTTTTCAGATTGATTCAGAATCTTATCAACAGTTTTCTCTAATGCAGGGCTAGATGTCAACGATCAGGCGTTTTAATGCTAACAGATTTTAATGTTTTGACTCTGAAAAAAATTCTTAGAAACGTTTTAAAAACGTGAAATCACCCGAGAATCTGTCTTGGTTGTAGCAGAATTAATGTTGGGAACTATTATTGTACCAAGAACAGAGTCTCCAGAAGCGATTTCAAGGCTAACTGAATTTGAGTGGTTCCATAAGATAGAAACGCAAAATGATACTGTTACTCCTGAGATTGATGATCTGCTATTGAAAGTTCAAAAACTCTATCAAACAATTGATGAAGTTGTAAAAGGTCTTCAAATTCCAAGTAGAGTTGGAATAATGGAAATTTTGTTTAAAGGGTTAGTAATAAAAAGAAACCAGTATGAGCTTGATGAAATTGCAACTATGATAAATGATTTGGAGAGAAAAAGTCATGCAATCATTGATGGACCGGCAAAACTTCTTGAGGATCATGGAAACACAAAACGTTCTCTTGAAGAATACACTAGCCTCAAAGAAACTCTAGAAGTTGTAAAAAAACTGAATATTAATTTAAGCAATCTTGGACAGATGAAATATTTTTACACAAATCTGTTTGTAATAAATTCCTCAGACTTCGCTGAGATTAATCGCACACTTGAAGGAATTACAATTTTCAAGTATGAACTAGATAGTAAGTTAAAAACAGCAATCATGATTTTTACTGATAGCCAAGACTCTGAACGAGTCCTCAAGGTTCTTCGAAGTTTCAATGCAAACCCGTTTATCATACCACAGGGAATTCCACAAAATCCTAGTCAAGCATATAGTCTAGTCGTTTCAAAAATTACTGAACTTACTGCCAAAGAAAAAAAACTTTCAAAGGAACTTGTAGAAACAAAAAAGAAAATTCGTGGTCCGATACTGTCATTGCATGAAGGTTCCGGGATTGCAAAGGATGTCCTCGAAAAAATGCGCAAACCTGGAGGGACAAAACGATTTGCGGTAATACAAGGATACATCCCACGTACAATGGAAAAAAAATTCATAGAAATAACAAAAAGATGGATGTCAATAACTGAGGAAATTGTTGATCCCAAATTACTCAGGGAGACTCCAGTTCTTTTTGCTAACAAGGCATGGACTAGAACATTTGAAGTCATTACAGAGAGTCAAGGAATACCGAAACGTGGTGAGGCGGACCCAACGCCGATGATAGCGATCATGTGGCCAATATTTTATGGGATCATGTTTGCTGATTTTGGCCATGGAATCTTGCTTATGCTTCTGGGATTACTGTTCAAATTCAAAGGTCAAGGAACACTTGCGAAATGGGGCATGCTAATTGCCATATCAGGTGGTTCAGCAGCCTTTGCCGGAATATTGACGGGCGAGGCATTTGGTTTTCATCTAGATGCATTTGCTCCGATTCATGCACTCTTAGAAGAAGGTGGTCCACTTCATTCTATAGAGTGGTTAGTTGGAATCATTAGCGTATCTGAACTAAACTTTGAACAAGTGATTAGAATTCTAAAAGTTTCGATATTTCTTGGAATAATTCATCTAGTTTGGGCATTTGTTTTACACATCAGACGGCTTTATCGAAGAGGTGACAAGTTTACCATGTTTTCAGAAGCCATTCCAACTCTTGTAATGTATGGGGGAGTAGTAGTCATCATGATGACTGCCATTGGTTCTGGATACGACATAATGAACATGTATTCACGTATTCACAATGAGCCTGTTCCTTGGGTCACAATACTTGTAGGTGATTGGGCACGTGTTTGGATTGTCGCAAGAATTGCGATACCTGTAACCATCGGTTGCATGGCAATGATAATGGTTGGAGGAGTACTTCACAATAAGAGACATCCAGGAGAAGGAGGCAGCATTATGAATGTTGTAATCGAAGTGCTATTAGTAAAAACTGTTGAGCTTTTATCACATACAATAAGTTATGCAAGAATTGGAATTATGCTTCTTGTTCATGCAGCACTTTTACTAACTGTAAATAATTCATATCATTCAATGGGAGGAGCGGAGTCACCCGGTGGACTAGCTTTGATAATTGGCGGAAATCTTGGAATAATGATGATCGAAGGTTTGATCGTATACATTCAGTCTTTAAGGTTACATCTCTACGAATTTTTTACAAAATGGTATGATGGTGGTGGAAAACCATTCAAGAAGATTGCACCAGAGATGCTTTATAATCAACTCTTGTGGAAGAAAAGAGACTAGGCCACAGGTAATTCCAATCTATTTCCCCATTCTCCCCAAGAACCTAAATAGACTTTAACATTTTTGAATCCAAGTTTTTTTAGAGCTAGAAATGAGTTTGCTGCTCTATATCCACCTTGACAATAAGTCACTATCTCATCATATTGAGATAATTGTTGATAAAGTTCAAAAAGAGATTTACTGTCTTTCATTGTTCCATCTTCTGTTATGTTACGGTTCCAATCAATGTGTATTGCTTTTGGAATATGACCACTTCTTGCAGCTCGTATTATTGTACCGTCAAATTCTTCCTTTGATCTAGCATCAACAAGTTTTATTTTGTCTAAATTTTTTTTTATGTATTCAAATCCCACAATGATTTCTTTGTTGAGTTTTCCAGAGAATTTTGAAGGTTTGAAGCCGTTTGTTTTTGTTTCTATGGGTAGACCTTCTTTTTTCCATTTTCTCATTCCACCCTCAAGCATGTAAACCTTTGAATGTGAAAGATATAACAAGAGCCACACGCCTCGAGCTGCACTCATGCCGGAGATCTCATCATAAAATATGACTTTGCTTTCTGATGTTATTCCAACATAAGAAAATAGTTTTTGCATTTCCATGTCAAAGGCTTCCAAACCTTCTTTTGATGTATCAAACCAATGATACGAAAACAAGTCTAGATTCACAGCACCAGGAACATGTTCAACAGAATAATCTTTGTATGATCTTGTGTCTATAACGATCAGGCTCTGATCGTCAAGCGTTCTTACCAATTCGTCAGTAGTGATAAACATGGAAGGAATTTAGTTGAAGATATCTAAATTCATTTCACAATAAGATTGAATAAAAATAAAAAGGAAAGTGTGAGTCGTACTATTCGTTTACGTACGCTCTTTCTCCGTGCTGTGCTATATCAAGACCTACTTCTTCCTCTTTTGGAGTAACTCGTATGCTTCCTGGCCACACTGCATCCATAATCTTGATTATGATTGCAGTAATACCTACTGCCCATGCCATTGCTGCAAATGCACCAATTGCGTTGTTAAGTAGTTGTTGTGGATTTCCAAATGCGAGTCCATCAGCGCCCCATGGTGTAAATCGCTTTTCAGCAAATACACCAGTAAGGAGTGCACCGACTAATCCTCCAATGCCATGTACTGCCCATGTATCAAGTGCATCATCCCATTTGCGTCTGTTCTTAAACAGCACTGCGCCATAGCATACGCATGATGCAGCAATGCCGATAATAATTGCAGACATTGGGGAGACGAAACCTGATGCTGGTGTAATAGCTACAAGACCGGCTACAGCACCAGTTGCTGCGCCAATTGTAGAAGGTTTTCCAGTATGGGCCCATGATACTAACATCCATGTAACGGCTGCCATTCCTGTAGCAATTTGAGTTGCTACAAATGCACTGACTGCGTTTGTGGCAGCTGCAAGTGCTGATCCAGCATTAAAGCCGAACCATCCAAACCAGAGCAAAGCTGCACCAAGAACTATCAGTGGTATGTTGTGAGGTTCCATTGGAACCTTTCCATATCCTAATCTTCTGCCCAACATCAGAGCTATAACTAGTCCTGAGAAGCCAGATGTGATGTGGATTACGGTTCCGCCTGCAAAGTCAAGTGACGGAAGTGCGCCTGTCCAGCCTATTGCTGTACCACCAGTTCCTAGTGACCATGTCCAGTGAGCGGCAAAGTCATACACGAATGTTGCCCATAGAAGTACAAAGATCACGAATGCACTAAACTTCATTCTTTCTGCTAATGAGGCTACAATTAGTGCGGGAGTGATTATAGCGAACATCATCTGGAATACCATGACTGTCTGATTAGTAACAGTGACTCCGGTAATTCCACCGTAAACGTCTGATGGAACGTCATGAAGTACGTTATTGAGTCCTACCCAGTCTAAAGTGCCTATGAATCCATTTCCTGCATCTGGACCAAAGGCAAGACTGTAGCCCCATAGAGTCCATTGCACCGCGACAATTCCAGTTGTGATGAATACCATCATCAACGAATTAGTTGCATTCTTTGATCTTGAAAGTCCAGCATAGAAAATTGCAAGTCCAGCGGGTGTCATTACCAACACGAGTGCTGAAGCAGTTAACATCCAAGCGGTGTCACCAGTATCTATCGGGCATGGAACTAAATTTCCATCTCCGTCTACTACCAGATTTTCGCTTTCATCTACTTCAAAGCAATGATATTTTACTGCGGGATCGTCTGCCGTATAGGCAAAGGCGTTTCCCGAGAAATTTATTGCTAGTAGCGCAGAAGCTACTATTACAGCACTTATGGTAAGTACCTCGGACCTTCGTGCTCTCTTCCAAAACATTGGATCTTGTCCTTATTGAAAGTATAAAAAACATTGTATCATATTTGACGATTTTTATGATATATTAATCAGATAATAAGTATTATAATGTACTGAATTATATGATAATAACGTAAAATGAAGATTTTATATCATACCTATCAAAAATACGAGGTCATTAATTTTCAATCTAATAAAATAATACGAAATAGATCATCTGTATGAAAGAACAAGATTCATCCTTAAAATCTGTTGACGAACCAAAGCTGTCTATTTTTAAGACATTCAAAACAAGGAGAGAGAATCTAACTGGCGAGGCAATGCGTCAAAGATCAATCATAGCAAATCTTGCAACTGAGTCAAGACACATGATGAATACAAGGACTTCTTTAGCTCATAAAGTTGCAGAAAAGGGAAATACAGTGTGGCAAAATGTTTATTCCGGAATTTTTAGAGATCTTGATGAGGTCTTGCTTCCATTGGGAATTGTGGAGGAAGCAGGAAGGTTACCTCTAAAGCGAGGCCCAAAGGTTTTGCAAGAACATGGCATACCATATTACAAACTCACAGAGAGTGGCATGCTGGTAGCTACATCCCTTGATGAACTAAAGGATGAAAGGATAGAGATCCTAAAGAAATTCTTAGAGAATTATGAAATAAAAGAGGAAGAATTCAAAGAAGTGATTCTTACACTCCTGAATGTGGCGCCAAATTTTGTCTTTGCGTTACTTAGAAAATATGTTGAAGCATATGTTGATAAAAAGTTAGAGAAGCTTACTCCGTTTAATTCAAATCGCTTGAAATATGCGCTTGATAAATCGTTGTCTACTTATGTTGAACTTTTAGAGGGTTTTTCTTCCTTGACAAGTTCTGAACGTGAATCTATAATCAATTTTTTCCAATCAAATCTTATCTCCAAACATTAAAATCCTAACTAAAGAGAAGTTACATAATGGGCATAGGTGCTCCCCAGAAAATATTTGGTTCAGTAAAATCATTTAGTGCCCGTGGCAGGTTACTTGGAAAAGGAGAATTGCAAACACTGGCCGAATCACGAAATCTGGATGAACTTGTAACAAGAATAAAGAGTACGGTATACATTAATGCTGTATCAAAAATTACAAAACCAATCACCGCCGAAAAAATTGAATCAGCTCTTAGGAGTCATCTTGCGGATATCCATTTTTCATTAGCAAAATCTGTGGGCGGAGGCTCTGAAATCCTAAATGTATACTATCTAAAATTCTTGATTTGGAATTTGAAGCTTATTTTCAAAGGAAAAGTATTAGGAAGATCCTATGAAGAAATAGAACCATATGTAAATTTGCATGCTGAAGAATTGATAGGCAGACGTGACATGGTAGTAAAAGCACTTGTAGCAAAGGATATCGAGGAGGCTGTATCAAGTCTTGCCGCGAGTGAGTTTGGTGAAGAGATTGCAAAAGCGGTTACATTGTATAATGAAAAAAAGAATCTTCAAGTATTTGATACGTATTTAGACAAAGTTTTTTACAAACAACTAGACAGTGCAGTAAAAGCATCTGGAGAACATGATCTTGTACATTTGATAAGTTTGGATATTGATTTTTACAATATACTTAGCATTTTACGCGGAAAGTTCTGGGGCCTTGATGAACAACACATCCTGGATCTTATTGTAACACAAACCGGATCAGCGCCTAAAGATTTGCTTGGGAGAATGATTAGTGCAGAATCTGTAAAAGATGCAATGTCAGAATTGTCAAGTACTGCTTACAAGGAATTGATTCCACAAACCGATAATCCTATTGATGCGTTATCAGAATTTGAAAGAGCTTTTGAACTTGCTATTTACAAAGCAATTAACAGGACTTTTTCACGAATGTTTAGCTTTGCTACTGTGATTGGAATATTGAAGCTTACAACCTATGAAATAAGAAACCTATCTGCAATCGCGTTTGCAGTAGAACAACAAATACCAGTACAATCAGTAATGACAAAACTTGTTATCGAAGAGTAGCAGTATTGTATAATTGATAGATTCCAATAA
Organism: Nitrosopumilaceae archaeon; assembly: GCA_052389415.1. Lineage (GTDB taxonomy): Archaea > Thermoproteota > Nitrososphaeria > Nitrososphaerales > Nitrosopumilaceae > UBA8516. The sequence goes on from JBQTHX010000034.1 coordinate 61,245, forward strand.
AAAATTCATGATTTTTGTTTATTTGTTAATATGTGATTAAAAAAATTCTGTCTTTTAGAGCCACAAAAATGAATATACTTTGATAATCTCATATCCTTTATCAGATTTTAACAAAGAATTACAATATTTTGTTTATTAGATATAAAATAACACATATAAAAAAAATATAAGAAAAATTTCATACTACGTAAATTTATAACCAATTTTTCACGATTATTATATGAAATGATGTTGTCTGATCAAAAAAATTTAACATTGATTACCCATACGCCAGTTAGACAAGATAGTCAGATGTTTAGAAAAAAACAAGAATTGAGCGTTGAGACTATTGTTAACACAGCCTGGGTAAGTACATTTCTTGCCCTGATACTAACAATCCCTTCTCTGGTGATATTTATGGGAATCTACTTTAGTACAGGAAATATCCTGTTAGGCGTATTGGTTGGTTTTGGCCTTCACTTTGTAGGCCTTGGTTATTCTGACAAGATATCAAAAGGACTTTTACGATTAGTGAGCTAAATATATTACAGACACAGAACTAGGAATACCCACCTTGATGGGAGATAGAAATTACAGACACGTTATTACAGATGTATTAGAACGCATAAGTCATGATACAAAACTAGAAATTGAAAAGAATACCAAAATAATTCACTTTTCTGAAGTCGTAAGATGTTTGCGTCGTTCATATTTTGATCGAATAGATCCAATGGAACCAAAAGGACTCAGATTTTCGGATCTATTTAGAGAATTAATAAGAAAGATGCCATATGGTTCAATTCAGGGAGAATTCTCTGTAGACCCTGTAAAAATAAAGATTATTGCAGACATGATGGTTGACGACATTGTCATAATCTTTCGCCCAGTTTCTAAACTACCAGAAAAACTAATTCCCAGTGATGCGCTCTATCTGAATGCATGTCTTTGGATTCTCAAGAAGACTGATGGAATAGTATTATATCTTACAGAAAACGGTGACGAGGTATCATTTACTTTGATTCGTGATAATAAGATGTTTGAAGAATCTATACGTAGAGTAAAAATTTTGAATAGCTTGCTTGAAGAGAAAAAAATTCCAGTTCTAGAACCATCGTCAGAGTGCAACACTTGTCAGTATTATGAAAAATGCTATGCCAAGGAAAAGAAACCAGTTAGTTTCTCTATAGAGTCTTTGCTAGGTTTTAAGGATAAAGAAGATTAAAAAATTTCGAAGGGAATTGGTTCCCTATTCTGGGCCAGTAGCTGCAACTGAGTGGCCTTTGCCGCGTAATGCAAATAACAATACACCAAAGGCGATGAATACGCCTGTAGTTATTGTATATGCTATCATCAATTCTGCCATGTTAAGGAATTTCCTTTCTAGAATCTTATATCGTTTATCTAAATAAGTTTCATTTTTTACAAATAATCTCATTTTTTGGATTTTATGATATTAAAGGCATCTCATTTGACAAAATCAAAGACTACCGAGTCTGCCAATCCACTAAATGCAGAAGTTGTGCTATAGAACGCTTCACCATGGATTCTCCATTGTGGAGTACCCTCTTGCAAAGTTAACCAAAATTCTGGATTGTTTCCTGTGTTTTTGATTGTGATTTTATTGCTTATAGCAAGTGATGATTTGGATAAAACCGTATAATAATTTGAACTTGCGTATTGTCCAGAGAGCCTTTCTCCAATTTGTCCATATCCAACTTTTACATCATTTTCAAAAATATCAAAACTTATCATTTCTAACAAGATTGGTTTATCATTTGGATTTGAAATGTCAAATTCAAACTCTAATTCAGTTTCTTTTTCGGATACTGACAGGACAGAAATATTGTTTAGCTGAACACTTAGTGGTTGAATTTCTGAAGAAATGGTATTTAGTGTGCCTGGAAGTTTAACATCTTTTGGCACGATACTCTTCAGGAGATCTGAGCCTGGCAAAACTGCGACAGCTATTATGATTGCAGCAAAAATTCCAACCGCTATGCCTACTATAGGTTTTCTGTTCACTAAACTTATGAAATTAGTTCTTCTCTTAAACGTTGAGTTGAAAAGGCTTTAATTAAAACTTGAGAAAATAATTTTGTGCAATATCATCAAGCAGTAAGAATAGGACAGGAAAGGGCTAGGAAATCTCAGATGAATCTTTTCAATCATGCAGGATTTGCTATGTTAACACTTACTGTAAAAAAATCAGAAGGAAAGTTTGTTCCAGTTGGAGAAAAGGAGTTTGTCGCAGTTGTGAGCAAATATGATGGGTGGCTTGCTGTCATCGTTGATGAGGAAGGATATGCAAAAGCACAATCCAAAGTTATGGAAGAGGAAGCAGCACGGGAGATTATGAAAAAAGCCATATCTGCAGGAATTCCTGAATATGATGGAAAAGTCAAGCTAGTATAATTTCAGTTCCTTCGGGAGAACCTTTTATTGCCTTTTCTAAGATCTTGATATCTGTCTTTATAATTCGTGTCTTGATTTTTGACCTTTCAATTACCTTCAATGCTACTATATCCATCAGATCGTAACCGCCAGCAATCGATTCTTGATGTACAAGCATTTTGCGAAGTTGTTTAATCTCAATTCGTTTGAACTTTTTTGCGTTCTTATTTTTGTTAGGATCAGAATCATAGATTCCGTCTACATCTGTCGCATTCAGAAATATTGAAGCATGAACTTTCTCTGCAATAAGAGCAGCAGTGGCGTTTGTGCTCTGACCTGGATGAAGACCACCAGTTATGACAATTAGTCCACTATCAGCTGCGTGTGTTACTTCCTTTAGATTAGTAGGAGGATGTGGGTATGCCTTGTCCTGTATTGCATAAATCAGAAGCTTTGCGTTTAATCTAGACACTTCTATTCCAAGTTCGTCTAGAGTTGACTCGTCTGCACCAGATGACCTTGCATGAGAGATGTAGTGTCTTGCAATTTTACCTCCACCTGCCACTACAATAGGCTGACAAAATTTGCTAATTCTAACAAAAAATGCTGCATAATCTTTCAAGATTTTTGAATCATCAATTCCAAACAATTTTCCAGATAATTTTATTACAATTCTTTTTTTCATGATTTGTTTTCACCAAGGATGATTTGTGCTGCAATTTCAACCTTTTTTCTATTTTTTTCTGCAGTATAAACTCTTAACAAGTTCATGAAACCTGATATTGCAGAGACTAATGGTATCTCTGAAATTGGAAGCTCATAGCCCTCCTTTTGTGAACCTTTTTTTGATGTCAGTATTATTGATTGAGATTCTTTTTTAGAAGGTGTGAGCGGAATAGTTGGAGTTGTTGACATGTCAATGAAGATTTCGGATTCTTCTATTTTGGATTTTCTAGAAATTTCTTTTCTTATTTCTGATGATTTTATGCCAAGGCTTTCTTTATGTTTTAGAACTTTTTCAAATACGCATTTGAGTAACCGACGATTCTGATAATCCTTTGCAAGCTTGCTTGCTCTTTTTAGATCTGACGATGTTTGAGGCAATGCTGAAAGTTTTGAAATGACAACTTCATCTGTCAATTGGATATATTTGTCAAGATCATATGAGGAAAATTCTAATTCATCATCTGCAAGACTCATTGATTCTAGTAACATTACTTCAGCTGATCGTACAGTTTTATGAAAATAAACAGCTTTGAACATTTGATATCGTGAGATCATCATGGATTCAAATGAATAAAGCGAAGATCTGTCAAGAGAAAGTTTTTTTTCGTACACTCCAAGAGATTGAACTATTCTTTTAAAATCAATTTTTGCATGTTCAGCGCCAGTAAAGTATCCATCCCTTGGAAGATAATCCATCATATCTGCACTCAGTCCTCCTGAGATGATTTCATTCATGAATTGATGCTTTGAATTACCAAAAGCTAATTGGGTCAGAAACTTTTTATCAAAACCATATTTTGATAGAAAATCTCCAATTTCAGTCTGCAGTATGATCTTTTTGCCAATTTCTTCATGTGTGATTTTCTTTTTCTTTTGTAAAACTTCTTCAAATAGATGGGAAAATGGTCCATGACCAACATCATGTAATAACCCACCTAGTCGAAGATCTGCAACATCATCTGAATTCAAAAATCCCCTATCTTTGAGAACATCGGATGCTTGTCCAGCTATATGCATTACCCCAAGAGAATGTTCAAATCTTGAATGTTGGGCGCTAGGATAAACAAGATGTGCACCTGCTAGCTGTCGTATTCTACGTAATCTTTGGAAGATTGCTGTATCAATTACTTTAATCTCCGGTTCATAGATTCTGATAAAATCATGAATCGGATCAATTATCTCAAGATATTTTTTTGTCATTTTGTCAATTAAGATATCTTAGAACAACTTCCATTACATCTTTATGGACTTTTGATTTGGTCTGTGAAGCGTCTACTATTTCCCACCCAAGTTCTTTTGCTAGAATTCTATAATTGTTAACGATTTTTTGTGCAAAATCTTTATTCTTTTCAAATTTGTCGCGCTGAATTTTTTTACGGTTAAAGGATTCTTTTGGTTTTACGTCAAGGACTATCACAAGATTCTCTTTTGGAAGACCTGCGTCTAGACCAGATAACCATTCTAATTCAAGACCATTTGTAATACCATAAACTAAATTGGATTGATAGTACCTATTCATGATAAGCACATAATCTTTTGAGAGAAATTTCTCTATCTCTTTTGATTTTTCCCATCGGTTTGCAGCAAGAAGGCAATGAATCACTTGAGGTGGAAATTTCCTTTTTCCGCTCAGATAATTCTTGATTTCCTTTCCTATTGGAGTGGAATAATCAGGAAAGCTGAAAATTTTACATTTCAATTTTCTAGTCTTTAGTGATTTTGCAAGAAGTTTTGATTGTGTTCCTTTACCTGCTTGGTCAAATCCTTCCAGTACTATTATCATCAAATTGTAATTAATAGAGTTCTAGATAAATTATGAATCTACAACGTTTATAACTAAAAAATACTTTATTACATAAAGATGGGTCTAGTACATCACATGGCAAAAGAAGTCCTGAAGGAAATAGGCAATAAATCACGAGAATTTTACGAGTTTGTATTACCACCTATAGACATAATGCTAGATGATGAGAGTTTAATTGTTACAGTAGATTTACCAGGCTTTGATAAGAAGGATATCAAATTGAGAATAAATGGAAATATTCTTTCCATAACCGCAAAACGAGAGACAGTTCATGATGGAACAATGATCTGGCACCAACGACCACATGAAGTGGATAAAAAAATTAGACTTCCCATAGATGTGAAAGAAGGTGAGGAAGCCGTTGGTTCTGCTAAATATCTTCATGGTGTTTTGACACTAAAGATTCCCACTAAGAATGGAAAAGATATTACAATAGAATAGCTAACGTCTTCTAAAAAGTGCAGATATCGCCATTATAATTATAGATACTATCATACCAATTTGTCCTGCAAATTCATTTGTGGTATATAGTACTGCAGAGCCAACAAAGACTGCAGATGAAAGGATGCTTCCTGAAAGCAAGATACTTCCGGGATATCTTGGTATAATATTTTGAAATGATCTGTTATCATCAAGATATCGTTTGAGTTCAGGTGCTATCGATATGGTAGCATCAATTGATTTTGCAAATCTGTTTATAGAATGTTTTAGTTCTTCCACATATGCATCTTTGATAAGATGTTCTTCTTCCAAAATGTTACGCAAGACATTAACAAATCTAAATTTTACTTTGTGGGTGAGATAGATTCCTTCAAGAATTGTGGCCATTCTCATATAAAGTGCCAAGTGTTTTGGAAGCTTGAATGGAAATTTGCTCATGGTTTTATTTGCCAATTCCATTAATGCCCGTACTTCCATTGTGTCAGGTTTTTTTCCATGCATTGCCTGAATTGACATTTCTATTCCCTTTTCAATTACACTTGAGTTAAAACCAGGAACAAGCATGCCAAGCTCATTCATTGCGTTTACTGTTCTGGGAGGATCCTTTTCAACTAGTGAGAGATATAATCGAATTAACTTTAGTCGTGTTTCGTTGTCTAACCTTCCTACCATGCCAAAATCGTAGAGAATTAGAGAACCATCGTTTGTCACAGAAATGTTCCCAGGATGAGGATCCGCATGGAATATTTCGTGATGTAAAAGCATCGTGAAAAAGACCTTGTGTGCTTTGACAATGATCTGCTCTCTATCTATTCCAGCTTCATCTAATGCCTTTACATTAGTTATTTTGATTCCTGGGATGTACTCCATTGTTAGTACATGTTCTGAAGAGTGGTCATCCAACACAGAAGGAATCACTACTTTTGGATAATTACGCATGTTTCTCTTTATTGTCTTTAGATTTTGTGATTCTATTCTATAATCCATCTCTTCATGTATTGTCTCTATGAATTGTAGTAGCATTGCCTCTGCAGAATAGCGCAAGTTTGGATCTACAAATTTCATTGCTATGGGAAGAAATTTTTTGAGAATCTTGATGTCTTCTTCTACAATTTTGTCAATGTTTGGTCTTTGAACCTTTATGATGACGTCTTTTTCTTTTATTTTGGCAAGATATACTTGCCCAAGAGATGCACCAGAAACAACATTAGTATCGATGTGATCAAAGTTTTGTTCAATAGGACCAAGATCTTTTTCAATTATTGGTTTAACCTGGTCAAAGGGAACTGCTGGTACATCGTCTTGTAATTTTGCAAGTTCTTCCATGTATGGTTGTGGCAAAATGTCCGCTCTTGAAGAAAGCCATTGACCAAGTTTGATGTAAACCGGTCCAAGACTCACAAAAGCATTAAGAACTTTTTGCGCATTTTTTTGATATCTCTCTGTCTTGATGTTTTTACCTTCTCTTTTGACCCAATCTCTTCTGTCTTTTCGAAGTGTTAAAATAAGTGGCAAAAGTTTGAGAAAGACTTTGATGGTTCTTTTTTTTGAAAAGATTGATCTACTCCTATAAATTTTTGATCTTCTTTGTCAGAGAATAACCAACGTATCCAAGTGCTATTGATGCTAGAAATCCTGTAAGTAAAGAGAGATTTTTTGAATCTTTTCTAATTTTATAGATTTGTGATGCAATGTTTTTGCCGCCAATTGTAGCACTTACAAGGCCGACTAGAATTTCGGGAGCATCAAATATCAGATGACCTAAAGGATCTTTTCTTGGATCTACCTTGTCCACGTGAAGCAGATATTTGTCATCATATTCTCTGATGTGCAAGTTACCATATCGATATTGTTTATTTGCGCCATTTTTTTGGCCCAGTCTTGTTTCTTGAGCATGTTCAAGCATAAAAGGTCTGATTTCTTTTGGGACCTCAATTTCATCCCAAGTCATGAAGAAAAATCTCTTGTACTAAATATAACTTTAGCTTGTTTGATTCAGTGGTTTCTTCTTTCGCTTTTTTATTCTAGTGTATGCAAGTACTCCAATTCCTGCTATCACACCCAAAATAATGAATGGTCCAAACTCTGCAAAGTTGCTTTTCTCCTCTTTTGGCATACCCTTATAGAATATTGTGGTATCGTATGAAATCATATTTTCATTTCGTAAAGAATCCTTGTAGCGTACAATAATACGTACGTCGTGTTCACCTTCTCTTGCTTCACCATCAAATTCAATTGGAATGTTAAATGGTACAGGCGAATCTGGTTCTAGTTTGTCAATATACTGACTAGTTTTCTTGATGTTAGAATCTCCGAGTGGTTCTAATATAACAAATGCAAACAGACCATCAACATTTCCTTCGTTAAGGACCTCACCAATTACAGTCTGTTTATTGGACAAAGTGATAACATCAACATTGTAAATTGATGCACTTATCAATCCGTTAACGTAAAAGTCGATAGTTCTGAGAACTGTTTTGGCTTCTCCATGTTCGTTAAAATAAGTTATTTCCATAGGGGCATGAAGTGTTTCATCTTTTAACCTGTCTGGTATGTAGACATTAAATTCAAAAGACTTTGTAGATTTTGGTTCAATATTTCCAATATTCCACTCATTTTGATCAAATACTGAATTTTCCAAATTTGTAACAGACTGTGCGGTAGCTGAAACACTTGTCTGTGTATTTTGCAAAACAACGCGAACATTAGATAATGCTGCGGTACCATCGTTTGAGATTTGAATCGTCACTGGATTATTTTTTATTGAAGTCAGGAAGGGATCTACTGATTTAATATTAAGAATACTTTTACCGGTAACTTGAAAATCAAAGTTAAAGAAGGAATTTCTTGTTCCACTTTCTCTTAATCTTGAGAAATCTATCTTTACAGTGCCAGGATATTGTCCAATCTTGATATTCTTATCCAAATTAACATGGAAGGTTAGAGAAAAAATCTCACCAGCTAGAGCCACGTTACCAGTGTCTGCCATTATTAGTCCATCCTTGGTATTCGATGAAGAGAATCCCATTGGTAAGGACAATTCTCCTCGAATTCCAGTGATATCCTGAGTTCCTACAGCAGACATGACGATTGTAAATGGAACGTTCATGTCACCTGGTTCTACCTCCATCTTGTCCCTAAAATTGCCAAAGTAAGCATTAAGGAATTTTATTTCTCCAAACTCTCTTGCAAATGGTGAATTTGATGTTGTTGTCTGTGCATATGCAGCACCAAATAATTGCCCTATCAAGAATAATCCAAGTAATGCAAGTAATTTTCTCATGAGACAGCTACCTCCATTCCTTCTTGTTTTTCTTCAAAAGCACGACCGTCCTTTATTGTAATTACCCTATCGACGTCCCCAAATTGGTGTCGGTCATGTGTGACTATAATGAAAGTTTGTCCTAATTTTTTTACAAGAGATTTCATGAGTTGTATAATTATTTCAGCGGTAACTGAATCCAAGTTGCCTGTTGGTTCATCTGCTAAAACTATTGATGGATTGTTAATTAGACCTCTTGCGATGGCCGCTCTTTGAGCTTGACCTCCAGATATTTTATTAGCACGGTTGTTCATTTGTTTTTCAAGACCAACTGTTCTTAGGAGTTTTTTTGCTTCATCAACAGCGGTTGCATCGGTTCTTTGGATTTTTCTTGGTAAAAGAATATTTTCTAAAACTGTTAGATCTGATAGAAGATTTGCAAATTGAAAAACAAATCCTAACTTGGAATTTCTAAATGACGATATTTGGTTATCATTAAGAGTAGTTGTCTCAACTCCATCAAGAAAGATAGTACCGCTGGTAGGGCGATCTAATAATCCAATCATGTTTAGTAATGTAGATTTACCAGAACCAGAGCTACCTACAATAAGAAGTAATTCTCCCCTGTTAACTGTAAAGGATACGTCATTGAGTGCGTGAACTGCGGTTTCACCCTCACCATACGTCTTGGTCAAATTTCTAACCTCCAAAACTCCTTTAGACAGATCTCATTGCCTCCACTGGTAAGAGTCGAGTCGCTCTGTATGCAGGATATATTGAAGCTACTACTGCTAATGCAAATGAGGTCAGAGCAGTTTGTCCTATTTTTTCCCAATTATAGGTGACTTCCAAGGCCAAACTTCCCTCAAATTGCATTTTTGTTTCTTTTGCATAGAAAGTATATACCAAACCAAGACCAGTTCCTGCTGCTGCCCCTATTGCTCCAATTATCATTCCCTGAAACAAAAATAAAATAAGAACATCTTTTCTTTTTGCTCCTATTGCTCTCATAATCCCTATCTCTCTAGTTTTGCTAGATACAAGCATCATCTGAATTGTTACAATAGCAAATGCGGAAGACATCATTCCAAAGTATCCAATAAGATTTATCAAAGCAATACCTGATCTAAAACCGCTAAGTTGTGTTTCTGCAGATTCCTCTATTGTTTCTGCTTTGAAATCGTCAGATGGAAATGATCTCAAAAAGAAATCTTTGATCTCCGTTGCTTTTGTTGGATCACTTAGTTTTACTAGAATAGCTCCAGTTTCATCAGTTCTATCAAGTATGCTTCGCAACGTGTCAATGTGAACAATAACACTGGTATCTAGTCCTTGTCCACCTGCAGACGAAGTTATTCCAGTTACGATAAATCGCTTTAGCTGATCTTCTCCATGACTATCTACAAACTTTAATCTTACATTATCACCAACTTCAATTCCACCAAGATCACGTGCTACTCTAGAACCCATTACTAGCGAATTTCTAGAAAAAACAAATTGGCCATCACCCACTGTATTGTGGATGGTAGATGCTTGTGTGTCTCTTAATGGATCAACCCCGACTACTGGAATTCTATGTTCTTCGGATCTTTTTCCTAATTTTGTCGCATTTATCGAAGCGGATGCATCTAATCTTGATGTAGCACCTTCAACTCCGGGAATTCTTTCAAACCAATTTATCAATGCAATATCATTTTTATCGATATAATCTTCTTCGTTAGTTACTAGAATATCTCCAAATCTGTAATCTTTCAGATCCCTAACAATTGCATCATACAATCCTTGAAAAATTACGAAATTTACATGAATTACAAGTATTCCTACAGATACTGCCAAGACAGCCCCTATGAGACTCCCTTTCTTGTTAGTCAGCATTCTTTTTGCTAGATGAATTCGGTAATCCATAAGATCCTATTGAAATAGTCTGATATTTAATGTATATGACGTATTAGAATGATATATACGACATTTTTATTAATGAATAGTATCTTTGTATTATCAAATGAGGTTACAGGGTTAGAAATTGGACAAACTAGACATGCAAATTCTCACTCATTTGTTGAATAATTGCAGAACGCCCGACAGAAAAATTGGACAGCAAGTGGGAATTTCAGGTGGTGCAGTGAAAACAAGAATTGCAAAAATGATTAACCAAAAAGTAATAGAGAAATTTGCATTAAAAATTGAACCGCCAATTTTGGGATTTAACGTAATTTATTTTGTCGTAGCTGGACAAGATTTAGAGTATATTCTAAAACAGGTGAAACTCTTAGGTGAACCTTTCTTTGTTGTTCCTTGTGTTGGCGGAATAACTGTTTGCAGCATCGTAGTAAAAGATGATCCAGAGAAAAAAATAGAGCTAGCAAAAAACCTTATGAAAGATGTAAGGGTTCTCTCTATTTTTGAAGCAGAGAGTTTTGGTTTTAAATCAGAACTTACTAAAACTGATCTTGAGATAATTAGCGTTCTTTTGGATTGTCCTCGTGCGCGAATTGACCAAATTGCAAAATCCACTAGGCTGTCAACAAAGACAATAACAAGATGTCTTGAAAAACTAGAAAACAATAATGCAATGCAATTTACTCTAGTATATGATCCTAGGAAATTTACTGGATACATTCCTTTTGCTATTCTTGTTTGGGTAGAAAAAGATGTGAAAAAAACTCTTGTAAAACTAGAAAAAGAATTTGGTGAATCGTTTTTGCAGAAACCGTTTATAGCAATGAATCAGATTGTTTTGTTTTTGTACAGTGATGATATATTCAAACTTGATGAGGTAACACAAAATGTGCGAAAAGTAGACGGAGTTGCCTTGGCAGATCTTTTCATTCCAAAAAAGATTGCGTTTCCTGAAGAGTGGATTAAAGATAGCATCAAGTCTGCAATGAAGACACGACGCCTTCATCTAGCCTATCAATAGAATATATAGCAAATTTTCTGAACATAATGTGATATGAGGAAAAGGAAGATTTTCGAGGGAAGGATCCTTTCTTTGACTCTTTATGACGGAATCATAGAAAAACGAAAAGTGCGAAGGGAAATTATCGAGCACAGAGGTGCTGCAGCAATACTAGGAATTGAAAAAGGTAAGATTATTCTTGTAAAACAGCATCGTTTTCCACATGGATACGTTCTTGAAATTCCTGCAGGTACGATGAATAAAGGTGAAAAAGATCCAAGAAAGTGTGCTTTTAGGGAATTCAAGGAAGAGACAGGTTATAAAGCAAAAAAAATGATTCCATTAATAAAATACTATCCGTCCATTGGATATAATACTGAAATAATTCACTGCTTTATTGCAACAGGACTAAAAAAATCAAGTGATTTAGAATTGGATGATGATGAGATTCTTTCTGTTGTAAAAATTGATTTTAATAAAGTGTTAAGGATGATCCTGTCAGGAAAGATATCTGATTCAAAGACGATCTGTGCTGTTTTGACATACGCCATAAAGAAAAAGATTCCAATCTAGTTTTGATATACTGGTTTTACTAGATCTGCTACATCGGCCCAACAACGTGCTATCTTTTCAAAAGTATATACTAGATCAACAAGCTCGATGGATGTCTGTTTTTTAGGTTCCAAAGAGGTACGAATTTCGGTGCTTCTCCTTTGATAATTACGATGTAGTTTTATTGCGTCGATAGCAAGTGATCTGTTGTTTTCAATAAATGCTTCAATAGACTTTTTGTGTATTTCTTCGATATATTGCACAGTGTTAGAAATTTTCTTGAATTCATTTTTCATTCGTCCAATCTCTGATATAGAATTTGCAAGCTCTACTATTGTATCTCCAGCGGTTTCGAGTAGGTTTGCAGCTATTCTATAGTCCAAGATATCAATATTTTCTAAATTTAATGCGTTAGCAAGCTTTGCGTCAACCATTGTGCTTCGGATTAATCTAACTAGTAAGAAATACTGTCTGTCAATTTCATCGTCTCTGTTTGCAATTGTTTGGAGCACTGTTTTGTCTTCTGACATTAATGCATTTAATGTGTCACGGAACATTCCAAGTGCAATTGAGCTCATCCGTTTTAGAATTTTTTCCGGACTAAGTGTTGTTGCATTCAAAAGAAAGTGCATGATAACATTAGAAGAATCTTCTTCTACGATTTCCATTCCCACAAGCCTTCGCATTGAAGTTCTTATTTTTTCGCGATCCTCTGTCGAAATCACAGATTTACCTTTTATCTTGATGATATCATATCCAAGAAGGTATGCGCCAGTAATGTTGGCAATGATGTTTTCTTCCTTTGAAACTGGATATAATATCATGACTTCCTTTGGAAGTTTGTGGTCACCAGAAAGTGTTATTGAAAGACTGTTTACACCTGTATCTAATTCAACTTCATCACTTTTTTCTAACTTATTTGCATCGATCCACTCTTTTGGAAGCGAAACCAAAATACTGCTCCCAATCTTCTGGAGCCGTCGAATAAATTTAGTCAATTTATATCAATATAAATTATTTAATCATTATTTTTATATTTTATGCGAATTTTAATGCGCTCATGCAAGCAACTGCCTTTTGTCCTGGACACATTACAGGCTTCTTCAAGGCCGAAATGGACCAGAAAAGACCAGAACTTCAAGGCTCTCTTGGAGCGGGTTTTTGCATAAATGAAGGCGTTACAACTACTGTAAAGGTTACAAGCTCTGATAAACCTCATTTTAGGATCAAGGTAGCTGGATACCAGACTGATAATACACAGGTTTCTGAATTTGTTATTAATGAATTTTTTAAGATTGCCAAAGAAAGTTTTTTTGTTGATATAGAACACCATATTGCGATTCCAGTTGGATATGGACTTGGATCAAGTGGAGCCGTTGCACTGAGTCTTGCGCTTGCATTAAACAAAGCAATGGATACAAACCTTTCACGAACACAAATTGGACAAATAGCACATAATGCTGAAATTTATTGTAAAACAGGTCTTGGAACTGTTCTGTCCTCATATTATGGAGGTTTTGAAATAAGAACAAAACAAGGAGCACCTGGTATTGGAAGTCTAAAAAAAATCTATAACGATTCTTCTGCTATTGTAATCTGTTTTTCTCCAATTTCTACTAAAGAATTCATCAAAGATCAGCTCCCAAGAATAAATGGTCTTGGAGGAAAGATGGTAGACAAGCTTCTAGAGTCAAGAAATTATCAAGACTTTCTTGACATGTCTTTGGAATTTGCAAAATATGTTAATGTGATCACGCCAAAGATGGATGTTGTCATAAAAGATCTTCAAGACAATGGTTTCAAGTGTGGTGTTGCAATGTTTGGAGAGACGGTATTTACACTAGTTCCAAAACAAAAAGAAGAACAGATAATGAACATTTTGAAAAAGTATAATGGCATTGTCATTCGGTCAAAGATTGACAAAAGTGGAGCCAGAGTAGGCCAGTGTTAATCCCAAAATCACATCCCAGGGCTGCATCCCTGCACATAAGAGAAAAGCTTGTCCAAGGATATAGATCTGGTTTAGTCGTCGAGGAAGGCCTCATGGCTCATGGAAGAGGGGAGACGTTTGATTACCTAATAGGAGAAAAGACGTCAAAAAACGCCCTAAAAGCCATAAAAGCTGCAGCAAAAACACTTGTTTTGGCAAAATATCCTGTAATTTCAGTAAATGGTAACTTTGCTGCATTATGCCCTAAAGAGATTGTAAATCTTGCAAAAACTGTAAATGCAAAGATTGAGGTAAACCTCTTTTATGTCAACGAAAAAAGAAAAAGAGCAATTGCGAACATTTTGAAGAAAAATGGCGCAAAAGAAATTTTGGGGTTAGATCCAAGATCCTCACGAAAAATTCCAAAACTTGACAGTGCAAGACGAGTTGTTGATAAAAATGGAATATTTTCTGCAGATGTGGTTCTAGTGCCAATAGAAGATGGCGACAGAACGTTAGCCTTGAAAAAATTTGGAAAAAAAGTGATAACTTTTGATCTTAATCCACTTTCACGAACTGCTCAGACTGCTGACATAACAATTGTAGATAATGTTACTCGCGGTATGAAAATGTTGATTGATATTTCTAAAAAAACAAAGAAAGAAGATCTCAAACTACAAAATTTCGATAACCAAAAAAATCTTACCCAGGCTATACTTACAATGAAAAAAAATCTTGGGAGAAGAACTAATGCCTAACTCTGTAAAGGACATCACATCAAAGAAAGGCTCTGCAAAGATTTCTGTAATTACTGCATACGACTACACTACTGCATTACTTTGTGATAAAGCTGGAATGGATATTCTGCTTGTGGGAGACAGTGGTGGAATGGTTATGCTGGGATATCAAAATACAATTCCAGTAACAATGGAACAGATGTGTTTTTTTACAGAAGCTGTTAGTAGAGGAAGACAAAATGCGATGTTGGTAGCTGATTTGCCATTCATGTCATATCAAGCAAGTAAATCTCAGGCAATAGAAAATTCTGGTAGACTAATAAAAGCAGGGGCAGATGCGGTCAAGCTAGAAGGCGGTCGTGAGATAGCTGAAACAGTACACGCCATAGTAGAAACAGGAATACCAGTCATGGGCCACATTGGATTACAGCCTCAAACTACCGTATTACAAGAAGGCTATAAGGTACAGGCAAAGACAAAGGATGCTGCACTAGAACTAATCGAAGATGCAAAAGCACTCGAAGAAGCTGGAGCTTTTAGCATTGCATTAGAGATGGTTACACAAGAAATTGCAAAGATAATTACAGGTTCCATTAAAATTCCTACAATAGGAATTGGATCTGGTCCAGATTGTGATGGACAGGTACTTGTCTTTCATGATGTGGTTGGATTGTATGAAAAACTAAAACCAAAGTTTGTTAAAAGATATCTTGAACTATCACAGGAAATTGTTAAAGCTGTTGAAGCTTACAAAAGTGATATAACTTCTGGTAAATTTCCTTCAAAAGAACACTGCTTTTCTATCGACAAATCAGAGCTTGAAAGGTTGAAAAGAGAAATTGCGTGACCATCCATCACTTGATATTGTAAGCTCAGATGGTACTGAGATTACTGGGAAAAAAATTGTTTTATGTATTACTGGAAGTGTTGCAGCATACAAATCAATTGAGCTAGCTAGACTGCTTATGCGACATGGGGCTGATGTTATTTGCGTTGCAAGTAAAGCTGCTACCAATTTAATCAAGCCAAGTTACTTTAAATGGGCAACGGGAAACGAAGTAATAACAAAACTTACTGGAGATTTAGAACATATCAAGATTGCAGACTACAAAAGATCTGATATGATTATAGTTTATCCTTGTACTGCAAATACTCTTGGAAAATTGGCAAATGGGATAGACGATACACCAATCTCTACTGTTTTGAGCGTTGGATTTGGCTCAAAGATACCAATTGTTGTGGCTTTAGCCATGCATGAGGCAATGTATGAGAACCCGGCAGTGAGAAAAAACATGGATTTTCTAAAAAACAAGGTGGATTTTATTTCTCCTCAGATGGTTGAGGAAAAGGCAAAAGCTGCCGAACCTGAGCAAGTTCTTGATTTTGTTCTCAAAAAGTTTGGATCTTCTTCTAAATTACGTGGAAAAAAAGTACTCATAAGTGCCGGACCTACCATTGAGTACATCGATCCTGTACGAGTAATTACAAATCAAAGTACGGGAAAGACTGGAGTCTTGTTAGCATCTGAGCTTGTTTCTGCTGGAGCTAAAGTCACTATGATTTATGGTCCAGGAAAAGAATTGCCTCCTAAAGGTGTTAGACTCGTAAGAGTTGAAACAAGTCAAGAGATGTTTGAAGCTATAAAAAAAGAAATGAAACAGAAATTTGACATTGTGATCTTAGCGGCTGCAGTTTCTGATTATATGCCAGAAAAATCGAGCTCAACAAAGATCAAAAGTGATCAGAATAGAATTATAGTAAAACTAAAACGTACATCAAAAATTATTGATCAAATTAAAAAAATCCAAAAAAATGTTTTTCTTGTAGGATTCAAAGCAGAAACTAACTTGTCTAGAGAAAAAATTATTAGTGAATCTAGAAGAAAACTGAAAGAATCAGATGCTAATCTTATAGTTGCAAATGATATTGGATTAAAAA
>JBQTHX010000035.1:0-3909 GCA_052389415.1 Nitrosopumilaceae archaeon
CATGAGAAGGGTCTTACAGTAATGGACCAGATGAGAACAGCTGTGAGACAATGCTATGGTTGGAGCTTACCATACGGTATCTCAATAAACAGTCATGAGGATCTTCAGGACGGAAAAATTGTAAACCCAAGATTACAATCTAGATTAGAAATGCTTGCACGAGACCTTGTTGTCTATGGTACTTTTATTCGACAACAATTCTTGACTGACATCAATAGCAATGACTTGGACACGTTTGCAGCTCACTATAGAAAATAACAAAATTGCCATACAAGCGAAATAATGTAAACTATAATTTGTCTGTACTATTTGAAAATTTTATCGATTGATGTATGTAATGAAATATTACTTCTTATCATTTCTACTTAATGCTTAAACGAGACTTTGGAGAAATTTTATTAATGAAACAGACGGGTGTCCTGCTTTTGGCTGTCTTCCTTACGGGGACACTCGTCAATTCTACTGGACTGGTATTTGCTCAAACAAATTCAGCTAGTACAACCAGCACATCAGAAGAAAATGATAATCTTGGTCAATATGTATCTGATTATGTACACGAGCATATTGCAATGATGAAACAACAAAGAGCGGAGACAATAGATGCAATCAAAAAATGTCGTGAGGATTTGAAAAATGCCGATGACAAAGAAGAAGGAGCTAGCATAAAAGAAACTTGCAAGACAAAACTAAAAGAGATAAGAGAAAAGTACAGAGATCAAAGAGAAGAGTACAGAAAACTCTTCAAAGAATATAGAGACGAGATGAAGACCTTAATAAAAGAGGCAAGAGGACAAAAAGTCTCTACAGAACAAAAAGAAAAAGCGATGGATAACCTTGACAAAATTAAAGAAACTCATGAAAAGATGAAGGAAGAAAGACAGGCTACAAAAGACAATAAAGAAAAGTAGATTTAGTTAATTTTTTAGAACTTGGAAAATTTATGGAATCCTAAATCCGCCAAAATTTATCCCATCTTGCCGTGTCTCTTGTCTGCTTCTTATTCCAAGCAAGTCTATGAGCTCTTTGAGATTCTTAGTCTGAAAGAAAACGGTTCCAGGACCAGTAATTTCAGTAACCAGTCCCTCACCACCAAGAACTGTATTTTTCAATCCTCCGAACTGTCTTACTTTGTATTCCATGTTTTCATTTAACGCCACAAGATGATAGTTATCAATTAGGATCTTCTCACCTGGTTGTAGATGTTTTTCAATTAATCCTCCATATGCGTTACAAAAGATGCTACCATTTCCAAGTGCCTTTAGCATGAAAAACTCTGTTCCAAAAAGTCCTTTGGTAAATCCCTGCCATTTTGTATCAAGCTCGATACCACTTGTTGATGCAATGTAAGAACCTGATTGTACGATAAAACCACTAGAGCTAGTGATTGGAATCTCTATGATGTCACCAACAGGAGGGCCTGACAGGCCTAGGTGGCATTGATTTTCCTGCGCTACAAAATCATTTACAAAAAATGATTCTCTTCCTAAAACCATCACCTTTAGATTCTTGAACAGTCCACCATGACGCATCTTTGTCTTTATCTCTATTCCTCCCATCATGTAAACAAGGGCGCCTGCTTCAGCTGTTATTACTTCATCCTTGTCAAAGGTAACTTCAAGCATACTCATGGGATTCTTTACAATCTCAAATTGCATGCCTCATTGAATGAATTAAACTAGATAAAAATTACCACAATCTTGCAACCCAAGAGATCAACAATTTCTCTCAATCATTTGCAGAAAAGACTGATAAAAAAATCATAAAAATTTCAAAGGTAGAAATTGATAGAAATAGTTAACTAACTTGCCTGCGTTTTTTCCCAATAGTGGGAATTACAAGGCCTGTTACAAGCATTATTCTATTTCTAATTATTTTAGGGGGCTCTATTTCTTTTCCACAAGATAACAAGCCGATTCATATTGCAGAGGCAGCAGGAACTTTTGTCGATTCTACTTTTATCAGCGGTCTGAGCAGTCCTACTGCAATGGAATTTTCTCCTGATGGACGACTCTTTGTTGCACAAAAGAGTGGAGCATTACGAGTGATTAAAGATGGAGTTTTACTTTCTACACCATTTCTGACAGTCCCTGTAAACAGTTCTGGCGAACGAGGTCTTCTTGGAATTGCATTTGATCCAAATTTTGCAACAAATGGATATGTTTATGTTTATTATACCACAAGTAGTACACCAATTCATAATCGCATCAGTCGCTTCACTGCAGATCCTGCAAATCCCGACATTGCTCTTGCTGGAAGCGAACTCCAGATTCTAAATTTAGAAAATCTTAGCACTGCAACAAATCATAACGGAGGTGCAATTCATTTTGGAAATGATGGCAAGCTCTATGTGGCTGTGGGAGAGAATGCCAATCCCTCAAACTCGCAATCACTATCAACAAGATTGGGAAAGATGCTTCGCATAAATTCAGACGGAACAATCCCAACTGACAATCCATTTTACAATACAGTTGGAGCAAGACAAGAGATTTGGGCACTTGGATTAAGAAATCCATTTACTTTTGCATTTGATCCTTCTCCTTCTTCAAATCTGATGTACATTAATGATGTTGGTCAAGATGCATGGGAGGAGATTAATTCTGGAACAAGCGGAGCAAATTATGGATGGCCAACATGCGAGGGTGTCTGTTCTAATCCAAGCTTTGTAAATCCCATTTATGCATATCCGCATGATGGCGGAGGTAGAGCGATATCTGGTGCTGCTTTTTACCAGTCAAACCAATTTCCTCCAGAATATCTTGGAAGCTTTTTCTTTGGTGATTATGTAGCTGGATTTATCAAAAGACTGGCGCCCAATGGCCAAGTTTTTGATTTTCTTTCACCAATCAATTCCCCAGTTGATATCAAGATAGGTCCTGATGGAAGTCTGTACTATCTCTCTATAGGAAGCGGTACTGTACATAGAGTTCAATATGTGAATACAGGAAATAGCAATCCTGTCGCAGTTGCAACTGCCAATCCTACAGCTGGACCAGCGCCACTTGCCGTAAGTTTTAGTGGTTCTGGAAGCAGCGACCCAGACCCAGGGACAGTCCTTACTTATTCATGGAACTTTGGTGATGGCACCCCCACAGCTACAGGAGTAACAGCATCGCATACTTACAACAATGCTGGACCATATGTAGCCACCCTGACAGTAAATGATGGAAATGGAGGAACAGATTCTGACACAGTAAACATCACCATAGGAAATCCTCCAGAAGGAACAATAGACACACCGATAATTGATACAAAGTACAATGCAGGAGACACTATATCGTTTAGCGGCTCTGCAACAGATATGCAGGATGGCACACTACCAGCTAGTGCATTTCACTGGGTTGTCTTGTTTCATCACAATACCCATACTCATCCATTTTTAGAATTTGATGCAGTAACGAGTGGAAGTTTTGTCATACCAACAGTCGGAGAGACATCAGCCGATGTTTGGTATAGAATCTATCTTACAGTGACAGACTCTACTGGTCTTACTAGCCTAGTTACAAGAGATGTTACACCAAACAAATCTATGATAACACTTGCAAGTAATGTTTCAGGTCTTTCAATAAATCTCGATGGACAACCACATGCAACACCATATTCTTTTGAAGGCGTAGTTGGAATCACAAGAACATTACAAGCGCCCGCAATGCAAAGTCTTGGTGGACAAAGTTATCAATTCCAGTCATGGTCTGACGGAGGAGTTGCAACTCATACAATTAGTACTCCATCTGTTGCAACAACATATACTGCAAATTATGTAGTTGTAACGCCACCACCAACCACAACCTCCACGCTGACTGTCCGCTCACAGAATATGGCAGGTGGTACAATAACAGGTTACTGGACAGTCTTGCAACAAGGAACAACTACGGTTGCCACAGGCTTTACTCCGGTGACTTTTACTCTAAA